>JBKJKX010000076.1:0-5414 GCA_046597285.1 Algoriphagus sp. | reverse complement strand
AGCGATCGTTGCCGAATCGGTAAAAGACAAACCTGATGCCCGGAAGTATCCGGAAGAATCCGTACTGACAATTCCATAATCTGCCAGATCATCCCGAACAATCGTAATTGGATTGATCAGAAGTTGGTTTCGCTTGTCCCTTTCAAATTTCCCTTCGACCGAAATCCCATACTCTATCGGGAAATCTGAAGCCTGATAAGCGGGCTGATTGCCTTTCTCATCCAGCCAATCCATGGCTTCAGGTAGTGTTGGGACACCTTTGATCGGAGTTGCCAATTCAGCATCCGTCACCGAAATTGTGAATTCTGCATTGGTCAATTCTCCTGTCTCATCCAGGAATGTCAGGTTGATTTCAGTTTCCGTCACTGATCCTGTTTTCAGGCTGTTATGATCCAGTTCGATTTCCAAATCCCCAAAGAAATTGTTTTGGGTTAGTTCAGTTGGCTCGACCCATTCCCCTTTTTTCAAGATCGGCAAAGGCCTAAGAAAGAAATCCCGGTCCGGGTAGTTTCGCATCCATTGGGTATAGGCCCGGATAAAATAATCTCCGGAATTCAAGGAATCAGGCAAGACAAATCCACCCTGAACTTTCCCATCCATGATCGGAAAAATCTCGCTTTGAATCAGTTCTGTCTTGCTATTCATCACATCTACGTACAGCACACGACTCAGGGAATCCGCCAGCAATCGGTTTTGGTAAAGCATTTTTCCTCCCAGCCAGACTGTTTCACCGGGATAGTAATAAGATTTATTTGTGGTCAGATAAGGCTTTTCTCTCAAGTTATTCCATCGGGCAAAAACCCGTTGATTGCTATCCACTTCAGCAAAGTAATACTGCATCAATCCGGTGGAAACATAGTCGTTGGGGAGGAATCTCCCGGCTCGTTGCCTTCCCATATAGCCAGACAAAACCAATTGGATTGGATTGATTGGGATTCCGTTGCGATCAACATCGAAGTAACCTTGAGGAGCCGTAATCCAGCTGATCGGATTATAGACATCAAGGTAATACCAATTCAGCCATGATTTATTTTGGAAATGCACCTCTACTCTTCCCGGCCAGATAACTCTGAAATTTCCGTTGGCCAGAGGAATTCTGCGGATGGAATCCTGAGAAAGTGGTTCGATAGATTGTCCTAATTCAACATTAAAACTATTGGTTCGAATCCGATCCATCGGTGCCGGATTGACTGTAAAAAGGCTGAACCCCTGCTCGGAAACAAGGCTGAGTAAAAGTGATTTTAGCAAATGCCGGGTCGAACCTTGGTAACTCGTTTCTTTATTATTCGTCCAGGTTGTCAACTCAACCGAGTCTGCTGCAGCCTTTGGAGTATAGTGAACAAAACCATAATAGCGGGCTCCGGTTTTGTACAGCCGATAATCCTGAAGGTTGTATTCGATTTGGTAGCCAAGTGCAGCATTTTCAATCTCAAGAGCTTGCTGCGCAAATGCATGGACATAATTGGGGCCTTTTTCTCCTTTGACATCTTCGAAGTCCAGAACCCAAGGATTCGTGATTTCAAGTTGCTTCGCAAAAGGATCATCTGGTAACGCCAAAAAAACCTCCTTAAATCGTTTGAGGTTTCGCTCCCATTTCTTGTCAATTCGAGATTCCAATTGAACTTCACTGAGCATCGATTCAAGAGGTTCCAGTTTGAAATTGACGGTAAGTTGACTATTTCCCGAAAATGAAACCTGTTGCGAACTCGTCACATAGCCTACAAAAGAAGCCACTAACTCAAGACTCTTTGGTAAGTCACCCGTGATTGTAAACACACCTTTTATATCAGTTGTATTTCCAATGGTGGTATTGTTCAAGAAAACATTCGTAAACGATAGTGGCTCTCCTGTTTTTGCATCGGTTACTTTACCTGTTATGATTTGGGCAAAGCAAACTGAACTGAGAAATAGCGACAGCAAAAATGTAATAATTAGATTCTTCAAAAGGATTATTTTTTGGATCATTTAAACTACAAATTGATAAGCAAATATCTCAAAAGCATAAGTTTTAGGTGTTGATTTAAAGCTTTAATATGTTGAATGTGCTAATACTGGCTTTTATATGAATAATCTAGTGGCAATAAATCTCCAACCTTTTCCCAGCCGAGGTAGCCCTCAAGAAATATTCCTGATCGGTCTCCGTAGGTTCCGTTATGGAAAATTTCGATTTCTTGATTGCCAAGTCTGAGAATGGACTGTTGCCAGCTTGGTTTTTTGGGTGGAAACTGGTTGAGATATTCATCAGTTTCCATTTTTTTAGTAAAAGTTACATGGAGTAAATCTTCAAAATTGAGGAATTTTCGTCCCTTTTTATCGATCCTTACCAAATTAACAACGGGAACCAAGTTGTTCTTCAGTATATCCACGAATGGATAAATTCTTTCTTTTCTCAAGAAGTTTCTGTTTAGGGAATCCTTTTCTTCAAGATTGATGGATTGAGCAAATCGAATTTTTGCTCCATCGATCAGGCTTTGGTCGGGTCTTCCTGGATTTTTAATCCTTTCGATGGATCTAAACTCAAAACCTTCATCCTCTGCAGTTCCATCATACAGACTCTTGATAAGATGTTGCATAGAACCAAGATAGGCTCGTTTTCTGTTTGAATCAATTCGCTTTCCTTTGGATCGCTTCAAAGTACTGTCGGGGATAAAGCGGGAGTAGCCACTATAGAAAAAGGTTCCTTTTTTAGGGGAGTAAGTAAATTCCTAGAGCAAGTATTCTACCCGGTAACCGAGATTAGGGTTTTCTATCTGAAGGACATCAATAGTCTTTACTTGGAGAGTAAGAGGAACTGATTCCGAATCCAGCCTGAGGATCTGTTGATTTAAGATTCATGTTTCTTTTCCATTTTTGGTGTTCCCAAGAAAGTATTGTTTAAAAAGATTGAGGTTCTCATACCAAATAGGATCACGCTGTTCCTCAACTTCTAGAAAATCTAATTCTCCGTACGATGGTTTGAGATAAACTACATATCCATCTGGGTTTATTTCCAGAGTCGAAAGACTAAATATCTTTGGCGTATAACCGACAAGTCTTACCATCACCTCATAATTTCCATCCGGAATTAAGAGTGAAAAAAACCGTTGTCATCCGTGCTGATTTCAATGGTCGATCCGGCGAGGAAAACTGAAGCATGGGAAACCCCAGATTGGGTGGTTGAATCTAAAACTCTTCCTCGGAATTCAACTTGAGCTATCAAGCTCACGGGAAGGAATAGATAGACAAAAAAAGGAAACCGTTTAGTTGCTGAAGAAGCTTTCATTGGCGATGTTCAACTAAGTCGAACGAGCAATTTTAAAAGATGTTTACTAGAAAGTGAGCCTAACATTTATTTCAATTCAATATTTTTCTATCGTTGACTTTTCCTAGCAGGCGTCCAAAAAGGCTGCGAAAAACTTTACATAAATTTCAGAATAAATTCATTTTATCTTAAAAACTTGGCAAGTAGCCCCATTTCTGGATTAATGTTTGCAGAGGTTCCTTTTTTTAAATCACCCGATTCAAAAAAGAAACCCAATAAAAAACCATCCTATTTCTTTATCAATGAAAAATATCCCTCTGATTCTTCTTGCCACTATTTTTGTGCTTTTTTCAATAGCAGCGTTGGCATCAGAAGAGATTCTTCCCGCTATCAAAAAGCAATTAAAAGAAACCTATTCCGCACTTTCCACTACCACTGTTGCACCTAAATCACTTGCGCAATTCCAACCCATCATCATTGAAGTACCCATTCCTGACCCAGCAATTGCAATTCCAAAACGAGAAATCACCAAAGAATACGACAACCATCTTGTCGCTGGAGAAAATAATGGTTTTGGATTGATTGAAAGTGAGGAACACTTTGGGCAACTCATTCAAGAAAAAAAGTTAATCCTAGTGAGTCAAGGCAAAGGCTATCAGGTGGAAAAGCTCACTCATAGCTACCCTTACGTAACACCCCGCTCAAAAATGATCTTGGAGGAAATCGGTCAAACTTTTCAAGCATTATCCAAGGATGAGAGTTTCTTCACTATAACCTCTGTGACCCGAACGCCTGAACAACAAACGAAACTAAGAAAGAGAAATAGAAATGCGACCGCTGGCATAAGTTCACACTCCTATGGGGTCTCATTTGATATCTCTTACATAAGATTCAATGGAAAAAAAGGCTCGGACAGGAATGCCCAAAAGAATCTGGAATCAGTGCTTAATGATCTTCAGGCAGCCAATAAAATATTTTTTATCAAAGAGAGAAAGCAAAGCTGCTACCACATCACGGTTCAATAATAAAATTGAATTATTCCTAAGCCGAAAAAATGAGTTTGATAAATTCGATTTAAATCCTCTAAAAAATAAAAAAACCGCCTTTCAGCGGTTTTTTCTTATTGATTGTAGCCCAATATCTTCAGCATACTTTCCTGAGTTTGGTCTTTTGCAAAGAGTCGATGTGTGACTTCTCCATTTTCATCTCGATCAATCAGTACGTGTTTTGGTGCCGGAATCAGGCAATGTTGGATTCCACCATACCCGCCCAAGGATTCTTGATACGCTCCTGTATGGAAAAACCCAATGTATTGCTTGCGACCTTGCTCAATTTTCGGAAGGTAAATATTGAATTGGTGCGCTTCTGAATTGTAATAATCCATGCTGTCGCATGTCAAACCTCCAAGGGAAATGCTTTGATAGGTTTCATCCCAGTTGTTGACAGCAAGCATGATGTATTTCTGATTCAGACCCCAGCTATCTGGCAGTTGCGTGATAAATGACCCGTCAATCATATACCAAAGCTCTTTGTCATTTTGTAGCTTTTCATCAAGAATCGAGTACAAAACAGCACCGCTTTCACCTACAGTGTAGCTTCCAAACTCAGTGAAAATATTTGGCTCGTCGGTGTTGTTTTTGCCACACATCCACTTGATGTTTTTAACGATCTGATCAGCCATGTATTGGTAATCGTAATCGAAGAATACGTTGGTTTTGATTGGCCAACCTCCACCGATATCCATCGTATCGAGTGCAGGTGCAATTTTCTTCAGATCCACATATTTTTGGATAAACCGAGTCAGTTCAGACCAATAATAGGCGGTGTCCTTGATGCCGGAATTGATGAAAAAATGGAGCATTTTTAGACTGACAAGCGAATGATCCTTGATTTTCTCCTCGTATAAGTTGATAATATCATTGTACCGCACGCCGAGTCGGGAAGTATAGAAACCAAACTTGGGTTCTTCATCGGAAGCGATTCGGATCCCAACCTGGAAGGGTACTTTTACATGCTCAAGGTAGTAATCGATCTCTCCCAGGTTATCCAAAATCGGCACACAATTCACAAATCCATCATTCAGCAATTCGCTGACGTATTGCTTGTAGAGTTCTCTTTTGAAACCATTGCAAACGATATAAGTCTCTTTCGTGATTTTACCTTCGGCAAAAAG
>JBKJKX010000071.1:0-15918 GCA_046597285.1 Algoriphagus sp. | reverse complement strand
TTGATCAAAGGAGGGCCTGCCAGATATCCTCAAAAACTGACCACAGAAATCCAGAAGGGTGAGCAGGAAGGCCCTTTTCAGGTGGATATTTTGAACCCGCCTTTTGACAGCCCATGGAAAAATCAATTCAGATTAAGTGGTCTGGACTTTTTCAAAGATCCCAACAAAGGGGTGATTTGCTCGACCGATGGAGACGTTTGGCTGGTGGAAGGCTTTACCAAAGATTCCGGAAAACTCACCTGGCAACGCATCGCTTCAGGCTTGTTTCAGCCTTTGGGAATCA
Source organism: Algoriphagus sp. (assembly GCA_046597285.1). Taxonomy (GTDB): domain Bacteria; phylum Bacteroidota; class Bacteroidia; order Cytophagales; family Cyclobacteriaceae; genus Algoriphagus. The sequence continues at coordinate 15,635 of JBKJKX010000071.1, read as the reverse complement.
AAGTGGTCAATGAGGAGATTTTCGTCACCAGCAGAGATCAGCTGGTCCGCCTCCACGATTTTAACGGGGACAAGGAAACGGACTTTTACGAAAGCTTCAACAATGACCATCAGGTCACGGATCACTTCCATGAGTTTGCCATGGGACTTCAGACCGATGATGAGGGGAATTTCTATTACGCCAAAAGTGCCCGACATGCCAGAGAGGCGTTGATCCCACAGCATGGAACTTTGATCAAAGTGAGCAAGGATGGACAAAAAACCGATATCATCGCCACAGGTTTCAGAGCGGCAAACGGGGTATGTATCAATCCCGACGGCACGTTTATCGTCACTGACCAAGAAGGTCACTGGAACCCGATGAATCGGATCAATTGGGTGAAAAAAGGAGGTTTCTATGGAAATATGTTTTCGTACAATCCTCCACCTGACAGCACAGAAAAAGGAATGGAACTGCCCTTGGTTTGGGTAGACAGGGAGCGCGACCAATCCCCCTCCGAACTCCTTTGGGTGGATAGTAAAAAGTGGGGAGCGCTGGACGGAAAACTACTCAACTTCTCCTATGGCTATGGAAAAATCTTTGTTGTTCCATTTGAAAAAATAGGGAAACAAGTGCAGGGAGGTATTTTTGAGTTGCCAATCCCGAGATTTTCAACAGGCGTGATGCGGGGCCGATTCAATCCCGGCGATGAACAATTGTACCTCTGCGGCTTGTCGGCTTGGGGTTCCACACAGCCTCAATTGGGAGGATTATATAGAATCCGGAAAGTAGATCAACCGATGATCATACCGGTTGGAATTAAGGCAACTGCAAAAGGAATCGAGTTGAACTTTACAGATGAACTCGATCAAGCTAGTGTCAATCAAACTTCTAATTACACGGTGAAAACTTGGGATCTTTTGCGATCTAGAAAGTATGGATCAAAGCACTACAATGAGGAAACCTTGAAAGTCATCAAAGCAGTTTTGGGTAAAGACAAAAAATCGATCCTACTCACTATACCTGAAATCAAACCAACTTGGGGCATGGAAATTCAATACCAAATCAAGGATGACAACGGAAAATCCCAATCCGGATTAATCCAGAATACCATTCATCAGTTGGGGAAGTCGGAGTGAAAAAATGGTCCACTGACGACTGTCAACAGTCAATAGCGCGTTCTTATGAACCAATACCATCCTCTAAAAAAGAAACCACTTTTACTCCTAAAAGATGAAATCGATCTTCGCCTCAACCATACCATGGATATTCCTCCTTGGACTTATTTCATCTTACACACCGAATCGATACAAGGAATTCTTCGAAAATTCACCCGGCTTTACTTCAGAATATCTTAGCGAGATAAAGCTTGAACTGAAAAAGGAATGGCCAAAGAATAGGACGATCAATCTGGTTTTTCATGGTCATAGCGTGCCTGCGGGATATTTCAAAACTCCTGACGTAAACACCCTTCATGCATACCCTTACTTGGTTTTGAAGCAACTCAAGGAGAAGTATCCGTATGCAGTCATCAATGTAATCAATACGTCCATTGGCGGGGAGAACTCCACGAGCGGAGAAAAGAGGTTCAAAGACGACGTGCTCAAGCATCAGCCTGATGTCTTGTTTATTGACTATGCGCTGAATGATCGTAGGGCAGGTCTTGAGGAGTCTGAAAAGGCCTGGGAGAAAATGATTAAAAAGGCGCTCAAAGAGCAGGTTAAGGTGATTCTTCTGACTCCTTCCCCTAATCTGAAAGTAGATTTTGCCGACCCAAATAACGAATTGGCTCAACACAGGAACCAAATCATCGGCCTTTCCGAAAAATACAAGGTGGGTTTGGTAGATAGCTACGGCCAATTTCAAGCACTGAATGAAAGTTGCACCTGTGTTACGGACTATATGTCACAAGTCAATCATCCCAATGAGAAGGGTCATCAAGTAATCGCATCAGAGATCTTGAACTATTTTTTGGACTAAATCTAGAATCCGATTTTACGTGTCGCTGTCAATTTACGCGGGATTGAAATCTCGATAAAGTGTTTTAAATTCAGTCAGTTGTGTTGGGTTTTGGTTTTTTTAAACAAATAACTCTCTAGCCATGAAAATCTCACTTTTCCTTTTTGCAGTTATCTTTGGATTGTCCTCTTTGGCTGTCTTCGGTCAGACCGCTTCAACCAATAAATCCTGTGTTCCTTGTGAGCAATTGAAAGACCTTCGGCTTCCGGATGTGACTATTTTGGAAGTCAAAACCCTAGCCAATGAGACTATTCAAGGCGACGAAGGTTGGATGGAACAAGTTCTGGTAAAGCAGGCATTTTGTCGGGTACTGGGAAAGATCAGCAAGGAAATTACTTTTGAACTTTTCATGCCTGAGGAGTGGAACGGTCGGTTTCTGATGTCAGGAAATGGAGGTTTCGCGGGAGCAATTCAAAATAATTTGATCCCCTACCTCAATGAAGGCTACGCCATCGTGGGCACCGACACCGGCCATGAGGATAACGGAGATGGCGCGGCATGGGCGCTCAACAATATGGAAAGGCAGCTCAATTTCGGTCGATTAGCCGTCCATCGCACGGCAGTTGTATCCAAGTATATCATCAATTCCCATTACTGCGATTATCCGGCATTTTCCTATTTCATTGGATGCTCGCGAGGCGGAGGGCAGGCCATGATGGAGGCACAGGTTTATCCTGACGATTTTAATGGCATCGTAGCCGGTGCTCCGGCTTTCAGTTGGCCCGCTTTGGGCGCCAAGTTCGTGCAGACCAGCCAACACATGTATCCAGATCCCAATGACCTGAGCAAGACCGTTGTCACCAAAGACAATCTCAAACTGTTGCAAGCGAAGGTCTTCCAGCAATGCGACGACTTGGACGGCTTGGAGGATTCGATTTTGAATGACCCAAGAGCCTGCTCATTTGATTTTGGAATGCTTCCGATGTGCCCCAACAACACTGCGGATGCCGACTGCTTCACGCAAGAGCAGCTGGAAGCTATCAAATCAGTTTATAGCCCTTTGATGGTCGATAACAAAGAAGTTTACCCCGGATTTCCTTTGGGATTGGAGGGCGAGGATGCAGGTTGGGATCTCTGGATTACGGGAGCAAGTCCCTATTTGGAAGGTACGCCGAGCTTGCATTATATGTTTGGAACGAACGTGTTCAAGTACCTGATTTACAACGATTCTTCTTGGGATTACAGTGCCTATGATTTCAAAAACTTCTTTGAAGAGACTGCCTTTGCGTCTTCCTTCCTAGATGCGACCAAAACCGACTACAGCGGTCTGAAGAATTCAAAAGGTAAAATGATCCTCTATCATGGATGGGACGATCCCGCCATTTCGGCCTATTCGACAATTCAGCATTATGACAAGGCGCTGCAGGTGGATCAAGAGCTACCGTCCTACATTCGCCTGTTTATGTTGCCGGGTGTGCTCCATTGTGCGGGAGGTACTGGGCCAGATCAGGTGGATTGGGTGAAGTTGATCAGTGACTGGGTGGAAAAAGACAACGCGCCGGAACGGGTGGTTCTTACAAAGTTTGAAGCAAGCAACGCAACTATGACCCGACCGGTCTATCCCTACCCAAAAGTGGCGGTTTACAGCGGACAGGGCGAGACTACCAATGAGAAGAATTTCACGGTGAAGCAGTAGTGAATTCCATCTTTTCCAACTCAAAATCTAATCTTCAAGGACTAAAGCAATGCTGCCCAACGCATCTAACGCCATGTTTTTTGCTGACAGCGGTCTGGAGACGACTTTAGTTTTTCTTGGAAGTTTTCGACCTTTTCACCGCCTTATGTGTCGCCACTCACGGCCTTTCTTAATGCAAGTTATGATCAACTGATTGACAGTCACTTGGGGGAAGATTGCTGATGAGGCTACGCTCATAAAACGCGAGCGCCTTTGGGCGACCACATATGTGAATCAATTGATTTATATTGAAAATGAAATTTGATCCTTCGGGATGAATTTGAAATTTACTGAACCCTGATTATGAATGTAACATCGAGAAAGTACCGTTTTAAGTCTCAACTTTTATTGTCGCTACTTATCCTGGTTTGTTCGAACGGATACGCACAAACCACTCTCATTTCAGAGATGGAGGAGTTGAAATGGGAAAAGGTAATGCCTGGGATTTGGAAGGCAAGTTTCGGAGAGATGGGATTAAATCCCATGGATTATGCCAATGAACCCAAAACGGATGCGATCATCCAACTGGGAGATACTCCATTTCCATTTGCCCAGGATGCCAGTCGAAGCCTTCTTACTCCAAATCGGGCAAGTGTAAGATTGCCCCTGAAAGCAACAGAACAAATCTACGGCTTAGGGCTAGAGTTTGAAGGGATCAACAGACGCAGCGAGGTCTATTCTCTAAAAGTAGATCACTATGGCGGAATCAAAGGATACACGCATGCACCGGTGCCTTTTTATGTTTCCAGCGAAGGATATGGCGTCTTGATTAATTCTTCAAAGCGGGTAAAAGTACATGTGGGTGTCGGTAATAGAAAGGACAGCGCCCTCCCCGAATTCATAGACCGGACAACAGGGAAAAATTGGTCAGCTCGCCCCTTGTCTGATGCGGTTGAAGCAAGTGTTGAAGGTGGAGGAATAGAAATATTTGTCTTTACCGGGCAGACAACCCTCGAAGTAGTCCAACGCTACAATCTGTTTTTTGGAGGCGGAGTCATCCCTCCTAAATGGGGTCTGGGATTTTGGCATAGAATGCATACAGAAAGTAGTGATGCCGATGTATTGAAAGAAATACAGGATTTTGAAGACAACGATTTTCCTTTGGATGTCATAGGTCTTGAGCCAGGCTGGCAAAGTTTTGCCTACCCCTGTTCTTTCGATTGGGATAGTACCCGATTCCCAAACCCTGAAAATTTTGTCCGGACTTTGGATCAAAAAGGCATAAAAGTAAATCTATGGGAGAACCCATATGTCGCACCGATTTCGACCATGTACAAAGACATCAGTCCCTTTACCGGTAGTCATACAGTCTGGCTAGGGGAAGTGCCTGACTATACGATTCCGGCAGCCCAACAAGTGCTGCTGAAACATCACCAAAAGAATCATTTAGACATTGGTATAAGTGGGTATAAATTCGATGAAGTGGATGGATATGACGTTTGGTTATGGCCCGATCATGCCACGTTTCCTTCAGGAAATGATGCCGTGGAAATCCGACAACTCTATGGAATGATGATGATGGATATGTTTGATCGTCATTTTAAGCAGCAAAATCAGAGAACTTACAATCTGATCAGATCGGCTTATATAGGGGCAAGTAATCACAATTTTGTGCTCTACAGCGATCATTATGACCACAAAGGCTATGTGACAGCATTGGCTAACTCATCCATGTCCGGACTTTTATGGACTCCTGAAATTCGGAGTGCTGATTCCGCCGAAGAGTGGATTCGCAGATTCCAAACGGTCAGTTTTTCTCCGCTCATGATGCTCAATGCCTGGTCATCTGGCAAAAAACCCTGGAGTTTCCCTGAAGTAACAGACTTAGTCAGAAATACGATTGAGCTCAGGATGAAACTTCTGCCCTACCTCTATACTGCATTTTATGAATACAATCAAAAAGGCATTCCACCCTTCAGAGCGATGGTATTGGAGAGCGGATTCGATGCTGAGGAAATTTTATCCGGTGGCGAGCTGGATGATGCGATCAATCCATACGCCGAGCAAATCAGACTGGAAGTCACCGATCAATACATGATGGGACCTTCCATATTGGTTGCTCCCGTATTTACCGGCGAAAAAGAGCGTAAAGTAGTGCTTCCAAAAGGGAATTGGTATGATTTCTATACCGGGGATTATGCAGGCAATGGTGAGACTATTACCATCAAGACAAAACTCGAAGAAATTCCACTTTTTGTAAAAGATGGCGGCATCATTCCCATGTTATCCACTCTTGACAAAAGCAACCTGAATCAAACGCTAGAAGTCAGACAGTATGGATCAAAGGAAAATTCCTACCTACTCTACAACGATGACGGAATCAGCTACGACTATGAAAATGATGAATATTCCTTGACGGAACTCAAATCGACCAAGAACAAGGAGGGGGAATTAAAGGGAAGTTCTAAAGCATTGAAAGAAAACAAATATCAATATGGCGATATTGTTTGGCGTTGGATGGGCGAAGGTCTTAATTAAAGAGCCCTTCTCGCAAATCTGATAAATCCTTACATCTTCTGTACTTTCTGAATCTAAATCTTGAAGAATAAGTAAATCAGCTGTATTTTCAAGTGCTATTTGAAAATGGTACTTGGGAGTTTTTAAACAGAAAAATGCTCTAGATGGTCAAATCTTTTAAGGTTAAATGGATATCAAGAAGCAAAACTAGTATAGCAATTATGAGATGAAAAATCTATTAAATTTTTCTGCAGACTTTTTATTACTTACCAATTACACCAAACTACTTTTTATGAAAAATATAATACTTCCTCTATGTTTTCTTCTTTATGCAGCAACGTCTATTGCCCAGCAAATTCCCCCCAAGGACATTGAAGACAAAGTGCTCGGCTGGATGAAGGTTTATAATTTTAATGGCGTTAGAGAACCTCTAAAAGTTGATGCTAAATTGTACACTCCTGCACAACAATCCATTGCTGATTCTATTGGGAATTGGTTGCAGGCAAGCTACCTCCCAAAAGGGGGTTTGGGAGATGTAAAAAGAAGGGTCTCTGAGAAGTTAGGTTTGTATAATAAAAACAACGCAGCAATACCACAGAGTTATGGGGCTGTTGCCAATACCTATTCGCAGCTAAAATACAACGCTAACGGGAAGATGGTGCCTTTAACCAGCGATGGCATTCAATGGAGTATTATGGCTAATGCGCCTGTTGGAATTCCCGCAGATGCTCTTTGCACACCCACACAATATTATTTTACCCTGCCGTCTTTAAAAGAACAAGGCTACAGCGACGAGAATCCCTATATAAAAAGTTTAACTACTCACCCAAATACAATAAAATATCCCGCTTTTGTGACAAGAAACGAAAACGGGATGTTTGAAATAGCTCTTTTACTCTATCCCCAAAATGACTTTCCCTTTATTAAAATAACCAAACGAGAATACCTAGAGCAGATAACTGCTGCAATAGAACGAAACTATGCGATTGAAAAAGAAGAGGCTGTCACAAAATGGTTTACCGATGCTACACGGGCCAATGCGCGCAAATACGCTGATGAGAGGTATCAAAAAAGGATATCAGTATTAAATACAAACAAAGAGAGATATAAAGACCGACTTGAGGAAACAGCAGAGATTTTTACTAAACAGCCCGATATAATGTTGGAAAACTATCCTGATGTTTTTGTGGGAAATGGGGGCAGTACCTTGAAATTACCTGTATATAAAATTAATCCGGTGATTGCTGAACGCTGTAAAATTGATAACCCCCAATGGCTTACAATTTTCTGGAATGGAGGTCTCAATAGTCCTGTTGGCATTAACCAGCACGAGTCCATTACCAACAATTTTAATTTTGATTATCTGTATAATTTTTGTTTTGATCCGGAAAAAGTAAAAGGACAGTCTTATAAACCACTCCGTTCTCCGCGATGAGTGTAGTCTTAGCGTTGGAATGGGTGTAATCCGAACAGTGGTCAGATACAATTACAACTTGTTATTTTTGTGAATTTATAATTCAAGAATACTCAACAGCTCTTATAAAAATGCTTCTGTGTAAGTCTAGCTTCGATTTCCTTGGCAGTCTTGGTAATAGAAAGTCCTCCCAAATTGGTACATCTCAAGGTGTTTGGAATACTTTTTCCCACCTCATACATCGTTTCAATGACTTCATCCAAAGGAATCAAATGGTCATAATCCGCCAAGGCCATATTTGCACAGGACAAGGCATTGGAGGCTGCCATCACATTTCGGTTCAAACAAGGCGCTTCTACTCGATTCCCGATAGGATCGCAGATCATTCCCAGGGAACTCTGCAAAGCCATCGAAGCGGCAGAAATACTTTGATTTAAGGTGCCTCCTGCCAAGCTGACAATCGCAGCAGCAGCCATAGTGGCGCCGGAACCGCACTCGGCCTGACAGCCGCCCACTTCGGCCGCAAAGGTGGAATGTGCAGCGATAAACACACCGATCAAACCGGCAATCATCAAGGCTTTTACTGCATCTTCATCTGACAATCCCAAAGAATCCACCACACCCAAAACAGCTCCTGGCATCGCTCCACATGATCCGGCGGTGGGAGCTGCCACGATCACGCCCATTGAGCTTTTCACCTCCATGATCGCAGACACATACATGATAATCCGATTCAACACGTCGCCACTGATGAGTTTCCGTTCTTCCATCATAGACTTGAATTTCACGGATTGAGGACCCAAAATCCGATCTTCAAATTTTGTCCCCTTCAAGCCAGTCTCAACAGCATTTTTGAGAATGATTCGGATCTCGTCCATTTTTGATAGCACTTCCGAGGAAGGAATATTACCCCGGATACTTTCGTATCGGACCGCCAACTCCCACAAGCTCAAATTTTTATCTTTATTGTATTCCATCATCTCCTCACAGGTAATGAATGGAACTGTTGGGTTTTTTCCAGAAAGTATCGGTAAAACGGGTCCTATTTCTTTGATTTGGGATACTCCCTCAATTGATTTCAGCTCCTCAAGAAGTGTTTTATCCAAAAATTGTTGTGACGTAATAGCTATAAAACTTCCTTCATGAGCATGAATAACTGCTTCCTCTAAAATGCTGGATTGTTGGAGGTATCCATTTAACTTTTGGAGATCGGAGGTATAAATCAAGGTGACAAAGCTTCCTCCAGCCAAAGAAACCTTTACCCCATCAATTTCTAGTACTTCTATCATTCCCCCACCGGTTGAAATAGCTATTACTTGGTGAGTCTCCCATGGATTTTTCAACGTGATTTTGTAAGTATTTGGATGGTCGGTCTGCAAGTCAACAAGACTGATTTTGACCTGAATCCCAGCCGCTCCAATATGCATTTCAGAATCAACTAATCGTTCGTCATATGCTTCCCAACCCAAAAATCCTCCAAACAATCCCATATCGGAACCTTGTTCCTTATGAGTGGTAGCCAAAGACCCATTGGGATCAAAATCAATTTGGATTTCAGAGATTCTGCCATCCATCAAGTCGTGGCAAATTCGTCCAATTCTAAGGGAAGCTGCACAATGGGAACTAGAAGGACCTCTCATCACAGGTCCGATTACGTCATTAAAAATGCTGGGATAATTCATTGCATTATTCTTTTAACTAAAAAAAATAAATTTAAAAGGATTTGAGGCTTTCCCACTACTGAATATTAACAAATCTGTGTACTATCTTAACATTTTAAGGTTTCCTTCTTTTAGAGAATTGCTTATTAATTCCAACTATGGTAGATTAATATTACAATATCTTGTATTTCTAAAGTCATTTTAAACTATCAAAAATTAACCTAATCTATCATGCACCCTCTTCATTTTAAAGTGCCAAGGCTTAAAGATGAAACGATCCGAGTAGAGTGTTGGGATTTAGATAATTTCTTTGAACCTATTCATTTTCACGAAGAATTTCAGATTTCCCTGATTCTGGAAGGTGGAGGATCGCTTTTCGTCTCGGATAGCGTCATAAAGTTTAAAAAAGGTGAGGTCTATCTTTTTGGTAAAAATTTACCTCATGTGTTTAGAAATAGTACGAATGAATTCCTAAATAATGGGCAAAAGAAGGCAAGGGCAATCTCAGTCTTTTTTAATCAAGATGTTTTGAAATGTTTGTTGAAAGATATCCCAGAGGCCTATGCCATAAAGAGGTTGATTGACTTTTCTTTATATGGAGTCAGGGTTTCCGAAGATAAACAAGGGCTTATAAGTCAGAAATTAAATGCATTGCCGGAGAAAAGTGCATTTGAAAAAGTCCTTTGCCTACTTGAAATCATGGAATGCATTTCAAAAGACAATAAGTTGGATTTTATTTCCTGTCAGGGAATTCCAATTCACACCGTTCAGGAAAATATCCCGAAGATTAACATGGTTTTTGATTTTATCAGAAACAACTACAATGAAAAAATCACTCTCAAACAAGTAGCATGTTTGGTCAACATGTCGCCTACCGCGTTTTGCAGATTTTTCAAATACAAAAGCCAAAAGACCTTTTCCAGATTTTTGATAGAAGTGAGGATTGCCAATGCCTGCAAACTCTTATACGAGAAAGATTTTAACACTTCGGAATGCTGCTATAGCTCCGGCTACAATAATTTGTCAAATTTCCATAAACACTTTAAAAGTGTAACAGGGATGACACCACTCGAATACAGAAAAAATATTCTGAATATTGCCAGTTGATTAGCTGATTTTTTTGAGGGAGTGATTCCTAACTAACCTTTTTTGTAGTTTTTCAACAAACAGTAAAACATTACCTTACTTATTGATCATACTTTCATGTCAATATACCATACCATTTGGTTAAAATGGCATAATAGGGAGAGGGGTTAATCATTTAACTTTATAAATTAAGTTGATCATGATTTTGAATTAAAGCATGAAATAAACCATAGTTTAGACTATCCAAATTAATTTGATAAATAATCAACAGCATAGAATGAAGCGTAATACAATACTTGGAATAATTTTTTTAGTTGGATTTGGAGGTGAATTGTTTTCTCAATCAGAACTGATCCTACCCGACATTTACAAGAATGGAGTTTATATACAGAACAGGTTTGGTCCAATCCGATGGATGAAAGATGGACAAGGATATTCAAGTATAGAAAAAAGTCCCAAGCTAGACGGAGATGAAATTGTCCGATATGATGCCCTTTCAGGTACAAGATCTATCTTGGTTTCGGCAGAAGAACTAATACCACAAGGAGATACCAAGCCTCTAACCGTGGCAGACTACCAATGGTCAGAGGACAACAGCAAGCTGCTTATTTTCACAAATACCAGGAAAGTTTGGCGCTATCATACCCGAGGTGATTACTGGATATTGGATTTGAAAACCCGCAAGTTGAGCCAGTTGGGCAAAGGCATCCCATCCACTACGCTGATGTTTGCCAAGTTTTCGCCAGATGCCAATAAAGTGGCCTATGTAAGCCAAAACAACATCTTTGTAGAGTCACTTGGTTCGGGAAAAATTACCCGGATCACTTCAGACGGCGGGGAATTTACCATCAACGGAACCTTTGATTGGGTATATGAAGAGGAATTGGAATGTCGGGACGGATTCAGGTGGAGCCCCGACGGAAAAAACATTGCCTACTGGCAATCTGACACCAAAGATGTGGGCACTTTTTACCTGATCAACAACATTGATTCCATCTATTCGAAGCCTATCCCGATGCCTTATCCCAAAGTGGGACAAAAACTCTCGGCAGTCAAAATCGGTGTAGTCTCAATTGAAGGAGGACAAACCAACTGGTTTGATTTTCCTGGTGATCCCAAAAATAACTACCTGGCAAGGATGGAATTTATCCCCAATTCCCAGGAAGTGATGGTTCAGCAGCTAAATCGGCGTCAAAATATCAACTCCGTATGGATCGGAAATATCCAAACAATGGCGTTGTCCAAAATCTTAATCGAGGAAGACTCTGCCTTCTTGGAAATCCATGACAACATTCGCTGGCTGGACGGAGAGAAATATTTCACCTGGACTAGTGAAAGAGACGGATGGCTGCATTTATACAAAGTTTCCAGAAATGGAAAATCCACTGAATTGGTCACTGAAGGGGAATTTGACGTGGAGCGAATTAGCCCTATTGACCCTGCCAGCGGGTATGTGTATTACATCGCTTCTCCCGACAACTTCACGCAACGCTACCTCTTTCGCAGTTCCCTAAACCAAATTGGGAAGGCAGAGAGAATCACTCCCTTAGAACTGTCAGGACAAAACGCCTATCAAATTTCAAATGATTCAAAATTTGCAATTCATACTTTTCAAAACACAACCACTCCTCCCGTTTATTCTCTGATCAACTTGCCCACACATGAAAGGGTTAGGGTTTTGGAAGAAAACCAAGAATTAAAAGGCAAGTATTCAGCATTGGGGCTGAATCCAAAAGAATTTTTCAAAGTAGATTTATCCGATGTCGTTTTAGATGCATGGATGATCAAACCCAAGGACTTCGACCCAGCCAAAAAGTACCCCCTATTATTTTATGTCTATGGGGAACCTGCCTCATCTACGGTTCAGGACAACTGGGCCGATGGAGATTTATGGCATCATTACATGGCCAGATTGGGATATGTAGTCATCAGCATCGATAATCGTGGCACCAAAGCTCCAAGAGGACGGGATTGGCGTAAATCTATTTATGGTCAGATTGGAATTCTGGCCTCTTACGATCAGATGAATGCTGCAACCCAAATCCTTAAAAGCTACGACTTTATAGATTCCTCCAGGGTGGGCACTTGGGGCTGGAGTGGCGGCGGTCAGATGACGCTCAATCTGATGTTCCGATATCCCGAAATCTATAAAGCAGGCTTAGCATTGGCTTTTGTCTCCGACCTCAGGTTTTGAATTTGAGCGAATATTCCATCCATCCAAGGCCTTTTTTTAACAGGGAGGGAGATTTTTAATACCTACTTATTAGCGTGGTTTACCTTCCAAGCTCCTTTCCTCCTGATTTAGGCCGAATATCTACTTGTTTTTTTACCACGATATACCTTCTGTTTTTACCCTTTTCATGAGAAAATCTCATTTCATTCAGCTCGATACCCTTAGTGAGCTCCATCAAGTTGTCCAGTCCCCATACCTCAGTTTTTACGTTTTGGTACATCTTTACCGCTATGATATAATTAAGCTGTTCTTCCTCCAGATAGCTTAGCAACTCTTCGGTATAAAACCCGCTGTCCGCCCTTACCAGTCCTACTTTTTTGCCTTTCAAAGCCTGATCAAAAGTTTCCTGCATGAACAGCTTACAGCTGCTACTGTCAGCGGTGTTGCCAGGCTTGAGACATGCATTGGCCACCATCCGGGTCTGTCCCACAAAGGTCATCAGTGGATGATGGGAATTCCTGCCCCGCTTATTGGGATTGTATCCTTAGGCACTTCCTTCCTGCTCTCCGTAGCGGGGAATCACCGTACTGTCAAAATCAACCGTAAGATTGTCTACGCCAATCTGGTCAAAAAACCAGTGCTGAAGAACAGGAAAAACCTCCGTGTTCCTCTTCTGAGAAAACTTCCCGAAAAAATGGCTGTAGGTACTTTGGGATGGCATCTGATCCAATCCAAAAATAGACTGCAATACCGTGTCATAGCGCAACCAATCACAATGGACATACCGGCTTGCCCCAGTCCAAATACTCAACCAAAAAGAAGTTACAATATCAACTGGATCATAGCCCCGATTGGATCCCGGCTGAGGTAAATCAAGTGTGCTTAGGTATGCCTTGATCGCAGTCTGGTCGAGAAACCGCTTCATCAAACTCATCCCTCCAAAAGGAGTAACAGGCTTGTCCGAATACTCGATGGGTAGATTAACCATTTTTGTACAGTGGTAAAGAGAACCGGGAACAAACGGGATAGTTGGAGTTGAGTTTTTTCAATCAAAAGTGCTTTGACTTTAAAAAGGTAAACCTGTCGGAAAATAGCCAGACATGTTTTTAAGTCTTTCCGTAGAAGTCAAAATCAGATTTCAAAGGAGGTTTTGTAATGGAGAAAATTTGGATTTTGATCAAAGTCAAACTTCAATTTTAAGTTCTCAGGTAGTTTGGTTATGAGCTAAATCAACCGCCAATCGTACTTGTTTCCAGTCAATCTTTCCGAGAATCTCAAAAATTTATGCAAAAGGAGATCAGATCAGACCGCCTTTTGCATTTCTATTCTTCACTTTAAAATCCCGAATCAGGTGTTGCTCAACGTTCAAACTCCGTAAATATGCTGATCCAAAAACTCATTTCTGAATTTCCCATTCGGGTCATGCTTGGCAAGGAGTGCTTTAAATTCCTCGATTTTTGGATAGCGGGAAGTCAAAGATTCATGTGAAATGGTAAACAATTTTGCCCAATGAGGCCTTGGATTGAAGCGGTTTAGCTTCTCTTCCATTTGAGGAAGAAGAGCCATCACTTCCGGAATTTCCTGTTTCCAGGTGGTGTGAACAGCAATCGAATCCTGCTGATAACAAGTGCTCATCCAGAGTTCATCCGCTTTGATGCTTCTTATTTCTGAGATAAAAAGATGGGAATTGATTTGCGCCGACATTTCCGCTACCGCCATGATGGCTTCATATCCATTTTCCAGGGGAACGAAAAATTCTGATTGGAGTTCTTTTCCGGCACTCGGCTGAAATTCCATCTTGAAATGTGGCAGTCGATCAAACCAAGGTCCCGGAACTCCAAGTTGTTCGGAGCAACTTTCAGGGTCCAATTCTGGTACAGGGTGCATTTTCACCGTTGCCTTTTTCCCTCGATAAAATTCCTCCGGGAAAATCAATTGCTCACCCGGGACAACTTTACTTTTCACCCAGACCTCAGCAACCTTATTACTTTTCCAGTCAATGAAAAGGCTCACACTGTATCCTGCACCCATGATTTCCTTGAAATTGTCCTTCAGAGATTCCATGGGCATATCGAGATAGACCACTTGTGCTACTTCAAATGTGGGCAACAGATCCAAGGTCACTTTTGTGACAGGACCCAGCCCACCCAAGCCAACAACCGCTCCATAAAAATCGGGGTCAGTTTCTTTGGATAGGGTGACGAGTTCGCCCGATGCATTGACAAACTCAATAGCAGCAACGCTTGTAGAAAGATTACCATTTTCAAGTCCTGAACCATGAGTAGCTGTTGCGATCGTGCCGGCAACTGAAATATGAGGAAGTGAAGCGAGGTTGTGTAGGGCAAATCCATTTTCATGCAGGTAACCCGATAGCTCACCATATTTGATCCCGCCCTCGACAGTGACCTGACTTTTCTCTTTATCCAAAAAGAGTATCTTATTCAGATGTTGAAATGAAATCAGATTTTCGGTGCTATCAGCTATTCGATTGAAGGAATGCTGCGATCCTAGAACCCGGAGATGATCATATTTTTTGACAAGGTCCTGGACTTCTTCGACAGTAGTGGGGTATTGGACATTAGAGGTGCTGAATTCGAAATTTTCTGCCCAGTTTTTCAAGCGTTCGGGGGTTATGGTTTCATCTGGATTTTTGGGAGAACAGGACAGCATTGGATTCAGCAATACTCCTCCGACCAAGAGGGAGGAGTTTCTAAGAAAAGTTCTTTTGTTCATTTCAAGATGAATAGGTTAGCAGATTTATTTATAATTCCAAATCGATCCGGTTTTTGGGATTTACCTGAGAATGAATTTGATGAAATATAAAGATTATCCCAAAAAAATTGAGAAGACTTGAATATTCCGTGTTTCGCAGAAGCTGGGAACGCATTATATAAATTAAGATAGGCTGGAAGAATAATCCCCTTTTCTAAGGAATCATGATGTATTCCGATTAGCCCCGATTTGAAAAAAAACTCAAAGTCTTGAAGAAACTCTATTCTAAAAGAATTCCACTTCAGATAGAAAACTGAAATAGCGCTTTTGTTTTTACTTTTAGAAAATTCAAATTGTATTTGATAGTTGCCCAGATCTTAAGCAATAGCCCTAAACCTATGAAAAACAAAGCAAAAAGCATTTTACCGATTCTTATCCTATTGATTTTCGGTTTCCAAT
>JBKJKX010000058.1:0-13069 GCA_046597285.1 Algoriphagus sp. | reverse complement strand
TTTCATCGCTATGAATTATGACTTTTGGAACTCAAAAGTGAAATGTATTTTTGGAATAAAAAATAGATTTGAATTATTTTTTATATAATTTTTTGTTTTTCAAATACAATTTTATGCTTTTAAGTATAAAATCTCAATCATTTTAGTCTAGTTCGCATTTTAGTATAAAAACCTTTCAGAAAAAAAATCCTCAATCCGCACTCTCCGAGGTTTTTTTTTACCCACTTTGGATTTTTACCTATTGATGACAGGAGTTATTTCTTTCTCCAGTTTTTTAAGTTAGCCCAATGCTTCCCAACTTTTTAAAAATGAATTATTAATATCCGCTACTTCATCACAAAAGCAAAATTATGATTTGAGGAGAGGATGTTCGACCATTGCCGACTGGTCACACGGATGATATATCTCTCTTCGTTCGATATGACGTTAAACAGCCGACTGCAAAATGGAACGTGCTCACTGCTCCTTAATGTGGCTATTGGGACTGCCCCCTGCTCCCGATGAAAAAATTACATT
The DNA here is from genome assembly GCA_046597285.1 of Algoriphagus sp. GTDB lineage: Bacteria > Bacteroidota > Bacteroidia > Cytophagales > Cyclobacteriaceae > Algoriphagus. The sequence continues at coordinate 12,553 of JBKJKX010000058.1, read as the reverse complement.
TCTCTAAACGGCAGGATTTTGGTACTTTCTGGGGAAAAGAAGTTGAGATGTACGAAAACTTTACTTTTAGAAAAGGTGATTCTCCATTGGTGATCACTGCCATCCATGACGGACATACTGTCAGGGAGGAACTGAACAATCTATTTGCTTTGGGTGAAGCAGAGAGGTTAAGAGAGGAAGATCCCTTTACGGGCAATTGGACAAATTTTTCGGATAACCGGATCATTGTTCACCACTCCCGATTTGAAGCTGATGTCAACAGGCCAAGGGACAAAGCGGTGTATCAACTTCCTGAAGACGCGTGGGGACTGGAGGTCTGGAAGGCTAAACTTTCCCCCGAAATCTTGGAAAGATCATTAAAAGTTTACGATGATTTTTACGAAGCTGCCAAAATCTATTTTGATGAATTACTTTCCCAAAATAGGAAAATCATTGTATATGATATACACAGTTACAATCACCGAAGGGATGGGATTGAACTAGAAGCTAATCCTTCTGAAAATCCGGAAATAAACCTAGGCACCCAAAATATGGATCGAGCGTATTGGCAACCTGTAGTGGATAAATTGGTGGAGTCCTTCCGAACTTTCAACTATGAAGGCCGAAACCTTGACGTACGGGAGAACATCAAATTTAAAGGAGGATATTTCGGTAAATGGCTTTTTGAGCGATATGGAATGGCCGTCTGCCCCATCAGTATTGAATTCAAAAAATTCTTTATGGATGAGCATACCGGAAAAGGAAATGAGAAAAGCATAAACCTCATTTCTGACATGGTGAATTCATCCATCAAGCCTGTATTGAAAGTCTTAAGTGAAATTGGTAAATGATCGTACATGATTGATCCAAACCTGATAGCCACTATTTGTCATTCCTTCGAAAAGGGGGAAAGCATTTTTACGGATCTTCCCTTGGATGGCAAATTTGTGATGGACCAGAAACTACCCTTTATCTGTGTTTACCGATTTCCTGATGCGCCGGAGTTTTACCTTTCTTCTCTCATTAAAACCCAGGGCGCCTATCTCATTGTAAATGCTGCCTTGGATGTCAGCGAGTTGCTGAAGAAATTGATAGAGGTGGCCATTCGCGATTTCAAATCTTTTATGATTTTGGAAATCTGGAACAACGACCAATTCTCAGACCACAAGAATATTGAGATTTGGTATCCCGGAAAAAAAACGTCTGCTACCGTGGACGCAATGCAAAAGGGGTTTGGTGAATTCAAGCGACAATTGCCCGGACTACAAATCATTCTCAAAGAATCTCCTCATCGTCATCCCGAAAATTTAGGGCCATTGATTGTTTTGGACGTTTTAAAAAAGACGGGCACATTAATTTTGGGAATTGCTTTCCCCTCCATTTTCAGGGATATCGAAAATCGGTTGGAGTACCCGATGTTTTACAGGAGAATGAGTAGAAAATTTGCGGGAGTGATCAAGCTCGCCGCTTATGAGTTTGTTCGAGTTCAATCCGGAAATAAATTTGAACATTACCTAAGTCTGGGAAAAACCCGCCTGGATACTCTTGCACTTTCAGCCGACAAGGTAATTTCCGATATCAGCGAAAAGATGGATTTTATCCTCATGGTGACCCCGGTTAACAGTACCGAAGAATGGAAAAAATTCAAGGAAAATAAGTTTTCCAAACTTCCCAATTTTTCCTACCGCTTAATTTCCATAGATCCTGAACTGGAAAAGAGAAAGCTTTTTAATCTCTGTTTAGAAAAAATAGACCATCCTACACTGGCATTTTTATTAAGGGACAAAAGGATGGAGTTGGAAAAGCAATTGATCATGTTAGAAGAAAGGGGAACCACTCGATTTCTTCATACCAGTTGCAGCGTTTATGGGGAAGTGGGAAATGAGGTAAGAAACAGTGCCCTGTCCTTGTTAAACAATGGGATGGCCAATGAAGAACATGAATACGAAACTGTAAATGCGGTGGATTTTGCGCGAGCTGCTGAGGCTGAATTGGACAAATACCGGCCCTACTTCCCCGAAATAAACCTTCGAGTAAAAATTAAGGACAATGTTAACGGTTTGATTGTGTCCGGACCGGAATTATCAATCGGTAAAAATCTTACCATTAGTGCATCGAGATTGGATGCCCTCATACAGCATGAGGTGGGCACACATATGCTTACGTATTGCAATGGACATGCTCAACCCCTTGGATTGATGTATTCAGGCTTTGCCGGATACGAGCAAACCCAAGAAGGTATGGCCGTCTTATCAGAATATTTAGTGGGGGGGCTGGATATCAACAGGCTTAAGCTTTTGGCTGCGAGGGTCGTAGCTGTAGATGCTTTGATAAAAGGAGCAGATTTTATAGAAACGTTTAACTTATTGTGGAAAGAATATGGATTCAAAAGCAAGACCGCATTCTTTATCAGCATGCGGGTACATAGAGGGGGAGGCTATACCAAAGACTCGATTTACCTCAAAGGACTGATGCAGGTTCTGGGCTATATTCAAAAGGGGGGTGATCTATCCTTATTGTATGGTGGAAAATTTGCATTGGAACATCTTCCGCTTATTGAAGAACTGACTCACTTGAGAATACTAAAAAAGCCAATGCTTCCTGCATACCTCACTTCAGAAGATGCAATAGTGCGGTTGGAAAAAATTAAGACCATTATGCCATTAGAAAACTTAGCCACATAAACCCAGAATACCATATGAAAATAGCATTCATCGTCAACGACATCAAAACCGAAAAGGCAGGTTATACGACCATTTATCTTGCCCTGACAGCCCACAAAAGAGGACATAAAGTTTATGTTGCCGGAGTCGGTGGTTTGGGATATTCCGCAGATGGCCATATGATGGCAAAATCCAGAACGGTCGGTGACCAAATTTTTAAAACAAAGGAAACTTTTCTTAAAGCGCTTTTAGCTTCAGAACCGGTGACAATAAGTTCTTTGGATCTGGATGTTTTGTTTTTAAGAAATGATCCCTCGGAAGATATTAACAATCGCAACTGGGCACAAAATGCCCCATATATATTCGGTCAAATCGCAATGCGGGATGGGGTGATTGTTCTGAACCATCCACAAAGCCTCGCCAACGCAATCAACAAAATGTATTTCCAGCATTTCCCTGAGACTTTGAGACCTCGAACGATTGTCACCCGGGACCCGAAGGAAATTGAGCAATTCTTTATTGAGCAGAAAGAGAAAATGATTCTGAAACCGCTTCAGGGTTCTGGGGGAAAAAATATTTTCGTTGTAGATAAAAATTCCAAAGCAAATATGAATCAAATCATTGAGGCAATTTCACTTGACGGATTTGTAATTGCCCAAGAGTATTTGCCAGACGCTGTCAATGGAGATACCAGATTCTTTTTAATGAATGGAGTTCCGTTGGAAATTAAAGGAAAATATGCTGCACTGAGAAGAATCAACAAAGAGGGAGATATCAGAAGCAACCTCCATGCAGGAGGAAAAGGCGATCATGCAGATGTGAATCAGGAAATGCTGGATCTGGTAAAGATTCTAAAACCCAAGCTCATAAAGGACGGAATGTTTTTGGTCGGAGTAGATATAGTTGGGAATAAGTTGATGGAAATTAATGTATTCAGTCCTGGAGCCTTAAACATGATTTCAGTGATGACTGACTCGGATTTTGGAACAGCCATCATCAAATGCATTGAAAACAAGGTTTCCTATAAAAACCAGTATGGACAGTTTATAGATAATATCACGCTAGCTGTTATGTAATCAGATTGTTCGCATCAGCAAGTTGAGTTTTTCCACTTCCTGCAAAAAAGTAAAGCTTCAAGAACCATTGTTGATAGATCAATTTTTAGGGAAAAAAGAAAAGGATGGAGCGGTTTTTATCCTATTTTTCATTTGGGTCCTGCTGCCAAAGTACGTCTGTCGATAAAAAATATAAGGCTGAAAGTATAATACAAAAAAACCCAAGCTATTTGCTCGGGCTTTTTAAAAAACTATTCCATCTCAATTAGTTAGAAGCAACATCAATCTGATTAAAGTCAAAGTCTTCAAAGATTGCTGCGACCTTGGTTTGCATTTTGCCCATATCTTTTGCGTCTTCCTCATTAAGTGCTCCGGATGCGTAACCTTGACAAATCTGTGCTCCGGTTTTTGCATCCAAGAAATTAATCAAAACTGTTCCTTTTTTCACCGGAACCATTTCACAACTTCTGATCTTGGACCTATTCCTAAATAGTCTTGTCTATTATTGAGGACAAAAGTTCGAAGTTCGGTGTCACCTTCTAAAATTGAGAAGTTGACCAACATTTCTGGATTATTTGAATTTTCAGTAAATCCTCTAGCTTTCATTTGGAGTTTTACTGCATCTTTGACCATCTTTCGTCCGGAAGTATTGTTGAAAATCAAGGTGCCTTCCGGCCCCTAAAATGCATAGATGTAAGGAATGTTTTCGACATCTGCCATCCAGGCGTATGTATCATAATCTGCGAGGTAGGAGCCTTCATCTTCTCGTGTGACGATTTTCATTCCTTGGTTAGTGCAAGAGACCATGATAGACGACAAAGCGGTAAGTGAAAGAATGTAAATTAGCTTTTTCATGATTTTAGGGTTAAGTGTAAAATAAAATTTAACCGTAAACAGAACCCATGAATAGGGCCGAAAGAATAATAAGTAATCCTTTTAGTAGTTAGCAATCGTTTCTGCTTATGGCTAAATACTCCAACTATAGTTCATATTTTATGCCAAGAGCATAATCCCGCCTTGTCCCGTTAAGAGGGAAAATTAAAAAAATCATCTCAAAGCTATGTGAAAAGATGGCAAAAGATCGAGGAATTAATTCCCCTGAATTAAATCCTAATTCTGGGGGATGCAAAGGAAATTGATCGATGCTATTTTTAGCAAGATGTATATCTACCTTCCCATCAGTCTCCAAATTAAATTACTGCATCTTGACTTTTTTCGACAAGCTCACTAACCTCCGGATTATGGAAGGGAGAGGAATTACTCCTAATTTGCATTCTACTCCCAGTCCTGGGTCTTGTCGCACAAAAGATTGAATTTTGTTTTAAAGTCCTTCCATCCTGAAGGCAAGGAATGGTAGGTTTCTAATCAATTTTGGGTTAAAGAATACAATGGAATCAACATTTTGTTTGGTCGACCTGATACAAATATTTCCCATCGTGTGTATTGTTTCTTCAATCCAAAAAAAATGTAAGACGAAGGAAAGGTAAGGTCTACTTCAGTTTACCAGCTTAAAATATCTTAAAGCAAAGTTTTTTCAAACTATTATTTCATTATACAAGATCATTTTTATTTCGGTCTGACAATTGGATTTCAAGTATTTACATCCAATTAACTTGACCATGAATCCGACACAATCAAATTCAGAAATCAACCCGCCTCGTGAGAATAAATTACCTGTCAGACAAGGAGGAGTGCTGACCATTTTTGGCTTATTTCTCACTATGTGGTTCAAACTAGTTAAATTCTCACTCCGAACAGCAATGAGCGCTACGCGAGGGCTGGTTAAGTATGCAAATAGAGATAAGATCGACCAATCTAAAATCGGAAAGGAAACGGTAGAATAGGCAATTGATTGTCCGCATTGTTAACACTAGCTTTATTTTCTTTCCTTATCAGGCTGGAAGACCGATGACGGAAGACCGAAGTGACGCCTTTGCTAGTCCCGATAATCTATCGGGATCACTAAATTCTCTCTTGATTTTGTCTTTTACTGGCAGAAAAGCAGCTATACAGAATAGGTAATCTCGGGAAAATTCAAGATGTAAAGAAGATTCGAAAATTCTTTCCTTTTCAATTTTCATACATCGCTTTTCCAAAAGCATATACCTATACCCTCGTCTTAAATAACTGGACAATTTCTCCATCCAAAAGAAGGTGAGATAATCAATACCTAATCAAAAGAACGGCGTTGAAATGTGTTCAACCATTGAAAAATACTTTCCCTTTATACATAAACCCAAAATAAAAAACTTATGAAAACATCTAATCCACATTCAAAAAACAGTGCTGACTCATCAAAAAGCAACCTAAATGACCTTCTCAAGAAAGGGAAAACAAAAATAGAGGATGGTCCTGGTGAAGAATTTATTTCCCCTGATCCTACCCGATCAGTTCCTCCTAAGAATACAGAAAATGTGACCCAGGATAAAATGGGTATCAGCCAAAAAACGAAAAATCAACCCAGCGACGAAAGAGATGCGTCCAAAAACAAAAAATAAGTTTTAGCCAATTTATGATCCGAATTAATTAATCGTTCGCTTGAAACTGGAATACCCAAGTCTTTCTTCTGGAGAAGGAGGATCCCTGCGACCTTCACGGAACCTTGGGAATCTTTGCTGTTAAATAAGACTTTCAAAAAAAGGGTTTCCCGCGAAACCCTTGATTTTAGCTGTAATGAAATTCAATAGTGGACTTCTTTTCCCAAGTTGGTTTTCCAATTATTAAGCAGATAAATAGCATCTGCCTCATCATTTGGAATCAACATGATAACAGCCTTTCCTTCCTTAATTCCTGAATCGTATAATTTTGCCAGAGCCTCAGGTATTCCTAAACCGACTAAGGCGCCGATTACTCCGGCTTCATCTCCTCCTCCGGCGCCTGTCGATTGTCTAGTCAAAGGCCCGGCAATTAATATCCCAAGCCCGGGAATCTCCACGCTTGTTTCTACAGCTGCAATCACCTCCGCTACGGTTCCAATTGTGTTTGAGTCCTCTATTGTGAAACCATTACCGGCATGTTCTACTTTGGAATCGATTTCAGTCTCCTTCTTCAGATAATTAAAATGTTTATCGCGAGTCTTGTCTGACATTACTAAGTTGATTTCATCCGCTGAATAACCTTTTTCGAGTAAGGATTTATAAGCCCTTTCTGTGCTTTCACGGTTTGGGAACATCCCGCTCAAAACTTTTGTATCTGACGTATATGGATCATACCAAAATCTTTCGGTTCCAAAGTTTTCCATTAGCTACCCGGTCAAATGATTTAATAATAAGTCTTTTTATCCGCTATTCCGTAATAAGAATTTACAGAATCAATGAAGGTAGAATCGGCATGAGTTGGCCAGTTATCCTTATCAAAGCCCGGAGAGTTTTCCAATCTTTCTTTAGATACATCCAGGGTAAGTACGTTCTCGCCGTACGTATCTGCTCTGTATTTATCAAAATTGAAAGCGCCCCAGGCAACAGCAAAATATTTGCTATCTAGATTCAAAAAGCCTGTGCTAACTGAGAGGACAGCATAAGAAATCTCTCCTGTGGAGACATCAATCATGAGGTCCTTAATTTCTCCAATATTTTCATCTGAAGGAGTTCTTACATCTGAACCTTCAAAGGAAGATGCAGAGACGACTTGATAGTTTCTTGAGTTTTCCATGATAATTGTGGTTTTAATAATTGGTTATATAGATGATGATCCAATTTTCATTCCTTCCCACCCTGAAGAAAATATCGACTAAAAATCCTACTCCAGATATCAATAAAAAAGCAATTCAAATCTTCTTATTACACATTACACTGCTTTAAAAAATACCATTGTTTAGACATAAATTAATTTTTTGGAATTGTTTCATCAGACCTTTATCCAAAGATTTCCGGTGTAACAATTTTCCTGTCCTGATACTTTTTTTACACACACTGTTTACTTACCCAATGGTTTCCCCTTTCAAGATTTTGGATCAGTTGACAATTTTAGAGAAGGGGCAATCATTCTCATAAAACTCATTTTCAAGAAGATATCCTCAAAAACGGATACAGAAGCATCGAAATCAAGCTTCTTCTAAAATTCAAAAATCCCGACTAGCTGATAAATTAGGATTTGGAATGGTCACAGTTTGAAAAAAGAAATTTCATTTTGGAAGTTCACTCAGATTGGAAAAATAATTGCTTTCTAGAGTACAACAAGTTAAGCTTTCCGAGAGAAAAGATCAATGTTTTTATCAGCCAAGTGTAAACCACCGAATCCCCTTAAACTATCAAAGACATGAAATTTACAGCAGAGAAATTGTTAATCTTCAGCATTGCAATGGGGATTACCACATCTTGTGACAACAAGACAACTGATTACCTGAATTCAAACAAAACCCTAGATAGCGATATCCCGGGCGATACGTTAAATGAAAATCTTCCTGAAAATGATTCTGTCTTGAACTTCCGGGATGGTGTAATTATCAATGAAGGCAAAGAAAGATCCGATACCATTCAATTGCCAAAACCGATATTGGAATCTATCGAAAATGACAGCCTTCTCAAGCGTGCGAAGATTATAGAAAAGGTCAAGAAAGATGAAAATGGCCAGATGATCTACGAAGTTGTATTTTATCCGGTAAATGGTAGAGAGGAAAGAGTAACTTTTGATGCAATGGGCAAAAGAAAGACAAGGTGACCATAAAGCGGTCAAACCTTGAATGCCTGTCCGACTTGTTGTGATGAAAGAGAAAGGGGGGGCAAGGCTTACAGCCCTGAAACAATCGTCCCGAAGAACCATAGCTTAAATCGATTGTATCTATTTTGTGTTTTGCAATGTAAGGGAGCATATCACCGCCTATATACAAATAGCCATCATACTCTTTAACAGCACCTGCTTCTGACAAAATTGTTCCTTGGGTATCAAAGAGTGTTTCTAAAATCCCACCATCCTTCCGAAATGTTCATAACCATTCCAAAAGGCTCAGCCTTAGGCTGCAAAAATTCGGGTAATCCGTAGACCAATTTTTTCATTCCTATTTTAGGATGTATTTTATCTAGGGCTTCATTTCTCTTTTTTTGAAAATCCCAACCAATAACTTCCGTCGATTCTAATTGAAATTCCATTGGGAAATCCTGGAAGATTTTTAATGAATATTTCAGTTTTTCCTGTTTTTTCACCGGATAACCAATATTTAAGAACTCTATATTTGGTTGTTTCTACCATGAGAATGTAGTCCTGACCTGTTGAAACCACTACACCATTACCAAAATAGGCGCCATCAATAAGCGTTTTTACTTCTTTCGTTGCCGGATTATAGCTATATAAACCCCCAAGAGGCTTCATTTCGATGATTACCTTTCTGCCATATTTTATGGAATAGTTTGAGATTTCAGAAGTATTGGTAAAATAAATCATCCCATTATCGGCAATATCCCATTTGGAATCAGAAATGGTCTTCCGTGTTCATCCCTTGCAGCCATCACAGTGACTTTCCCAGTTGGACTTATGCTAATTAAGCCTTGTTTGTGGCTCAGAGCGATTAGATTGCTTTGTTTGTCGAAATGCAATCCCGCTAGCCATGAACCTGCATTATAAAATTCTTCAACCTTTCCTGATGGTTCAATTTTTAAAATCCTTCCATCACTAAAATCGGCATTATGAACACCCGTATATAGATTACCCAGATTTTCGAAGAGGATATCTTCAGGCCCAAACCAACCATCAATTTGGATTTTTTCACTTGCTAATAGTTTTTCATTTAATTGTGTTGGGCCCGCAAAAGGAGGAATTGTTTCAGGTTGATAAGCTAATGGCTTAAGTGTACAAGAACTAAACATTAACCCATATAGAGCTGATGCTATAAAAATCATTTTTCTTTTTTTCATCGCTTTGTTCAATTTATTATGCTACAAAGCAACGCCCTCAAAACCGGAAAACTCTTTACCTATGTAAAGAAATGAATTATGGTTTTCTGGATGCGAACTGTTTTCTGATTCGACTTAACTGGGTGGCAGATACGCCTAGTTATGAAGCGATATGCAATTGAGGAATGAGCTGTTCGAGTGTCGGGAATTCTTTTTGGAATAGAATGTACCTTTGAGAAGCATCAAGTAATACGATTTCAATTTCTTTTTTCTCTTTTTCCAAAAAGTAATATTCTGCTATTTTTCTGGCAAACCTCTCTACATCCGGACACTCGTCCTAAAGATTTGTCAATGAAATGTAATCGCAAGTATAGATCACACATTCGGTCAAAGCCTGTTGTGCAATTAAGTTTAAATTTCCAGTCAACAATGAAGTGTAGGCTCCTATAACAGTTTGACCAACAAAAAATTGCTTATTGTAATCTTTCCCCTCTTGATTTATAAAAAATGCCCTCACTACACCGCTTTTCAAAAAGGCAATTTGACGTGCGATTTTATTCTCTTCAGCGAAATATTCGGTTTTTTTTAAGCGTCTCCTCTTTAAATAAAGGAATTATTATATCCCAAGTCGATTCATTGAGTGTTGAAATAGCATTAAAATAATCCTTTAATTCATTCATAAATTTGAGAAATTTTTTGTCGGAGACTTAACTTTCAACGGATTGCACAAGAAAAGTAGCGGATTTCTTAGCTCTTTCATGACAAGTTATAAGAAAGTTGAAGCACGACACAACCCTTAAAATTACTTCTATCTGAGCTACTATTTTTATACGGAGTTGGCGGAAGTTTTCTTTTTTCTTAGGATTGTTTTTCAAGTTTAAATCTATTCAAGTCAGAAGTTTTGACAGCAGCTTCATAAGTAGTTTGGAGGAAATCAAATAATGTTTTTCAGGATTATCCAAATTTTAAACATCTTCCTATTTCAAGAAAAAATCGCCCATTTCAGGACTATAAAAAGCTTCAGTGGGTTGAACTTTTTGTTCACCAAAATTGGCCTCGATCGGGTATGCATACGTCTGTGAAGGCTTGCCTGCCATGCCTTTCGCAGGTAAACCGGCAAACAGCCGCAAACCAGGGTAAATAAATTGGATTCCCGTTGCGAACTGAAAACCGCAGGCTGCAAAACTGCGGACTGAATACTTTAAATTGCCTACTGCGTACTGGTCACTCGGATGAGCTATCTCTCTTTGTTCAATATCACATTATACTGCCGATTGCCTGCTGCTCACTGCAAACTGCCTTTTGAAAACTGGTACCCAATTTTTGACTATCGGTTGGTTTCCCAAATTCATTCCTTTTATTTTTAAGCAACTCCATTATCCTAAAATGAAAAAACTCCTTACCACCTCCCTCCTCCTTGGATTGGGCTTTTCAGCTTTTTCCCAAGGCACGCAGCTCTTCCGACAGCCGACGCTCAGTCAAAGTGAGATCGTCTTTGTCTATGCCAATGACCTGTGGAAAGTTGCGAAAACCGGCGGTTCAGCTATTCGCCTCACAAGCAACGAAGGAGAAGAAACGCTCCCTCACTTTTCACCTGACGGAAAGCAAATTGCTTTTACCGCCGAATACGATGGCAATACGGATGTCTTTCTGATCCCTTCCGAAGGGGGCGATCCGCAAAGACTTACTTGGCATCCCGGTGCGGATCTCGTCACCGGATGGACACCGGATGGCAACCACATCACGTTTACTTCGGGCCGAGAGGGCTTTGCCACTCAGGAATCCAAGTTTTTTAAAATTAGCAAAATAGGTGGAATGCCCGAGCCAATGGCAATTCCCCGTGCTGTAAACGGTGAAATATCTCCTGACGGAAAGCACATCGCCTACCAGCAAATCTCTTTCTGGGATCCTGAATGGAGAAATCACCGTGGCGGTCAGGCCAAACCCATCTGGATTGTGGACCTGAAGGATTACTCCCTGAAGATGACTCCTCAGACGGATAATGAGCGCCACACCGATCCTGTTTGGATGGAAAATAAGGTGTTCTATATTTCCGAGCGAGATTTTCTGGCAAACATCTGGTCATTTGATCCAACTACAGGCCAGGAAAAACAAGAGACTTTTCTGAAAGATTTTGACATCAAGAGTTTGGATGGAAATGGAACCGAGATCGCATACGAACAAGGTGGTTACCTGCACTTACTGAATCCGGGTTCGGGCCAAAGCAAACAACTCAACATTACCGTGGCCGGGGACTTCCATTGGGCACGCGAGCGTTGGGTGGATGTCACCGCTGCTCAACTCCAAAACCCACAGCTCTCTCCTACCGGACAACGGGCAATCTTTGAATTTAGAGGAGAAATCATCACCGTTCCGAAGGAAAACGGAGCCGGAAGAAACGTTTCCAACACCTCACGCTCTGCTGAAAGATCACCGGTTTGGTCTCCTGACGGAAAGCAAATCGCGTATTTCTCAGATGCAAAAGGAGAATATGAGCTGGTAATCGCAGATCAGGATGGAGGCATCCAAAAGAAAATCAACCTACCCGACCCGAGCTTTTTCTTCAAACCTGAATGGTCACCCGATGGGGCTCATATCGCTTTCACCGACACTGATTATAATATCTGGGTAGTGAATATCTCTTCCGGAAATGCAAAAATAGCAGAAACTGAGCGTTTCGCTCATCCCAACAGAAGCATGAATCCTGTTTGGTCACCTGATGGAAAGTGGCTTGCTTACGCACGCCTAAATGACAATCAGTTCAAATCTATATTCGTCTATCAAGTGGAAACTGGTAAAAAAATCCAGATCAGTGATGACATGGCCGATACCATTTCTCCTGTGTGGGACGAAAGCGGAAAGTACCTCTATTTCCTTGCAAGCACTGATTTTGGGCTGAATACAGGTTGGCTCGACATGAGCAGCTACGATCATCCCATCACCAGAAGCTTGTATGTGGCAGTGTTGAATGATGAAGATGCATCACCGCTTTTGACTCAGTCCGATGAGGAAACTCCCAAAACAGAAG
>JBKJKX010000158.1:0-7125 GCA_046597285.1 Algoriphagus sp. | reverse complement strand
CTAGTATATACCTTATTGAAAGATTGTGTGTAAGAGCTAAAGAAATTGGAGAATTGTTTGGAAACCAACTTTTCCAAAGTTTCGAACTTTGGAAAAGTTTTAGCCAATTCAGCCTCTTCCTTCACTCCCACCAACAAGTGAAAATGATTAGGCATCAAACAATAGGCATACGTATCAACTACACCACCCAAAAACTTATCGTATTGTTGAAGAAAAAATCTGTAGTTTTCCTCCTCTCTGAAAATATTCTCCGACCCATTTGCATGATTGAAAATATGGTAGGATTGGCCTTGTTCCATAAGTCATGATCTTAAAACCTTACCTAATCGATCCACATTCAATTTCCAGCAATGCTCCTTTATCCTAAAACTATTGTCAATCGTCATTTCTTGCTTATTAAGGCTCCCTAGTTCACCTAATTTTGTTTTAGAATCATACACTTTAATTAAAGCAGCTATTTCAGATGGAACAAAATGACATTCAGAACCAGTACTACTAACCATTTTATAAATCCGGATCTCTTGATGTTTCGAGAGATTATTAAAATCTATTGTATTCCAATCATCTTTCAAATTAGGTACATAAACCAAATCATTGGGCGACAGATGAAACAAGAGGAAATCACCTTTTTCATTTCTTTCTGGCACTGAGCTTAATCCTTGTTTCTGCCTTTCTATCACTATATTCAACGGAACAGTTTCATAAGTTCTTTTTCCATTTTCGTCTTGGTAGATAGCGAAGTAAAGATTTGTTCCTTTGGCTGCTTCGACAAATTTGCTGGGTTTATTCCCTTTTAGACCCACAGTGAACTTGTTGCCTTTGGGTTCAAAAGTCCGAACCTTCAATATTGGTTGATGAAACTTCCCTCCATTCATAGCCTGAATATTTTTGTTCATCTCTTCAATTCCTTCAGGTGAAAAAGCCAACAATGAATTAGGAATTTCTTTTCCTTTTTCATCTAGCTTTCCACCATAGGCAGCTAAATGATTTAGCAAAATCTTTTGAATCCCTGTATCAGTTATTGTTTCTATCTTTTTTTCATCAAAAGAATCATTTAATGAAACCCTCGAAGCTACATTATCATTTTCCCAATAGTGAACCTCTACTTTCGATATATCCTGTTCATTAAATTTATTGTTGACTTCTCGGAAGTGTTTTGAAATCGTCTTTTTATCGAATCCTATTGAAATCAACCTTTGCAATTCTACCCTTAGTCCTTTATCAACTACATCTTGGATATTATCAAGTGCCTGATTTAAGGAAACACTTTTGATCCTTCTTAATCGAACTAGTCCAGAAACAGTGTCCTTATGCATTGGCTTTCTAATAGCCCAGTTTACACCTTCTTGAATATGTAATTCCTTTACCGAAAGCCCATCCTTTTCTACCCATTTTTCATACTTATTATTGGCTTTATTTATTACTCTTAGATTTTGTTTAAAGCTTACAATAATGTGTGATAATGCCTCTTTAGCATCTGTAGTAAAGGCAGCCCAAGGCTTAATAAAATCTTTTGGAACATCACGTTCAATCTTTTCTCCTGTCTTTAGATGCGAATAGACCGCTTTCTCATACTTTCTAAGCTTCCTATTCAGATCAAAACGGATAGGTGATTTAGCATGCTTATTATTCAGAAGATTTACATGCTCTTTAGTAGCACAGGCGATCACCAAAGCATCCATCGCATGATGACGGTGATCAATTCGCTTCTTTGAAAAACCTGTGGAAAGCTCAAGTGGTATTGAAGGTAAAAATTTCTGATGGTTCTCATTCCATACAGTAAAATGCGTGGATTTTGTAATAGAATTCATCCGCTCAAAACGAGGCAAAACCAGCTCGTTCCAAACATCATTCAAACCCCAGTCTTGTTTGAGTTCAGTAGTAATTTTGCCATTACCAGGCACTATATTTTTTGAGTTAACCCCTTCATCATTGCTATCTGCTCGAACTATATTGGACAATAAGGATGATATAAACTTACCTATGTAACGAGTATCGTTTAACTGACGCTCAATCATCTTTTCGGGAATTTCTTCCATTAAAAGCTTATTCCTCTTTGGTCGATTTTTGGCATAGTGTTGCTTTACAAATTCCTCATATGCCTCCACTTCAAAAACCTGGGCTGTTTTACCCATTCCTAATTCGATGATTTCACCATGGTGATTTTTTATAAACTCCAATCCAATTTGGTTGTCCTTGACCTTATTTATTGCAGATTCACAAATCACCTTATTATTAAAGCTATCGTCGAAATACCGGCTTTGGGGGATAATATGCTCTATTTCGTATTCTGGCGTAAAAAGCTTGTTCAATGGAATTATTCTTCCTGTATATGGGGAACAATACTTTTGTTCCAACCATAACTTATACCTCCTCAAATCAGATCCAGATGGCTGCGGAGTTTTGCTGATTTTAAGAATATCGTCTTCTATTTCTATATCTGAATTTATAACTCCCTCCTCATAGATTTTCAAAATCTCCTGCTGCATCGGCGAATAAGGCCTCACATTTTCGACATTGACATCGTGCATCATTTCAGCCAATAATAATTTTATTCGCAAATTAGTATTTTCATTTTCTGACACCTGCTTGGTAATACGCTCCCTTTCAGGAGCAGTATTTTTCATATCCCTACCCAATTCGACATGAATTTCACTGAAGAAATCTTTAGCACCACTCCCATATTTTGACCAGATATCTTTTACTACACGCAATGTTTCTGTGATCACCTGTTCCACAATTGGGTTACGGAGTGAATGTTGTCTGAATTCATTAAGGTATTTCTCCAAATCATCAACGGAATTCCATTTCCCTAACTCGGCAGCCTCTGAATGGCGACCATAAACAATATACTGTGCAAGCCAGAGCTGTAAGCCCTGAAAATGATTTTCCTGCGAAAGATGAATTGCTTTTTCTCGTACTCGATCTTTGATAGTTTCATCAAATTCTCCAGTTAAAACTTTATCGATCCTTTCCTTAGTTTTTGAATCAAGTGCTTCCCAATTCCAGTATTTACCTAAACGCATCAAAGGCAATAATTTTTTAATTGCCTTTTCGGAAAACGCACCATACTCGCTTTTAAATGGAGGAAACTTTTTAAAAGCATCAACAAAAGTGCTTTGGTCTAGCTTATTTTTGATCGCAAACGATTTTAGCGCTTTCTCATAATCAACTTTGTCTGTTACCGAATAGATGATATGCCAAAGCTGCTGTTCTATTTCTCTTGTCAAAAAGTCATCCTGAATGCCTTCTACTTTATCTAACCTAGTTCTAATAAGAGTCTTAGTTTCATTACAGGGATATTTTTTATCTTCTACATATTTCCAGCGATATTTCTCTACTTCTGAATTGAGGAGTTTCCCTTTAAATCCTTTTTGCTCAAGCAAAAACTTCAACAGAGGCTTCTGCTCGATTTCTTTTCTTTCATTAAGAAATGAAAACAATTCTTCAAAATCCTCCGCACTATTGAGAAACTCATCAGTAATGTTGATTTCTTCATTCTTCTCATATATGGATAAATTATAGATCCATTGCCAGATCCGAAACTCTTGGTAGTAGGGATTCGATTTGGGAATGGCTTTTAATGGTTTTAAGACTTGTTTGCCATTTTCATCTTTCAATAGTTTCCCTTTTTCATCCCTCATAGGCCTTACTTCTAATGAACAATTACCTATTGATGATTTCTGGCTTCTTAGTGGGCGCTGGTAAAAAATAACATCCTCCACAAACAGATGTACAAAATCCTTATTTCCTAAAAGTGATTGATGAGCTTCATTATTTCGATACAGTTCGCGGATACAATCATTGTAAAATTCCTCACTCTTCAATTCAGAATGAAACTCGATCTGCTTATTCAAAATCTGCTTCAGTTCATCTTTATAAAACTTCCGTTCGATGGTTCGAACCAATTTTCCCTTGATTTTTTGCTTTGGGTTTTGCAATAAAGAGTCATAGATAAATGCACCGACAGTTTTGCGAGATCGATCTATTTCTTGCTCTGTTTTCTTCTTCACCAAAGTCCAGTCATCCTCGCCAGGTGCTCTAAAACTCCTTTTTTCATTGCCTTCCTTGTCCGTTTTTATACTACCATCATCATTCAGATCTGTAGAAACAATGAAATCCCTAACCTTTTCTTTCCAATCATATAAAGGTGTTTTGCTAGATCTTCTATACACCCAACCATTCTCCAAGACTAAAGAATACCATATGTCTGCTTTACCTTTTTGTGCTTCATCAGGTATTACATTTACAATTTTAAGTGAATGAAATTCAATACGTTTGTTAGGATTTTCTTCCTCTTCCTCCCCGCGCAATTGGTAATACCCTCGCTTTTGATTGAAATTCAGAATGATCCACGCCAATTCCTCTTTTGTAATTTTCTTAGTCAACGCTTTATTACGAAGGAAATAGATAGTCCAATCATAGGATACTAAGGCAGGATCACCTTTTTTGTTTATCAATAGCTGAGGTTGTGTTTGGCGAAAGTCCTCCAACATTTCTTGAAAAGATTCTTTGAAAAGAAAATCATATTCCTTCTTGCTTTTGGCTTCATCCCATACGGGTTCATATGCAAGTTTAGGTTCGGATTCTCCAATAAACTTACCTAGTCGCTTATGAAAATCAATTTGTGAGGCATAATGAGATGGCAGGAAATTTAATGCATTCAAAACTCGGTGCAATCGCTCTCTTCTTAACAAATGTCTCTCCTTGAGACGTCTGACCCCTCTTAATCTGGTACGTTCAGCCGTCTGGGATATAGAGTTTCCTCTGCCAAATTCACCCAAAATATCCTGGGACATCGGAATAATCCGACTCCCCATGCCCAAAATTTCACCTTTTTTATTGTCGAAATCTTGCTTCACTAATGCCCAACCTACCGAGTTGGTACCAAGATCTAATCCAAGAATATTTTTCATATCGTTTTAAAAATTAAAGTTTAAGCCTATATTTGACCTACATTTTGAAAGCAATTCACAATAAGGATTATTCCGTTGTGAAAACATCCAAGGCGGGGCAACTCGCCTTTCTTCATTTTACCTCCCCGTACCTATTCTCATCAGCATTCCGATCATTCAGTTTGATTCCATTTAATACACAGAATCCCAACTCCACTTAAACTAGGAGTTAAACAAGATCCCTGATATTTCTTTCCTGCTTGATCCCCTAAACTACTACTCAACAAATCAAAAAAAATACCCTGTACAGGGTATTTTTAAGAACTTAGGAGATTTGAAGGAAAATGTCATAAAAAAAGCCACCCTCGCAGGTGGCTTTTTTGCTTAAGGTGATTACCAACTTGATTTAACCTTCAAGCCTCGGGTTTTTCTTCTGAGTTTTCTTTATTAAAAGATTCTTTTGACTTATTGAAATACATGCCATCTGTTTCCATGTCAGAAATAGTACGTTCTAAAGTAGCTTTAAATTTTTTTCTGTTTTTAACTGAAATTTCATCATCGTCAAACAGGGAACTAAGCGCATCAAACAGGGCACCCCGAGTAAATCCTGAAGGTTTCTCAAATTTATATGGCTCATCAGCCATTTTACTAATTTCTTTGAGAGAGGTGATAATGAAAATTCCAAAAGCAATGGCCACAGCCAACGTGAGTATAATTACATCTAAGTTTTCCATACTACTTTTTCAAATTGAATATGATTACAAAACCTAATATGGTAGGACACCACAGCCCCAAGAAAATCGCTTTTAACGGATCTTTTGCGATTAGAAAATAGTACTCAGATATTCCAATCAGGATTACCACTAATACCATTAAAGCTATTTCAGACTTTTTAAATTTTTTCATGATTTGGATTGTTGCTTAACGAACTTGTTTATTTCTTAAGAGTACTTGAATAACCATTAAAATATACTGGGGTGCTATTCGAATTACACTTTTAAAAATCCTGAGTACTGAATTAGATTGATAAAAATCAAACCTGTAAATCAACATAATGTTTTTTGAGAACGATAAACATCATGTACTTGGGCTGTGTAAGTCCATAAGATGGATATTTACCAAAAAAATAATAGGTGCAAATAATCAATTCGATTATTACCCGTGTACATAGCCAACAAAATAGAATAATATGTCTCCGCCTCAGTTGGGTTTACTTACCTGCCTGTGAGGATATATTCCAAAAGGATTGAATACGTAATTATTGGGGCGTAGGGACACAGCACAAGGTATCAGTCACCGTCAAAGGTTGTTGTATCTGATACAGAACAAAAAAACCACCCTCGCAGGTGGCTTTTTCTAGTTGCCCAATTTCTCTAAGTGCCTTTCCTTGATTACCCTTCGCAGGATTTTTCCAACATTGGATTTTGGTAACTCATCGGTGAAATAGACTTCTTTTGGTACTTTATAGTTTGTAAGCGATTCTTTGCAATGCTCAATTATCTTCTCTGCTTTTAAAGACAAGTCTTTGGTCACCACATAGGCCACCACTTTTTCAGTTGACTTGGGATCCGGCATTCCGATCACACCCACTTCTAATACTCCCGGACAAGAAGCGATTACGTCTTCGACTTCATTGGGATAGACATTGAATCCGGATACAAGAATCATCTCCTTCTTTCGATCGACAATCTTCACAAATCCTTCATTGTCCATTACTCCGATATCACCCGATTTGAACCATTCACCATTCATTGCCAGGGCTGTTTCATCCGGTCTGTTCCAGTAGCCTTTCATAACTTGGGGACCCTTGATACAGATCTCACCTCGCTCACCTATCAGGAGTTCTTTGCCCTCATCATCACAAATCATCACCTCGGTATTGGGGAGTGGAATTCCAATAGTCCCGATTCTTTCTGTTCCGTCTATTGGATTACAAGTCGCTACAGGGGAAGTCTCTGTCAGACCATACCCTTCTGCCAATGGCATCCCAGTCAATGCTTTCCATCTCTCTGCTGTCGCTTTTTGCACTGCCATTCCTCCACCAACTGCAATTTTTAAGCTACTGAAATCCAATGCTCTGAATGCCTCCTGATTTAATAATCCGTTGAACAAGGTATTGACTCCCGTGAAGACCGTAAATCGCTTTTTTGAAAGCTCCTTAATGAAGGCAGGCATATCTCTCGGATTTGTAATCAGCAGGTTATGAGCGCCGATTTTCAGCATTGCCAAG
>JBKJKX010000185.1:0-4432 GCA_046597285.1 Algoriphagus sp. | reverse complement strand
TGTGGGAGGAAAGTCTTTGCTTTGGGCAAGGGCAACTCAGCGTTGGTCGGACTTTGATTTTGAGGGCCCGGCTCGGGATGGTTTTGCAGTTGACTGGCCCATTCGGGCAAAAGATTTAAATCCATGGTACGAATACGTGGAGAAATTTGCCGGGATTGCCGGCGCAAAAGATGGGCTAGCCGAGTTGCCTGATTCTGAAGTAATGCCGGGATTTGAATTAAGCTGTATTGAGAATTATTACAAGGAACAGTTGAAGGCGAACTTTGCCAATCGATATTTAATTCAGGGCCGTTGTGCTCACTTAACTGATCCTCAGGAAATCCATAAGCAGCAGGGTAGAGTAAAGTGCCAGAATCAGGCCATGTGTAATAGAGGTTGCGTTTATGGAGGATATTTCAGTTCCAATGCATCCACGTTGCCTTGGGCGGAAAAGACCGGAAATCTTACGATTAGACCCAATTCGATTGTACATTCTGTGATTTACGATGATGCCAAAGAGAAAGCGACAGGAGTCAAAATCATCGATCGGGAAACAGGAGACGAAATGGACTTTTATGCTAAAATCGTTTTTGTGAATGCCTCTACGATCGCATCCAATGCTATTTTACTCAATTCTAACTCCTCCAGATTTCCAAATGGAATTGGAAATGACTCTGGAGTAATGGGCAAGTTTTTGGCTTCGCACAATTACCGTGGTAAGGGCTATGCGACCTTCGATGGCTTTTTGGATAAAAAGCAGGAAGGCCGACATGCTGGTCACGCTTACGTGCCGAGGTTCCGAAATGTGTTCCAACAAGATACCGACTTTCTTAGAGGCTATTCCATCGGTATGTCTGGGGGTCGTGGGATGAATTCAGATACCAATATGATAGGGGACGAACTTCGCGATAATCTTCTCAACCAGAAGCTGAACGATCGATGGGGGATGGCCGCTTGGATGCAGGGAGAAACTGTTCCAGTGGAGGATAATCACATCCGACTCAGCACAGATCAAGTCGATAAATACGGGATTCCAAAGATCATCCTTTCGGTAGAGTGGAAAGAAAATGATGATAAAATGGTAGCTGACTTTATTGAGCAGCAAACTGCCATGTATGAAAAAGCCGGTTTTACCAATATCAAAGTGGAAGATTCAGGGGCACTTCCAGGTTCGGATATTCACGAAATGGGTGGAGTCAGAATGGGTAAAGATCCGAAAACATCACTTTTGAATGAATGGAATCAATTGCATCATTGCAAAAATGTATTCGTGACCGATGGCGCTTGTATGACCAGTACCTCAACTCAGAATCCGACCTTGACCTTTATGGCGATCACAGCAAGAGCTGCGAATTATGCAGTGGAGGAGTTGAAAAAAATGAATCTTTAAAATTGGTCAACAGTCGACTGTTAACGGACGACGGCAGGTCAATTTTAAGTTCAAGTGTCCCGGTAAAATCTTGCCAAAAATGCTCAAAAACTAAGTTAACTCATAGTTACTGTGGTTCGTCTAGCGTATTCAAAGAAATCAAAACTTATGAAAAACACCCTCGTTCTCCTGCTCCTCGCTTTTGCTTGGATCATCGCTCCCCAAGAAACTTTCGCCCAGAAAAAAGGCGATCCTATGCTTCAAGTCCCTCTTGGATTTGCGTCCTACACCTTCCGAAATCAGTGGAAAAATGGTGTTCCGGAATCCTTGGATCTTATTCAGGAGATGGGTTTTACAGAATTTGAAGGCGGAGCGCCTCAGGGAGTGAGTGTGGAGGAATTTACAAAAATGCTTGCTGATCGAGGGATTTCGATTCCATCTACAGGGGCTGGTTTTGAGCAATTAGAATCTGACCCTCAGGCTGTAGCGGATAAGGCAAAGGCTTTGGGTGCCAAGTATGTTATGGTAGCTTGGATTCCTCACAAGCGAGGGGAATTCAATAAAGCTGATGCAGATCGTGCGATCAAAGCTTTCAATCAGGGAGGAAAAGTCCTGAAGGAGAACGGCATCACCTTCAAATATCACGTGCATGGCTATGAGTTTCAGCCTTACCAGGACGGGACACTTTTCGATTACCTCGTGAAAAATACGGATCCAAAGTACGTCTCTCTTCAAATGGACGTGATGTGGACGTATTTTGGAGGAGGCGATCCAGCTGCCTTATTGAAGAAATATGGTAAGCGTTGGGTTTCGCTTCACCTGAAGGATTTCCGCAAAGGAGCGCCAAGAGATATGACTGGACTAACTGGACCTGAAAATGATGTGCCACTTGGCGAGGGCCAACTGGATTTTCCTGCCATTCTTCGCGAAGCCAATAAAATTGGGATCAAGCACATGTTTATCGAAGACGAGGGAGACCATGAACTGGAGTCATTACCCAAAAGTATTGCGTATCTGAAAAGCTTGAAATATTAATCAGATTCATTTATTCGAGTATTTGTTAAAAAATTAAAGACCTGTCTAAATAAAATTAGGCAGGTCTTTTTGGTAATTCATCTAGCTTTAATTAGAAATACCTTATATCCAATATAATTTTTACACTTAAAACCGAAATACTATGAAAATCCTGAGCACACTTTGCCTATTGATAGGCATCAGCACCTTTGTTCAAGCACAATCTTCCATCGACGAGATGGTGAAAGATTGGGAACGCGCAAAAGTTTTCACGAAAGAATACCTTGATGCCATGCCCGCAGAAGGCTATGCATTGAAGCCAACGCCTGAAATGCGATCTTTTGCCCAGCAGGTGCTTCACCTGACTGATGGTAATTATGGTTTTGCGTCTGCTGCAACCGGAGTAGCGAGCCCTGTAGGAATGGGAGAATCTGAAAAATCCACCAATCAGTCCAAGGAAAATGTGACTAAACTGGTCATGGCAGGATATGATTTTGTGATCAACAATATTAAGACGATGACTCCTGAGAAGCTAGGCGAGGCTACTCAACTCTTTGGAAGGTTTGACATGACCAAGGGCAAGGCCTTGGAAAAATGTTTCGAGCATCAGACTCACCACAGAGGGCAAGCCACAGTTTACATCCGAATGGCCGGTGCCACTCCACCTCAAGAGAAGTTGTTTTAACCCGAAATATGCATTAGCAATTCTATTGCGGCCTTAAATTGCTTTAAAATCAGTCACTTTGTTACTGTTTTCGACTTCACCGTAACGGTGCTACGCCTCAGTCTCCAAACAGCCTGATTTTCTTGCAATTTCAGCCCTCATAACGAAACCTAATGCATAATCCGGGTTTAATGTTGTCGAGTTTTGGTGACAGGATAGCAGGCTGAATGAATATCGGGAAGTTGATATTGGTAGGCCTGTTTCTATATTTTATAATGCACAACGAGATTAAGACTCCGAGATTTTTTTAAATTTTTAAAAAAATTAGTCCTTATGAAATTGAAAAAACTTTTCGATTCGGAATCTAGGATTTTGACAGATGGAGGGTTAGAGACCACTTTGATTTTTCACTATGGGATAGAACTAAGGTATTTCGCCGCTTTTGAAGTGCTAAAAACCCCTCAAGGCAGAGCTGATTTGAAAACTTATTTTTCGGAATACCTCAAGATCGCTATAGATAAGGGGCTTCCTTTCCTTTTTGAAACGCCAACTTGGAGAGCTAATTCGGATTGGGGTAGTAAAATGGGATATTCACCCGAGGATCTTTTTGAAATCAATAAGTTCGCCGTAAGGTTTTGCGAGGAAATGTATAATCCGGAGACTGACCTGATTTCGGGGAATATAGTGCCTCGGGGAGATGGCTATCAACCGGGAAATAAAATGACTGTTGACGAAGCTAAAAATTATCATTCCCATCAAATCCAGGCATTCAAGGAAGCTGGAGCAGACCTTGTTTCTGCTTTCACCATAAATTATTTAGAAGAGGCGATTGGGATTACGTTGGCGGCAAGAGAAATAGAAATTCCAGTGGCAATTTCATTCACAGTGGAAACAGATGGAAGATTGCCCAGTGGTATGGCTTTGCCAGATGTGATCAATGCTATTGATTTAAGCACTGGATCGTATCCGGAATATTACATGATCAATTGTGCTCATCCTAGTCATTTTTCCTCAGAATTGATAGGAGATCAAAATTGGAAAAGCAGAATTAAGGGAATCCGAGCCAATGCCTCAGTAAAAAGTCATGTGGAATTGGATGAATCAGATACGCTGGATCCTGGCGATCCATTACTTTTGGCGTCAGAGTATTTTGAGCTGGAGCAGCTTTTGCCAAATTTAAGGGTGATCGGAGGATGCTGCGGAACAGATCATTCCCATATGAATGCGGTAATTAATAAGCTGATGGGTTCTTGAAAATATTTTTTTCGATTTGATCACTCTCCTCAACACACCAACTTATACCCATACCCTCTCACATTTAGGATCTGGATTGAAGGGTCTTCCTTGAGTTTTTTGCGAAGCTTGGTGATGAAGACATCCATGCTTCGGGCGGTGAAAAAGTCATC
>JBKJKX010000074.1:0-4165 GCA_046597285.1 Algoriphagus sp. | reverse complement strand
GCCTATATCCAACTCGATAAGAAATTTGAAAAACTGAGCTATGGTGCCGGTGTCAGGATGGAAGTAATGAATCGTGACTTCAATCTTCAGGATAAAGCAGGAACAGTGGACACCTTGTATGTCTATGATTTTGTAAAGCCTTTTGTTAGTGCAAATCTTGCTTATCAATTAAAAGAGGATTTGCAACTCAAGGCAAACTTCAGTCAGAGAATCGAACGGACGACTACTTTCAAGATGAACCCTTTTCCGGAAAGAGAACATAGCGAAACGCTGGAGCAAGGCGATCCAGAGCTTTTGCCCGAGTTTATTAATCTCGCTGAACTGGGCATCATCAAGACATGGAAAGCATCTAGTTTCTATGCCACAGGGTATCATTCCAGGGTAAAAAACCTTGTCAATCGAGTCAATACCGTTTACAATGACACGATTTTAAACAGGATTTATTCGAATGTCGGCACCGGAAAATCTACAGGAGTGGATTTGGGAACCGAACTCTACCCAACTTCCTGGTGGAAGTTCTTTGCAGGAATTAACCTCTACTATTATTCGATTCAGGGGAGTTTCGATGGTAAACCGATTGACAATTCCAATTGGGTTTATTCCTTCAATCTGAACTCCACCTTCGACTTATCACCAACTCTGAGTGTTCAGCCATCTTTCAATTATCTGTCGGATCGAGTGACTGCACAAGGCTCAGATTCCAGATTCTATTCCCCCAATCTATCCGTTAAAAAATCCTGGCTCGACGACAGATTAACTGCAAATCTGGTTTGGCAAAACATTGATATGGGGCTTTTGAAAACCAATGAACAGCGAATCACTACTTCCAGAGCAGGTGAATTCTATACGACCACGAATTACATGTACGAAGTGGATGTGATTGTTCTCAATCTATCGTACACCTTAAATCGCTCCAAGAACAAGGCGAAATTTGTGAAAAGTGAATTTGGAGAAAAGGAATTTTAATTTCGCGGAAACCATTACCTTCTAATTCTTGGTTTAAACTCCATTCCACTTCTATCAACATGTCAACTTCCATTATCCTGATCAAAAACATGGTTTGCCCTCGCTGTGTCGAAGCGGTGAAGGATTCATTACTGGATTTAGAGATTGGGTTTTCAGGAATTGAACTGGGAAAAGTAACCCTGAATCAGGAGTTGCCGGATGACTTGAAGTCAAAGCTTGCTTCTGCCCTAAAATCAAAAGGCTTTGAATTGCTGGAATCCAAAACCTCTGCCTTAATCTCTCAAATCAAATCCATTATCATCGAGCAGATTCATTACAGCGATCAGAGTCTTGGAGAGAATTTTTCTTCCTATCTGGCAGAAAAGCTAGACCATGAATACACTTCCTTGAGCAGGCTTTTCTCCCAGGTAGTAGGTATCACCATCGAGAAATACATTACCCGACAAAAAATCGAGCGGGTGAAGGAGTTCCTTTTTTACGATCAACTCAGCCTTTCTGAGATTGCGTTCAAACTCGGCTACAGCAGCGTGGGTTACCTCAGTTCCCAATTCAAAAAAGAAACAGGAATGACACCCTCAGAATTTAAGAAAAACCATTCGGGTGAAAGAAAGGGGTTGGATCAGGTTTAAAGAAGATAAGTCTAACTTCTTATTCACTTCAGCTGTATCTATGGGATTCAACCCCTTCAGGGTTGCTCCGCACCATAGATAATTTCATTTTCAGATCCCCCGGTTTTGGTTCGACTTCGCTCACCAACTACCGGGGGTTATTGAAAGGTTCGACCACTTCGTGGTCATTTATTTGGACTCCTTTTTAATCTGATGCAAGACCCCGAACGGGGTCAAACTTCTGAATAACCGCGGGTGGAACCCGTGGATAATATGAATAACGAAAATCTCACCTCCCGACCCTGAGGGGGTCGAACTTTTACCAAAGACTATTGCCAAAGCCACCTATATTCCCCAAATTCCATCATTACTTTTTTTCACCTAAAAATGATTTTTATGGGAACGCACACGCAGTTGATTTACCACCTTGTTTTCTCCACCAAACACCGAGAACCTACCATTATTCCAGATCAAAAAAAGAGGATGTTTGCCTTCATCCATCAACTCCTCACTAATAAAAATTGCCATCTGTATCGCATTAATGGGGTTGAAGATCACCTTCACATTTTGACTCATATTCACCCGACTATTGCGATTTCTTCTTTGGTCAAAGACATCAAACTTTCAGCAGATGATTTTATTCATCGTGAAGGCATTTTCCCCAAGTTTAAAGGTTGGCAAGATGGATATGGTGCTTTTACAGAATCCATTAAAGCTAAAGATCGGTTGATTACTTACATCCAAAACCAAGAAGTACATCATCAAAAAATATCTTTTCTGGATGAATACAAGGGATTATTGAAGGAATTTGAAATTGAGTTTGATGAGAAATATCTTTTATAAGTTCAACCCCTTCAGGGTTGCTCCGCGCCATTGAAATATGCATTGGCAAATCCCTAGGTTTTGGTTCGACTTCGCTCACCAACTACCTAGGGTTATTGAAAGGTTCGATCCCTTCAGGATCGTGATTTTGGAAAACGAAATTCATTTATAGACCGACCCCGAGAGGGGTTAAACTTCTGAATAACCGCGGGTATCCCGATGGCTATCGGGACCCGTGGAAAATACCATCGCTGAGATTGCCCCGACCCCGAAGGGGTCAAACTTTTACCTTTCTCATGCAAAAACCGTCAATTCCCTTCAATCTCAAATTTCCCCTTTTTCATTTCACTCGATCTTATATCTTTAGGGATTGAGTTTTCGCTCCGCCCAAGTGAGTGTCGCCAATCACTTGAAAAATAATCTTACCAGCCTTTTTTAATGACAATAGCCGAATATCTTCAATCCGTCAATTCCCGTTTCCGTCTAGGCAACGCCACCGAACACACTTTCCGCGGCGATCTTCAAAACCTCCTCGAATCCCTTGTCCCTGATATCAGCGCCACCAATGAACCCAAACGTCAGGCCTGCGGTGCTCCGGATTATATCCTGACCAATAAAAAGGAAATCCCCGTCGGATACATCGAAGCCAAGGATATCGGAGACAGCGATTTGCATGGGGTCAAAAAGAACGGAAACAAGGAGCAGTTTGATCGATATAAGGGTTCGCTTGACAACCTGATCTTTACCGATTATTTGGAATTTGTCTATTTCCGCAACGGCGAACTTGCCACTTCTATCCGCATCGCGGTGGTGGATCAAGGCAAAATCCTTCCCCTTCCTCACAACTTCCCGGCTTTCGAACTCCTGATCAGGGAATTCACCTCACACCACGGGCAGACGATCAAAAGTTCTAAAAAGCTTGCTGAGATGATGGCAGGAAAAGCCCGTCTCCTTGCCAATGTGATCCAGGCAGCTCTTGAAAGTGACGAAGAGAATCAGGATAATTCCACGCTTCAGGATCAAATGTTTGCCTTCAAGGAAATCCTCATTCACGACATCACGCCCAAACAGTTTTCCGATGTCTATGCGCAGACCATAGCCTACGGAATGTTTGCTGCGAGATTGTATGATACTTCGCTCAATACCTTTAGCAGACAGGAAGCGGCCGAATTGATCCCCAAGTCTAATCCATTTCTGCGAAAACTCTTTCAATACATTGCTGGCTATGATCTGGATCAGCGGATCACCTGGATAGTCGATGCCCTTGCGGATATTTTCCGTGCTGCAGATGTGGATGCAATCCTCAAGAACTTTGGGAAATCCACCAAGATGGAAGATCCCATCATCCACTTTTACGAAGACTTCCTGACACAATACGATCCCAAGCTTCGCAAGCAACGCGGGGTTTGGTACACGCCTCAACCTGTGGTGAACTTTATCATCCGGGCAGTGGATGAGATCTTGCAGACGGAATTTGGCTTGCCAATGGGTCTTGCCGATACCTCCAAAACCAAGATCAAAATCCCTATTCCAACTCACGACAAACGCTTTGTAGGCGGAATGCGTGAGATCGAACAGGAAGTCCACCGAGTTCAGTTTCTTGATCCGGCTACCGGCACAGGAACCTTTGTAGCGGAAGCAATTCAGCAGATTTATGATAAGATGAAAGGTCAGCAAGGCCTTTGGAATAGCTATGTAGAAAATCACCTCCTTCCCCGAATCAACGGTTTCGAACTTTTGATGGCTTCCTATGCCATGGCGCATTTGAA
>JBKJKX010000073.1:0-50028 GCA_046597285.1 Algoriphagus sp. | reverse complement strand
CGAACTGAACTATTCCGCGCACGCGTGTCGCGGATTCTCTCCCAGTTAGCGCGCGCGTGTCCCGCATGCTTCCACTCAACTAGCAAGTGTCGTGCGTTCTCCCCATTTAGCATTCCTACAAGTTTGCTGCAGTTTCAGTAATTTCTTTCCCGTTCAATATCCATCCATCGTATCCGTTTAAACTTACCGAGATCATGGAATCGCCAATTTCCTCCAGTTTGGAGAATCCATTGAGATAGTGTTTTCTGCCGATCGGGAATAGCCAGTTCACATATTTATAGGCTTTGAGGGTGTTTTTCATGCCTTCCATTGGATAGATAAATCCCGGGCGATAGGCGAATACCTGCCCGAAAGGTAATTTTCGAAGATCATTTTCTGTCTTTCCTTTTATCCTTGCCCAATGGCTTCGTCCTTTTTCCGTGCTGTCTGTTCCCTGCCCTGAGACATAGGTAAAGGTCATGTTGGGATTCAATTCAGCTAGTGTATTGCCAAGGTTCAATGTAAGATCATACGTGATTTTTTCGTACTCCTCTTTTGAAATCCCCAGCGAAGAAATCCCTGCACAAAAGAAGCAAGCATCATATCCTGCTAGTTGAGACTTCACAGATTTGAGGTCCAGAAAAGAGGGTAGAAGCAGTTCTTTTAATTTGGGATGGGAAAGTCCATAAGAACGACGATTGAGGAGCAATACCTCGGAAATCTGCGGATGAGTGAGGCACCGGTGTAGAACACCTTCACCGATCATTCCGGTGCTGCCTGTGATAATTACCTTGATTGATTTTGGCATAAACGAGAGTTGAAGGAAATTTCAATGTGATTTTCCGCAATGGTGAACTGCGACCTTCGCGAAACCTTGGTGATCTCTGGGTTAAAAAAGACTTCCAGAAAAAACATTTATGAAGGAGTACTTCATTAAAGGGAATGAAAGAATAACCCAAGTCCAGCTTCTGGAGAAGCAAGACAACTTCGATTTTCTCGAAACCTTGGTGATCTTTGGGTTAAAAAAGACTTTCTAAAAAAACATGGAAACTCATTGAATTCCCCTGTTTTCTAAATGATCCTTTGGATCCAACTCAGCCATTTAGATTCTCTTTGAAAAAGGCGATTGTTCGATCCCAGGCAAGAGTAGCTGCAGGTTCATCGTATCTCGGAGTGGTATTATTATGGAATCCATGATTGACTCCTGGGTACATATACATCTGATATTCTACTTTATTTGCTTTTAGTGCTTCCTCGTAAGCCGGCCAACCTGCATTTACCCGCTCGTCAAGTTCAGCATATTGAATCATCAGTGGAGCTTTGATTTGCGCAGCTTCTTCAGCAGTTGGTTGCCCGCCGTAAAATGGTACCGAGGCACCCAATTTAGGAATCTTTACTGCCATCATATTGGCAATCCAGCCTCCAAAACAGAAGCCTACCACGCCAACTTTACCGTTACAATCCGGATGTTTCATGAGGTAATCATATGCAGCGATGAAATCTTCCAACATTTCCTCTCGGGTTCTTTTTTGCTGCAGGGTTCTGCCTTCGTCGTCGTTGCCGGGATAGCCCCCAAGCGGAGTCAGGGCATCTGGTGCCAATGAAATAAAACCGGCAACGCCAGCTCTTCTCCCCACATCTTCAATATATGGGTTCAGCCCTCTGTTTTCGTGAACTACGACAACGCCGGGAAACTTACCTTTTCCTTCAGTAGGGATGGAAAGCAAGCCCTTGATACTTCCTCCCCCTTTCGGAGAATCGTACATGATGTACTCAGAGCTCAGCCTCGAATCGCCCGGCTTGATCGTAATCGTATCCACATAATTTGGCATCATGGCACTCATCAGCGAAGCCAACGTAATGCCTCCAACTGCATAAATGGACAGCTTTTCCATAAATTCCCTGCGGTCCAGTTTGTTGTGCGCATAGTAATCATAGAGGTCAAATACCTCCTGAGGGATGTCTTCTTTTCTTAATTCGTTCATGGTTTTATGGTTTGTTTGTTTTAGCATGTTTCCCGAAAAGTACCTCAATGAGCCTTTGTATTCAGACGTTAAACGCGGACAATCAGAAAGGTAAATTGACTCTTATTTTCTCATCTAATATCCTGATTTTGTTTAGACTCGAAATAGCCACCTATGGATTAATCGAGAGGCCTGAAATAAAAAATAAGAAGGATGGAAGTTGGAAGCAGAGGAAGTTTTTCTACATCAAAAATCCGTTTTCGACTGGATAGGGTGGAGGAATTTCTTTTTCTCCCAACATCTCCAGGAGATCGATTTCAATAGTTCTGGAAATAGCAGAAATAGGAACATCATTGTAAGCACCTTCAAATGGATTCTCGGAAAAATCCCCGATCCTGTCCACCAGGAAGAAAATCCAGATTATTATTGCGGAAAATGGGACCGTCAGCCAGACATGGATATTTTTAGAAATTTCAAAAATATCTAACAAGCCTAGTGGAATAAGGCTACAGAAAATGTAATTGATCCAAAGGCCAGTTGATGCATATTGTCTTGGAAAGGGAAAGTTTTTTATTCGCTCGCTCATTCCTTGGGTATCAAAAAATCTGCTGATTAATTGGTGCAACCAAACATGTTTGAAATCGCTGACCCCTCCATTCTTATAAAGCTCATTTAAGGTTTGGCTTTGAATCTGTAAGAGTTGCCGTGGAATATTTTGATGACTTTGAACAGCCTCCAACTCCTCCTTATCCAAATATTTTTCAATTTCCGGAATCATCCCCCGAAGACATTCTTCTCTGAAATGTGGGGTGAATACCAACTTTTCGATGGCACCATTGTGCTCCCATGGTTTGCCTTTTCTCATCGTGTGCTTTAAAGCTAAAAGCCAGGCAAGGTGGCGGTAAATAACTTTCTTTTTCCACTCCTTACTTACCTCAGGATTGACCATGGTGAAAATTGCTGAAGTGAAAGTCCGGCTATCGTTCAGGATGCTCCCCCAAATTTTCCGAGCTTCCCAAGTTCGGTCATAGGAACTGTTGTTTTTGAAACCCAAATAAAAAGATACTGCAACGCCAATCACTGAAATGGGCTGCCATGGAATGGTAAATGGAAAGTTGGTCAACTCTGAAATCAAGACGACCATAAATGAATACAAAATGCTGCCAGCCAAAATCTTTTTAGACCAACGAATGGTCATCCATAAACTGTAATGCCTTTTTACATACATAGGCTAGGTTTTTTTTATAATTTATGGATTTCCAATAGACTAGATATATACTTATTTCTAATTTTATTTTCTATGTATACTCTTTTCGGCCTTTCTTCGGTTTCCGGCCTTCCCTACCTGCCGCAAGGGTCTTCCCTCACATGCATCAAAGAAAATTTCGTCGTTGGGATCATTGCAGTTATTTAGATTATGGAATATTCTTAGCGGTTTTGTTCCAATAAATTTTCAGATTTTTGGTGGATCGGCCAGAGGCAATCAATTCCGGCTTCCCATCTCCATCTAGGTCAGCAGCTTGTAGATCTTCGCAAGCCATCCCGTTTTTATCGATCCAATGCTCTTCAAATTCTGAAAATGAGCCGTTTTTGGGAACATAAAGCTTCACTCCAAATTCTCCTGCTTCATTGGGTAAGCGCCATCCAACCGCGATCTGGTCGGATCCAAGACCCAGAAAATCCCCAACGGCCAGCGCATGCCCGTCTTTAAGTTGGGTATTAAGGACATTTCTTTTTAGGTTTTGAGATTTAAGATTGTCGTCTAAACCTTCATAAGCAACCAAGTCAGTCCCATGCATGGGTTCAATGGTAGCCAGAAAATGATTTTGTGAAGAACTGCTGCCCAGCCGAAGTTCGCCGACACTCGGGCTGCTGGGAAGATTGATTTTTTCTGAATTCCAACTTTCATTGGAATGAAATAAGATATTCACACCTTCTTTTCCTCCCAAAAGAAGGACGTTATCTGTTTCATACCCGATCACATCTAAGTTATGCGTCAGGTGCATGCTTTCATCGATGATGCTGTATTTCCAGTCTCCTGTCGGATCGGAGGGGAATTTATAGGCCATCACTTTCACACCAGCACCGGCGCCGTTTGCATTTCCTCTTCCATGCAAAGGAACTACAATCAGATGAGGAGAATTCCCGATTTTGGCCCAGCGCATGCGATGAGTAGTCGGTTCGTGATGAAGTGTTTTTGCAGTCCATTTCTGAGTAGGATCTGCAGGCCTTATCAGGTAAAACACAGCGCCAGACTTTACAGTATCAGAGGTTTCACCGGGGTTCCATTGTGCACCAACAGCCACTTCGACTTTTCCATCTCCATCCAAATCCCGGGCGGCAATGCAGACATTGTCTGAAGAGGTCAGGTTCTCAGCCATCAGATGCTTTTCCCAATCCCCATTTCGATACCAAACGATTGCATTTTTGTCGGCTAGTAAGATGTCGTCTTTGCCGTCGCCATCTACATCTCCGATGGTTAGACCATATCCAATGGCGACATCGGAATCAATTTCCTGGATTTCGAATTTGGGTTCATTTGCGATAAGAGATGCAAGGATATAAAAGGGAGCTAGTAAGTAGTTCATCAGCTGAGAGTTGGGTTGTTAGTAAACTTAAATAATTGTTGGCAAGAAAGAAAGTATGGTACTCAGGAAAAGAGGTTGGTTCGAGTAGCAATCTTTTATGTCTGCTCCTACAGATGCAAATCCTAAAAAATATTAGATTCAATTGTTCCGAAAGCCTACGGCTATAAAATTTCTGAAAAAGTACCGATCCATAATCTGTTTCTATATTTATTATGCTTTCAAATCACAACTATGAAAAGAAGAAACTTTCTGTCCGGCTTGGCTTTGGGCTCCGGAACTTTGGCTTTAAGCCCTTTTCAATTGCATGCAACAGGGAGACTTTCAGAGGCCAAACTGGAGATTTCTGAGAATCAAAAGGTATTTAAATCAGACCTTGTCATCGCAGGCGGTGGTTTGGGAGGCTGTGCGGCGGCTTTTGCTGCCTTAAGAAATGGAATGACAGTAGTACTTACAGAAGAAACCGATTGGATAGGAGGGCAGTTGACTCAACAGGGAGTTCCACCTGACGAGCACCAATGGATAGAAACCCATGGTGCTACCCAACTCTATAGGGAATTCAGGACTGCGGTTAGGAATTATTACAAAGCGAATTATCCCTTGACAGAGGAGGCTGCAGCAAAGGAATTTTTGAATCCCGGTGATGGATCTGTTTCGAGGTTATGCCATGAACCCAAAGTTGCCCTTGCGGTACTGCAAGCCATGTTTGCCCCATATGAAAGTGCAGGAAGGCTTGTTTTGCTTCTTGATCACCGGGTGATTTCAGCAGAAACTTCAGGGAACAGGGTAAGTTTCCTGAAGGCAAAGAGCTTAAAATCAGGAACAGAAATCCAGCTTTCAGCACCTTATTTTGTTGATGCCACGGAATTGGGTGATTTACTTCCTTTGACCAAAACAGCCTATATCACCGGCACAGAATCTAAGTCCCAAACAGGAGAGCTTCACGCCCCGGAAAATGGGGATCCTGAAAACAACCAATCCTTTACTGTTTGTTTTGCCATGGATTTTGTAAAAGGGGAGGATTGGACGATTCCAAAGCCTGAAGCATATGATTTTTGGAAAGATTATGTACCTAATCTTACATCTCCTTGGCCGGGCAAAATGCTTGCGATGCACTATTCCAATCCGCAGACCTTACAGCCGAAATCTTTGGGTTTTCATCCGGAAGGATTGCCCACAGGTGATCTTTTGAATCTTTGGCTTTACCGAAGGCTTTTGAATAAAGCCAATTTTCAAAGTGGCTTTTATCCCAGTGATATTACGTTGGTCAATTGGCCTCAGAATGACTATATGCTTGGCAATATTGTGGACGTGTCTGAAGCTGAATTCCAAAGGCATTTCAAGGAAGGAAAGCAATTGAGCCATTCTTTTCTGTATTGGCTTCAAACTGAGGTCCAAAGGCCGGATGGTGGAAAAGGTTGGAAAGGACTTCGCCTGAGAAACGATGTGCTCGGAACGGAAGACGGCATGGCAAAATATCCCTATGTCCGAGAATCTAGAAGAATCAAGGCCCTGTTTACTGTTTTGGAGGAGCATGTAGGCAAAGAACAAAGAGCCTCAGTTTCAGGATTGTCAGGTGATAATCTGAAGGCAGCCACTTTTGATGACAGTGTCGGAATCGGTTATTACCATATTGACCTGCATCCAAGTTCGAAGGGGGATAATTATATTGATTTCCCGTCATTGCCTTTTCAGATTCCACTTGGAGCTTTGATCCCACAGCAAACAGAAAATCTTCTTGCTGCCAATAAAAACATCGGCACAACTCACCTCACCAATGGTTGTTACAGGCTTCATCCCGTGGAATGGAGTATTGGCGAGGCTGTGGGGATGTTGGTACCATTTGCTTTGTCCAAAAATGTAAGCCCCAAAAACGTTAGAGAAGATAAGAGCTTATTAAAGGAATTTCAGGAAATGGTTCGGAGTCAGGGAATCGAAACGGAATGGAAAGGGTAGAGATTTGGGTCAATGAGAAACTTGGTTTAAAATTATAGCGCTCGATAGGGTTATTTTGGAGAAATATTTCTGTCTGTACCTGCTTACCACCAAAGGCAGGCACAGACCGATGTTGAAACTTATTCGCCAGAATGCAATCCGACTAGATTTCCTTCTGAATCAACGAAAAAGGCCATAAATCCATTTTCCCCAATGCTGGTTTTTGGTAAGGTGATTTCACCACCCGCGGCTTTGATTCGATCCAAGACAAGTTGAAGATTTGGATTTCCATTTAGGTAGATGACCGAACCTTCTTTACTGGGCTTATGATCTGGACCTTGCACCAGTCCTCCTCCTGAGTGAGGCGGTTCTGTGGGAAACATTGCCATTTTAGTATCCATCATATCGATAACTATCATTTCTATCTCAAAAATTTTCTCGTAGAAATCTTTTGCCCGATCGATATCGGTAGCTGGAATTTCAAACCAGTTGAGTGCATTGGTGTCTTTGCTGAGTCGTTTCATTTTTTTTGTTTTTTAGTGTTAAATGTTGAGGTTTGACTTCAAACTTTCAAAGGTTTCAAAGAAATCTTGTTATCAGGAAGTTACAAAAAAAGTAAAAATACCTTTCTTTTAGTCTTATATAATTGACTAGATCAGAAAGCCTTAGAAAGTATAGCCCCTCTTCACATAAGGCCAAAATAGAAGAAAGTTGGTTCTTAAAATTTTAAAGAACCATGCAAAGTGGATATCTCGGTATTAATTCCTGAGTCTCAATTCTGGCTAATTGTTCGGGTTTTAAACCCGAATTACGATCGAAACCCCAATCGCTGAGTGCAACTTTGAGATTCTCAATAGTGTTGATGTACTATGCACACCCTTGAACCTCACTATAACTGGAGAAATTTATATATAGCTTCAGAAGACCCTCAGTCCCCTTTTTTTGGTTACCAAAACAGCGAGGTTCACTTTACAGATCAGATCTATAATTTTTTAATTCACCCTCAATGGGATAACATAGAAAGTGAAACACTTTTTTTGAAAGTTCTTTATGCAGATTATACCGATGGTTTTGCTGTAATCGAACTCATGGGAGAATGGAATGATCTTTTGAATAATGACATTATGACGCTAAAGCGTGGTGTCATTGAATTGATGATTGAAGAAGGGATAACTAAGTACATTCTGATTTGTGAAAATGTGCTCAACTTTCATGCAGATTTGGATGCTGATGATTATTACGAGGAATGGCAAGATGAATTGGAAGATGGCTGGATTGCTGTATTAAACTTGAGAGATCATGTGTTGGCCGAAATGAGTAAATATGGCATTGATCGTTACTTGGTCATGGGAGGGAAGCTAAACGACATGAGTTGGAGAACCCGTCACCCAAAACAACTTTTTGAAAAAATTGATGAATTGGTGAAGAGAAGGTTGAGCATTTGATTTCAAGACTGGGGAACGTTAGAAACAGACCAAGTAGTAAAATTTTACTCCACACTGCCCTCTGCCTACTGTCTCCTGAATTAACTTCGCCCGTAAGCGGACGATATTGTTCGGGGAATTAAATCAAGATTTTCGGGAAAGGGCTTATTTCATTGATTTAAGCCCTTTTTTCATGGCACAGAAGTGGAAAAGTTGTGATGTCGGAATACCAATTTCGCGAGCGAATAATATCTGAACCTAAAAATTATGCTAAAGAACTACATCAAGATCGCCATAAGGAATTTGCGAAAGCATAAATTCTATACACTAATCAATGTATTGGGATTATCGGGAGGAGTCGCTGTTTGCTTGGTTATTTCGCTTTTTGTGATCAATGAACTGAGGTATGATAGGGACTTCAAAGATGCTGATCGAATCTATAGAATTCAGAGTGAAGTTATTTTTGGAGGAAATCATTGGGACATGGTTTTGGCACCGGCACCTATGGCGGAAGCTTTGGGAACAGATATTCCTGAAATTGAAGCTGCCGTACACTTCAGAGAGCTAGGTTCCTATTTAGTAAAAAGAGAGGGCGATAATATCAAAGAGAACCATGTCGTTTGGGCAGGAAAGGACTTTTTTAGAGTTTTTGAACTTCCTTTGATTGAAGGTAGTCCAGAAGGTATTTTGGCAGATCCAAATACCATGGCAATCTCTGAGTCCACTGCCAATAAATACTTTCCCAATGAAAAAGCGTTGGGACAATTGTTGGTTTTAGACAATGACAAGAATTTCAAAATCACCGGAGTATATGAGGATATTCCGGTAAACAGTCATTTTCATTTTGATTTTCTACTTGCCGCAGAAGGTCTTGATGAAGCGAAGCAAGCGTCTTGGTTAAGTAATAATTTCCAGACTTATTTCAAATTGAGAGAAAATGCAGATCCAAAATCGCTCGAGGCAAAATTCCCTTCCTTTGTAAAAACGCATGTCGAGCCCGAGCTTAGCCAGTTACTTGGGGAAGGGTCGACGATCGAATCCTTTACCTCCGGTGGAGGAAAATTGGAATATGGTGTACAGCCCTTGGTGGATATTCACTTAACTAGTAATCTGATGGGTGAGTTTGAGCCCAACTTCGACATTACATACATCTACCTGTTTGTTGCTGTTGCCATTTTCATATTAGTCATCGCCTGCATCAATTTTATGAATTTGTCCACCGCCAGATCGGCAAACAGGGCAAAAGAAGTTGGCATCAGGAAAGTAATGGGATCATATCGGTCACATCTGATTCGACAGTTTTTGATGGAATCCATCCTGCTGAGTTTTATATCCTTTTTAATCGCTGTGCCGTTGGTTTCCGTTCTCCTTCCTTTCTTCAATGAGTTGACAGGAAGAGAACTTTCCCTGCCCTTTTTACAACTCAATTTTTATGGAATAATGATATCCGGAGCGGTAATTACGGGTGTGTTGGCAGGTATTTATCCTTCGTTTTTTCTTTCAGGTTTCAAACCGATCAGCATCTTAAAGGGCAATGTTTCGCTTGGGATGAAGAGTGGATTGATTCGGAGTTCTTTGGTGGTGTTTCAATTTGCGGTTTCTATCATTTTGATCATCGCGACCATCGCAGTTTTCAATCAACTGGATTATATCCAAAACAAGAATATCGGTTTCACCAAAGAGCAGATTATTACCATCGATGACATCCATGCATTGGGTGATCAGGTTGAAGTTTTCAAAGCTGAAGTGATTGCAAGCAGCTTGGTAGAAAGTGGGACGATCACCGGATATTTACCTGTTTCCGGTACGTGGAGGAGTGATACTCCCTGGTGGTCTGAAGGCAAAGATCCGAAACAAACCGAAAATATGATTTCTCTTCAGAACTGGTCAGTAGATTATGATTATATCAGCACTTTGGGAATGAAAGTAATTGCTGGACGTGATTTTTCTAAGGAATACTCCACTGATAGAGACGCTGTGATCCTGAACCAAAGTGCGGTCAAAAATTTCAATTTTGAAGGTGACCCAATCGGAAAGCAAATTTTTACCATGGCGGATTTTTCATCCATGAATTTGGAGGATGTAAAAGCAATGACTGTGGTGGGAGTTGTGGAAGATTTTCATTTTGAATCCTTGAAACACGACATCGGTCCGGTAATGATCTTTATCAGCGAAAAGCCAAGTGGGATTGCGTCGTTTAAGTTTCATTCCAATGACACAGACGCCGTAATCGAACATATCCAATCAAAGTGGGATAAAATGGCTCCTGGACAGCCCTTTACGTATTCGTTTTTGGATGATCGATTTTCTACAATGTACGCTGCCGAGACCAAACTTGGGAAGATCTTTGGAATTTTTGCCGGCTTCGCCATTTTGATTGCCTGCTTGGGATTGTTTGCTCTGACGGCATTTACAGCTGAGCAGCGAACCAAAGAGATCGGAATCAGAAAAGTCTTGGGTTCCAGCGTGGGAAGTATCGTGATCTTGCTTTCGAAAGAATTCACCAAACTTGTTTTGATTGCTTTTGTCATAGCATCTCCATTTGCTTGGTGGGCTGTACAGAAATGGCTTGAGGATTATGAATATAAAATTGAGATAGGATGGCAAGTGTTTTTGGCAGCAGGAGCATTTGCCACGGTCATTGCGTTATTGACCATCAGTTATCAATCCATCAAGGCAGCAACTTCAAATCCTGTGAATTCGCTGAAAAGCGAGTGAGACCGATGCTGGATGACGGATGTTGGATGACGCCTACCGAAGGTAGGGATGACAGATGTCAATTAGAAGCAACAGGCGAGAACCAAGAGGCAAGAAGGAAGATATATGAATCAAGAGACATGAGTTAAGAGACAAGAGGGAAGATGCAAGATATGGGCAACATTGAAACTTCCAAACCTCCAACTTCCAACCCCCCCAAAAACCATGTGGAGAAACTATCTTAAAATCGGCTGGAGAACCCTTAAAAAGAACAGACTTTATACTGGACTCAATGTATTTGGCCTGTCATTGGGAATCAGCGGCTTTTTGATGATCATGCTTTTTATTCAGGATGAAGTGAATTACGATCGATTTTACCCTGGAGCAGAATCAGTTTTTCGGATATCATCCCATTGGGGAGATGCATCTGTTGGAGGATATGCCACTACACCAGCTTCGCTTGGGTCGAGAATGCAAGCTGATATTCCAGAAGTGCAAGCTGTCACCCGAGTTTTGAAATGGAATGATTTCACCATTCAGCCTGGCTCAGGGCAGAACATAGACCAGGTTTTCCGAGAGGAGAGAGTCTATTACGCTGAACCTAACTTTTTTGAAGTTTTTGACCTAAATCTCCTTGCAGGAAATAAAGAGAAATCACTAGTTGATTCTAAAAATGTGGTCATTACCGAAACCTTAGGCCTCAAATATTTTGGAAATGTTTCTCCCTCCGAAATGATCGGCAAATCCATTCTCATGGGTAGCAATGATCCGGACCTAAAGCAAATCTCCGCTGTGGTGGAAGATATTCCAACGCAGTCGCATTTTCATTTCGATATGTTGGTATATGAGCCAAGCATGAATGCGGAGATTTTTGATGCGGAAGGATGGGACTGGTCTATTCTTCATACTTATGCCAAATTTCCGAAAGAGAAGCAGCAGGTTGTCGCTGAAAAGCTAGACCAACTTGTGGCTACTTATGTCACTTCTTCCCTAGATCCTGGAGAAGAGGCTTCAGGTTATAATCTGAAAGTGATGCCTGTCCAGGATATTCACCTTAACTCTCATTATCTGAGGGAGCACGAGGCGAATAGCTATCAAAGCTACATCTATATTTTCTCGGTAGTGGCCGCATTTGTATTGCTTTTGGCCTGCATCAATTTTATGAATTTGGCTACTGCCAAAGCTGGGCTTCGCTCCATTGAAGTAGGTGTGCGAAAGGTGATGGGATCACAGAAATCCCAACTCATCTATCAGTTTCTTACCGAAGCGCTTTTATTGGTGCTTATCAGTGTAGCGATTTCGTTGGTTATAGTATCACTTTTCAATGAGCCATTTAACCAGCTTACCGGTAAAAATCTCCAGTTTAATCTGATGACAAACGGCATGATCTTAGGGATGATTCCGACTTTGGTAGTCATTCTCACTTTGCTTTCGGGCTTTTATCCTGCATTTTACTTATCCTCCTTTAAACCGCTACAGATCATCAAGCGGCAGTTGTCAGTTGGGAAAAACAGTCACAATTTTCGCAATGGATTGGTGGTTTTTCAGTTTGCGACCTCGCTTACTTTGATCATTTGCACGCTGCTGGTTCAGCGTCAGATGAGCTTTATCCAAAATTCCGATCCGGGATTTGATCGCGATCAGTTGGTGATCATTCATAATGACGGGGAAATTCAAAATTCTGAACGGGAAGATTTCAAAGGAAATTTTGCCTCCAGTTCGAATGTACAGTCAATGAGCTTTTCGACAGGTATCCCAATGTCAGGGAGTTTTCAGATCCGAACATTTAACCTTCCGACGAGCGATGTGAAGGAAGGTATGAATTGGTATGAAGCAGATGCTTCTTATTTGGACACGTATCAGTTCAACTTAGTAGAGGGTAGAAACTTTGGCGAATCGTCTGGTGCAGACCAAAATAAGATAATCATCAATGAAATGGCAGCAAAACAACTGGGGATAGCGGATGACCCCATTGGCCAGTTAATTGTCAAAAATTCTGGCGAACCTAACGAGTCTTCACTTGAAGTAATCGGATTAGTTGAGGACTTCAATTTTGAATCTTTCAGACATGAGATCAAACCGCTCGTGATCGAATACATGCACGATTATTTTCTTAGGGATTACATTTCTGTGAAAGTTGAAGCAGGTAATATCGCGGCTGGCGTGGATGAATTGAAGGTAGCTTGGAAGCAGTTTGAGCCGAGAGTGCCAATGAATTACAGCTTTTTGGATGAGGATTTTGGGAGAGTGTATGAGTCTGAAATGAAAATGGCGAATCTGCTTCAAGTCTTGTCAGGCATCTCGATTCTCATTGCCTTTTTGGGCCTATTTGGTTTGACGGCCTACACCACCGAATTGAGAATCAAGGAAATTGGAATTCGAAAAGTTTTCGGAGCAACTATGCCAGAGATATTCATCATGCTTTCTTCGTCCTATCTGAAACTGCTAGGCATTTCTACCCTGATCGCTGTCCCCCTTGCAGTCTATTTTATGGATAAATGGTTAGAGGAATTTGCCTTCAAAACAACCATGGAATTCTGGTTAGTAGGGCTTTCAACTTTGGCATGTTTTGGTTTGGCTTTAGCCACTGTTTTCTTCCAAGCCTATAAAACAATCAATTCCAGTCCGGTGGAAAGTTTGAAGAGCGAGTAAGATGTCAGATAATGGATTACCGTTGTCAGATGACCGATGATGCCTTACTGCTGCAGGTATGGATTTCGGATTACCGATGTGAAAAAGAATCTGGATAAAAGTTTGAAGTAAGGTCCAATTCCCTCTATATCTCGAGAAGTATTGGAATAACCTTCTAAAGGAACCTGCTGCCTTGGTGAGTTTTGCCCGAGAGCGAACAAAATCGTCCGAGATGAAGATTTTTAATATTTAAAATCTCCCATAACAAGGAATTTGAGGCGGTTTTTTAATGGCATAAAAGTGGAATTCTTTTTTAAGAACCGAGTAAAGCATCAAGAACCAAGAGACTAGAATCAAGATTTGAGTAGCTAGCATCAAGTAGCTATCTAGAATCTAAAACCAGTCAAAAAAATTACCAGTAACCAATAGGGAGCAATGAACGGAGAATACTTTTCCACTTGCCACCTTCCAACCTGTACCACTTTCCAACCCCCTAAAATCATGTGGAAAAACTACTTCAAAATCGCCTCTAGAAATCTTCTGAAAAAGAAGGTTTATTCCTTTATCAACATTGTTGGGCTGGGAGTGGGAATGGCCTGCTGTGTACTCATTTTTATGTTTGTGCAGGACGAACTCAGCTATGACAATTACCACGAAAAAGGTGACAGAATTTATCGAGTGACACATGGGACAAAATCTCCTGAGGGGAAGACAGAAGGATCTGAGGCTTTTCCTTTTTGGGTTTGGGGCAATGCCCCTGTCGGACCAGCTCTTCAGCTGGATTTTCCCGAAGTCGAAAAAGTAGTCCAATTCTCAGGAAGAGCAGATATCCTGTTTACAGTTGGGGATAATACCCAGCAGGAGGACGGAGTGTTTTTCATGGATTCCACGGTGTTTGATGTTTTCAGTTGGGAGCTGACCGAAGGCGATCCTAAGACGGCTTTAGTAGCTCCATTTAGTGTGGTTTTAACTGAGTCAGCGGCCAGAAAATACTTTGGAGATCAAGACGCTCTTGGTAATACGATTAAGGGAAGTGAGTCTGCAGGAAGATCAAATGCCGGTGATTACACTGTCACAGGAGTCATGAAAGACCTTCCTTCCAATTCGCATTTTAAATTCAACACGCTTTTATCACTTAGCACTTTCAAGCAGTCGAGACCAGAAATTTTTGATGCTTGGGGTTATGTCGATACTTATACTTATTTCCTTGTCAATGAGCAGTTTGAGTGGGCTTTATTTGAAGCAAAGATTCCTGATTTCATCGGTCGTAGAAACGGAGATAATGAGAACAATTACACAATCGGCATCGAACCGCTGAAGGACGTTTATCTCAGAACTACTGCCCAGCGCCAGCCTGGTGAGACAGGTTCTTTGCCAAATATCTACGTCTTTTCAATTATTGGATTATTCATACTGATCATTGCAATGATCAACTTTATGAATTTGTCCACCGCCAGATCCATGGAGCGGGCAAAGGAAGTGGGGATCAGAAAGTCCATCGGCGCAGACCGGAGCAGTTTGATCTATCAGTTTTTGGGAGAGTCGATGATCATCGTCGTATTGGCAGCCCTGGTCGGCATCATTTTGACAAGCTTGGCGCTGCCAATGATGAATGATATGACGGGCAAAATTTTTGACATCAGCCGGGTGGTCAACTGGCAAACAATCCCTTTTTTCCTTATAATCATGCTTGTTATTGGGGTTTTGGCTGGTTCATATCCAGCTCTGATTCTTTCTGGTTTCAAGCCTGTTATGATCCTCAAAGGAATCAATAAATCGGATGCTCGAGGAGTGAATCTCCGAAAAGGTTTGGTGGTTTTTCAGTTTAGCCTGTCCATTGCCCTGATCGCCGGAACTATAATTGTCTATTCTCAAATGAGCCATTTATTGGACCAAGACATGGGTTTTGACAAAGAACACATGCTTGTGCTTGATTATAATTATGATGAGAAAGTGAATTTTGTTTCCAGTGCTTTGAAGAGCGAATTGGAATCAAATCCTGATATTCTTTCAGCGGCTTTTTCACGAAGTGTTCCAGGAGGTTATTTTCCCCATGCTTACACTCAATTGGAGAATTCGGATGGCGAGTTGAAAGGTGAAGCTCAAGCCGCCTTCCAAGTCGGACTTGATTTTATCAACCATTTTGATCTGGAACTGGTTGCGGGAAGGTCCTATTCTAGAGATTATCCTTCTGATTCGACTTCAGCTTTGGTGATCAATGAAGCAGCCGCCAGGCAATACGGTTATGCTAATCCTGCAGATGCTGTTGGAAAGAAATTTGACCAATGGGGGAGAGCAGGCGAAGTGATAGGAGTAGTCAAAGACTTCAATTACATTTCTTTACACCAGGCTGTGGAGCCTTTGACCTTGCCTTTTGAGGCGTTTGCAAGCCGATATTTGAGTTTGAAAGTCAAAGGTGAAGAACTCCCGAAAACAATTGGTTCGATCGAGCAAATCTGGAAAGAATTGGCACCGCATCGCCCGTTTATTTACAGTTTTTTGGAGGAGGATTTCAACAAACAATACGAGTCGGATTTCCGCTTCAGAAAAATTTTCACCACGTTTTCGGTTTTGGCGATTTTTATTGCTTGCCTGGGACTATTGGGATTAGCCACATATACAGCTGAGCAACGAACCAAAGAAATCGGCATTCGAAAAGTCATGGGAGCAGATGTAAGTTCGATCGTGGGGTTGCTTTCCAAAGACTTCATCAAGTTGGTCTTTGTAGCCATCCTGATTGCCACTCCGATTTCCTGGTATGCCATGAACAAATGGCTGGAAGGATTTGCTTATCAAGCACCGATCCATTGGTGGATTTTCCTCATTGCAGGTTCCTTCGCAGTGGTGATTGCCTTGCTTACGATCAGTTTCCAGTCCATCAAAGCCGCGCTGATGAATCCGGTGAAGAGCTTGAAGAGTGAGTAAGGTGTTGGGAAGTTGGAGGCGGGAAGAAGCAAGAGAAAAGAATTAAGAAGAAAGATTTTAGAATCAAGTCTTGTAACAATAGCTACCCGACAACCATGATAATCATTACAACTGAGTGACAAATAAGCTTTCAACCTTACAATTTTACCAACTTTCAAACCTTCCAATTATCCAAATGCTGAAAAACTACTTTAAAATCGCCTGGAGAGGACTTACCCGAAGCAAATGGGTAGGTGCAA
Organism: Algoriphagus sp.; assembly: GCA_046597285.1. GTDB lineage: Bacteria > Bacteroidota > Bacteroidia > Cytophagales > Cyclobacteriaceae > Algoriphagus. Next base: position 33,649 of record JBKJKX010000073.1, on the reverse strand, counting down.
TCAATATACTCGGCTTGACGATTGGTATAACTGCTGCCCTGCTTCTTTTTGTGGTGGTGGCCTATGAACTGAGTTACGATACCTTTCAGACTAATTACGAGCAGGTCTATCGGATATATACACAGGACAAAATCGAAGACGGAATAGAATACACTCCAGGAGTAGCCAATCCCTTTCCTGATGCCTTGATGAGCGAAAAGCTGGGTTTTGACAAAGTAGTTCCTGTGATCGTTCACAATGAAGTACAAGTCAATATCCAACAGCGTGAAAACTCTGAAACACCGGATAAGCACAAAGCCCAGTTTCTGTTTTTTTCAACTTCCGAATACAAAGACCTGTTTGACTTGGAGTTTCTTTCAGGAAGTGAAAAGGCTTTGGATCAGCCGGATCAGGTGGTTTTGACGCAAACGGAAGCGGAGAAATATTTTGGCAGATGGGAGAATGCCCTTGGAAAAACTATCGAACTGGCCAATGGTACCACACTCCAAGTTGCGGCGGTAGTGGCTGACATACCAGAAAACAGTAATTTTGATTTTGACCTCTTGGCTTCTTTTGAGACGATCAGATCCCATCCGGATGAATTTGGATATGATCTGACCGAGTGGGGAAGCACCGGAAGTAATTTCCAAGTCTATGTCCTCACCAATCCAGGCACAGATATGACTTTGGCACAAAGCCAACTGGATGGTTTTTCTAAGAAACATTTTGAAGGGAGGGGAACTTCCATTAAATCTCACCTGATGCAGCCGCTGAGTGACATCCACTTTAATCCTGATCTAGAGCCTTTAAGCGGTAGGTTTGTGCGCAAATCCACCATTCAGACGTTAATCCTTGTGGGAATTTTTATTTTGATCATGGCCTCGATCAACTTTGTAAACCTGACCACTTCGCTTGCGATAGGAAAAAGCAAAGAAATCGGCGTCAGAAAAGTGATGGGTAGTACAAGATCACAGATCGTATTTCAATCTCTTGGTGAGACATTTTTGTCTGTGTTGATTTCTGCTGGATTGGCTTTGGTTTTTGCGAATCTGCTACTGCCATTTTTGGATAAAATAGCCGACGTTCCAAATACAGTAAGTTTCTTTCAGCGCGAGATCTTAGGTTTTATGGTGCTCTTGATTTTAACACTCACAATTCTTTCTGGCTTTTATCCCGCTTTGATTATTTCCAGATTCAGACCCATTCAAGCTTTGAAAAACAAGTTTCAGGGCGCCGAAATAGGTGGAGTTTCCATCCGAAGAGGATTGGTTGTCATGCAATTTGCCATTGCTCAGATCTTGATGATCGGTACTTTGATCGCAGTGAGACAGATGAATTTGGTTCAGGAAAAGGATTTGGGTTTTAATAAAGAAGCGGTTTATTCCATGGAGGTACCTTCTGATACACGGGAGACCAATAAAATGGGAATTTTCAAGCAAGAATTGCTAAAAATACCGGGAATTTTGGGAGCTAGTCAAGCCTCTGATGTTCCATCTTCCGACAATAACTCTGCATCGAACTTCTATTTTGACCAAAAAACTGAGGATATTCCCTTTCCGGCATTCTTCAAGATTGCCGATGAAGACTACTTTGATCTCTACGAAATGGAGTTTGCGGCAGGGGTGGGCTATCCGGCAAGTGACACCGTCAGGAATGTGGTCATCAACGAAACGATGGCTAAGAAACTCGGGACTACACCTGAGGAAGCTGTTGGTAAACTGATCAAAATCGGAGGAGGCAGTTGGGTGCCCATCACGGGTGTGGTCAAAGATTTTGCGGTAAATTCCCTCAGGGAAGAAATGAAGCAGTTGTTGATATCCTCCAGCAAACACAATTACAAGCAAGTGTCTGTTCGCTTGGACAAATCGGCAGATAAAGCAACGCTTACCGCAATTCAGGAGAAATTCGAACAGCATTATCCGGAACAGATTTACACGGCGAGTTTTCTGGATGAATCCATTGCGGAGTTCTATGAGTCTGAGCAAAAACTTGCGTTGGTTTATAAGATTTTTGCAGGCTTGGCCATGTTAATTTCCTGTATAGGATTGTATGGATTGGTTTCTTTTATGGTTGGCCAGAAAGTCAAAGAAATAGGAATCCGGAAAGTACTCGGTGCATCGGTTTCGCAGATCACATTTATGCTTTCCAGAGAATTTATAATCATGGTGTTGATTGCATTTGGGATAGCTATCCCATTGGCGTATTTCATGATGAAGGAATGGCTCGAAACTTTTGCCTACCAAACTCAGATTTCTGCCGGCTTATTTGCTTTGGTGATGGCTGCTTCTCTGGTTTTGACGATTCTGACGGTGGGATCCAAAGCAGTCAGAGCCGCGATAGCCAATCCTGTGGACAGCTTGAAGGATGAGTGATAGAAGTAGCAAGCTCAAAGACTCTAGTATCTAGTATCAAGACACAAGAAGCACGAAGCAAGAGACAAGTCAATTGATACACTTAATTGAACATTCTCTATAAAAATAACTATCAACCAATAACTTAATAACAATTATCAAAGGCTTCCAACCTCCCAAACCTCCCAACTCAAATGCTCAAAAACTATATCAAAATCGCCTGGCGTGCCATTCTCAAAAACAAAGTGTTTTCATTTATCAATATTTTTGGGTTGGCAATTGGCATGGCTTCATGTCTGGTGATTTTTCAATATGTCAGTTTTGAGAGGAGTTTTGATCAGTTTCATGAACATGCAAATCGCATTTATAGGGTTGATATGGACCAGTTCAAAAATGGTGAATTGGAAACAAATCTTGCAACAACATATCCTGTAGTCGGTAGAACTATTCTTGAAACATTTCCTGAATCTGTAGAAAACTATGTAAGACTATATCCCCAGCCAGGGATTTTCTCTCATCAAGAAGGCAAGGATCAGGTAGTTTTTGAGGAAGAGAAAGTATTTTATACAGATAATTCCTTATTTCAGATTTTCACTTTTCCATTTTTAATCGGGAATCCACGGGAAGCTCTTCAGGCTCCCAACACTCTTGTGATCACGGAATCCATTGCTAAAAAGTATTTTGGCGAAGGATGGAAATCAATCAATCTGATTGGAAAAAGTATTCAATCCAAAACCTATTTTGGAACAACCAACCTTCAAATCACAGGAGTGGTCGCAGATCCACCTCAAAATTCACACATGAAATTTGATTTTTTGGTCTCCTATTCCACCATGTACGGTTGGGATGATGGTCAAACAGATTATAAAGATGAAACCGAAAATGTCTGGTTTGGAGAAAATTTCTATACCTATCTTCTCTTGACTTCTGGTACAGACCCAAAACAACTTGCATCTTCTTTCGCTAAAATACTTGACCAACATACGGCAGACCGAAGGGAACAAGGTTTTAGGTATTCAATTGAATTCCAACCTATATTGGATATTCATTTAAAATCAAACCTAAAAAATGAACTTGAGGCAAACGGAAATGCCCAAACTGTCTATGGTCTAACGGTAGTTGCCCTTTGTATTTTGGTTTTGGCATGGGTCAATTTTGTCAATCTTTCGACAGTAAGAGCCATGGAGCGAGCCAAAGAAACGGGCCTTCGAAAAACTATTGGAGCATCCAAGATGCAATTGATTCTTCAGCATTTGATGGAAGCCGTATTGATCAATATCTGTGGGTTCTTACTTGCTTTCATTCTGTTTTATTTAAGCTTGCCCATATTCTCAAATCTGTTTGAAATAGATTTAGACATTGCGTTGTTTTTGGAGCCTGAAATCTTTGCAGGCATTGGAATTATTTTTATTGGTGGAACTCTGTTGAGTGGGTTATACCCGGCATTTATCCAATCAGGATATAATCCGATTTCTGTTCTCAAAGGCAACTTTTCCTATTCAGGTAAGGGCAGATGGGTAAAAAAAGGATTGGTAGTTTTCCAGTTTACCATCGCAGCCATTTTCATCATGGTTGTGTTTACAGTTAACAGGCAACTTTCTTTCATGAGAGATCAAGATTTGGGTTTTGATCTGGAACAGAAACTGGTGATCCAAGGGTCAAAATATGCCAATAGTTTACCGGAATATGAGGCGAAAATGTCTTCGTTTAAAACTGCTTTGAAGAGCCAAAATGAGATTTCCCATGCTACACTTTCTCGTAATATACCTGCCACAGAGATCCGTGGGAATAATTTTGTAAGGAGACTAGACCATCCTGAGGAAGCAAAATTTTATCATGTCATGGGGGTGGATTATGATTATGCGGCCACCTTTGATTTAAAATTGGTTGAAGGAAGGTTTTTTATGGAAGACCAACCCGTAAGTGGAGCTGCAATTCTCAAGTCGAATGAAAGTGCGCCGAATTTCGGGACAAGCGACCATTCGGTCATCATCAATGAAACTGCAGCCAAGCGAATGGGTTTCACGGAACCATCAGATGCAATTCACCAACAAATCGCAGTATTTGGAGGTGTCAAGGAAATCGTAGGTGTGGTGAAGGACTACCACCATAAGTCATTGAAAAAAGATTTTGAACCCATCATTTTTTATCTGCAGACCAACTTCAGTGATTATATCACATTGGATCTCAATTTAAATGAAAATTCTTCAGAGAGTTTGTCTCAAATAATTGGCCTTGCAGAATCTGAATGGAAACGCATTTATCCTGATGAGCCTTTCAATTATTTCTTCTTGGATGATTTTTTCAACAAACAATACAAGGCAGACCAACAGTTTTTCTTGATTTTCAATTTGTTCACTGGTTTGGCCATATGCATTGCCTGTCTCGGATTATTTGGATTAGCTTCTTATGAAGCAATCAGAAGAACCAAGGAGATCGGCATTAGAAAAGTAAATGGAGCTTCGGTGCCAAATATAGCCGGCCTTCTTTCCAGAGATTTTCTAAAACCGGTCATTTTGGGTTTCCTATTGGCTGTTCCAATAGCTTGGTATTGTTTGGATTTATGGATCCGTGATTTTGCGTTTCGAGTACAACTGGAATGGTGGATGTTTTTCCTTTCCGGAGTTGTAGGAATACTTATCGCTTTTCTGACAGTCATTTTCCAAACTATTAAAACTGCCTTAATGAATCCTGTTGATAGTTTACGCAGTACGTGATTTGGACGTTTAATATTAGTATCTGGTATCAAGTATCAAGATTCAAAAGTTGGAATTGATTAAAGAATCGGTTTCAGAATTTTTAAATCTTTCAATCCGCCATAGCGGACAAGTATTTCCAATCTTACAATCCTAGAAATCATGCTCAAAAACTACTTTAAGATCGCTTTTCGGAATATTAGAAGAAACAAGCTTCGATCAGGGATTCATATTTTGGGATTGTCGCTGGGAATTTCTATCTGTTTCCTGATTTTCAACATCATCTGGTTTTCCAATAGCTTCGATAAGTTCCATCCGGACTTGGAGCAGATCTATCGAATCAACACGCTCACGGATTACGGACCGGAGGGTTCCTATCCAAACTCGGGCACTCCAGGACCATTGGGGGAGGTGATCCAAGATGAGATGACAGGTGTGGAGCAAAAGGGAAGGCTAAATACATTATATCAAGTTCTCGTTTCAGTCCCTGATCAAAACAGAGTGATTGGAAGATCTACTGCCGCAACATTTGCAGACCCAGGTTTTTTTAAAATTTTCCCACGAAACTGGCTTGCCGGAAATCCCGAGACAGCTTTAGATCCCCCGGAAACTGCTGTAATCACCCGAAGGAGTCTTGAAAAATATTTTCCGGGGCTTGATGCTCCATCCGTTTTAGGCAAGGAAATAATGTATGTGGATTCGGACACGATAAGAGCTCAGGTGTCGGGGGTAATTGAGGATTATACCGAAAACTCAGATTTCATTTTTACAGATTTCATTTCCTTAAGTACGATCCAGACCCAAGAGCAAAAGGAATGGTATGGCTTACACAGTTGGGGAAATGTCAATTCCAGTTCACAGCTTTTTGTCAAAACAGTCCCCGGGCTGACCTTGGAAGAAATGAATGTGTCCTTTGAGAAAATTGTATCCAAAAACTATGAGTCCGAGTCGGATAGCAAGACGAGTTTTTTTGGTGAATCCATTACTGAAATGCACTTCGGCCAGAATTACGATGACTCAACAGTTTCCAAGGTTTTTTTGGACGGGCTGACCTATGTGGGTTTGATCATTCTGATTTTGGCCACTTTGAACTTCATCAATCTGGAAACTGCACAAGCAATCGGTCGGGCTAAAGAGGTAGGAATCAGAAAAACTTTGGGAGGCAAAAGACCTCAGCTGATTTTCCAGTTTTTGATAGAGACGTATTTGCTTGTCATCATCGCAACCGTATTGGGCCTTGGATTGGTAGAAATCCTCCAGACTTTATTCATAGCTTATTTGCCTAAGTCCTTCAGTTTAGATTATCTCACAGGGGTAAATCTAGGTTTTTACGTTCTGTTTCCTTTACTGCTTGCCTTGATTTCCGGAATCTATCCGGCGATGATATTGTCAGGATATCAGCCTCAGCGTGCTTTGAAAGGTGAAGGAGATGCGAATAGAGGATTTTCGATTGGCGTTTTTCTGAGAAAAAACCTCACGGTGATTCAGTTCTCTTCTTCCATCGGATTTATCATTCTGGTATTGGTTCTTAATTATCAGATTCGCTATGTTTCAAGTCAGCCTTTGGGCTTTGACAAGGACGCGGTCATGTATTCTGGATTGCCATTTATGTCCGATCCGGAGAAGAAGGTTCAGTTTCAGGAAAGACTTAATCAGGATAGCCGGATAAAAGGGGCGAGTTTGAGCGGGAGCTTGGCTTCTTCAACCAGTTTATGGACTTCTGATGCATACGTTCCAGTTGATACCACTGAGAAGCAGATTTATATCCAGGTGATGAATGTGGATTCAGCGTTTCTTTTTGTAAATGGCATACCTCTTTTAGCCGGAAATGGATCTTCAAATAAGGAAGACGAAATCTTGGTCAATGAGAATTTTCTGAAAGAGGCAGAAATAAATGATCCTGAGGAAGCGATTAATCTTGGGATTAAATTCAACGGGAACGAGAAAAAAATAGTCGGCGTCGTAGGCAACTTCCATTCGAGAACCCTCCGAGAAGAAATTCGCCCCTTGATTATGACGATCAACCCGAAATATTTTCAAACGATCTCCGTCAAACTGGAACCCGGGCAAAATCTGGCTGTTGTTAAAACTGATCTGGAGAATGTTTACAAGGAAATCTATCCTTATGAGGAAGCAGAGTTCAAATTCCTGGATGCAGAAGTAGCCCGATTCTATGAAGAAGATGTCAAAATTCGCAACGTTCTTGGTGCAGCATGTATCCTGGCTATTCTGATTTCAGCCATGGGATTGTTTGGACTTTCCTCATTTACTATTGCGCAGCGAACCAAAGAAATCAGCATTCGAAAAGTTCTCGGAGCTTCCATTTTTCAGATTCTTGGATTGATATCTAAAGAGTACTTGATTTTGGTTTTGGTTTCGTTCGGATTGGCTGTTTATCCGGCTTACTACTTCCTGAATGATTGGCTTAATTCCTTCACATACAAAATAGAGATGCCGTATTTTCTCTTTGTGCTATCGGGAATCGGAGTGATGCTTATTTGTTTGATCATTGTTGGACTTCATTCTTATGCTGCAGCACAAACGAATCCTGCCAAGGTGTTGAAGAGTGAATAGGGGTGGGCAGTTTTGAGTTGGCAGCAACCAGTTGGCAGATGCGGTAGGCAGTAAACCGACCGCTACTTTATGCATTTTCAAAAAAATCAATCAATAGCCAGTGGAGTAAATAAAATTTTTAATGATGGTTTTTCATCCAAAATTGGTGTGAAAAGTTAAATTGCATGGCGCAATTAGAAGTTCACCAGTTATTTAAGCTAACTATCATCTTATGAAAAAATCAAATGCTTTCGTCTTTTGGACGATAATTTCAGCTTGGGTTTTCCTTGGCTGCAGCAGTCAAAAATCAATGAGTGATGAAGGATTCACTGAACTTTTTAACGGGGAAAACCTGGATGGCTGGGTAGGAAATAAAACCTCTTACCAAGCAGAAGACGGGATGATCGTGATTGATCCAGACGATGAGGGTGGAGGGAATCTGTTCACTGAAAAGGAGTACGGCGATTTTATTTTGCGTTTTGAATTTCAATTGACTCCCGGGGGGAATAACGGGTTGGGTATTCATGCTCCTCTTACCGGAGATGCTGCCTATGTCGGAAAAGAAATCCAAATCCTGGATAATACTGCCGAGAAATACGCTGACCTTCATGAGTATCAATTTCATGGATCTGTTTACGGTGTCATGGCCGCCAAGAAGGGATTTTTGAAGCCGGTAGGAGAGTGGAATCAGGAAGAAGTAATCGTGCAGCACCCTAGAATCAAAGTAATATTGAATGGTACTACGATACTGGATGGAGATTATCTAGAGGTTAGTAAAAATGGAACATTGGATGGGAAGGATCATCCGGGATTGCAGCGAAGCAACGGGCATATTGGCTTTTTAGGTCATGGTGATGTGGTCCGTTTTAAAAATATCAAAATCAAAGAATTAACCCCAACCAACTAATCTGACTAAGAATATGAGTGAGAAAATTACAAGTATTGACAGGAGAGACTTTATCAAAAAAAGTGGATTAGGAGTTTTTGGAGCAGCTTTAGCTCCATCTTTTCTATTTAATCTGAATGCTGACGGTCGCTTGAGAACAGCCCACATTGGTTTAGGGGGAATGGGAATGGCGGATTTGGATGCCATTTCATCTCATGAGTTGGTGGATGTAGTAGCACTTTGTGATGTGGACAGTAATGCATTGGCAAAGGCAAAAGCTTTGCATCCGAATGCAAAAACCTATACTGACTATAGAGTTTTGCTAAAAGAACTAGCAGATGAAATAGATGCTGTCGTAGTATCTACTCCTGATCATACCCATGCCCCGGCATCTATGATGGCAATGAATATGAATAAGCCAGTCTATTGCCAAAAGCCTCTGACTCACCATGTGACCGAAGCGAGGGCGATGAAGAAATTAGCTGAAGAGAAGAACCTTGTTACTCAAATGGGGATTCAGGTTCACTCTTTTTATGATTATAAATTGGCTACGCTGTTGATTCAATCAGGTATCATTGGAAAAGTAAATACAGTAAGAGCTTGGTCTCCCAAAAATTGGGGCTACAATGGCCGCAAACCAAAAGGAAGTGATCCGGTACCGGAAACTCTGGATTGGAATCTTTGGTTGGGAACTTCGGAAAAACGAAAATACAAAGAAGGCGTTTATCATCCCGGGAATTGGAGGAAACTGGTGGATTATGGTTGTGGGACTTTAGGTGATATGGGGGTTCATATTTTTGATACACCTTACAATGCACTTGAATTGGACGTTCCTCGCACAATTATCAATGAATGTACTCCACCGACTGGTTTTGGGTATCCTGAAAATAATATAGTAACCTATGAGTTTCCGGGCACAAAGCACACCGCTGACACACTGAAATGGGTTTGGTACGACGGCCCCGGTGCACCTGCCTACCATGAAGACTTAAAATTGCCTAATGGCGAGGAATTGCCTGATCAGGGTGCCATGTTTATGGGAGAAAAGGGCAGGTTATTGCTTCCGCATTTCCAGCAACTTCCCCGATTGATAGTGGAAGGGGAGTACAAAGAAATGGACATTGAATCTTTTAATTTGGGTGCTCCCGTAAAAGATTACGATTCAGAAAGCAAAAAACACTATCATCAATTTGTGGATGCATGTTTGGGTAAAGGTGAATGCAGCGCACCTTTTTCTTATTCGGCCAGATTAACTGAAACTATCTTGCTTGGGGTAATTGCAGGGCGGTTTCCAAACGAAATGCTTTATTGGGATAGTGAAAAAGCGGAATTCTCAAAAAAGAAGGCCAATAAGTTTCTGAATTCGAAGTATAGGAAGTTTTGATGAAAAGGCTGGATGACCGATATCAGATGTCATGTGTATGAAGTCTGATGGTAGAAATCTGAAGGGTAAATCCCGAAAAGTGGAGGAAGACTGCTTACTGATTACTGCCTGCTGTTCAGTTGGACTGAATACTGATTTGTTCGCTGGCGAACAAAAATGTTCGAGAAAACAATAGGGTCAAAACTTAAAAAATGCCTCTGGATCTATTTCAGAGGCATTTTTTTATGGCATAAAACTGGAAAAGAAATAGGAGATTATAGATTTGAAACTGAATATAAATTAACTGACAAAAACGATAACCTTCCAATCTTTAGAACTTTTCAACCCACCAACTATAGAAATCATGTGGAAAAACTACCTTAAAATTTCGCTCCGCAACCTTAGAAAGCGCAAGCTCTATACTGCTATTAACCTATTAGGGTTGACCATTGCTTTGGTGAGTTTTATTGCGATTTCGCTTTACATTCATCACGAGTGGAGCTACGATCGAATGATCACTGATTCCGATCGAATTTATAAAATCAATCAGGAATTTGTCTCAAATGGAGAAAGTGAATTGGTAGGAAGTTCGCCAGCCTTGCTACCCGTAACTTTACGGGAAGAGTTTACTGAAGTTGAAAAAGCAACACTGGTTTTCGATTTGAGTATTTTCTCATCGGTCATGATCGATGCCGGGCAAGGCAATCAGGAGGAATCTAAGTTCGCTTTTGTGGATGAATACTTTTATGATGTATTTGATTTTGAAATGATTGCTGGCAACAGAGAGACTGTTCTTGCAGAGCCAAACCAACTTGTACTTACTGAGTCAACTGCAGACAGACTATTTGGATCAGCTGTAAATGCAGAAGGAAAATCTCTCAAAGTCGATGGGGTAGATTACCTCGTAACTGGGGTGATGCAAGATTTTCCGAGTACCAGCCATATGGAGTTTGACTTTTTAGCTTCGTTTAAAACGCACCGCGACAGTCGGGAACCACGATGGTCACCAAGTAATTATTACAACTATGTGAAAATGCAGCCAGGGGCAGATATGGCCAAGTTTAAGTCAAATATGGACCAAATGGTGGACAAGTATCTTGGAAGTGATATGGATGAGTATGGCTTTCAGACCGCATTTTTTACGCAGCCTCTTACTTCGATCCACTTGGGAGATCCTACTTTAAACCCAATCAAACCTGGTACGGAGATCAAGTACTTGTATATTTTCGGAGTCGTTGCGATTCTATTGATTGCCATCGGGATTATCAATTATGTGAATCTGGCTACTGCTGAAGCTACCGAGCGAAATAAGGAAGTTGGCTTGCGAAAAGTGATGGGAGCAGGCAGAATGCAGCTTTTCGGGCAGTTCGTATCCGAATCCATGTTACTTTCTTTTGGGGCGATTTTATTAAGCATTCTACTCCTTTACCTGATCGCCATTCCATTTGAAAATTTCGGTGGAGTGCCTTTAAATTTTGACCTGCTATTTTCCCCTGCGGGAATGGCTGGGCTGCTGGGACTAGCGTTGATAGTTGGATTATTGGCAGGTTTTTATCCATCTATGATTCTTTCGCAGATACAACCTTTAAAAGCACTTGGAAATAAATTGAAAATCGGAGGTGGAGCCTGGGTGCGGAAATCGCTCGTCGTGTTTCAGTTCTTTGTCTCCATGGGTTTGTTGATTTCCACTTTCGTAGTTAAAAATCAGCTTGCATTCATGCAAGAAGTCAACCTGGGTTACGAGAAAGAGCAAGTTGTGGCATTGAATTACCATCACAACATGCGGGAGGCTATTCCCACGCTTCGTGACGAAATGGTACGATCCGGTGCGGCGATTTCAATTTCAAGAGCAGCAGATATGCCTCATAATGTAAAGGCAGGGTATAAGATTTTCCCGGGTGGGGATAATGATCGAGAGTTTTTGATCACTGGATATGCGGCAGATCCTGATTTGATCAAAACAATCAATTTGGAGCTTTTAGAAGGACAAAATTATTCAGAATCAGACCCATTAGGTAGCAGTTTGGATGACGAAAATTCACTAATGCCAATTCTTTTAAATGAATCTGCTATTAAAGAAATGGGATGGACAGCAAAAGCGGCAATAGGAAAACGAGTTAATGTAGGATTCAACAATAATGCGCTGGTAAAAGGAGTGGTCAAAGACTTTTACTTCAATTCCCTTCACCAAAAAGTAGGGCCGATGGTCATCTTCAATGACCCTAATGAGGCAAACATCTTGCTGATCAAACTTAGTGCTGGGAATCCAACTGCTAATTTGGCCACGATCGGCGAGGTTTGGAAGAAACTGGTTCCAGATCGCCCGTTCAATCCTAAATTTCTAGATCAGGAGTATGCAAGTCTTTATCAATCTGAGCAAAATGTAAGTTTGATATTTAGCCTGTTTGCAGGAATTGAGGTGTTCATCGCCTTAATGGGGCTATTTGGATTGGTGTCTTATGTGGCTTTGAGAAGGACTCGAGAGATCAGTATTCGAAAAGTCCTTGGTGCTACTCAAGGTGATGTGCTCCAAGTTTTGTCCATAGATTTCTTAAAGCTACTCGTTGTTTCGGCTGTTTTGGCGATTGGATTTGGAATATGGTTTTCGGATTCCTGGTTGGGAGCTTTTGCAAATCGATCATCGCTGACCATCTGGCCATTTGTAATCGCTATTTTGTCGGTCATGGTTTTAGCTATCCTAACTATTGGCTATCGAAGTTGGAAAGTATTCCGCTTGAATCCGGCCATAACACTGAAAAGCGAATAGAACTTCATTGCGAGATCTGAAATAGAATAATGAGTCTGTCCGAGACTCAGGCAGGTCGAAGCAATCTCATCAAGTTTAACAGATTGCTTCGGATTTGAATAGGATGAATAACGATGTGTTTAGTAAAATATCCTCGTAATGACGAAAAACGAATGACGAAATTCCTGCAGTACTGGGCACCTTTAAACTTTCGAAGCATAAAATAAAAAATGATTCAACTCAAAGACTTAGACAAATACATCGAATCCCGGTTTCAGAGGATATTCATCCTCAAGGGAATCCACCTGACTATTAATGAAGGGGAATTTATCACACTCATGGGGCCTTCCGGTGCTGGTAAATCTTCCCTACTCAACGTTCTGGGTTTGCTTGATGAAGACTACGCCGGAGAATATTCTTTTGGGGGTAAGGATATCAAATCGATGAAAGAAAAAGAGCGGTCAGCTCTCCATAAATCTGAGTTTGGATACATCTTCCAGGCCTATCATCTGATTGATGAACTGACGGTTTATGAGAATATTGAGACACCACTTCTCTACAGAAATGTTTCGTCAGGAGAGCGGAGAAGCATTATTGCCAATCTCTTGGATAGATTTAACATGGTTGCTAAAAAGGATTTGTTTCCTGCCCAATTATCAGGGGGTCAGCAACAGCTGGTCGGTGTGGCAAGAGCAATTGCGGGCAGACCAAGGGTTTTGCTTGCTGATGAACCTACTGGAAATTTGCATTCTGGACAGGCCAAAGAAATCATGGAAGTTTTTCAGGAATTACACAAAGAAGGGACGACTATTATCCAAGCAACGCATGCCCGGGAAAACGCTGATTTCGGCACAAGATTGATCAATTTAATAGACGGAAGAATAGAAAAAGATGAAGTTATCATTCAGAAATAAAGGATTGTTTGGTGTGTTGATTGGTTTGGTGATTTCTGGTCAGTTAATGGCTCAGGAAACTTTGAATCTAGATTTCAGACAAGCAGTAGATATAGCTCTTTCGAAGAACTTGAATTATAAAATTCAGGAAAATAATATGTTGGTTTTGGAAAAGGAAAAGCAGGTTTCAATTGCTTCTCACCTTCCCAATGCCAACCTGACAAATTCATTTCTCAGACAGACCGGACAACAATTTCAGCAGGTGGAAGGGGAAATTGTAGTAACCAATGTGACCAACGAAATAGTGTCGTCTGGATTTAGTATGAATATGCCTGTATTCAATTCCGGAAGAAGAATTTTAGACACTCAATCTTCCAGGTTGGCGTATCAGGCGGGTGAAAAGGCAATGGAAAGAGCGAAGCAACAAGTGGTGTTTGATGTTGCAAGAAGGTATTTGCAAGTTCTTTTGGATAAGGAATTATTGAGAATAGCACAGCAAAATCTGGATAATCAAAAGCAGCAGCTAACGCAGATCGATGGTTTTGTGGATGCGGGTTTGAGGACAATTTCTGATTTGTATAATCAGCAATCTGAAGTAGCCCGCGTAGAATCTGTTGTCGTGGATGCTCAGGTCCAATTGGAAAATGATTTATGGGATTTGGCAGAATACTTACAGCTCGAAGTCGGAGTCTCCCCTGAGTTGGCGCCGGTTGACCCATTTTCAAGGCAAGATTCTTTTGAAGGTATAGATATGGCCCAACTGTATGAATTGGCCCAATCAAACAGAGCAGACAGAAATCAGCAGGAATTATTGATAACAGCTACCAAGAAGGATATGCAGGCAATCAAGGCTATGTATTTTCCAAGATTGAATGCTTTTTATAACTATAACACGTTCTTTACTACTCTCGATGAACGAAGTTTAAGAGAGCAACTCCTGAAAGTTTATCCTCAAAATACGTTGGGGTTAACTCTGGCAATTCCCATTTTCAATAATTTAAATACAAGATTAGATGTGAGTAGGAGTAAGGTAGCTTATCAAAATCAGATCCTGAGAAAAGAATCCATTGATCGAAAAATTTATCAGGAAGTAAAATTGGCTAATCAAAACTACAGGGCTGCAATCCAAAAAGAGAAGAATACTCAAATTCAGGTGTTGGCTGCTAATGAGGCAAAAAATGCCGTTCAGGAGAGATTCAGACTTGGTATTTCTAATTTCGTGGATTTGTCTACAGCAAATCAACAGCTTGTGAATGCTCAGGCTGACCAGGCTCAAGCGATTTACACGCTATTTTTCCAAGAGGTTTTGATGAAGCACGCAGTAGGAACCTTGGAGGTAACAGATTGATATTTTTATTAGACCTTTATAAATAGAAATAAAAAAGCAGACTCTTAGTAAGAGCCTGCTTTTTTAAAATGTAATAGTTGGGTTTAGCTATTAAAGCATTGCAAAGAACATATCCAGATCCGGGATAAGGACAATTCTTGTTCTTCTGTTAAGCGCCATATTTTCTGGGCTGTCATTACCTACCAAAGGCATGTAACTTGCTCTTCCTGCAGCAATCATTTTCTCTGGAGCTACATTAAAATCCATTTGGAGTTTACGGACGATTGAAGTGGCTCTTTTCACTGAAAGATCCCAGTTATCCTGAATTACTCCCGTAGAAATAGATCTTGGATCTGTATGTCCTTCGATCATCACTTGAAGACTTGGCTCCGCGTTGATCACTTCAGCTAGTTTCTTCAGCAAAGGATCTGCCTTAGAGTTGATTTTATAGCTGCCTGAGTTAAATAAAAGTTTGTCCGAAATAGAGATCATTACCACAGTTTTGTTAATATCGATTTGAATATCGTCTTCCTCACCGCCTGTATTATCAGTAATGTTCTTTTTAATGTTGTATTCTACTGCAAGGTTTACAGAATCTTCCAAAGTCTTAGCTCCGGCAAGTTTTGTCTGATCAACTTTAGTCAGTGTTTCATTCATTTTTCCTTTTGAATTCTTGGACATTACTGTTGCCCCATCCAAACTTAACATACCATCATTAGTGGTAGTAAGTTCGTCATTCATAGATCTAAGCGAATTGATTCGGTTGTTATATTCAGCTACTCTTCCTTCGATAACTGTCATTTTTTCTTCCAATTCTGCTTTCTCCTGACTTGTGGTTGCAAGTTCAGTTTGGGTTTTGAAAAGGTTACTTTCCAATTCTGTGTATTTCTTTTTAGAAACACAAGAGACCATCATGCCGGCCCCCAAAATTCCTGTAATGATTAATGATTTTCTCATATCCATGTATGTTTTTCTTAGTTTACTTCCAAACCGATTGCCAGAAATGAAATGAGGATTTTATGAGTACAGTTTAATCGTGAAAATGTGCATTTAGTGGAAGTAGACCAATTTTCTAAAGGGTTTGGATAGCTGCAAATCCAAAAAAAAAATCCCGAAAAATATCCGGGATTAAATCAATATGTGAGGAATTTTTACACAGATTGGGCATGTGGGGTATCAAGCTATTCAGCAAAATCACTCCATAAATCTGTTGACGACTTTGAATTCATTCATCACTCGATATGCTGCACGGGTAATGTCTGATTGGAAATTTGGAGAGGTGTAATCAAATGTCGCAGCTGTATAGCCTTGCCAAATAGTGTTTCCCCGTTTGTTATCAATCACGTAAATAACAAGCATTCCTTCATTTTCGGAATACTGCACTCGATTGTAAGTTTCGTCTTTTTCTTGCTCCTTTTCGATTTCTCCGGCATCATTTAAAGTAGTGACACCACGCCTCTCTAACCAAAAATCAAACTCAGGCTGAGCATAACCTCTGTATCGGATTGAGTCTGCGAAGATTTTGTAGCTCACCAGGAGATCCGGTTTTGTGGTCTGCTCTCGAAAACCCTGCGAACCCAATCTTGCGCCAATAGTGGCAGTCAAAACTGGATCAATTGGGTTTTCGCTGTATTCTGAATGCTCTATAAAGGCATAAGTTTTATACTTTTTAAAAGCACCCTGATAGTTATAATCATATTCAGTGATGTAGTCTTTCTGCGTAAAGCAAGATGTACATGCCAGAAGCAAAACTGCGAGTGAAAAAATTAATTTCGTCATGGTTAATAATGGTTGACTTTAGGTAAGAAGCAATTTTTTATATTTTCAAATTCGCATAGTAACCTCTCACCTTTACCAATTGTTTACTCCAACAACTTGGGCTTCAGAATTCTATAGCATTAACTTACGAAAAATAGAGGGGAACAGATTTAATCCGCGTTTAATATTTTTGATAAAGTCGTGAAAGAAGGTCAATTATGACCTAGCGGGAATAAAGCTGGTGAAATGCAGAAACTTGTAGGTAAGTTTTGGAGCTGTTATCTGTGGTTTGTTCCATGATCCCAATCTGAAAGGCAAGATTTTTAACCACCCTATATCCAACTCCTAGGTATAATCTGTTTCTGTCAAAATATTCAACCTTGTCAATCAATTTTTCCCCGTTTACAAAAAGCTCGTCATAGCCCTGAACGTACCAAGAGCCATTTTCCCCCAATTCGATTGAATTGATCGGCACAGTTACAAAAATCGCATAGCGAAACCGGGTTTTGAATTCAGCATTTTCGATCCATCTCTGCTCATATCTGAATCGATGCATTAATCCGATTTTTCCGATTTTTTGCCTCAGGATTATTTCCTGATACAATCGGTTTTCATGGAAAGAAATATTCGGTTCGCCTTCTGATTCTGAAGTAATTGATCCATAGCCTGCAAGGAAACTAGCAGCACCACTTTTAAGATTATACTGCAAGCCTGTTCGAAGGAGCAATTGCTCCAAATCACCAATTAGGTTGTGGTTTCGATACTGAGCCTCAGCATGAATTGCCCAAGGACTTTCTGTAAATCTTAAATTCCCGAAATACATATACCAAGCGCCCAAATCGCTGTTTTGCTGAGAGAAACCTGTTTTTGAAAGAGAAAGTAATATGAAAAGGAAAACCAGTTTTTTCATGCAAGAATTGCTGTGGTACAAATTTCAAGAGGGTAAAATAGGGAACTCCTGAAAACTGATCAAGGTTTTTTTCTCAAAAGCATTCCTTTAATCCCATTTCGATCGGGGTAGGTTTCAACCCGTAAACTTTTTCGATTTTGGAAGAATCTAACCGATAATCCTGATCGGATTGATAACGAAGTTCTTTGACCTCTCTTAAAACAGGAATAAATAATCCCAGAATTGAAACCATCCTAGATGTCATGACCTGAAGTTTTGCGTTTTTGGAAAGTAGGCCATTCATGATCGAAGTAATTTCTTTTCCGGTTGGGTAAGATGAATCCGTTGGGAGATTCCAGGTTTGATTCCACGAGTTTTCTTGCAAAGCTAAAAATGCAGTGGCTTTGCCCGCATCAGGAATATAGGTGAAGGAATGTTTTTTGTCTCCGGAGTAGAGCCATTGAGGGTTTTTTCCGGCTTTCATACGATTGATGACGAGTTCCAGCAAGAAACTATTATTTGCCCCCGGACCGTAGAAATCAGCAGCGCGTGCAACAATTGCCTTTAGCTTTCCTTTCCTTACCTCACTCCAGAGCATTTCCAGGATTTGCTTTCTCACTTTCCCTTTTTCGCTTTTAGGATTCATGGGAGTTTCTTCCGTCAGATGTCCCACTTGATTCGGATCCAGTGCATACATATTGTCGAAGAAGACTAGTTTAGCTTCGTGCGCAATGCAGGCGTCAAGCGTATTTCTCATGATAATGGGCCAGTCATGCTTCCAAATAGCTGTTTTGTAAGTAATTCCAGCCACAAGGAAAACGACTTCTGAGCCTTTTACTGCATCTGAAACTTCCGATGCATTCAGCAAATCAGCTTTGACGATTTCATCACCCGATTCGGTGGATTTAGGATTGCGGCTTACCTGGCGAACAGAGATTCCTTTGGATCTTAATTCTGAAGAAACAATTTTGGCAATGTTGCCATTAGCTCCGAGGATTGTGAAAATAGGCATAAGTATTCTGTTAAGACCTTATTCTTACTATTTAATAAGCAGTAAATTAAGCAATCCAAGGGATATTGATTCTATGCCTTTGTATTTAAAAAATCATTTGAAATAAATTGACTTTCCTCCAAAATTTCCCCCGATAGCCATGATCCGATCCTTTTTTTATTGCTTGCTGTTAATCTTTCTTTCCTGGAATCAGGGCTATTCCCAACAGATCTTTGACGCTGATGTGATTGTCTATGGAGGAACATCGGCAGGAGTGATGGCGGCTGTTCAGGCTAAGAAAATGGGTAAATCTGTGATTATTGTTTCGCCTGATATTCATCTCGGTGGTCTTTCTGCCGGAGGATTGGGATTCACAGACACCGGAGACAAATCCGTAATTGGCGGATTGGCGAGAGAATTTTACCATAGACTTTACCTTCATTATCAACAAGACTCCGCTTGGAAATGGCAAAAAAAGGAAGAATATGGGAACAAAGGTCAAGGAACTCCTGCCATTGATGGGGTTTCGCGGACGATGTGGATTTTTGAACCGCATGTAGCTGAAATGGTTTTTGAAGATTTTGCAAAGGAATTTCAACTCGAAATTCACCGGTACGAATGGCTTAATCGGGAAACTGGCGTTGAAATGAAGGATAAAAAGATCAATTCATTCACAACACTTTCAGGTAAAAAATACAAGGGGAAAATCTTTATCGACGCTACGTATGAGGGCGATTTGATGGCTTCAGCAGGAGTGAGTTATCATGTGGGTCGGGAGTCAAATGAAACCTATGGCGAAAATTGGAATGGAGTTCAAGCTGGGGTTTTCCAGCATAGACATTATTTCAAGGAAAAAATAAGTCCTTTGGTTGATCCGGATGATCCAACGAGCGGTTTGCTGCCGGAGATCTCAAATTTGCCATCAGGCAAAAATGGGGAAGGAGATAGTCGATTGCAGGCTTACAATTTCAGAATGGCCTTGAGTCGGCATCCTGACAATCGGGTTCCTTTTGAGAAACCTCAAAACTATGATCCAAAACGCTACGAATTGCTGACAAGAGTGTATGAGGCAGGTTGGAAGGAAACTTTTGAAAAGTATGATCCGATCCCAAACCTGAAAACAGATACCAACAATCATGGGCCTTTTAGCACGGATTTTATAGGTAAAAATTATGGCTATCCGGAGGCAAGTTATGAGGACAGAAAGATCATGATCAGGGAGCATGAAGATTATCAAAGAGGACTCATGTATTTTTTAGCCAATGATAAGGGAGTTCCCTCAGAAGTGAGATCTGAAATGGCACTATGGGGGCTTGCCAAAGATGAATTTCAGGATAATGATAATTGGCCACACCAAATCTATGTGAGAGAGGCCCGGAGAATGATAGGTAGCTACGTGATGACAGAGCACGATGTGTTGGGAAAAATCGAAGTTCCCTGGCCAATCGGAATGGGCTCATACTCTCTGGATTCTCACAATGTGCAACGTTTTGTTACGAAGGAAGGCTATGTCCAAAACGAAGGGGATATTGGCGTCCATCCCGAAAAACCGTACAGTATTTCACTCGGGACTTTGCTTCCAAAACGAGAAGAATGCACCAATCTTCTGGTGCCAGTTTGCGTATCGAGTTCGCATACCGCTTTCGGTTCGATCCGGATGGAACCTGTATTTATGATTCTTGGTCAATCAGCGGCTGCTGCGGGGATATTGGCAATAGAGAATAATCTGGCAGTTCAGGATATTTCCTATGAAAGTCTACACAAGATTTTGATGGAAGAAAATCAGGTTTTGGAGATTAAAAAGTAAAATGGCGTCATTTCCTGGTTTTGAAATTTATTCTTGAGGTTTCAATCGAGATAAGAAACCTGTTGATCATTCCTTATTTATCTTTTTCCAGCAAGGGTAAAAGGAAGCATAAACAGATTTCGGACGAAGGAAAAGGATAAATCCACAGCAAAACCCAGCAATCGGAATGGTAAAAGTAATAGCCAAACAAATGGATAAAGAACCAATGCGATCAAAGCGAAAGGCCAGCAAATGACAAATAAAAGGCACCAGAGTAGAAAAGTAAGCATGTCCGTTTTTTAGGTATAATGTTCAAAATTACAATCCCTGTACCAATTCAAAAATCGCCTTTAGGATAACGGACGGCTAAGTTTGAATTAGATGTTGTAATGAAAGTGAACGGTTTTGGAAAAAAAATCGGACAATCAACAAAGGTTTTCATTGCCTGGAATTTTGATGATGGTCCTTATT
Organism: Algoriphagus sp.; assembly: GCA_046597285.1. GTDB lineage: Bacteria > Bacteroidota > Bacteroidia > Cytophagales > Cyclobacteriaceae > Algoriphagus. Next base: position 12,960 of record JBKJKX010000073.1, on the reverse strand, counting down.
TCATTCTCATCAGCAAATCCCTGAATTGGGGTTGATACAAATAGCAAATAAAATCTCGGTCCTCATCGGACAATTTCACGATTCCATGTATGTTTTGCTCTGCTTGTGCGGGTGTTTTTATTCCAGGGATGACAGTAGAAATTCCTTCGAAACTGAGAATAAAACTCATGGACAATTCTGTTTTGCTGATTCCGTATTTTTGGGTTAATGGCCAAATCTGCTCCAGCAAATCCAGGGAATCCGAAAGAATATCGGGAGGCAAACGGAAAATACGGTGGTCATCTTTAGGAAAGCGGGTTTCCTTGTGGAATTTACCGGTGAGCAAGCCAAATTGCAATGGCATCCGGGCGATGATTCCATATTCCGCCTTTTGGGCATTATGCACAATTGACAATGCTTCTTGGTTGATAATATTCAAGACCAATTGGAAACCATGACCAATCCCATGATTTAGCATGTAATCAGCTTCAGGGAAAGGGTCAAATGTATTCAGAGAAATTCCCCAATACCGGATTTTACCTTCCTGCATGAGTTGGTCCATGGCTTCGACGCAACCGCTGCTATTAAGATCAGAGACCTTTGCTGTATGCAATTGATAATAGTCAATGCTTTCACGCTTCAATCTGCGAAGGCTTTCCTCACAGGATTTTAAGATATATTCTTTAGAATAATCGACATAAATACTTCCATCCTCTTTCAGTCGGTGGCCGACTTTTGTCGCTACAATCACATCGGGATTATTGCCAAAAACCTCTCCGATCAATTCTTCTGAGTGACCAAGACCATAAAAATCAGCGGTGTCATAGAAGTTGATCCCAAGATCCAGGGAACGGTTAAGCGCCTTTTTTGAAGTAACATCATCGACATCACCCCAACCTATCGGAATATCTCCGGCCATTGCCGGTCCGCCTATCCCCCAAGCACCAAATCCAACTTCGCTGACGTTGAGGTTCGTATTTCCAAATTTTCTATAGTTCATGGTAGATTGAATATCTTCTTTTAGATTGACTTTATAAAGTTGTTGATTTCTTCTGCTTGGTTCCGATCGTCAGCAAGATGATCGTGATCAAAATGAAAACGGTTCCAAGCCAATCCATTTTTCCGAAGGAAACATCCAGCCAAAGAACCGCCACTGCAGCCGCAGATAGAGGTTCCACAGAACAAAGAAGGCTGGCGGTTTGGGCACCGATGATCGTCACAGATGTAAGGAAAAAGAAAAATGCAATCACACTTCCGAACAGGACGATGTAGACAAAAGCCGCCCATGTTCCCCCATCCCAAGTCCCGGAGATTTGCCAAGGGTCACTAAAAAAGGAAAAAATAATCCCACCGATGAGCATTCCCCATCCCGTCACTGTGGCGGCGGAATATTTTCGCAGCAATTGCACTGGGTGGATCGTGTAGAAAGCCAATGCGACTGCAGATAAAATCCCCCATAACAGGGCTTTTTCCGAAATGACAAGTTGCCGAAAACTGCCATGTGTAACCAGGAGGAATGTGCCGGCCAAGGCCAAAACCAGGGAAGCATATTCCACCAAAATTGGCCATCGCCTGTTTTTGATGGCATAAAAAGCCACAACCAATAGCGGCCCAATGTATTGCAAAACCGTGGCAGTGGCTGCATTGGATAAGTTGATGCTGTAAAAATAGGTGTACTGAACGGCCACCATTCCGAAGATGCTGAAAAGCAATAATTGGAAAGCATCTCTAGGGTTTTTCCAGATTCGGAATGCATCAGTTTTATTTTTAAAAACAGAAAACATCACTAAAATAAAACCCGCCAAAAGCAACCTCCAACAAACCAGCCAAGCCGGATCGATGTTTTTCTGTTCGAAGAGAAACTGAGCACAGGTGCCGGAAATCCCCCAGAATATGGCAGAGGACAAGGCCATGATTAATCCGGGCACCTGCCGTTGGCTGGTATTGATTGACATATTGGGTGATTACTTGACTTCAAATTGAAGCCGAATTTAAGGAGTAGAACTTCGAATTGACAGAAACCCAAAAACAAAAATGTAATTTCAACAGAGAAAGAATTTCATGATAATTACCAGACTTAAAATCGGGGTTAGGTTTAGTCAATTTGGAAGAAATAGTGCGTGGGCTAATAGGTATTGGTTTTATTCAAAAAATTTAGGACTCCGTTAAGGGTAAGTGATATAAGAAGACGATGAAGATTAAAAACTATTTCCTGATTTTACTACTGCTGCTATCTCAGTCGCTAGTTGCACAGGAAACCAAAATAAAAGTATCAGGTAAAATTGTAGACAAGGCCTCCATGGTGGCTTTGCCTTATGTCAATGTAGTGCTGAAAACTGCCTCTGATACCAGTTTTGTAACTGGAGCTATTACGGATGAGTCTGGTCTATTCACCTTGGTGGATGTTGCTCCGGGAGACTATGAAGTGGAGGCGAGTTTTATTGGATTTGAGACTGTACGCAAGGAGGTTTACGTGGGGTCAAGTTCTGCATTTCTGAATATTGGGGAGATTTCATTGTCCACCTCAGTTCAAGAATTGGGTACTGTAGAAGTTGTGGGTCAGATGGAAGCGGTGAGTGCCAAAATGGACAAGAAAACCTATGATTTGGGACAGAATATCAGCCAAAGTGGAGGTTCCATTCTTCAGGCGATGTCCAATCTTCCGGGAGTTTCTGTTCAGGATGGCAAAGTTCAGATTCGTGGCAATGACCGCGTAGCTGTTTTGATCGATGGGAAGCAGACGGCTTTGACAGGGTTTGGTAACCAAACTGGCTTGGATAATCTTCCCTCTTCCGCTGTGGAAAGGATCGAGATCATCAATAATCCTTCGGCAAAGTTTGATGCAAATGGAAATGCAGGAATCATCAATATTATCCTGAAAAAGGAAAAGCAGGAAGGCTTCAACGGAAAAGTTGGTTTGGCGCTAGGCGTGGGAGCACTTTGGGAGAAGCAAGCAAATCTTCCTGGCATCAGACCTCAATATCAAGGTACACCAAAGGTAAACCCTTCCATTTCCCTGAATTACCGCAAGAAGGATATGAATTTCTTCCTTTCGGCAGATAATCTCTACACCCAAACATTGAATAAAAACGAGTTTGTCACCCGAACGTATGATGACGGGACCATCATCAATCATCAACTTAAACGGAACAGAAATACCAACTTTTTAACTACCCGTGCGGGGATGGATTGGACGATAAATCCCTCAAACTCACTGACCATTTCTGGGCTTTTTGGAAGTGAGAAGATCATCGACCGGGGAGATCAGCCCTTTTTCAATGGGGATTACTCCGAGCGAATGCGTCTTTGGCAGTTTCTAGAAGATGAGCTAAAAACCACTGTGATGGGAACGGCGGCTTTTCAGCACAAGTTTACTAATCCTGGTCAAAGCCTTTCCGCGGGTCTGAATTATACCTTTCACCGGGAAGATGAGCAGTATTTCTTTACGAACACTCTTCCGTCCTACACGGGTGAAGAAGCCTTTAAATTGCTTTCTGACGAGAATGTAGTGGATGTGACCCTTGACTATGTGAAGCCAATGAAGAATGGGCGACTGGAAACCGGAATGAAATTCAGAAGGCGCTGGATTCCGACCAACATGCAGTTTTTCCCAAGTGAAAACTCGCCGATAGATTCTCTTGCGGGCGGAGCTGCTACGTACAGAGAAACCATTCCTGCAGTTTATGGGAATTACGTTTTTGAATCTAAAAAACTGGAAGCAGAAATTGGGTTGAGGCTGGAATACATAAAGCTGAACTATGAAGTGAATCCCAATCACCCGACTTACAAGAGCGACGGATATGACTATTTCCAGCCATTTCCCAATACCCGGTTTTCTTACAAACTCAATGAAACGAACAAACTGACTGCATCTTACAACCGACGAGTGGATAGACCAAATGAAGTGGATATTCGGATCTTTCCAAAGTATGATGATGCTGAGATTATCAAAGTTGGAAATCCTGCCTTGAAACCTCAGTTTACCAACTCATTTGAGTTGGGCTGGAAGACGACCTGGAGTGCTGGGTCACTGTATTCGGCAGCATATCACCGAGTGGTAGATGGCACGATTACTCGAATCTCCACCACTTTCGGAGACAGTCGGCTGATCTATGCTATCTTCCAAAATGCTGGGAAAAGTTACAATACAGGGCTCGAACTGATCTGGGATCAGGATGTAAACAACTGGTATTCTTTTGATCTAAATCTAAATGGCTATCAAAACCGGATCGATGCATTTAAAGTCAAGAACCTCTATCCAGCCCCGAATACCTTCACGACTGACAAACAAGAAATTTTCTCAGGAAATGCGAAATGGAATTCGAAATTCAAGTTTGCGGAGAATTTCACAGGACAGTTGATAGCTATTTTTTTGGCACCGGATATTATTCCTCAGGGAAAAATCCAAGCGAGATTTACACTGGATATGGGACTGAAAAAAGTGATTCAGGATGGTAATGCAGAGATGTTTTTTAACGCAACCGATTTGCTGAATACGATGGTGATCAAGAAGACGATAGATGGCAATGACTTCAGCTATACGAGTGCGGATTATTATGAAACGCAGGTGTTTCGGATAGGATATAGTTATAAGTTTTAAGGGTCTTAGCCGACTTTGTGATGAGAGTAAAAGCAAATTCAATCACGGTGGTAATCCCTATTGCAGCCGATCATGAGCGTGTTGACTTTATTTCCTTCAAGAAAAACCCAGGATTGAGTACTCCATTTCGAGCTGGATTTGAAAAACAAACGACCAACTAGTTGGGCTATATTTACGCAGATAGTTTAAAGTCAAATCGTGTGCAAATGAAAAGACACTTACGAGATATTAATCGCAAGTGTCTGATTACTTGGTGGGCCCGCTGAAGTTTGCTGATGGCTTTCGGTGCAAGCACCTACTGCCCCGAAGGCTTTATGGGGAGGCAGTTGCTCTAACAATTTAATTTTCTGAAAATATAAAACCCTCAATACATTTCTGTACGAGGGTTTTAGTGGGCCCACTTGGGCCCACCGTAATTACCTTTTTTAGAATTTCAGTAAGGGGGAAAATTTCTAATATTCATTTTTAATCCAATTGGATACATTTTTTAAAACTATTCAATTGATATCATTACTTTTAATATAACTTTAAAATCTAAAATCGTCCGCAAAATCGTCCGCAAAAATGAACGCCAGCATCTACATGGAATCCCGACCCGACAAGACCGGAAGGAATTCACTTTTTTTCTACATCAATGGAATGGGTAAACGGTCTAAAATTTTTTCAGGCATCAAGGTCCTGCCCCAGAATTGGAAGCAAAATCGGATTCATAAAAACGAACCAAACTTTGATCTGCTCAATACGCTACTTCAGACCAAGTTCAACATCCTATCTCGGATTATATCTGAAGCAAAACTCAAAAACTTGAACGTATCCCCGAATGATATCAAAAACGCTTACCTGTCCAACTTTGAAAAAAAGGAAGAACAGAATATAGTCGGAGATCACAGGCTCATTCCATTTATGGAAAACTACAAGAAAACCTACGAATCCATACACAAGGTGAGTACCCTCCGAGCACTTAACCAAGTTAAAGCTCAGATCGAAAAATACAAACCAGAATCCACCTTTGAAGAGATTAATCATTTATGGCTGATCGGCTTTTGCAATCACCTGATCAAGGAAGATATGAGTGATTCCACGATCAAACACCGCCATTTGAAAACCATCAAATTTTTATCAAAGGAAGCAGAACGGAGCGGTATAAAAATAAATCCAGAAATTTACAGATTTACATGGAAGTCAATGGCTCAGACGCCATTTTGTGCGAGTTGGGAGGAAGTCGAGAAGATTAAAGGTATTACCGATTTGATTAATAAGAACCTTGAAATAGTTCGTGACACGTTCATTTTATCTTGCTACACTGGGTTAAGAGATTCTGATTTAAGGAATATTTCAGCAAATAATATTGTCAAGCAAGGCGTACAAACCATGCTCCGTGTGGTGATGGTCAAGACTGATTTTGACTACTCGATTCCTTTGAGCAAGGAAGTCATTACTATTCTTGAAAAGTACCAATTCAAGCTTCCGAAAATAGCACAGCAGAAATACAACTTGTATATAAAGCAAGTTGCAAGAATAGTCGTTAAGGGAAAATCAAACAAAGTCCGAAGTTCAGGCAACAAAAAAACCACAACGGAGATCGAGCGGCACATGCTTTTTTCATCCCATACAGGCAGACGAACCTTTGGACGTAGGTTCCTGGACATGGGGGGATCATTAATTGTATTGTCGAAGATATTCGGGCACAGCAATACAGAAACAACCTTGAAATACATTGGGTATCAGCCCCAAGAGGTTGTGTCAGAATTCCAGAAGGTGTTCGGTTAATTTATTTCCTTTTGAAATAGTGGCATCGATGTATGTTTCTATGATGATGAAGAGGTTAATTTTCCAAAAACTCCAGAGCTGGATATTCATTTAGAAAAGCAAAAAAAGCCCATGTCCGAATTAAAATCAAATTCAGATCAGATGACAGAATCAGAGTTAAGATCTTGGCTACTCCGACATCAACCTTCCTATGATTTTTTTTCAGTCCTTTACGAAATGGGGTCAATACTCCAGGAGCGTTTTTCTCTTGCAATACAATTTCATAATAGACCATCTAAAAAATGTGGAGTTGATGATCCATTCCAAGTATTCATGAGGAGATTTATCGAGAAAATACTACTTCGGAGGAAAGTTTAATTCTAAAAATAACCAAAATCGAGCAAATCTTAATAGAACTAAAACTCGAAAACTTAATTTGGTTTTGGAAAAATGAAGATCCTTAATATTTCAAGGAATATGATTTTTACTTGGTTGATGGGATTTTCGATGAATTTCCCAAACTATGGGCCTGGTTTAAACCCCGTCAAATTGAATTATTGGACAAATATTTTGCCTTTTCACCAAAGGAAACCGAAGAAATTGCTCAAAAGAGGTTTACCATGATAGAATTTACACGCTATCGTTTCATTTGGATATGAGAATAAAGAAGGAGCAAAATGGTATCCAAGTTCCTTATGGGCAATGGAGTGATGAACAACCATTTCCTTTTTGGTTCGAGGATTAAATGAAATTGATTGAAAATCCCATGTATAGTGCATTGTAAGTCCAACTCAAACTTTATTTATTGCAATCGAGAAAGCTATTTAATTTCTTGATCTTCTTGGAGCGAAGATTTATAGAAATTCACAAAAAACATATTGCATTTAAATTTTAAGCCGACTACATTTAAAGATTACGTTAGTTTTTTAAACCCATAGACTTTTGAAGAAGCAACAGCTAATATTTACCGTCCTAATCATTCTGGGAATATCATTTCTAATATGGTTATTATTTACAGGACCGAAGCCGCCACCTCCACCACCTCCGCAAGGAAAAAATCCTAAAACACTTTCTCTGGACAGTATCAACATTTACATCGAGAATTCTGCAAGTATCTACGGCTACACAACTACAAATTCTGAGTACATCAATGTTGTGACAGACTTAGCCAGTTTTGCCAACATCAAGAGCCAAACTCAAGCAACTTTCAATTACTTCCTGATTAGTGGAGACGATAAAAGTCTTACGGAATATGAGCTAGGCAATAATTCTAATATTTTGTCTTCGGTATTAAGTCCAAGCGGACTAAAACGGACCACAAGTGGAAATAGCGACATAAATGGAATGTTCAACCATGCCTTAAAATCGGTAAAAGAAAATTCCATTTCAATTCTAATTTCGGATGGCATTTACGATGTAGGTAAAGAATCTAATCCTTTAACTGGTCTTAAAACTCAGGGTATTAACACCAGAACGACCTTCATTAATAACCTAAAGAAAAAAAATACTGAAACTTTAGTAATTAAGTTGTCTTCAGATTTTCACGGACAATATTATTCAGGGGCAGAAAAGGGAGAGGAAAGCATTAAGCAAAAACGACCATATTACATATGGATTTTTGGTGAAGAGTCTTTGGTAGATAAATTCTTTTCTGATGAAATAATAAAGAAATTAAATGGCTATAAAAACCATACGGCGTTCAAAAAAATGGGGTACTATGAAATAGATTATAGCAATTTCTCCTTTGGAAATTCTAATGTCAAGAAATCAGGTGGTGATCCGAAAACCTACGAAATCCCAAGAACTACTGAGCCAGTAACTTTTACCATAGCCACGAATTTTGACTTTATTAGATTAGGTGAAGCATATTTAAAAGACTCTTCAAACTACAGAATTAATCTTGGGTACACCTTTAAACAATGTATTAGAATAGACGAATATCCAGATCTGGGAGGTAAAGTGGCGAAAGCTTTAATAAAAGCCCCATTCCCTCCTAGCCATTTGCTTTATATCACATCTGATAAGCCAACATTAGGAAAAGTGGAAATCGCCCTGATTCAAAAACTTCCAACTTGGATTGAAGAATCTACGACAGCTTCAGATTATCCTCTTAGTGGAGAGGAAAATAGAACGTTTGGATTTAGTACATTAATGAATGGAATAAATGAGGCCTATCTTGAGGTGTCAAAATCTAAAGAAATTTTCAAATTGACAATAAATATGGTAGACTAATGGAGATTCTGTATGAAAATTTAGAAGAACTTTTTGGAATGTTCAATTCGGATTTCCAAAACATATTCGATTCAATGAGAGATTATGGTGTTTATAATAAGATTGGATTAAGCTTTATTGTGATTACCTCAGTATTATTTTTGGGGTTCTACTTTTTTTACAAAAACCCCTACGCCAAATTATTTCCTCACTGGATTTTGACGCTCCTGGTTTCTGGGCTTTTAAGTGCATTTGCTGCTTACTTCATTGTAAGGACAGGCCTAGCAGAACACCTTCTAAATGGTGATTCTGAAACGGTGAATTTCACTGAGAGTTTAGTCCTATCTTATACTTTTATGAACCTAGTCCTTGCTCTAATCTTTGGTTTTCTGATTAGTCAAGCGTTAAGACTTGGTAGTAAAATCCAACCTCATTTACCTTTTTAAATATGAGTAAGCTATACATTTTCGCAATTGGAGGCACTGGCTCTCGTGTCTTAAAGTCATTAGTTATGTTAATGGCGGCAGGTTCCAAACTAAAAAATTATAATCAGGTAGTACCAATAATTATTGATCCGGATTCAGGTAATGGTGACCTCAATAAAACCAAGGAGATTCTTAATAATTATCAACATATCAGAAGCAAGATTTCAAATCCGGAAAACTTCTTTTTTCAAGATATTACCACCACAAATAACCTGACCTCAACTACCCCGCGGTTCCAAGACAAAGACTTTGAATTCAAACTTGAAAGAGTTCATCAAGAGAAATTCAAGGATTATATCCATTATTCCACCATGGACAAGCCTGATGCGGACATCGTGAACCTTTTGTTTTCGAGAGAAAATCTTGAAGCAAATTTGAATATCGGATTTAAAGGAAATCCCAACATGGGGTCCATTGTATTGAATCAATTTACAGACTCTGATGCCTTTCAAAGATTTGGTCAATCTTTTAATCAAGATGATAGCATTTTCATTATCAATTCCATTTTTGGAGGAACAGGTGCAGCGGGATACCCACTTTTATTAAAGCTATTGAGAAGTGGAACCGCCAGAATCCCCAATAAAGAAGTTATAAAGGACTCTGTCATTGGTGCTATTACCTACCTCCCTTATTTCAAGTTAAGAGATGGGGCAATCAAATCACAAAGCTTTTTAGGCAAGGCCAAAGCTGCCTTAGATTACTACAACAGAACCATCATAAATGGCAAACAGATCAATGCACAATATTTCTTGGGTGATCAGGAGAGCAACACTACTTATGAAAACCATGTAGGAAGTAAGGAGCAAAAAAATGATAGTCATTTTCTGGAATTGGCTGGAGCTCTTTCAATATTCGATTTTGATAGGAACAAAACTTCAATGGACTCCAATGATAGTCATGTTTACGAATTTGGCGTTGAGAACTTTGTAAATTCCTTGGAAACAAAAGATCTGAATGAAGCAGATAGAAACTTAATCTTCCAACCACTCAATGAATTTAGTTTATTTGCAAATTACTGCAAATCAGGCTGGCAGAAAGCAGTGGGGGTATCCAGGTGGACCATCAAAAACTTTTGGACTAAAAGCAGAGGAATCACAAAAGATTACTTTGATTCAGCCGAATTCAAAAATGAAATTCAAAAATTCACACAATCATACCTCGAATGGCTTGAAGAGTTAGGAGGAAACAAACCTGGCTTTTTACCCCAGCTAATTAATAAGACCTCGGGCTCAAACATATTTAAACTTTTAGATATTAGTAATAGTGAGGAAATCAGTAATATACCTCTACCACGCAAAGAAAAGGATATTCATACTGAACTTATTAAGCTTTTTGAAAAGAGCACTTCAAAAGTCAGCCATAAACTATAAGTACAATGGGAAAAGTATTTAGAATTCACTCAAGTGGAGAAGAAAAGACAGGTTGGTTTCAAAGTTCACCTATAGGTGCTAAAGAACTAGAAACAATTAAGGCGGATAAAGACGATGTTGCCACCTCTATCCCTAGTCCATTCGCAAGAATAGACCTTGTTAAAACTGCTTTTGGTTGGGTAAGAAATCATGAATTAACGGGTCAATCAGGTTATCACAAGCTAGTTTCTGATGCATTGGATGTAGCACAACTTTTCTATTTAAGTAAAAATGCTCAATACAAAACTGACATTACCATTGTGGAGTGGTCTAAAGAGTCTGTATTTGATAAATACAGGGATGAAAAGGCTTCAAGTTTCTATTCTAGTTTGGAGGTCTTTTGGAAACAAGATGGAGCCAATTACAACTTAGATTCGACTGAAAGACTTTATTTTATCTACTATAAGACTAAATTGGTTGGAGCTACTTCACCTTCTACCCTTTTTGTTTCGGCACCAGATGCCTCTTCCTTATTTTTGGAAATGGATATCTCCAGGGGAACAGATAAATTATTTGATGACAAATATGCCGCCCTTCATGAGCGAGAGTTCCCATTTGTGAAATATATTTTCAGTTTATCCAAAACTCCTGAATTCCAAAAATTCTTTAGAGAAACTAATAAGAATGAATTTTACGAATATCTGCAAAAAGTCCGGGAGGCATTATCATCCTCAAAACGTACTGAAATAGACCAATTAAATTTGGATAGAATCACCAAATACCCTGTTTGTACAACTTCTGATTCAACCACAAATGAAGTCTCTATTCTTGGCATTCGTTTAGGCACAGAGATCCAATCTACTTCTATTGATAGTGACTTCTTTATAGATTCAAAAAAAGGTAAAAGAGCATTGGTACTTCCCCAGTCAAGATTTAATCTGCCTTGGAAATATACTTCTGCCGATGATATTTGGAATACAGAGGAAATGTATGAGAAAGTACCAGTAAAAAATACTACTACTCAGACTTCAATTCTCCCCGAAAATGGATCTACCATTTTATGGTATTCTCAAGGTGATTTTTTGGCAGATGAAATCATGGTTCTTGAACCTTTAGCAATTGGAAATTCTATAAATAATTATCCAATTGATTTGAGTTCATTTAATACGGGAATTTTAGAAGAAGGTACTAATTGTTTACTTCCATTATCCTCTACATTCTTTGAATATTTTGATGCAATTGATGCTCGAAATTATTGCAAAATAAAGAAAACAGGTGTTTTATTGACTGTTACTCTTGAAGTTCCAACTTCCAAAGGAACTGTGACTTTCATCAAAACTTATAAAACTGAAAATCAGATTCAATTAAATATCTGTCTTGCCTTATTGAGTTTAATTAGAGTTAGAGAAGACAACTCACAAAACTTTATAGGATTCCAATATGGAATTGACAATCGGCTTAAATATGAACTGAAACCTAAACTTAATGATGGTAATTACTGTGATTTTGAAAAAGAATACAGGGATACCGGGGAAAGGTCAAGTTGGGTAGCACAAGTTTTCAAAACATCAAGAAATTATGATTACTTAGAACTTAGGGTAAATGGAGTATCAAATGTATTAATCCCAGAATGGAAATGGCTTACACCTTCTACAGGTGAAATGGAGTTCGCCATTGACTTTGGAACTACAAATACACATATAGAATATAAGAAGAAGGGAGAAGGAGTACTCTCTAATCTTGAGTACTCAGAAGGTTCTGGCACACTAACCTATCTTTTAGATATAGGAAAGTGGAATGAAATCCCTCCAGGTGATATTAAACAGTTTTATCCTCAATTTGAAAAGTACCTATTTCCATTAACGATAAGGCATAATGTTGAGTCTCATTTTCCAATGAGATCAGCCCTATCATATAATGAACATATTGACTTTCGAACAGTTTCCAATGCGCTTTTAGATGGCAGCAGCTATCACTTTTATGAGCGAAGATCCATCGCAGATACTCAAAAAATAAAAACTGATCTGAAATGGAGTAATTACGATGATCCTAAAGCAAAATCATTGGTTAAACTCTATGTTGAAAGTTTATTACAGCTCGTCAGGCTCAAGGCTATAAATGAAGATTGTCATCCCCATAATGTAAAAATCAAGTGGTTCTATCCTGTGAGTATGAATCACCATGAAAAAGACATGTTTACTGAGATTTGGGTAAAGTATTTCAACAGTGTTTTTGAAAATGCTAACCCTAATAACCTTTTGAGGATACCTGAAAGTGTTGCTCCTTATTTGTACTACAGGAACAAGTATCCTGGAACCAGTATGACTATTGATATCGGAGGAGGTTCCACAGATATGGCTCTATTTGATAAAGATTCACCAGAAGCTAGTTACATAACCTCTTTCAAGTTTGCCGGAAATTCCATTTTTGGAGATGGTTATACTTCTCCGCAGCGTCAACTGAATACTGATCAGAATGGATTTGTAAACATTTTTTCAAAAAGAACTCAAGACCTATTAAATAATGATAGTTACAAGGAATTATCAAGGATAGAGAGTCGAATAAGAACCGTAACTAAAAACTCGGC
>JBKJKX010000003.1:0-20935 GCA_046597285.1 Algoriphagus sp. | reverse complement strand
AGTTTTTTGTAGGACCTTGGGAGGAAAAAGCTTTTAAGGCTGTCGGTAAACACTGTGCTGAAATCGGATTGGAAGTCACCACGGTGACAGTTCTCAGTCCGGATGAAAATCCGATTTCTCCAGATGCCAACGTTCGCGCGAAAGCCAAAGAAAAACTCAAATGGGTCTTGGATCGGGCAGCTGATCTGAACTCACAAGTGCTTTGCGGACCCTTTCATTCTGCCTTTGCAACATTTGCCTCCCGAGCACCACAGGAGGTGGAATACAATTGGTCTGGGGAAGTCCTCTATGAAATGGGCGATTATGCCCAAAAGTTGGAAATTATTTTGACCCCCGAGGCACTCAACCGATTCGAATGCTACCTCTGCAATACGATGGAGCAGCTGGATTACTTGCTTAAGAAAGTCAATCACCCAAATGTCCAAGCCATGTTTGATACCCATCATGCAAATATGGAGGAGAAGAAAATGGGTCAAGCTATCGAGCTGATCGCTCCTCGATTAGGTCATTTCCATATTTCAGAAAATGATCGAGGTACTCCTGGTTCCGGTCATGTAAATTTCGATGAGACATTCGCAGCTCTGGCAAAAGTCAATTACAAAGGCTGGCTAACGATCGAAGGCTTTACCCGCAATGACCCCGCCTTTGCCAACTCCATTGGTGTCTGGCGCAACTTCTCCGAGCCTTGGGATATGGCGGAGAATGGATTCAAGCTGATCAAAGGGATGGGGGAGAAGTATGAGCTATAGTTGGGGGGTTTTTGATTTAGAACTTAATGTCCCTAACTCCAGTCTTTGATGTTATAGATTGGTTTATTGTTCGTATAACGTTCCTTTTGCAGTTTCTGGCCAGCGTGTGTGTATTAGAATCACCAGTTACCACCATAGTAGGCCGAGATCACAAAGCTCACCCGACGGTGATATTTTAGTGCTAAATCTCAATTTTTCATCAACATCAATCAAGCTATAAGAACATGGGGAAGCAACTGGAATCCATCACTGAGGAACTGAGTAAGTTTATAGCCGCCCAAAAGCTATTTTTTGTCGGAACGGCTGCTGGGGAAGGTAAGGTGAATGTCTCGCCAAAGGGGACGGATTCCTTTCGGGTGATTGACCCAAACAAAATCGTCTGGCTTAACCTCACCGGTAGCGGCAACGAGACCGCTGCCCATCTCCTGCTCAATCCAAGAATGACGATTCTATTTTGCGCGTTTGAGGGGAAGCCTATGATCTTGAGACTGTATGGTCAGGCAAGAATTTACCATCAAAGAGATAGCGAATTTCATAAGTACATCGATTTGTTTCCAGCGAATACGGGATCACGGCAAATCATCGAAATGGAAGTAGATCTGGTACAGACTAGCTGTGGTTTTGCAGTGCCGTTTATGGATTTCAAAGAAGAACGGGAGACACTGAATACCTGGTCTTCCAAGCAGGGTGTCGAGGGAATCGAGGAGTATTGGGAACGGAAAAACACCAAAAGCCTAGATGGGTTTGAGACCAAGATCCTTGGAGAGTAGAATTTACCTGTTAATAGGTGATTTTGAGAAAATAGAAAGGATATTGGTGGGCAGCCATCTGCACTTTCCTATTTATACCTTTCGTCAGTATGAAGGGGTGGTCAATAATCTGCGAAGCTTCTTTTTACTCCTCCTCCGGTATCGCCATCGTATGATTAGCAATCAGCTTGAATTTTCCGTCCACCAAAGCGTAGGTTCTCATAAAGTGATACAAAGTGGGACTTGGACCTCGGTCCACCACGGTGAAGCCGCTGACCACGCCCGTTGATCCCAAAATTACTACCTGCTGATCCCGCGAAGTTCGATTGCGGGTGTCGTCTTTCTGTCCGGCTTTTATTCGTTTTGCTCTTGCTATGGCTTGTTCTTTTCCATCGATTTGACCGGCATGATTGTGAACCCAGATAAAATCATCGGCAATCAAGTTATCCAAAAACTCCACATCGGACTCTAACAAGGCCTTTTCCCAACCTTTGTCTAGGTCGATCAATTTTTGAGAATCGATTGTTTGTGCAAATCCATTCAGAGAAAGGAAAAAAACGAGGAGGAGGGAACTTAGAATGGTTTTCATGTAGCTATTGGTTTTAGGTTCTATCTAAAGTTTGGAAAAAAGTTTGAATATCCTTCTCTTCAGTGAAAGAAGTGGCCGACAGTGCAGGACAAGAAATTCTGGAAAAAAGGGAAATATGGAATAAATTCAACTTATGCGAACTCGCCTATTAATAATTCTGTGTTGCCTTGGTGCCGTTCCAGGTTTCACCCAAACCCAAAAACCCAACATCATCTTTATCCTCACCGATGATCAGCGTTGGGATGCGTTGGGTTTTGCGGGGAATACGATCATCCAAACTCCCGAGATGGATCAGTTGGCTGAGGAGGGGACTTTCTTCGCAAATGCCTTTGTCACCACACCCATTTGCGCAGCGAGTCGGGCAAGTATTTTGACGGGAATGTATGAGCGAACGCACGGCTACACTTTCGGTCAAGGAACTATCAAAAAGCCTTACATGGATCAATCCTATCCTATGGAACTCAAAAAGGCTGGATATTTCACCGGCTTCTTCGGGAAGTTTGGTGTGAGTTATGAAGGCTTTGATTCGCTTTTTGATCGGGGAGAAAGTTATGATCGTAACGGAAACTTCACGGATAGGCGGGGTTATTTTTTCAAAACAATCGGAAAAGATACGGTCCATCTGACCAGATACACGGGTCAGCAGGCGATCGATTTTATCCATGAATCTTCCACAGAAAAGCCATTTATGTTATCCCTCAGTTTCAGTGCTCCACATGCTCATGATCCTGCCAAGCTCCAATATTTCTGGTCTCCTGAGTTCGATACGATGTATCAGGACTTGGTCATTCCTGATCCTTTGCTGAAGGAAGAATCCTATTTTCAGTCCCAGCCTGAATACGTCCGAAACGGAGAAAATCGAACTAGATGGAATTGGCGATACGATACGCCCGAAAAATATCAACACAGCGTGAAAGGCTACTATCGCATGATCTCGGAAGTGGATGCAGAAATAGGAAAAATCAGGAAGGCGTTGGCAGAAAAGGGCCTTGCAGAAAATACCGTGATCATCCTCATGGGAGACAACGGATATTTTCTAGGCGAAAGGCAACTAGCCGGCAAATGGTTGATGTATGATAATTCCCTGCGGGTGCCTTTGATTGTCTTTGACCCGCGGAAAGAAGGAGGGAAGCGCGTGGATGATTTTGCACTTAATATCGATGTGCCTGCTACGATTTTGGATTTGGCGGGTATTAAGACGCCCAAGATTTGGCAGGGCATTTCTCTGAATTCGCCTCAAATGGCTAATCGGAAAGAATTTCTGACCGAGCACCTTTGGCAGACTCCGATCATTCCTCCCAGTGAGGCGATTCGTACCGAGCGATGGAAGTACTTCCGCTACATTAATGACCCTAGCCATGAAGAATTGTATGACCTGAGCGTGGATCCATTGGAAACAACCAACTTGTCTTCAGATCTTTCACATCAAGCCGTGCTTAATGAACTTCGCAAAAAGATGGAACGGAAAATTGCGATTTACTTAAAGGATAAATTCGAATAAGGGGATTTACGTGAGCATG
The DNA here is from genome assembly GCA_046597285.1 of Algoriphagus sp. Taxonomy (GTDB): domain Bacteria; phylum Bacteroidota; class Bacteroidia; order Cytophagales; family Cyclobacteriaceae; genus Algoriphagus. Next base: position 17,328 of record JBKJKX010000003.1, on the reverse strand, counting down.
AAAAATGAAAAGACTATAATTTTAAATTCATCCCGGTAGAGAATGAACTTCATCATTCGGCAAGAGATAAATTGCAATTTCCAAAAAAATCAACTAGGTGGATTAGCTTGAACCATAAGAGTGGTGGGTGTGGTGAGCTTGCTTCGTTAGGGATTTCAGCGATCGCAATACATGGGATCTTCAAAAGATTTTCCAACTGGGATTGGATACTTTTTGGCGGTAGTCACAATGGGCACAAGTCAAGTGGTGCGCTAAAATGGAACGGGTGGGCCATCCGCACCACTCGCAGGGCAGGCCTGTATCGACTTTAGTCACCGAGAATCCAGGTATCTGACATGCGGGACATTCCAATAGAATTTTTTCGGCAGTTTGCCGGATCATGTTCATCCTACTTGGATTAAGAAAGGCCCTCATATCGGTCTCAGTATAGGCTGAACCATATTTTTTCAGCAGGTAATGTACTTTTTCCTCCAGAAGTTGCGGTTCTGTAATTCCTTTGAATAGTTCTTCGAATTGCTCTTTGCCAGGTCTAAGAATCAATCCATGCGAAGGAAACAAGCTCTTATTGGCGAACTTTTGTAATTCCTCCAAACTGTGAAATTCCTGACCTCCAAAATTGGTGTCAGTGCTTAAATGACTGGCAAAAATTTCAACTTGATTTTTTTAATCCAGAAATATAAGCCACTCTACATTTGCAGGGAGAAAAAATGCCGATGGATGTGAGCCAAAGGAGCCCTCGCTGGAGATGGCCATATCGCATCCAGTCAGTTCTATCGCCAACTGGCACTTTTTTCTGGCTGTTGTCAAGGGATCGTGCAATCGCAGGACTTCTCCCGAAAAGGTCCCCAACTGATCGGTGTCCAGATTTTTAGGCACAAAAGCCTGAACTCCCAAGGCGCGCTCTAAGATCGGCCCAAGAACATGTTCTTTCTGATGCTTGGTGGAAATGACAAGTTTCCTGCCTTCAAACATGCTCCTCATTCCAATTAGTCCAATTGAACTTCCAGTGATTTTCCTTTAACCTCTTCGTGGAATTTGCCCTCTTCATAAGCCAAATGTCCATTCACCCAAGTCTTCAAAATTCGGCTGTGAAAGGTAGTTCCTTCCAAGGGTGACCATCCGCACTTGTATAAGATGTTCTCCTTACTCACAGTCCACGAACTGTCCATATCCACCAAAACCAAGTCGGCAAAGTAGCCTTCGCGGATAAATCCTCGCTTTTTGATTCGGTACAGAATGGCCGGACTGTGGCACATTTTTTCTACAATTTTTTCAAGACTGATCCTTCCCTGCCTGAAAAAATCCAGCATACAATGAAGGGAATGCTGCACCATTGGCGCTCCGGACATGGATTGGAAATAAGGCTTTTGCTTTTCTTCCAAGGTATGGGGCGCATGATCGGTAGTGATCAGGTCGATCCGATCGTCGAGAAGGGCTTCAAAAAGTTCATCCCTATCTTGTTGAGTTTTGATGGCCGGATTCCACTTGATGAGAGGTCCGAGTCGATCATAATCCTGATCCGTAAACCAGAGGTGGTGCACAGAAACCTCCGTGGTGATTTTTTTGTCTTTCAGCGGAATGTTATTCCGAAAGAGCCGGGTCTCTTTGGCGGTACTCAGATGAAGAATATGCAATCTTGCCCCGTGTTTTTTGGCCAGTTGGATGGCTCGCTCAGAAGCCTCAAAACAAGCCTTCTCACTTCGAATCAGGGGATGGCAGGCGATGGGGATATTTTCTCCATACTTTTCTCGATAGATCCGTTCGTTTTCTTCGATGAGTTCCTCCTTTTCGGAATGAATGGCAATCAGGCCAGAGTGTGCGGAAAATAGTTTTTCCAGCATATCGGGTTTATCAGCAAGGATGTTGCCCTTGCTTGAAAAGTAAAGGCCATCATCCGTAATACCAAGTAGTTTTCGAGTGTCCCAATGGATCACCTCCTCCAGATTTTCGCTATTTACTCCTAAAAGAAAGCCATAATTGGCTAGGGACTTCTGTGAGGCCAAGAGGTACTTTTCTTCCAACAGATCGGGAGAAAGGGTGTTGGGGCGCGTATTCGGCATGTCTATGAAGGAGGTGACACCACCTGCCACGGCCGCACTACTTTCTGTATGCAGGTCCGCTTTATGGGTAAGCCCAGGATCTCGGAAATGCACCTGTCCGTCAATGACTCCCGGAAGGAGATACTTGCCCGTGCCGTCGATGAGGTAGTATTCCGGTTTGGAGGGAATATTCCCGATTAGTTGGATGACCTGATTCTCTATCAGAACATCTGCAATAATTGATTTACCCTCATTGACAAGGGTTGCTTGCTGTATTAAATAGGGTTGACTCATGGGTCTCTTGTAAACTACTTCCAGGTACAAATAAAGGATGGAATACGCTAGGTTACAACCAGGTGATGAAGTAGAGAACGCTGTAAAAATAAACGTGGCGATGCAGGTTCAACAGTTACAAAACATGGGACCTGTTTTGACAAAAGCTGTTCAAAGTGGCCAAACCCAAATCGTTGGAGCTGTTTATGATTTGGAAACAGGGAAGGTGGAATTTTTAAACTCCAATTATCTACACTATCTAAATCCACCATCTCACAAGTAGCAAAAATAGAATGGTTTCACCCCAACTCCGTTCGATGCCCGTATAGTATGGCATTATAGAGGAGAGGTTAGATGCAATCTACTCTTGGTAGGGGATTATTAACTCAAAGATGAATGATGTCAGCTCAAAGCTGAAACATTGCCGATCGAAAAAATAATAAACTCTCAAAAAAATGGATGTAATTTCAAATAAGACCCAGCAAGGAGGGCTCTCAAAAGCATTTGTTTTGCCTATGCCCAAGGCAATATAAAAGTCAGCTTATTTGAGATTTGACAGTAGTTCCTTCACCGAGGTCCATTTCATATCGAGGTATCGGTTGTTGTCAGTGCTGGTTAAAGTGGCTCGATCGTCCATCATATTTCGCATGTATTGCATTCCTTGCTAAGCAGGATATAGATCAGTCTTTCCCGGAGATATTTTTTTGGCAATTTTTATAAGTAAGCTTAGTAGTCCAAGTCCTCCTGTTCTCAACAATCGGAATTTCTCTCCCGACAATTCATTCATCACTTCTCGAATTTCTCTGGGGCTTATTTGGTCGCCAGCAACTCTCAAATAACGCGGCGTGAATGTATCAAGAGCGACATTTGCAGTAAACATTGCGGTGTCTTCAACTGTAGTGAAACCCATTTTATGACCGGCATTTCCCCAATACAGTACTAGCTTCTTTTTGAAAATGATTAGGGGGATTTCATCTGTGAGCATATCCATAAAAGCCCCATTAAAAACTGTTGTAGCTTGGGTGGAAGTAGAATCTAAGTAGCGATGAAATTTCCTTCTTAAATCCAAGTTTCGATTTTCTCCATCCGTAAAATTCGTAAAGTCTAAAGAATAATCAGAAGGAATAAATCGTGGTACTCCTGCTTTAATGGCGGCATTTAAAAGTACTATTTGGGCATCAACAACTACATCTTCTAAGCCTGCTAATGCAGAAACAACACAAGTAGCACCTTTGCAAGCTTCTGCGATTTCTTGTTCCCCACTCATATTTACTGACTTGACTTTTGTACCAATTTTTTCAAGTTGACTTATTTTTTCTGGGTTGCTCGTCGAACGAACTAACGCCCGAACCTCAGCCCCTTTGTCAAGTAAGGCCTTAATTATTTTACCACCGAGATTGCCGGTTCCCCCTACAACAACTATAATTGGTTTGGTCATTTCTTACGTTTTAAAATGTGTCAATTGGATTAATGCGTTAGAGGAGGGCAAGTCAAGTTATAAAAACTGCCAAGGTTATGGCTATGTTCGGGAAAACCTTCCTGATCAAATAGAATCTATATTTTGAAACTCGATTCATTAGAATTAATTCTAATGTTTCCAATCCCTCCTATCAAGCTTTTCATTGAAGCTTTCCCAAAAATTTGAGGGGGAATAGCGTTACCAAGAAGGTATTGAAGTAGGGCAATGGGAATGCAAATTTTCATAAATAAGGTCTCATAAGTAATTTGAAGCTCTCGAGATTTGGTAGTTTGGAAATTGAATCAGATGCCTATCCAAATAAAACAAAGCAAGCTCAATCTTTGAAACATCCTTATGGAGATTGATTCGAATCTGCAGGTTTCGGTGAAGTCTTTTCTCAGTATCCGTTCGGTGTCCCATAATTCGGCACACTTTTTCTTTAATTAAGTTACCTAAGAGGACAAAATCTATAGTTGAGAGGAACAGATTCATAAACTTAAGTGTCCGGTGGGACTCAGGTTACACAATGTGCTGATTATATAAATGATGGTTTAATCACCTCTTTTGGCTTATTTCTTGAATATTGAGAAAAGAAGTATCCCAAGCTCTTTTTGTCAAAACAGTTAATATAAATAGTATCAAAAGATTTGTCCGGAAATTTTTAAAGGTTTTGGGGATTGTGATTGGCTCAGTTTTGGCACTCATAATTCTCTTGGTGGTTTTCATCAGAAGTCCATGGGGACAGGACATTGTGGTAAAAAAGGCAATCTCCTATGTTTCAGATAAAACCAAAACAGCGGTTTCCATTGATAAACTTTATATTACTTTTTCCGGAAATCTATTTTTGGAGGGGTTATACCTTGAAGATACAGCAGGCGATACCCTGTTATATTCCCAAAAGTTGGAGGCGGGGGTGGAGGTTGTTCCACTGATTCAATCCGGGGCGATCCATATCACCAAATTGGAATGGGAAGGGCTGAAGGCGGATATTTCTAGAACAGAGCAATCTGGAAAATTCAATTTTGATTTTTTGATTGAGGCGTTTGTTACGCAAGATGGGGCCGCAGTCAACGAAATTGAACCTCCGGCGGAGGTAGATTCACCGCCGCTTTCGATTACTTTATCTCCTATTTCGCTGAAAGATTTTAACCTCCGTTATGTCGATGAGGTCTTGGGAATTGATGCTTATTTTCTTCTAGAGTCGTTAGAAATTGAAGTCCCACTCGTGGATTTGGATAAATCTGAATTCCGGATCTCCAACATTTCACTTCAAAATTCCCAAATTTCCTATACCCAAACAAAACCCTTTGAGCCAACCGAAGAGGATACTGTCGAATCAGTAATGCCCTTTTTGATCCTCGATAATCTCCAGCTTTCCAATGTCACCGCTAATTACAGTAATGTGGTAGATCGACAGAATGCAGGATTGAATATCAGCAAATTCACCTTTCAGGCACCTGAAATAAATCTGAAAAATCAACAGGTGAAGATCAGTAAAATTGAGCTACGCGATTCAAAAATTCTATTCCACGATTTTTCCACTCCAACCGATACTCCTGTAGCGAAGTCCGATTCTTCTACTGCTCCATTCGCGTGGCCGGAGTGGGTAGTAGATGTGAAACAACTCACCTTAGATAAAAATCAGATAGAATATAGAACTTCCCAAACTGAGTTTCAAAAAGGGTTTTTTAATCCCGAAGCGATTCAAATCTCTGAACTTACGGCCGATCTCAGCGACTTTACCCTTGAAAATAAAACCGCTACAGCTCAAGTCAACTCATTTCAATTTGAGGAGGTGAGCGGTTTTTCGCTCAAAGAATTTTCGTTAGACCTCTCAACAGATGATGGTGTGACCTCCATTGAAAATCTTAATCTGGCCATCAACAGAAGTCAATTGACCGGAGACATGAAGCTGACCTACACATCGATAGATCAACTGATCCAAAATCCGGAGTTGATAGCTTTTGACTTAAACCTGGAAACTCCTAAACTGGCAGTTCAAGACGCCTATTACTTCCAACCGGAACTGGCTCAGGATACCTTGATCCAAAAATTAGAGGCCTTTCCTTTTTCGGCTGAGTTGGTAATCTATGGATCCTTAGATTTAATCCAAATCTCATCCGCTGATTTATCCTGGGGAAAGACGAATTTCTTTGCATCTGGGCAAATGAGCGAAGTATTGGATATGGATTTATTGCGATTTGATTTTCCCGAAATCCAATTAAAATCCACCCAAGAAGCGCTTAGAACTTTCGTATCGGAATCCGAACTCGGAATACAGTTCCCTGAAAACTTCCTGCTCACAGGAAAAGCTAGCGGACAATTGAATGATTTGGGATTGGAGTTTGATCTCAAATCCACCTTGGGAGATTTGGCATTGGTAGCTGGCTATCAGAATCAAGATCAGTTGGACTTCGAGGTAAAACTTGAAGCCAAAGCGATTCAGCTCAATAATTTACTGCAAAATCAAGAGCTAGACACCGTCTATTTTTCGCTAAATGCAACGGGCTCCGGAAGCACATGGTATGAAATAAACGCCGAAATCAAGGCAAGATTTGATAGTCTCCAGCTTTATCAAAATGATTATTCAGGACTGGCTTTGTCAGGAAATCTAGAAAATGGTTCGGGGACGGTCACGTCTGATCTGGATAGTGAAAATCTTCGCTATAATTTGAACGCAACGGTCGATTTGGATTCAATTAATTCTCAAGTCAATCTGATTTTGAATTTGATTGGTGCAGATTTTTCAGCATTGGGACTGACTCAGAAAAATACCAAAGCACAATTGAATCTAGAAGCTAACTTTGAAGGGAATTTGGAGGAATTCCAGGCAAATGCAATGATCTCTGATGCCACGATTGTGCAGGAACAAAAAAACTATCCACTAGGCACGATTTGGCTTAATGCCTTTGTCAAAAATGATTCAACCAGCATAGATTTTGAAAGTCGACCGGTGGTCGGATTTCTTCAAGCCAATGCAAATCCAGCTGAATTCTTAACAGCACTGACCAAGTATTTTAATGGATATTTTGGGATCCAAGACACTATTTTCAGCAATGGAGATGTGGTTCTCAACATGAACCTTGCTTTACGGCAAGATCCGCTTCTGAATGAAATCCTCCTTCCCGGCCTTGTCCAACTGGACAGTTCCTCGATCAAAGCAAACTTCTCTGAAGCAGAGCAAACACTCAATGCTAATGTGAATTTCCCTTTTATCAACTTTGGGGGTGCAGAAATTGATAGTCTTGGAATTCAGATTAATTCAGACAGTTCTCGATTCGATTTCGAATTTGGCTTTGCAGCCTTAAACACCGGTCGAATCGCCATGGACAGAACTTTAATCTCAGGTGATCTGGATGATGCGAGATTACTTCTTGATGTACAGTTTTTTGAAAAATCCGAAATTCTCACTCATATATCATCTCAAATTGACTTACTCTCGGATAGTGTCCAACTAAAATTCCTGCCTGAAAATCTGATTTTAGACAAAACAGCATGGACCGTTCCCGGCTCCAATAGCCTTGTTTATTCCAATAGGGAAATCAACTTTACCGACATGGTGTTTACTGCAAACAATCAAAAAGTAGAGCTGACGGATGAATTAGAATCTCTCGAAAAGCCACATATCGCAGCGGTATTTGACGGTTTTCGACTGGAAAATCTCACTAGTTTTTTAAATCCTGCTGTAGTCATCGCCGATGGGTCGATGCAAGGTCGCCTGATAGTACAGAAACCATTTGGAGCTTTAGGTATTTTGGGTGACTTGAAGATCGATTCACTGACTGTTTTGGGTACAAATTTAGGTACACTCACAGTCAATGCGATCGCTGAAACCATTGGCAATTATTCCTTAAAAGCAGACTTGGGCGGTGGAGGTATTGATTTACAAGTCAAAGGTGATTTTAAGGCAGATGAAGAGGCTGCCTCCTTTGATTTGGAAATTGACCTGACTCGATTAGAGCTTGCAATACTACAGGGTTTACTTCCGGAACAAATCACGCAAGCCGATGGAATTTTGCAAGGAGAGATTCATGCAAATGGAACGACGATTGATCCGAAATACGAGGGACTCCTAACATTCAAGGGGGCCTCCATCACACCAACTGTCGTAGGCACCAAATACCTATTTGAAGATGAATTCATACGATTGAATAATGAGAGCATCTATCTAGACAATTTCACCGTGCGAGATGAAGCACAAAACACCTTTGCGCTGGATGGTGAGATCGGAACGGAATCATTTATCAATCCTACTTTCGACATTCAAGTCACTGCTAAAAAGTTCATGGCTGTCAACTCTACTGATAAAGAGAGCGAATTATTCTTTGGGAAAGGAACAATCGATGCGGACATCTCTATTAAAGGTGACCTGATTCTCCCCATAGTCAGAGGGAAAATGGCAGTCAAAGACGAAACAAATTTGACATTTATCGTTCCTGAATCCCAGGCTGAACTGGTTGAGCGAGAAGGTGTGGTCGTATTCGTTAATAAAGAAAACCCCGATACTATTTTAACTCGCAACGACGGTGACCTCTCCAATTCTTTCTCCGGCTATGACATTCGTCTCCAGCTGGAAGTAGATCCTACTGCCCGATTCAAAATTGTAATTGATCCTAACTCAGGAGATAATTTAGCCTTGAAAGCATCTGGAGAACTAGATTTGGCGGTAGACCCGATTGGCCGGACTAGTCTTAGCGGAAGATTGGAGGTCCAAGAGGGACAGTATGAAATGTCTCTCTACAGTTTGGTCAACAGGAGATTCGAAATTGTTAAAGGAAGTACAATTGCTTGGAATGGGGACCCATTAGATGCCACCTTGGATATTTCTGCCAGCTATGAAGTCAGAACTTCAGCAGCGCCATTGATGGCTTCTCAGCTTACAGGAACTGGCGATGCTACTCAAAGTCAATATGAAAAGCGCTTGGATTTCTTTGTCTATCTCTACTTAGATGGCGATTTATTGAAGCCGGAGATATCTTTTGGTCTGGATATGCCAGAAAATGAGCGTGGAGAATTTGGTGGAAATGTTTATTCTCAGGTTCGTCAGTTAGGAGAGCAGGAAGCTGAACTCAACAGACAGGTTTTTTCACTTTTGGTGCTGAATCGCTTTTTCCCCTCAGGAGGCTCTGATGGATCGGGCGGAGGTACTGAAGAGTTGGCTCGAAACAGTGTAAGCCAACTTCTATCCGATCAATTAAACGATTTTTCAAATCAACTTTTTGGAGAATCGGGTTTCGAAGTAGGGTTTGAAGTCGATAGCTACACCAATGGACAAGGTGGCAAGTCTCAAACGGAGCTGAATGTAAGCGCTCAACAAACTTTGTTTAATGATCGAATCACTGTTCAGGTCGGTAGCCAATTTGATGTCGAGGGAAATTCACAGACCAGTAAAGATGCCGGTGCGATTTTGGGAAATGTAAGTATCGAATACACGCTGACTGAAGACGGAAGATTTAGAATCCGCGCCTTTCGAAAGAATCAATTTGAAAGTATCATTGATGGGCAATTGGTGGTGACTGGTTTAGGATTAGTATTTAATCGCGAGTTCAATTCCTTCAGTCAGCTTTGGAAAGATTCGAAAGTAGTCATCAAAACCAATCCAATCGACGAACTGGACAAACCATCGGATGAAAAAAAATCCGATGAAAAAAAGAAAAACACTACTGAATTAAAGAAGGATGAGAACTAAAAAAAGAATATCCTTTGTGGTGTTAATCTGTCTCAGCACGATTCTAGGTTGTTCAGTAAAAAAATTTATTCCTGAAGGGCAGCAATTATATACCGGAGCTGAACTCAAGCTGGAAACAGAAACCAAAATAGAGGACATCAAAGAAATCAGTGACGAGTTAAATGAATTACTCCAACCTGAACCTAACAGCAAAATTTTAGGCATGCGAGTAGGTTTGTGGGCCTATTATAAAAATCAACAAGACAAGCCAGGTTTCATCAACCGATTTTTGAATAAAAAAATAGGTGAAGAGCCAGTCTACTTCAGTGCGGTAAATATTCCAAATACAGAGGATTTAATTCTTAATCGACTCGAGAACCGGGGTTTTTTCTATAGCTCGATAGCATCCAAGGCAAACCAAGGAGATCAATTTGCTTCAGTAGATTATGCGGCTAAAGTCAGTACACCTTACACACTTTTGGAATACCAAATTGAATTAGATTCCATACCAATCTATCAGCAGATTCGAACATTGACAAAGGATACTGATCTTGATTCAGCAAGCAGATTTGATCTGAATTCTCTCAAAGTGGAGCGCGATCGAATCGATGAAGCGCTCAAAGAACTCGGATACTATAACTTCAACAGCGAATATCTCATCTTCGAAGCAGACACGAATGTTTCAGACAGCTTACGAAAATTCAACCTTTATCTTCGATTGAAACGGGATGTATCTGCAAAATCTGTTGTCCCCTACGAAATCACTCGAATCAACGTATTTCCAAATTACTCAGTCAATGAGAGCGCTGCCAAGCTTGACACAGTTATTATAGAGGGGAAAAACTTTATTCAAGGCAATCTGGTATTTAAACCCGAGCTTCTCAACGACTATATTCTGATTGAAAAAGGACAAAACTATAGTCCAAACCTATCTAGTCTATCCACTAATCGACTCAGCTCAATCGGGAATTATAAGTTTGTGAATCTTCGCTACGATGAACTGGAAACCGGAGATTCCATCGGCAGGCTTGAGGCAAATTTTTTCCTCTCGCCCATGACTCGAAGATCTCTAAGAGCCGAATTACTAGGGGTATCCAAATCAAATAATTTTGCCGGACCTGCTTTGAATTTGACTTTTCGAAACAGAAATATTTTCAAAGGTGGAGAGACTTTTAACCTTTCCACACGAGTTGGATACGAGTTCCAAATTGGCGGAAGAGATCGGTCCAATTTGAAGTCGTTTGAATATGGAGTGAAAGGGGAGCTGATCTTTCCAAGGGTGATCTTTTTTGTCCCGATCCGTGAAAAGCTCAGCTATTCTGTGCCAAAAACCAAAATGAGTTTGGGTTTCGAATATTTGAGTAGAGGAGGATTATATCGGTTAAATACCTTTTCTGCCAACTATGGCTACTTTTGGAATGCAAACCGCTGGGTCTATCACGAGCTGAATCCGATCAGTATCAACCTTGTCAACCAAACCCAAACCAGCCCGGAGTTTGAAGAGATTCTTGATCAAAACCCTTTCCTAAGACGCAGCTTCGAGCAGAACTTTATCGTTGGGATCAACTACCTATTCAACTTTAACAAGCTAATCGACGATACCCGAAGGCATGGTGTATTTGTCGGAACAGGACTAGATGTAGCGGGAAACTTAATTAACGGCCTGAGTAATTTGACCAACTCTGAATCTGGGAAATTTTTGGGTCTTGAATATGCGCAGTATGCCAAAGTAGACTTGGATCTTCGCTATTATTTCAGGCCTGCAGAGGAGCACACCATCGCAACTAGACTTTGGGCTGGAGTCGGAATGCCTCTTGGGAATTCGCTTTCATTACCTTATATCAAACAGTTTTTCTCCGGGGGTCCAAATAGCGTCCGAGCTTTCCGGATTCGATCGATTGGACCGGGAACTTACAGACCGGATGAGACTAGTACGAGCTCATTTTTTGATCAGTCAGGGGATATCAGACTGGAAGGAAATGTGGAATATCGTTTTCCTATATTTTCCTTTCTCAAAGGAGCTCTTTTCATGGATGCAGGAAATATTTGGCTTTGGAACGAAAATGAAGCACTCCCCGGTGGAAAGTTCAGTAAGGATTGGACCAAAGAACTGGCAGTCGGCACAGGGGTTGGACTCCGGGTTGATGTGCAATTTTTTGTAATTCGATTTGATTTGGCGACGCCATTAAGATATCCATATTTGCCTGAGGGAGAGCGATGGGGCAATACTTGGGATATCGGCAGCAAAACTTGGCGAAGGGACAACCTCAATTTCAACTTTGCCATCGGTTATCCATTCTAGCGCATCGGTGGAAAAATGGACAGAAATCATCAAAAGCCATTGTCAACTATTGATCTAAAAAATAAGCTAACAACAAACGCTTTTTAATGGCTAAGCCAAATCAATTTTTTTTGTAAAAATTTGACGATCTGAACTTCAGCTGCAAAAGCAGCAAGGGGCCATATAGTCATGGAATAGGAATTTCGAGGTCACATCATGGTTGATGGAATTTGATTTTTAGAATTCATGCCTGGTCTTCCATTGTGGACTAAGCGTTCGTCATTAGTCAACTTTTTACATCTGCCAAAAAACCACTAATCCATCTTTCCCTGCCACAGCGAGATCCAGTTTGCCATCCGCGTTGAGGTCAGCAACAGAAAAATAGATTCCGGTTCCTTTTCCCTCTCCCAAAGGGCCGTAGCTAATGACATGTTTGGTGAAAGAAGACCCATTCCATTTGAAAAAATACAGACCTGCATAGTCTTTTCCTCCCGGATCTTTTCCGTTGTGCGCGCGGTATCGCTTGCCTGTTACCAATTCATTTTCTCCGTCACTATCAAGGTCAACCCACTCCATCGTGTGGAACTGGGATTGGTAAGGATCAATTTGATGTTTGATAAAACTGATTTGATTTCCAGTTTTCACCTGCTTCATCCAGTATAAGCCGAAGTCATGTCCCTGGCCTACAATCAGATCATTTAAACCGTCTTTGTCAACATCGACCACCAATATCGGGATGCTTGCGTCTCCCAACTTGAAGTCTGGATGAAGGGTCCATTTTCCGGTTTTCAGATTATCAGGTGCTTCCAGCCAGCCGTCCGACATGATCATATCATCCCTTCCGTCCTGATTGATATCGCCGAATCCCAAGCCGTGGCCCTGCGTTTCCCAGACCGGATATTTTTCAAAAGTTCCGGCGGAGGTCCATTTGTAAAATGCTAAAGGCTTTCGGGGGGTATTTGGGAAGATTTCTAAAACCCCGTCTCGATCAATATCCCAACCTCTCGCTGTTTCCACATTTCCGGTTTCGGCGATCAGGTGAGTTGCCCATTCTTTCGCATTTCCGGGGTTTTCTTTCCAGATTAATTTTCCTTCAAACCATCCTCCGGTGATGTAATCCATCTTTCCGTCCGAATTGACATCCATCGGGATTGTGGAGAAATCCTCGAAATATTCTCCGTATTGCTTAATCTGGCCAATTAGGAAGCGATCGATGAATTCTGGTCCCTTGAACCAATAGCTTCCCGATACCAAATCCGGAATTCCGTCATTATTCACGTCCATGACTCCGACAGATTCAGCGCTTTCAAAAGCGATTACTTGCTTTTTGAATTTGGCGCTCATTTCCTGAGCAGAGAGAAAGACTGGAACAGAGAAAGCTGTAAGGAAAAGACAGGTTTTGACCGGGTTCATAGGTTTATGGGCTTAACAAGTATCCCGATAAGACTTTTGGTGAAAGTCTTATCGGGAATAGTTGGATGACTGATAATGTTTATTGAGACTGATTTCTGCTGTGCAGATCACTGCCTCTATTTCTCCATCGGATGCATTTTAAGCAACTCCGCAGGTTTGAAGAATCCTTCTTTGTCTTTGACTTCTTCTCGTACCTTTTTCACAAGGTCCGGAGAAATGGTAGAAGCCTGATTTCCGAAGGAATTTCTAACATAGGTAAGGACCGCTGCTATTTCAGAGTCGTCAAGCATTCCTTCGTACGGAGTCATAGGAACTTGTCCGGGATATTGACGGCCGAGCACTTCAATCTCTCCCATCAGGCCTTTTAGCACGATTTTGATCAGGCGCTCAGGACTCCCGGTAACCCAAGGTGTCCCGGACAAAGGGGGGAATCGAGACGCAATAAGGCCTTTCCCATCAGATTGATGGCAAGTACTGCAGAAGCCTTCTCGAGCATAGATTTCTTTTCCTAGAACAAATAATTCCCGATCAGAACCTGTGAGGGAAGATTTGATATCTTCTTCCTTTTTCTCTGTGACTGAGATTCCACTTAGGTGAGCAACGGCAGTCTCCAAAGTTCCCGGAATCCAAGTGCGATCTTTTGATTGCTTTTCTGCTTCTGCCAAAATCGGCAAACCAATTTCTCTTGGCAACCAGGAAGCTGCTGCGATGGCCTCCATTCTGACTCTCCCATGAAGATCTTTTGCCGAAGCCATCAATAGTTCAGCCTGGTCTTTTACCTGATGTCCGGTATATCTCACAACACGGGTTGCCGCTGCTCTCACTCTGTGATCCTTAGACTTGAGCAATTGCTTCAGCAGATCTTGATCTACTTTATTGATTCCCCAGGTTACCCAAAGGCCTTCCAGTAAATGGTGTTCATAGCGTGGATCAGTTTTGTCAAAAGACTTGGTCCAGTTTTGTACTGCTGCAAAAACCTCCTCCTTATCTTTTCCGCGGAGTTCTCGGCGAGTTCTGTACCGGGTCCGATATTCAGGAAGTTTCAGATTTTCCAAGAGTTCAGAGATGCTTGCTCCATCTACTTTCGCAGGTGTCACCAGAGGACGCGAAGGATAGGTCACCCGATAAATTCTTCCGTGAACATGATCTCTCAGCGGATCACGGGCATTGTGCTGCATGTGTCCGATTAGAATATTATGCCAATCCACGATGTATAGTGAGCCATCGGGAGCAATCTCCATGTCCACAGGGCGGAAATTACGATCCGAGGAAATCACCAAATCTTGTTTCCACTTGGTCTGGAATCCAACGGTGTCATCGATCATCTGATGCTGCTTGGTCCCAAGGAATCCAATCGTATTGTTAATAATCATATCGCCTTGAACATCGTCAGGGAAGTGGCGGCTGGATATAAATTCCAGGCCTGAAGTAGGACGAACCATCTGATCTTTTTGAATCAGGTTTGGACCTTTGAAGTTGGCATTTCCGTACCGTGGAAGGACGGAGCCGGGCAACATCCAGTTAACATTAGGCCCTGAGGTCTCGGCGTAGAAATTTTGACCCCATTCGTCAAAAGCAATACCCCAAGGATTTGGGATGCTTACCTGATTGACCCGCTCCAACTTATGTCTTTTGGGCTCATATCGGTAAAATCCGCCATTGGAAGCGCGAACAGGTCCATATGAAGTTTCTACATTGGTGTGGAGGAAAACCCCTTCCGCCATGTAGATCGCGCCAGATTCATCTGTGGTAAAAGCAGAAATCGCATGATGCGTATCATGATCGTCAAATCCGCTCAATAGAATTTCTTTTCGATCGGCTTTGTCATCACCATTCTCATCGACCAACAGTACCAAGTTATTTCCCTGAGAAACATAAACTCCCTCGGGTGCCAGTTCAAATCCAACCGGAATATGAAGATCATCTGCGAAAGTGGTTTGCTTATCCGCTTTTCCATCATTGTCTGTGTCTTCCAGAATGATCAATTTATCCTTAGGTCTTTGATCGCCCGGCTTGTAATGCGGGTAGCTTGGCATGGTAGCAACCCATAGCCGGCCTTTGTTATCAAAGGAAAGTTGAACAGGATTAGCCAGATCAGGGAATTCTTTCTCAGAAGCGAAAAGATCAATTTTGTAGCCTTCAGGAACCTTGATTGTATTCAAAGCATCTTCTCCATACTTGTATTCTAGGCTTCCGTTTGCGTCCGGATTGTAATTGGTTTTGACTTCTGGGAGTTTTATTGTTTTAGCATCCGCTGCAGCTAGGTCTTTCCTTTCTCCTTTTGTTGCCATCCAGATGGCTGTATCGCGGATTGCTGTCATTTGTCGGATCTTTTCCAATTCAAATGGATAATTATCCGGGCCGAATGGATCGTGTCTTCTTCCAAAAACATGAACGCCGTTCGGAATTTTATAATCATTAGTCCAAAGCCAGTTCTTTTCCATCACCGCCTCGTGTATCAATTCCTTGTTCGATTCGGCTTCCAAATCGGCTTTCCCAAAAAGTTCATCAGCAAGTAGTTTAGCAAGCTTCTGATACCCCAAATCATTCAGTTGCGAGCCATCTATAGTCAAAGGTTCTGCGGTTTGATCATACCATTTCTTTGATGGAGCAAATGCATCCACAAACAAGACTTCGTTCTTCTTTGCCATCTCCCTCATCGCCTCTGTATATAAAGAGATGTTTTCATTTTCTTTTGCACCAGTTGGGACGTCGATTTCTGCAGATCGATCTTCAAAAGCGATAGGTGAAACCAAGGCCAGTTGTGGAGGTGTGGCACCATTGTATTTCTGACTTTTAGAATGCTTGATGAAAGCATCTAATTCAGCTTTGTAGTTTTCGAGACCGTCTGGACCTTGGAAAGATTCATTGAAGCCAAAGAAGCCAATGATAAGGTCAGCTTTCAGGCGAGTCAGCCATTGATCAGGTTTTTCCAAAAATCCTTCGCTCCCGGATGGAGTCGCAAATTCAGTTTGAAATTCTTCTGCTCCGGGAAACGCCCAAGGATCATTTGTTCCGGATCTTGGACGGAATCCCGGGGTGTCTCCCGGATCGCTAAGATTCCGGATGAAGAGTGTGCTATCCGGGTAGCGGAGATGCATTTCAGTTTCGAAATGACCATAACTCATCATTCGGGAGCCAAGGTTATTTCCAATTAATGCAATTCTTGCATTTTTTTTAAGAGAAAGTACTTCTTTTTGGGTGCATTGAAAGGTGATCAAACCTAGGGTAAAAAATACCAAGATTCGAAACAGGTTGGATTTATTCATTGATTATGTGTTTTAATTTTTAAGTATAGGGAGAATGTTGTTAATCTGCAACCTGATCACTTATAATAGATGATCACCAGTGAATACGAATATCAGAGATTGCTACTTATGAGTATATTTTGGGAAAAGTTTTTTTATACTTATTGAAATTTTGTTTAGTCTTATTAGCTACCTTTTTTTTTAGTATACTATCCTGTGGTATCCTGTTAAATAATAATTTGATATTTTTAAATATGTGTATAAATGCAGGATGGTGCAGGATAGGGATAGTGTTCAAGATCGTGTATTTAGATTTAATTATAGTTCAATTAATTTAAACCCACTCACATGAAAAACCTCTATCAATCTAAAGTCAAGATCCGGTTCATCGGGTTTTTTCTTTTTTTGCTCTGTCTGAGTTTTACGGCACAGGCGCAAACATTTAATGTCAAGGGAAAGGTCCACTCCGAAGGAGATAACGAACCTGTTCCTGGTGCTTTGGTCATAGTCAAAGGTACTCAGCGAGGTACAATCACGGATATCGATGGTGGCTTCGTTATGGAAGCTTCTGTTGGCGAAACCTTGGTTGTAAGTTTCGTAGGGTTTAACTCGAAAGAAATCCTTGTTCAGGCTAATCAAAGTGATTTGACAGTTTCCCTTTCATACTCTACCTCAGATCTTTCTGAGGTAATTGTGGTCGGATACGGTACTCAGAAGAAATCAGATTTAACAGGGGCTGTTGGTTCGGTAGGTGAAACACTATTAAAAGAAAGACCTTCAGCTTCCCTAAATCAAGCACTTTCAGGCCGGGTACAGGGCGTAAACGTTTCAGTAAACTCAGGAAGACCAGGAGGTCGGGCTAATATCAGAATCCGAGGTAATACTTCAGTTAGTATTTCCAATGATCCTCTTTACGTAGTAGATGGAGTAATCCTTCACGCTACAGG
>JBKJKX010000135.1:0-3556 GCA_046597285.1 Algoriphagus sp. | reverse complement strand
ATGTTTCAGGATGACAAAATAGGTTCGGAAAATTTTTGTTTGTAAAAAACCGACTACTTCTCAGTAGCCGGCCTTGATACCAAAATCTAATTTCTTGGTTCTTGAATATAATCTCTTGACTCTACCTTACTGCCCCACCATAAATATGGCATTGCTCAAAACCAGTTTTCCCGATTCCCAAAAGCCGCGAAAAATAGGGTTATCCACAAAATAGATAAGCTCACCCCGACCTTGACTTTCCAAACCGATAGCCAGTGATTGAGCCATTTTTGATTTGATTTTATAGCCGATATAGCCTGATCGATAGGAATCTGACGAAGAAATAATTCCTGCGTTTACACCTCCGTTTAGTAATGAAAATCGGTTCGAATTATTTTTCAGGGTGTAAAATTTACCGCCTGTTCCATAACCCAGCGGATGTGTTTCGTCCATTTTCACTTCGAAAATGGCTCCTGCCACTCCGCCTGAAATCTCCAGTCGCTCACTGTCAAGGTAGGGAGCAATGCGCTCGGCTTTTGCAAGGGCTTCAGCTTCTTTTTCAGCTTCTTTTTTCTCGTCTTCAGTATCAAAGTTTTTCAACGCAAAGCCTTCTTTGTTCGCAAACAAATTGATGGAATTGTCAAATGCGATGAGCTTACCGCCGGCACGAACCCATTCCGCCAGTTTTTTCTGAGTGGCCTCATTCACAGCCCCTCCAAAAGTAGCCGGCATGATAAGTACGGTGTATTTGCTCAGGTCTAATCGGCCTAGATCTGCGATATCTAGATTGGACAGAGGATAATTAAGATCCTTTTCGAAAAAGTGCCAAATCTCTCCGTAGCTGAGGGAACTGGTGCCAGTACCTCCGACAAGCGCTACTTTCGGCGCCTGGATTACTCTTACGTTTGGAGATCCGAAATCTTTACCTTTATCCACATAGCCGCTTTGCGTTGTCTGAAGCGCGATGCCATGCTTATTTGCAGCTGCGGTTACTTTTTCATCAAAAAAAGCAACGTACTCATTGCCTCCTTTGGTGATGATTAAGCTTCCCGCCGGGAAAGTTTTAGCATCTATCTCGAATGAAAACTCAGGATATTTCACTCGAATTCCAGCTTTCAACAATTCTGCAAGAAAAGCCACATCTCTCGTTCCCTGCCAAGCAGAGACATATGCAACTGGGGTTTTGCCAGGCTGATTTGGGGTGAAATTTGGCTTTGAATAAGCTCCAGCAGCTTCGTGCTTACCTTCCAAGGCGTAAGCTTTTATTCCGTAGGCGTAGGGCAAAGCCCAGCTTGTAATATCATAAGTGATGCTGTCATTCAGAGTTGGATGAGGCTCAAACAGAATTTGAGTCAGCACAGATTTTGGCTGATAAGCATTGATTACAATGTCCAGATCCGTGGTTGCAAATGAAACATTTGCTCCTTTTTGATATTCGAAACCTTTTAACCCTGAACGCTTGTCTGCTTTACCGTACTTGATTCCGTTTTTATCCAGCAACTCAAGCAATTTGGCCACCTGAGCAGGATTGCTGTCTCCTTTGATCACAAAGCTTTTGTATTTGCCTGTGGGGTTGGTGGTGTTGTTTTTGAAATAAGTTGCAAACTCCTCCAGCAAGCGCTGAGCGTTTTGGCTGGTCACCTCTGCTGCGGACATTGCGGCGGTGTAGTGTCCGGCAATTCGGTAACTTAAAGTCACCGTATCTCCTACGGAATTGTATCCTCCGCGTCCTGCTCTTCCTCCTCCGCCTTGCTCAATTGTCATCCCGATCGCTCCGTTGTACATCGGATAGGTGTCGCCATAGGACGGATAAAGCAAATCAAATCGCTCTTTCGTGAAGTAAAATCTTCCCGCTTCATCAAAGTATTTTGCTGTATTTCTACCAAAAATATCTTGGAACTCATGCTGAAAAGGTGTCAGCTGCTCATGCAAAGGCTCAGCCGCAGGAGCCATGTAAAATGGTTGATCGATGCCCTGCTCGTGAAAATCCAGGTGAAGCTGTGGCATCCATTGTTGATAAACTTTTAATCTGGCCTGCGATTCTACCTGTACTTGCCACGCCCAATCCCGATTTAAATCAAATAGATAATGGTTTGCTCGACCTCCCGGCCAAGGTTCGCTGTGCTCCATAGATTGCATATCCGGCTGAAGCGTCGTATTCATTTTCTGATTGTACCAATTGGAATAGCGATCTCGGCCGTCTGGGTTGATGCAAGGATCCATAATGATTACCTGATTTTTTAGCCATTCCTGAGATTTTGCATTGGCAGGATTTGCCAGAGAATAAAAAGAGGAAATCGCAGCTTCCATTCCCACGGATTCATTGCCGTGCACATTGAAAGACATCCAGTTGATCGGAACGGAAGTTGAAGGAGTTCCTTCCATCATTCCAGCTCGTTTCAGATTGTCTTCCCGGATTTGCTCAATCCGAGCCATGTTTTCAGGGCTTGCTATGATAGCAATGATCAGCGGACGCTTCTCGTTAGTTTCCCCGTATTGGATTAGTTTCACATTTGGATTTTGGGAAGCCACATATTCGAAGTAGTCGACCATCCGATGATGAGGAGTGAATCGATCACCGGGCTTGTATCCCAGAAACTGCTCGGGGGTTTGGATCTGAGCCCAAGCCGCCCAAGTAGTGGAGAGGGTTAAAAGTGTAAGCAAAAGGTACTTTTTCATGGTGAATTTTTGGTACAGATCGGGAAGTTAATGGGTTTTGATTTTGGGAGAAGCACCGTTCAGAAAAAAGTGGAACGATCAAATACCAAATAGGACTTTGGAAGAATAAATAGGGCGGATAAATCTGCTCTATTTACTTTCATTAGATTAGTTTTTACCATGAAAATAGTAAATCAAATCTTCGATTTTCATGGTAAAACATAAAAAAGTAAGTGATAATCACTTGTTTTTCCACATGATTATCACGTATTTTACCATGAAATCCGTAAATAAAATATTCGATTTTCATGGTAAAAGACAGACAAATACTTTCGTTGATACAAGAATATCTCTCGATTTTCCCTGCTGTAGGGCTTTTGGGGCCCAGGCAAGTGGGGAAAACAACGCTCGTTAAAAACCTGAAACTCGAAAAGGAGAGTATTTACATAGATCTGGAAAAAGCTTCTGATCGAGCCAAGCTAAAAGATGCAGAGCTATTTCTAAAAGGGTTTGCAGATAAAACGGTGATTTTGGATGAAATCCAATTAATGCCGGAACTTTTTGCAGAGCTCAGAAGTCTGATCGATGAGCAGCGAGAGCCGGGAAGATTTATTCTGTTGGGTTCTGCGTCACCTGATTTAATTCGAAACACTGCGGATTCTCTGGCCGGGAGAATTGGTTATCTGGAATTACCGCCTTTTTTCTTAGAAGAAGTGGAAGCCGAAGAACTGGAAAAGCTCTGGATTCGTGGAGGTTTCCCTTTGTCTTTTTTGGCAAAAAGTGAAAGGGAGTCCTTGATTTGGCGACAAAACTTTATCAAAACTTATCTCGAGCGCGACTTGGCTCAGATCGGACTCAGCACGGATCCTCGGCTGGTTGAGCGTTTTTGGATGATGCTTGCCAATGCGCAAGGAGGAAT
>JBKJKX010000124.1:0-19708 GCA_046597285.1 Algoriphagus sp. | reverse complement strand
AACAAAAATTGAAAACCAAACTTTTTCTGTCGAATTAAAAATCCCACAACTCAAATGATCAAGACTTTAATCATAGATGATGAGCCATTGGCGGCAGGAATTGTTCAGGAATTTTTGGCTGAATTTCCCCAATTCCAAGTTTTGGAGGTTTGTCAGGATGGCTTTCAGGGATTGAAAGCAATCCAGCATCATCAGCCGGATTTAATATTTCTGGATGTTCAAATGCCAAAGATTACAGGTTTTGAAATGCTCGAACTGATCGATTCTCCCCCTGCAGTGATTTTCACAACGGCATTTGATCAGTATGCGGTCAAGGCTTTTGATGAGATGGCGATCGATTATTTGCTCAAACCTTTTTCGCAGGAACGGTTTTCGAAAGCAATCGAGAAATTCCTGGCTCAGGCAAATGAACCCCGTAATGAGGAGCGAGAAGGGCTAAATCAGTTGGCAGAAAAAAGCAACAGATTGGTGGTCCGGGTGAAAAATGAGATCAAAATTATTTCGATTCACGAAGTTACATACTTCGAGGCGGAGGATGATTACATCACTATTCATACGCATGGAGGAAAATACTTGAAAAAGATGACGATGAAGTCTCTTGAGGATGCAATGGACCCTGGGAAATTTACCAGAGTTCATCGCTCTTTCATCGTGAACCTTAATCAAATCACTCAAATTGAGCCCTTTGAGCGGGATAGTTATCTTTTGAAGATGCGAGATGGAGCTCAGGTTCCGGTCAGCAAAACCGGATATTCCCGTCTTCGCCAGGTTTTAGGATTATAAAAAAAGCCCTGATTTTTCAGGGCTTTGATTTTAATATTCGTCCTCGTTGAAGAAGAAGTCGTCTTTGGTAGGGTAATCCGGCCAAATCTCCTCGATGGTTTCGTAAGGCTCACCGTCGTCCTCCAATTCCTGTAGGTTTTCAACTACTTCAAGTGGCGCACCGGAACGAATGGCATAATCAATCAATTCATCCTTGGTGGCTGGCCAGGGAGCGTCCTCAAGATAGGAAGCTAGTTCAAGTGTCCAGTACATAGTATTTGTTTTAAAGTTATTTCTGATTTTTTTAAGGCTTGCAAAATTATCTTTTTTTTGAAATAAGTAAGGTGTACTGGTTATTTAAAAGAAAGCTGCTTCAAAAGAAAGTTTTTTACATCAACTTTTCTTTTCAATCCCGACAGCTTTTTCTTCATCATAATCTCAAAATCCTCGGTTTGGACCCGGAAATTGTCTGTGTTGTTCTGCATCGTATCCAGTTCACTCTGATCCCGGTACAGCAAGTCCTTGAGCAGAGCAGTTTTAAGTTGATTCTGCTCTGAGATGGGCATTTCATTGAAATCAGGGTATTTACCATGAATCAATTTCTCCAAAAACGCTTTTTCAAAAACTATATCACTATAAAACTGAAAAGATCTTGCCGTCAGTGTAGCCTCTTTTGGCTTCCTGGGTGGGAGTTTTCTCCATTCTTCCTGGATTGTTTTCGCCTTGTTGATCACCTCATAACTCGTCGGTACATTGACAAGTCTTTTGATGTCCTCAGTCAGGGTCTCAATTTTTATCATCAGCTCTCGCGGATTCATCTGAGGTCCCGGATTCAGAGTTCTCTTGTATCTGGAAAAAATACGGTTGTTCAACTTCGAAAACTCATCCCAAAGTGGCTGACGTTTTTCTGCGGGCACTTTTCCAGCCTCTTTCCATTGTCTCTGAATCTTTTTGCTGATATCGAAAGCCATTTTAGAATCTGGCAAATCATGTGCCTCACGTGCCTGAAGAACCAAAGATTCGTAGATCTTAATATTCTCCTCAGCCTGAAGTGCCATCCCTTCGAAGAAATGTCTTCTGTTTTCGAAGAAAGTCTGAACCGCATCATTGAATCGAGCTTCAATTTCTTCATGAAGTTCTTTTTCGACAGGACCGGTTTTGATCCAGCGTAGTTTTAATTCTTTAAAAAATTCCGTCGTTTCTTTCCAGTCGGTATCATCCTTCATGGATTCCGCCTCTTCAATCAGCGAATTTTTCACTTCCAGATTTTTTGATCGATTGGACTGAATGATTTCATTCAGAAATCCTTCTTGCTGATTGAGATCTTCGATCAAAGGCACAAAATCACCCAATGCGTCCGATTCAAAAAGTGATTCGCGAAGGTGAATAAGTTTCATCAGAAAAGAACCCTTATTCTGATTTTCCCGAATGTCGTTTTTGAGTTTTTCGACTTTGACTTTGATTTGCTCAAATCTCGCCTCAAAGTACTTAATAGTAGAGGCTTCGTTTTCTTTTACTTCACCGATTTCCCTGTCTGCCAGCCCTAAAAATCCCCTCAAATAAACTTTCGTATTCTTGATATATCCATACGGATGGTCCATTGTTCTACAGTAGGTTAGGTGGTCGTTTTCGATTTTCCGCAAATTAATTAATTCAAAAGCACTTATCCTAAGAAAGGGGTTTTTTTGCCATATTTGCCGATTAAGTAAAATTTTAAGGAAAAGTTAACGCATGAGCTCAGAAAAAATCATCTTTTCGATGGCAGGAGTTTCTAAAATCTACCCGCCGCAGAAAAAAGTCTTAAAAAATATCTACCTCTCATTTTTTTACGGTGCCAAGATCGGAGTCCTCGGTCTCAACGGTTCTGGAAAATCCTCGCTTTTGAAAATTATTGCAGGAATGGATAAGGAATTCCTTGGTGAAGTAGTCTGGTCTCCAAACTACACTGTGGGAATGCTAGAGCAGGAGCCAAAGCTTGACCCCACTAAAACAGTCAAAGAAGTCGTAGAGGAAGCTGTTCATGAGACCGTAGCTTTGCTCAAAGAGTTTGAAGCAATCAACGAAAAATTCATGGATCCGGCGCTGATGGATGACCCGGATGCAATGGATAAGCTCATTACCCGGCAGGGAGAAGTTCAGGAGAAGCTGGACGCTGCTAACGCTTGGGAGCTTGATGTTATGCTGGACAAAGCCATGGATGCGCTAAGACTGCCTCCTAGCGATGCCAACGTGGCGAATCTATCGGGTGGGGAGAAGCGACGAGTTGCACTTTGCAGATTATTACTTCAGGAGCCGGATGTGCTGCTCCTTGACGAACCTACCAACCACCTCGATGCGGAATCGGTGCATTGGCTGGAGCAGCATTTGCAAAATTACAAAGGAACGGTCATTGCCGTGACCCACGATAGATACTTCTTGGATAATGTCGCCGGTTGGATCTTAGAATTGGATCGTGGTGAAGGGATTCCATGGAAAGGAAATTATTCCTCTTGGTTGGATCAGAAGCAAAACCGCTTGAAGCAGGAAGAGAAAACTGAATCCAAGCGCCAGAAAACGTTGGAGCGAGAATTGGAATGGATTCGAATGACTCCGAAAGCCCGTCAGGCAAAAGGTAAGGCTCGATTGAGTGCCTATGATAAATTAATCGGGGAAGAATCTAAAGAACGGGAAGCCAAATTGGAATTGTTTATCCCGCCTGGACCTCGATTGGGTGCCAAAGTGATCGAAGCAAATGGGGTGTCCAAGGCCTACGGAGAAAAACTTCTTTTCGAAAATCTTAGCTTTTCGCTTCCTCAGGGTGGAATTGTGGGAATTATCGGTCCAAACGGAGCGGGTAAAACCACCCTGTTCAAATTGATCACAGGTCAGGAGAAACCTGACTCGGGACATTTTGAAGTAGGAGAGACCGTACAGCTCTCCTACGTAGATCAGGAGCATGACAGTCTCGATCCGAATAAAAGTGTCTATCAGATCATCTCTGATGGCAATGAGCTGATGAAACTGGGAAATAAAGAAGTCAATTCTCGCGCTTATGTAAGCAAATTCAACTTTGCTGGAGCAGATCAAGAGAAGAAAGTCGGTGTGCTATCGGGTGGAGAGCGCAACCGAGTTCATCTTGCCATGATGCTCAAAGAGGGAGGCAACCTCCTCCTACTTGATGAACCAACAAACGACTTGGATATAAATACCCTTCGTGCATTGGAGGAAGCATTGGAGAACTTCGGAGGCTGTGCGGTGATTATTTCCCACGACCGTTGGTTCCTGGATAGAATATGTACCCATATTTTGGCATTCGAAGGTGATTCTCAAGTAGTTTGGTTTGAAGGTAACTTCTCAGACTACGAGGAAAGCAAAAAGAAGCGCTTGGGCGATGTGACGCCGAAGAGGATTCGGTATAAGAATTTGAAGTAAGTCAGATGTCAGAATTCTGAAAGCTAAAGAGTGCTTTCCGGAGATTCACGAATCAATTTTTAAAAACTCCAACATTTAATTTAAATCCCTCGGAAATTGCTTCGCAGGGATTTTTTTGTTGGCATAATACTGAAAAATAGTTGGTAAAACCGCTGTAAGTATTCTGATTATCAAATAAATACAAGAGGTTTACTGAAACAGGTTTCGGTAAACTTTTTTTGTATGTGAAAACTCAAAAAAAACAGGTGTTGGGCTTGCGGTAATTTGGAGGTGATTCGCCGGGGAAAGCAGGCAGGAAAACAGCGATTTAAATGTAAAAATTGTGGGATTTTCTTCACTCGTAACTCCAAAGAACAAACACTTCGAAACCGTTTTGTATGGTTTGAGAAATGGGTTCTGGAACGGCAAACTTTTAAGATTCTATGTCGTGAAAGTGGTCTTTCCAAAGATACGCTTCAGCGTATTTTTTACGAATATCTTTCCCGCTCCCCGTCGGTTAAAATCATCAAGCGTACAGGTGTAAATCTTCGGATGGATGCCACCTTTTTTAAACGTTTCTGTCTGGTCTGCTATCAAGACAACGCAGATGGATATACTCAACTGATCAGGTTTTCCAGTGGAGAACATTATGAAGAGATCAAAGAGGATCTTGACAATCTCCTGCGTCTAGGAATACAGCTTGAAAGCATCACCACTGATGGCCATAAAAGTATTCCTAAAGCGATTAAAAAGTCTCTCCCTGATGTGATTGTGCAGCGTTGTTTAGTAAATATTCAGCGTATGTGCTTGATCTGGCTCACAAAATACCCTAAACACGTAGCTGGGCAAGAGCTTCGCCGGCTAGTACTTATGCTGCTTCAGATCAAGACATCAAACGATCAACTATCCTGGAAAAAACTACTGGATGATTGGCAGAAACGACACAAAGATTATCTCAACGAAAAAACATTTAATATCGAAACAGGAAGATATTGGTATACACACAAGTTGCTGAGAAGATCCTATCAGACTATTAAAAGGGCTATGCCCAATATGTTTCATTACCTCAACAATCCTAAAATACCAGCCACAACAAATGGCATAGAAGGCTATTTCAGCCACTTGAAAAACCACTTAGATATTCACCGCGGACTGAGCCTCAGACACAGGATAGACTTCATCAAATGGTATGTGTTTTTGTCCAATAAAAAATGAGTTTTCTAAGCCATAATGCATACCAAAAAAAGTAAGGTCTGGCAAAAATTTACCAGACCTCTTTTTTCGTTTATGCGATGACTTTATTGCTGACAAGTTGGTCTCCACCAGAGCTTGTTTCCTCTTCAAGTCAACAGCTGTTATTAAGCAATTATCTTACAAAAGTCACCAACTATTTTTCAGTACATTACCTTTTTGGGTTTAGAGAGTTTTTTTCCACCAAAATCAGATCTTAGCTGCATGAGTAAGCGAAGATTATATTTTCATATTTCACTATTGATTGCCGCAATAGTGATAGGATGTCTCGCAATCTGGGAAAGTGGAATTGTCCCTGAAGGCAAAAACTATCCCAATCTAACCGCCCTAGCCATGATGTTTATGGTCATAGGGCAATTGATTGCTATCAAATCATTTCAAAATTAAAACAGGGCAAAAAAATAATGCCAAGTCACTCGCTCTTCGAGATTTTTAATCTCCAAGCCTGATCCGAAGATTTGTAATCTTATTCTTTAGATCTGTTTTCCCAATTAGTCGGAATCGAAATTCTACTATATAGGTTCAGAATTTCAAATCCTGAAAAGCGCTTACTTCTTCTTTTGAAGCTTCAGCACTGTAATCTCCGGCCAGATACCTACTCGACCTGGAAAGGCTAAAAATCCAAAACCACGGTTGACGTGTAAGTAGCGGCCAAGTTGTTCGTATAGTCCAGCCCACTTCGGGTAGCGCCAGGATACCGGACTCCACTTGATAAAACCCGGAATCTCAATACCAAATTGGATTCCATGCGTATGGCCACTCAGGGTTAGGTGGATGAATTTGGAGAATTTTTTCACCTCTTCATCAAAGTGAGAAGGGTCATGGCTCATCAGGATTTTAAAACTTTGATCGGCAAGATTTTCTACGGCCTTATTTAGGTCTCCATATTGCGCAAATCCTTTTCCCCAATTTTCTACACCGATCAGGTCTATGGTAGCTTCGCCTTTTTGGAGCTTCACATTTTCGTTACGCAGTAGCCTAAATCCTAATTCTTCTTGGATTTCAAACAGGTTCTCCATATTTGCTTTTTTGGCTTCCTTGCTGGGCCAAGTCATATAGTCACCATAGTCATGGTTGCCAAGAATGGAGTATTTGCCCATGGGCGCCTTCAGCTTTTTGAAAGTATCCATCCAAGGCTCCATTTCTTTTGATTGGTTGTTTACCAAATCGCCTGTAAATAGGATGACATCCGATTCTTGCGCATTGATAAGATCCACCCCGTATTCTAGTTTTTTCTTGTCATCAAAACTCCCAGAATGGATATCTGAAATCTGGGTGATGGTAAAGCCATCAAACTCTTCAGGCAGGTCGTCAAATACGAGGGTATGTTTTAAAATACGATAGCGGTATTTACCAAAAAACACACCGTGAAGTATTCCGATAAAAGGAATTGCTGATAATAATAAGGCTGTTTGGCTTACGAATTTCCTCCGGTCAGCCGTAAAGTCGCCTTCACCGTTTCCGGTGACGGATTGAAAAACTCCAGTGATAACCCGCAGCACATCTTCGCCAAATAGTTAAGCTAAGGATGATAAGTTTTGGAAGCAGCGAAAGAACTAGAAGGGAGATAACCCTTCCAAGGGCTAGACTGGGATTATCACGACTGAAGGTCAGAAAACCATATGCTACAAACAGGTATACGAAAACCGAAAAAATCCAAAAAACTATTTTAACCCAAGTTTGGTCGCGAAATAGTGTTTTGAAAGCTTGATAGGAATACCAGTCGATCAGTGAAAGGAAAAGCACGAAAAGTAGAATGCGAATTAGTATTGCAAGCACTGGCAAAGGGGATTTTTAGAGGGATGAAAGTCCAAGTACAATGAGCAAATACCTTTTTTAGAATAAAGGAATCCCAAAAGTACAGCTTGACTGCTACAAATTAAACACTAAGTAAAAAAGGTATCTACGATTTTCTTTTGGTAGGGATTTGGAATTTGGGTTTAAGCTAAAAAATAGAGTATAATGTCCGCTTTGGAAACCTCCTCTCATCCAGTAGCTAGAGAACTGCACAAAGAGATCATTTTAAGGTTTTGATGATTGGTTTCAAAAAAGGAATGATTCTAGTCGATCACAAAGCGCACATATCGTAACAAAGTAAACCCAAATAATAGTTGTCGATCGTCTCCAAAAGATAGAAAAATCCAGTTTTGCGATTCGAAGCGATACTTTCATTTCACTTTTTTGTTTCTTTACCTCCGAATTTATTGGAATTCAACCTATAAGCCTATGAGACAGTTACTCCTTAGACCCGGAGCCGAAGAACTCAATTATGAAATTCGGGGAATTGTAAAAAAAGCCCGCCAAATCGAAGCTCTTGGATATTCCATGACTTGGGAAAACATCGGAGATCCCATCCAAAAGCACAATCACGTGCCGGATTGGATGAAAGGGATCGTTGCCGATCTACTGAAAGAAGATAGAACTTACGGATATGCAGACTCCAAAGGCGTGCTGGAAACTCGTAAGTTTCTTGCCAACCTTAATAATCAAAAAGGAGGAACCCAAATCACAGCAGAAGACATTCTCTTCTTCAATGGATTGGGTGATGCAATTGCAAAGTTGTACCAATTCTTGATTCCTACGGCCCGTATTATTGGCCCATCTCCGGCTTATTCTACGCACAGCTCGGCTGAGGCTGCCCATGCCAATACTTCGCCGATCACTTACAAACTGGATCCTGACAACCAATGGCTTCCGGATATGGAAGATTTGTATCTGAAAGTCAAATACAATCCATCCATTGTCGGAATCCTGATCATCAATCCTGATAATCCAACCGGAATGGTCTATCCAAAAGAAGTATTGGAAGACTTTGTGAAAATTGCAGAGGAGTTTAGTCTGCTTTTGATCTCGGATGAGATTTACCAGAATATAACTTATAATGGAATCAAAGCAGTTCCGCTTTCCGAAGTAATTGGAAAACGCCCTGCTATTTCCCTAAAAGGTATTTCTAAAGAATTTCCCTGGCCGGGGGCTCGATGCGGCTGGATGGAATTTTACAACCGGGATGCTTCAGTCGAATTTGCGAAGCTGTGTCAGACGTTGGAAAATGCTAAAATGATCGAGGTTTGCTCCACGATTTTACCGCAGCTGGCAATTCCGAAGATCATGTCTCACCCAGATTATAAGGCATATCGGGAAGCAGCCAATCAACAAATAGGGAAGCGAAGTGAGTGGATGCGCGAGATTCTGGGAGATATTCCGGGGATTAAATTTAATCCGACTCAGGGTGCATTTTACAATACTATTGTATTTGACGAAAGTCTGCTGAATACGGATCAAACACTTCCAATCGAAGACGAGCGACTCCAAAATCTGCTCGATGACTGGTTGAATGATCCGGAAATGCCGTTGGATAAGCGATTTGTATATTATTTGCTAGCCTCAGAGCGAATCTGCGTAGTTCCGATTTCTTCCTTCTGTTCTGACTTAAGAGGCTTTAGAGTCACTCTTCTGGAAGAAGACGAGGAAGTTTTTAAAGTCACGTTTAGAAGACTTGGGAAGTCAATTTCAGCTTATTTGCAATCTTCGTTTAAGGTTTTGGCTTAGAACCAACTCATATATCTGAAATCAAAAACACTTATTCTTCTAATTCCCTTCATGGCTTCGAGTCTTAATTTTAGGATTTGGAGCCATTTTTTCTGCTTCTTCGGAGTTCACTTGAATCTGACTTAGGTCAGGCTGACCAGCATTCACCCAAGCGGTATACCAAAAATCCGTAATCATTTTGATGGATGCCTTCATTTGGCGTTCTACCTGATTGTCCAGGGCAAAAGCATACGCTTTGGTGAAATCCCGGGAATAAACCCGAACAGTCAAACCATTCCGTTCCTCAAAGCTGAATTTTTGGTCCGGAGAAAATGACCCGGTCAGATTCTTTTCGAAAGTCAACACACTGTCCACTTGCTGATGAGTCTTCGCTACTGTCTCCCATAGGGCAAGTTGAGGTTTTTCGATGTATTCGGCTTGCCCGATCCAAAGGCTGTACTCTGACGCCATCAATTCAGGTATTCTGCTTTCCCAAAACCCATGAATTCCTTCTTGTCCGGTCAATTGTCCATTATAGTTTTTAGTGGTGTGCAAAGGGACATTCAAATCGGCAAGGTAATGCCCGAGGTCCGCAGATAGCCTGAGAATTGCTGCTGCATTTTTTGCTTCGAAAGCTTTTGTCAGGCTCAAAAAAGTCAGATAGGCACTCCAGGGACCTATACCATTTGCTCGAAGTGAGTCCTCCGGAAACGTTTTTATTGCCTCGGGCCAGTACAAAGGAAGGATTTGGAGGGCGCTGTCTCCGTAATGATCGAGGTCGATGTAATGCTTCTCGGCTTCACCTTCGACAGCATATCTCCGTCGGTCCGGATTGACAGCATTTTCACCAATGTATTGGATTTGAGGTTTGTAAAAACCGATCATCTCCGGAGGAAGTGAGAAAACCGCCATCCTATTAATCAGGGAATGTGCGTAGAATCCCCACGGTTGCCCGTTTGCAGGAGAAAAAATCCAAGGGAAAATCCAAATCAAAAAAGCATTCATGCTTTAAACTAGTCAAAATCTTTCACACTGAAATGCTGGATTAATCTGTATCTTTGCGGTCTGAAAAAGCGGTTCAAGCGGACATTTTTAGAAAGTTTGAAAGCCCCAATTGAGGAATGTTGAAAATTCCTTTGGCAGAATTAATTATTTCCAATAACTTTGCACTCCAATTAAAAATAGGGGACGTAAAGAAATTAAGTTAACAACTAGATATGGCAAATCATAAATCGGCTATCAAGAGAATTCGTGCCAACGAATCCAAGCGTTTGAGAAACAGATATCAAGCCAAAACCACTAGAACTTTCATTAAAAGACTGAAGGCTGCAACTGACAAGTTGGAAGCTACAGAGCTTTATCAGAAAGTATCTTCTATGCTGGACAAATTGGCGAAGAAGAATGTTATTCACAAAAACAACGCAAATAACAAGAAATCAAGATTGGCCAAGTTCGTGAGCGCTTTAGGTTAATCCTTCTTAGAAATCTTATTGAAAACCCTGCTTGTCAGGGTTTTTTTATGTCCGGAAAGTAAGTAGATTTAGTTCATACTTTTTTATTGACCACTTATGGATAGCTACACCTCAATCAAAATTTCTCAACTCGCCGAGGAAGATCGGCCCCGGGAAAAACTCCTACTCAAAGGAAAATCTTCTCTTTCTGACGCAGAACTCATCGCGATATTGATTGGCTCGGGAACGGCTTCTGTAAGCGCAGTGGATTTGTCTAAGCATATTCTTTCAGCAGTCAATCACGATTTAGGCTCATTGGCAAAACTTTCGATTCAGGACTTAAAGAAATTCAAAGGAATCGGTGAAGTTAAAGCCATTTCTATTATAGCCGCTATGGAGCTTGGTCGTAGGAGAAAAGAGTCAGAGCCAGTGATTCGGCCCAAAATCACTTGTTCCCAAAATATTTACGATTTGATAAAGCCGGATTTGTATGATGAGCAAGTCGAACATTTTTATTTGATTCTTCTCAACAGGTCAAATCATGTCATCAAAAAGCAATCGATCAGCCAAGGTGGAACAGCCGGAACGGTGGTGGATTCCAAGATTGTTTTTAAAATCGCTCTCGAGCATCTGGCCCAATCGATCATTTTAGTGCATAATCATCCAAGCGGGAATCTCCGGCCTTCAGATCAAGACAAGCGTTTGACAGAAAGATTGGTTAAAATTGGCCGTGAGTTGGATTTGCCAGTCCTTGACCATTTGATTTTTACAGATCTTGGCTATTTTAGCTTCGCCGATGACGGCATACTTTGATTAGATGAAACCCAAAAATATTTTAGCCCTCTTTATTACAGCTGTAATCCTCGCTGCGGTCGCTTACACACTCACTTCTACCGAAAGTCCAGAAGCCTATATTGAAAAGATTGAGGCGGAGCGAGAGCGTCAATTCAAATTCATCCGATTTAATATAGAATCTCCGCTAACCGATTCCCAAAAAATCACTTTCAAAAAGCTGAGTTTTTATCCGATCGATCTAACCTACAAGGTGAAGGCGAGAATGATCCCTGTGGAAAACAAGAAAGTTCGTGAAGTTCCTTTGACAGATGGCTCTAAAGAAAAATACATCGAGCATTCCCACGTCGAGTTTTCTTTTGATGGAATCAAGACCAATCGTCTGCTTCTTCTTCAGGCGATGAATGAACCTGATAAGCGAAATTTCTTCCTTGCTTTTGCAGATGGGACAAGCGCTAAAGAAACGTATGGAGGCGGCCGATATATTAATGCTCGTCAGGATGGAAAAAATAGCATAACACTGGATTTTAATATGGCTTATAATCCTTATTGTGCTTATAATCCAGACTTTGCCTGCCCTATTCCCCCGAAGGAAAATTTACTGGAAATTGACATTCCTGCCGGGGAGAAAAATTACGAGGAATAGCCTTTTGACCTAGCTCAATTATCTTAAATTTGCATCTTATTCTGATCAATTGGGGTTTTCGAACCCCTTTTGTTTATCCCTTTGAATCCGCGTGGTTCATTTTATTTTAAGAACTAATGAAAATTTCAATTAACCGACTGAAGAAATACCTTGTCTTGACAGAAAGCTCTGAGCAAATCGGAGCACTCCTGACCCAATCGGGTTTGGAAGTGGAGGGAATAAAGGAATTCGAATCCGTTCCGGGGGGACTTCAGGGGATTGTAGTTGGGAAAGTACTGACATGCGAAAAGCATCCCGATGCAGACAAACTAAGCCTGACCACGGTAGACATTGGATCGGCTATTGTACCCATCGTTTGCGGAGCGTCTAACGTGGCCAAAGGTCAAAAAGTACTTGTTGCGACTGTGGGAGCCAAACTTTTCCCAACCGAAGGTGAACCTTTTGAAATCAAAAAGGCGAAAATAAGAGGACAGGTTTCCGAAGGGATGATTTGTGCCGAAGATGAAATCGGTCTGGGAAAAAGCCATGCAGGAATCATGGTTTTAAATACTGAATTACCCAATGGTACTCCTGCTTCCGAATATGTGGAAGTGGCAAATGACCATATTTTGGAAATAGGATTGACACCGAATAGGGCAGACGCGGCATCTCATTTGGGAGTTGCCCGGGATCTCAAAGCCTTATTAGTCAGCGAGATTTGTATTGATTCGGAGCAGGAATTGAAAGTGGAAACTTCAGGCCCCCATATTTCTGTGGAGGTTAAAAATACTTCGGATTGTCCTCGCTATTCAGGTGTCGTGGTTACCGATTTAAAAATTGGTCCTTCTCCACAATGGCTGCAGAACTTCCTTCGATCGCTAGACCTAGAGCCGATTAATAACGTGGTGGATATCACAAATTTCATCCTTCACGACCTTGGTCAGCCACTTCATGCATTTGATGCAGATAGGATTTCAGAAGGAAAAATCATCGTGGGTAAACTTCCAAAAGGAACTTCCTTCGTCACGCTGGATGATAAAGAGCGAAAACTTTCCGGCGAAGAATTGATGATTTGCGATCCAAAAGGAGGTCTTTGCATTGGTGGGATTTTCGGAGGAAAAGGATCAGGAGTGGGTAATTCTACCAAAACTATTTTCCTTGAATCTGCCTATTTCTCTCCGGACGTAATCCGAAAAGGAAGTCAGTTTCACGGATTGAAAACTGACGCTTCCTTCAGATTCGAAAGAGGAACTGACCCAAATATGCCCGTTTATGCATTGAAGCAAGCGGTAAAATTGCTGCAGGAAATTGCTGGCGGGAGAGTTTGCTCTGAGATAATTGACCTGTATCCAGAACCGGTTCAGGATTTTGAAATCGAAGTTACTTTTGGAAATATCAATCGGCTGATCGGCAAGAAAATCGACCCTTCCGAAGTGAAATCAATTTTGGAAAGTCTTGATATCCGAGTTGAAAATGAAACAGAAGTGGGATTTACGGCAATCGTAAAACCATATCGAGTAGACGTGACTCGTGAAGCGGATATTATCGAGGAAGTTCTCCGAATCCACGGATTCCATCAGGTTGAGCTTTCCGAAAATCTTAGTACTGATTACCTGGCAGAGCACCCGGTGAAGGATCTGAACAAACTTCAGTATCGTTTGTCAGAGATTCTTGCTGGTCAGGGTTATTTCGAACTAATCACGAACAGTCTTACCAAGCCATCTTATGTGGAAAAGTCTGGTTTTCTGGATGCTTCTATAAGTGTGGAGATTTACAACAAGTTGAGCGAGGAGTTGGGAGTGATGCGTCAGACGTTGCTCTTCAGCGGGCTGGAAGTTTTGTCTCACAATATCAACCGGCGTCAGACAGATTTGAAATGCTTTGAGTTTGGGACGATTTATTTCAAAGCTGACACAGGATACCAGGAAAACAGAAGGTTGGCGATTTTCCATTCGGGAAACAGATCCACAGAAAGCTGGATAGCATCTTCCAAGGCTTTTGCTTTCGCAGACATTTACTCCACTTTTGAAAAAATCCTCGAGAGACTAAATGTTGAGCCGAGTGCAATATCGATTGTGGAATCTGCACCGTTTACCTATGGGCTTCATCTTAAATCAGGAGAAAAGGATCTTGGGACAATCGGCTTATTGGATGAAAAAATCCTCAAATTGGCTGAAGTTCGTCAGGAAGTATGGTTTGCCGATTTGAATTGGGATTTGCTTTGTAAGAAGGCATCAGGTCTCAAGAAGTACGAGGAAATTTCCAAGTTTCCCGAAGTGAGGAGAGATTTGTCATTGGTAATCGACAAGGCAGTGAGTTATGATCAGGTTAAATCAGTGGCGGAAAGAGCGGGAGGGAAATTATTGAGAAAAATTGGTGTTTTTGACGTGTACCAAGGAGACAAAATTGACTCAAGCAAAAAGGCTTATGCCCTGAGCTTTCACTTGCAGGATCAGGAAAATACGCTGACCGATAAGGTAATTGACAAAACAATGAGTAGATTGATTCAGGCTTTTGAAAATGAGGTAGGAGCACTGATCCGTACGTAGAAATGATAAGCGAGGAACTGCAAAAATTGGAAAAACTGGCCCAGCAGGCTAGCAAAAAATTGCTTCAGACGATTGAAGAAAATGAGCAATTGAAGAATAGATTGTCTGAGACAACTGCTTCCCTCGCCCAAAAGGAGCAGGAAATCGAGCATTTTAAAAATAAAATTAAAATTAGTAACATTGTAGATAACCGACCGGTGAATCCAGGAGATTCCAGTGAAATGAGTGATTTAATTAATAATTATATACAAGAGATCGACCATTTGATCACCTACTTATCTGAGTGATATGGAGACACTTGCCATCAGAGTTAAAATAGGGACTAGAGAATATCCCATGCGTGTGAAGGTTGAGGACGAGTCCAAAATCCGAATGGCAGGCAAGTTGATTAATGAAAAATTAAAAAAGTATAAAGAGGAATTTGGCCTAGACGATAATCAAGATTTGCTTGCCATGGTGGCTTTTGACTGCATGGTAGAATCATTAGAGACAAATGAGGTAAATGCTGGTGATAGTGAACTTATCAAATCCAGTCTTTCCAATATCAACGATATACTTTCCAAAGCTTTATAATTATTAGAAAACACTTATTTTTGGAAATTTTTCGGATTCCCTCAGGTAGATTTTAATCCAAATAACCTATGGGAGATATAGTTTACATAATCCTCGCAGCCCTTGTCGGGACCGGTGCAGGAGCCGCGTTGGCGGGAATGTTGATTAAAAATAAGAATCAAAAACTAGAGGAAGAAACCCGGGAAAGGGTAAAATCTATGGTTAGAGAGGCTGAAATCAGCGCAGAGACCATCAAGAAAGAACGAATGCTTGAGGCTAAAGAAAAATATCTGAAGCTAAAGTCGGAGTTTGATGAGGATATGAATAACAAGAAGAATATCATCATCACAAACGAAAACAAGGTCAAGCAAAGAGAACAGCAGGTCGCCAAAGAACTGGAGCAAGTGAAACGTAAAGAAGCTGAACTCGACAGCAAAAAAGAAAACCTCACTGCTCAACTTCATTCGGTTCAAGTAAAAAAAGAGGAGCTGGATAAGATCACAAACCAACGGATTTCTGATTTGGAGAAAATAGCCGGACTCACACGTGAGGAAGCTAAAGAGCAGATCATAACGATGCTCACAGATGAGGCGCAGTCTAAGGCTTCTACTCAGATCAAAGACATCTTGGACGAAGCGAAATTGACCGCTACCAAACAGGCCAAAAAGATTGTTTTAGACACGATTCAACGAACTGCAACTGAGCATGCGGTTGAGAATTGTGTTTCGGTTTTCAACATCGAAAGCGACGATATCAAAGGTAAAATCATTGGTCGGGAGGGTAGAAATATCCGGGCTTTGGAAGCAGCAACCGGAGTGGAGATCGTAGTGGATGATACGCCTGAAGCAATTATTATTTCCGGGTTTGATCCGGTAAGAAGAGAGATTGCTAGACTTTCACTTCATAGATTGGTACAGGATGGACGGATTCACCCTGCAAGAATCGAAGAAGTGGTCGCCAAAACGGAGAAAAATATAGAGGAAGAAATCATAGAAATCGGCGAGAGAACTGCTGTCGAGCTTGGAATTCATGGGTTGCATCCCGAGCTGATCAGAATGGTTGGGCGTATGAGATACAGGTCTTCTTATGGTCAGAATCTGCTCCAACACTCAAGAGAAGTAGCGAAGCTTTGTGCGGTAATGGCTGCTGAAATGGGTCTGAATGCCAAGATGGCTAAGCGCGCCGGGTTACTTCACGACATCGGAAAGGTTTGGCATGAGGAGCAGGAACTTCCGCACGCAGTACTGGGAATGGAGCTTGCCAAGCGATACAAAGAGCATCCTGAGATTTGTAATGCAATCGGAGCTCACCACGATGAAATCGAAATGACAACCATGATCTCTCCGATCGTTCAGGCTTGTGATGCGATATCAGGCGCTAGACCAGGCGCGAGAAGAGAAGTGATGGATAGCTATATCAAGCGTCTGAAAGATCTCGAAGAGCTAGCTTTAGCCTTTGATGGAGTGAACAAATGCTTTGCAATGCAAGCAGGACGTGAACTTCGAGTATTGGTTGATGCGGATAATGTGGACGATGCAACTGCCGCAAAGCTTTCTTTTGATATCTCACAGAAGATCGAGAAGGAAATGCAGTATCCTGGTCAAATCAAAATCACCGTAATCAGAGAAATGAGAGCGGTCAATTACGCGAGATAAAACTTGAATTTGTAAGCTTATTGAATGGCAGTTACCTTGGGGTTTCTGCCATTTTTATATTTGACATGTATAGACAGTGGTATTTTAATAAGATTGGATGAAGCTTTCGAGAGATACGGTCTTTGTTTTTTCTGAGAAAGCTAAAAACAGAAGAGACTCAAATCCTTGAAAAGTACTTTGGGTATTATCGGAAGCTAAATCAAAAGCATAAGTCTGAATTTATTCGAAAGCTCGAATTAATTCTCTCAACAAAGGAATTTGTAGGCAGAGGTGGCATTTCAGAAGTAAGTTCCGGGATGGAAATTTTGATCGGCGCAACAATTGTTCAGGTTACTTTTGGATGGAAACGGATCAGATTACCCCATTTCGAGAAGATTCTGATTTATCCGACTAGTTTTTATAATACTTCGCTGAAGAGCTATCACAAAGGTGAAGTCAATCCGAAATTGGGAGTGATAGTAGTCTCTTGGGAAAGTTTTGTGGAGGGTTCGATGGATAACTCGGATGGAATGAATCTGGTATCCATGAAATAGCTCATGCGTTGCAACTTGAAAACCAGATCAGATTCAATGGAGAAAGTGATTTTCTTAACAAGAAGCAATGGAGGGAATACAAATTACTTGCAGCAAGGGAATTGGAACGTATCAGATCAGGTCATACGAGTTTAATGCGGAACCGTGCCGGAATTGACGAGCATTAGTTTTTTGCAGTTGCCCTTGAAACCTTTTTCGAAAAACCTTCAGATTTTAAATCCAAGATTCCCGACTTATATCAAGTATTGGTAAATCTCCTTCAACAGAATCCTCTAGTATGGATGGATGAAAAATCTTAACTCAGAATTTCAGTTATCGATTTTAGCACTTCATTTTTCAAGCCCGGAAGCAGATCCAGATTTTGACCCCAAAGTGATGCGTTTGACAGAATCAGCGTGACTGCCTCTTCTAATGAATTTTTACTCCAAGCCTCGCTAAAGATTTCCAAGACGGCTTTTTCATCCTTTACCGGAAGTATTTCTCCTTTGAATTCCCCTCTGTAAAAGACCAACAAGGCAGCGAAAGCAAGTGTCAGTTTTTGAGGCCATTGTTGGTTCTTTTTGGAATAGCCCAACAAGGATGGAAGCACTCTAACTTTGAATTTGGAAACACTATTCAGAGCGATCGATTTGAGTTCATGGACGATGAAAGGATTTGCAAACCGCTCCAGCACATCCGCCGCAAACTTCTCTAATTGCTCTTTCGGCATGTCAAGTGTTGGGATGATTTCTTCGAAAATTACTTTCCTGAGAAATGCGCCCATTTTCGGATTTTCAACAGATTCTCTCACCGTTCGCAGGCCATTCAGATAAGCCCAAGGGACCATTGCGGTATGCCCTCCGTTTAGAATTCGAACTTTTTGAGTTCTGTATGGAGTCAGATCATCCACAAATTTCACATCGAGTCCGGCCAGATCCAGTGGAAACTCTCGTCTTACTTCTTCCGGTCCCTCGATCACCCAAAGATGAAAAGGTTCTGCTATGACAATTAACTCATCCTCAAATCCAATTTGCTCCTGAATCTCTTTGCTCCTGCCTTTTGGAAAGCCGGGGACAATCCGATCCACCAGCGTATCACAAAAAATGCATGCTGATTCTATCCATTGCGAAAATGCCTGCGAAAGACTCCAAAGTCCTGCGTATTTAAGAATGCAAGACTTCAGCACTTGGCCATTTTTCTCAATCAGTTCGCAGGGGATGATGATGAGCCCTTTTGTTGAGTCCCCTTCGAAATGCTCAAATCGATGATGAAGTAAAGCAGTCAGTTTCGCGGGGAAAGTTTCCGGTAAGGAGTCAAACTCCGCATCACCGGGATCAAACAGAATTCCGGCCTCTGTAGTATTAGAAATGACAAACCTCAAATCTGGATTTTCCCCCAATTTCAAATATTCGGGATAGTTTTCTCTTGGGTAAGAAATACCTGAAACAGAACGTACAAGTCGTGTTTTTTGATAGATTTCTCCATTTTTCATTCCTTGTTCCAGGACATGAAATAAACAATCCTGATTTTTCATCTGATCAAATCCTGTCTTGCTATGGATTTGGACGATGTGGATTTTGCCGGCAAAAACTCCTTTTTCATTTGCAATGTCCACCATCCAATCTGTAAAAGCCCGAAGAAAATTCCCATTCCCAAATTGAAGAATTCGGGTTGGGTGATCGGTTGTTTTCACTACTTGCATGCTTAGCTTTTTCATTAGAATGGTCGGAGGTCAAGGATTGCGTTCGGCAAATCTACTAGCATGGGTTGATTTGGCAAGTGCTGTTTGGGCCAGTTTTTTTAAAAGCTTAATTTCTTGATAATGAAAATTAAGCATGGGCTATTAACTTGAATAAATCTTCTTCTTTTTACTTTCACCACATGAGCGATATTTTCATTCCATTTGAAGTCCTAAAAGAAAAGTTGGAAGCGATTTTATCGGCGAAGGGTTTTCATAAGGAAAAAGCGGAAAGATGCGCCCATCTTTTTGCAAAGGCTGATTTGGACGGAGTTCGGTCGCATGGTGTCAATCGATTTTTTCTTTTTTTGGAATTCA
Source organism: Algoriphagus sp. (assembly GCA_046597285.1). Classification (GTDB taxonomy): domain Bacteria; phylum Bacteroidota; class Bacteroidia; order Cytophagales; family Cyclobacteriaceae; genus Algoriphagus. The sequence continues at coordinate 585 of JBKJKX010000124.1, read as the reverse complement.
TCCAAAAGGGGTATGTGAAACCCGGGAAGGAACCTGTTTTGGAAAGTAAAATCGGAATGTTTGAGCGATGGAACGGGCAGTTCGGTCCAGGCAATCTCAATGCTGAATTTGCGATGGATCGGGCCATTCAGCTTTCCGCTGAGTTTGGAATCGGCTGTGTTGCGCTTCAGTTTACAAATCACTGGATGCGAGGAGGCAATTTTGGGTGGCAAGCTGTAGAGGCTGGTGTGATCGGGATTTGCTTTACCAATACCAAACCGAATATGCCTGCTTGGGGCGGGAGTGAACCCAAACTCGGAAATAACCCGCTCGTCGTGGGCATTCCGCGAAAAAATGGTCCGGTTGTCCTGGACATGGCTATGTCGCAATTTGCCTATGGCAAGATGGCCCTTCATTCAGAGAAAGGTGAGGAGATGCCTTATGAAGCTGGATTTGATCCGGAAGGTAACCTAACCAAATCACCGGAAATCGTCTTGAAAAATGAGTTGGCTTTGCCGATGGGACTTTGGAAAGGCGCCGGACTTTCCTTGGTTTTGGACATGCTGGCTTCCTTGCTTTCCGGAGGAAATTCTACCCATCAAATGG
>JBKJKX010000112.1:0-12217 GCA_046597285.1 Algoriphagus sp. | reverse complement strand
AAGGACGCCTGAGAGCGAGGAGATCTTCAAATCTGAGTGGAAAGAAATCATGAACGAATTCAGATTCTTTCCTTCAATAGTGGTTTGGGTTCCATTTAACGAAGCTTGGGGCCAATTCAAAACCAAAGAAATAACTGATCTGACCAGGTCAATCGATCCAAGCAGACTGATCAATAGTGCAAGCGGTGGAAACTTTGAAATGGAAGGACCTTCAGTTGTGGGGGATATCTTGGATTTACATAATTACCCTGATCCTGTCATGCCTGATCCGGCGATTTTCGGAGGAAAAAGTATATTGGTTTTGGGAGAATATGGAGGATTGGGCTTGCCTGTTGAAGGCCATACCTGGCAGCAAAAAGACAATTGGGGTTATCAAAGTTTCAAAACTCCTGAAGAGTTGATGGCTAGGTACCAGTCACTGATTGAAGATCTTAAAAAGCTCATTCCAGAAGGCCTGGCAGCAGCCATTTACACACAAACCACGGATGTGGAAATCGAAACGAACGGAATTCTGACTTATGACAGAAAGGTTTTCAAGATGAAAATCGAGGAACTCAACAAACTTCACCAGACCTTATACAGGTGATTGAAATAATCTAAAAAGGGAGTTGTTACATACTGAGGTCGGTTTTCTTTAACTTAAATGTAACAACTTCCAATTTTTTGCCAAGGCCGAGAATTCTTTGAGGTGTTTCCTAAAGCTTATATTTCAATTTGTAGGCAATAAAGTTTTTTCACGGATTGCTAGCCTGATCCACTACAACTTCTTTTTGTTTTACCCTGGAATAATTTGAATTTGGGTTGATTCCATACCCATATTTAATGGAGATCACTTTGGTAAATTCTGCACCAAAGAAAAATATCAGGCAAGAATATGACACCCAAATTAAAATCAATACGATTGAACCAGCAGCTCCGTAGGTAGAACCTGGATCTGTGAGTCCGAAATAAATCCCCATCAAAAACTTTCCGATTACAAAGAGCAAAGCTGTTAGGATCGAGCCTAACCAAACTGATTTCCACTTTATTTTCGCATCCGGTAAATATTTGAAAATTAAGGCAAATAGTACTGTGACAGACCCAAAGGAAATTGAGAAATCTATGAGATAGGCTATGAAAAGTATGATTCCAGGAAATGATTGTAAGATAAAATCGCTCAAAACTGACAATGCTGTGGTAACCACGAAACTGATCAGCAAGAGAAAACCTAGGACTAAAACGAAACTAAAACTTATCAATCTGTCTCTGATCAGCAAGGGCCAGGTCAACTCATTTGTCAGTTTCAATTCCCAAATAGTATTAATCGAAATTTTTAAATGGTAGAAAACTCCGGTAGCTCCAAAAAGCAAAGTCGCGATTCCCAAGATGGTAGAAATTGTAGATTTTCCGCTGTATTGGGTATTGATGATAATTTGGCGAAGGTATTCAGCAGTATCTGCCCCTAGAGCAGCAGATATTTGGCCGGTTAGTTTCCCGGTAACTATATCGACACCCCAAATTGCACCCACGGTATTGATCAAAATGATCAGCAGGGCAGGAAGTGATATGACTGCGTAATAGGCTACAACAGCACTCATTCTGAATGGATCTTCCTCATTCCATCTTTTGTAGGTTACTTTAAGTAATCCTGGGAGGTCCGATATTTTAAATCTGGAAGGAGTTATTTCCATTGTGTATTTGTGAATGAGGTCAAATTTTGAAGAAACGATTTCAATTTACCCAACATTCGTAGCCTGCGTCATTGAAAAAATGATACCTAGATTTAGGGCTTCTAATGAATTAGGACCTTTTGAAAAAATAGACAGGATTTAGGTCTTTAAATTAGTTGAAATATTTTTCTCCTAAAAAATGCTCTCTTCATTTTAAATAACTTTTTATTGGTTTAGGCGACTCTTTCCCAGTTTGAGCAAATTCCACTAAGTTTAAAAGTGTCGTAATTCGAGTGTCTCATCGCGAATAGAGGTAGATTAAGTGGTTTTCTTTCCTCAAAAGAAGTACAATTTTTCAGATTGATTTACTAACCATTTTTTCTTCAAAAATTTGAAATTCCATTCAAATTAATGCTTTCGACTTTGTTTGAGAAAAATTCCTGATTCCCGTATAGCCAGAAAATTTCCCCAATTCGTGAAGAAATAGGGGCCAAAAAAGCCGGCTTTTCACCGGCTTCTATTTTTAAAGATTACCTCTTAGTTCTTGTTCTCGTTCGATTGCCTCGAAAAGTGCTTTGAAATTTCCTTTTCCAAATGATTTGGCACCTTTTCTTTGAATGATCTCAAAGAAAAGCGTTGGACGATCCTGCACTGGTTTCGTGAAAATCTGAAGTAAATAGCCTTCTTCATCCCGATCCACCAGAATATTCATGTTTTTCAAAGGCTCCAATTCTTCATCGATCTTTCCGACACGTTCCAGCAAGTCATCATAGTAAGATGCTGGCACTTCAAGAAATTCAACGCCTCGGCTCCTCAATTCAGAAACAGTGTGAACAATGTCATCTGTTGCGATCGCCATGTGTTGCACACCCGGACCGCCGTAGAAATCCAGGTATTCTTCGATCTGAGATTTCTTCTTTCCTGCCGCAGGTTCATTGATGGGAAACTTGATATAGCCGTTCCCATTGGAAACTACTTTGGACATAAGCGCTGAATATTCCGTGGAGATATCTTTGTCATCAAAGGTTAGCAAAAGCTTGAATCCCATCACTTTTTCGTAAAATTCAACCCAACGATTCATCGCTCCCAATTCAACATTCCCAACACAATGATCCACGTATTTCAGGCCAATTGATTCGGATTTATAAGTACTTTTTCGAGGTACATACCCCGGAAGGAACACGCCTGCGTAGTTTTTGCGCTCTATAAAGGTGTGAATTGTATCTCCGTAAGTTTTGATCGATGCGGTTTTGACTTCGCCAAACTCATCGGATACTACTTTCACCTTTGATTCTGATTCTGCTCCTCGGGATGTGGTTTCCCACCAGGATTTTTCTGCATCATCTACCCAAAGTGCCAGTACTTTTACTCCGTCACCGTGTGTGTTGACATGATTGGCAATTTCCGAATATGGACCCAAAGCTGATGTCAAAACCAAGCGTATTTTATCTTGCTTGAGGACATAAGATGAGCGATCCTTCAGACCCGTTTCAGGTCCGGCGTAGGCGATTAATTCAAAACCGAATGCGAATTGATAAAAAAAAGAGGCCTGCTTGGCATTGCCTACATAGAGTTCAATGTAGTCAGTCCCGTTGATGGGGAGGAAGTCTTCAGTCATGGTTCAGTTAGATTTGGGTTGTATTTCCTGAATCAAAGTTAGAAATAAAGCCAAATATTATTTGGTTTAACTCAAATCTTTTTCTACTTAACTCAGTGTTGTGAATCCACGTTTTTCGTCAAAAAATCACTTGATTGAGCTTATTATTCTTGTGGATTTTTATTTTTCCAAAGTGTGATCCAAGCCAAAATCAGGAAGGTCAATCCCCAGCTGCCCACGCGGGTATCCATCGCAAGCCAAAGAAGAAAGAAGTACCAGACCATCGTCAAAGTAAGGCCAATCACGAATTTCAAGGTAGAGCTGAAAACTTTGTCTTCAACACTTCTTTTCTTCCAAAGCCAAAGCCAGTAAAGTGGAAAATGAAAGATTTTCATCAGTTTATTCCCCAATCCACTAATTTCTTGAAGCGGATTTAAAACTTTGCCGGTTGCCAAAAACAAATCCACATCTGACTTAGAGGTGAGGTCCACATTGTTTTCCAATAAAGAATGAAGAATAGTATCATAGCCTTCATCAGGAATATCCACCGTAAGATCTTTCAAAGCTTTTTCTACGGTTTTGTTAAGTTTTCCAGATTGGGAATTAGGCATATCGACTGGAATCGGTTTTCCGAAGGAAATAAGTACCCGGCCACCAGACCGCATATGTGCACTGTAATCAATCCCGACAGGCAGAATCACCGGTTCACAAGCGGGATATTTTTCTTTCAGCCCGAAAGCTATCCGGGTAAATCCTTTCATTAGAGGCCTCACATTTCTGATATGACTATGACTCCCCTCTGCGAATATGAGCACTGTTCCATTTTTGCAAAGTACTTCATACGTTTTATCAAACGTATTTTGATTTTGCTGGAGGGTCGAATATCCATCTCTCACCCGATACACCGGAAGCATTCGGATAAAATCTAAAAGTCTGGCTGCAATGGAATTTTGAAAAACTGAAGCCCTTGTGAGAAAGTAGGGATTTAATCGGATGTGCGTTGCAAGAAGTAGGGGATCAATGAGCGCATTTTGATGGTTTGAAACCAAAATAATGGGTTTTCCTTTGGGGATATTTTCTTTACCAATGATTTTGATTTTGTGGAAATAACCGTGAAGGGCAACTTTTACCAGAAATCGGAGGATAAAATTAATCAGGTCTTTCATTCGAATTTTTCCAAAGAGAAGCAACAATGATCCCTGAGATCAAATGCCAGATGCCCCACCAAGCTGTAATGATGGCCATTCCACCCAATCCGCCAAAATAAGTGAAAATAAGCACTAGCCCCAAGCCACTGTTTTGAATTCCTGTTTCTATGGTCAAAGTTTTGACGTCTGACAGGGGCAATCGAAAAACTTTTCCTGTGAAAAATCCTGCACTCAATCCCACCAGATTATGGGCAAAAACCCAAAGGAAGATCAGCGAAATGTACTTGAGGAAAAGATCGAGGTTTCCGATAAATGCCACCGCAATAATCACTGCAAAAATGACCAGACTGACCGGTTTAAGCAATTTCGAAGCCTTTTCAGCAAATTTCGTTGCGTACTGATGTGTGAGGATACCCAGTATCAATGGAATCCCGAGAATGAGGGAAACGGTGAAGAAAACATCTTTGTAATCCAAACTGATTTCCTGAAGGAGAGAGGCAGTAGGACCATACATTCCTGCATAAATGGCGAAATTAAAGGGAGTGGTTACGATTGCCAGAATTGTTGAAAAACCGGTCAGGCTGACAGAAAGGGCTGTATTACCTTTCGTATAATTGGTCAGGAAGTTGGAGACATTTCCCCCAGGGCAGGCAGCTACCAGAAACATTCCCAGGGCAACGCTTGGTGGTGGCTGTATGATCAGAATCAGGCGCCAGGTAAGAAAAGGGAGGAGAATGAATTGAGAAAAAATCCCCAGAAAAAATCCTTTGGGGTTTTTGAATAAGTACAGAAAATCTGCAAATCTCAGATCGAGCGCCACTCCATACATAATAAGCGCCAATGCCAAGTTTAGGACAAATAAGTCTTCTGAGGAGAAATTAAGGCTGATGGAATCGAGGTCGGAGGCTGGGTGCATTCTCGAGAAAAGATCATCCAAAATGGGGAAATATCAAAATATCAATCAAAATGATCGTAAAAATGAAATTTGGCAAATCCGGACTTAGCGGAGTTTTTTGTAAAGAGTTGAACACCCATGGTTTGTTCAAGAGCAACTACTAATTTGTATCCATGGGACCTACTAAAAATCGATTCGCATAATAAAGCCACGCAAAAAATGGGAGCAAGGATAACCTGCTCCCATTTGGGGAATCAAGGAAAGATATTGGTGATTTAATCTTCTCCGACTCGGAATGATACCTTACAAATCACTCCAAAAGAAATGATTTTCCCGTCTTTGACGTGGACTTTGGTGTCTTTCACATAGACAGAATCAATGTTACGGATGGTTTTTGACACTTCAGTCACACATTGTTGGATAGCATCCTCAATTCCTTTTTCTGAAGACGCGATTACTTCAATTACTTTTACAATTGCCATAGTTTTTTGGTTTTAGAATAATTAAAAGATTAAAATTTTAGGAAATAAATTCATCAACTCACTAGTAGAGTTACCTTGAAAAACACAAAAATGCTTAAGCCATTTTGCTTAGCTAGGGACCAGAGCGAAGAAGATTTATAATTTATTTCGATCAATTATTAGGCCGCTATGCCAGCAATGGTCTTGATTTTCCCAAGAAGACAATGAATCCAGGCCGAACTCATTGCTGCAAAACATATCTACATAAAATGCTTTTTATTAAAGCCAATAGAACGTATTACCACGTTCATTTAAAAAAAACTGCTTTCCGATTTTTTTTTATGTAACGGAAAAATTTCAGTCTACACAGAAAAATCATGTAGAATAAGCTATGAAGGCTGAAAAACTTCATGTAACAGGTCATAAAAAAAAGAAGCGATCAAGAATTTTTCCTGATCGCTATTTTTTTGGTGGTAGATTTTAGGCTCTAATTCTTGTTTTAAAAAATTGCTTATTCACTAATAATAGTATTCGAGAGTAACAATTCTTTTTTAAAAACTTAAGAAGATTGAGGCAAAATCCGGCAATTAAAACCCTTATGCGATTTTTACTTCAATTGCATTTGTGCCTTTTTTGCCCCGTTCTGTTTCGAAAGTTACGACATCACCCTCACGGATTTTGTCAACTAGACCTGTTACGTGGACAAAGATTTCTTCTCCTGAAGACTTATCAACGATAAAGCCAAATCCCTTGGCTTCGTTGAAGAATTTTACTGTTCCGGTATTCATGATAAAATTTAAAATGTTGAAATATCAATTGATGAGAAAAAGGTAACCTGATATTTTTAATAAAAAATTGATTTTAATGGTTTTATGGGAAATTTTTTTTTTTAAAAGGAAAGCCAAAAGCAAATAACCATGAATTATTTTTCTATTAAAACTGACCCTAATAGTTTATTGGTAACATTCATCTCATTAAAATTTCTGTTGCTTCGTTTTAAATTTCAGCCGTGATTAGCAAATCCTATCTTTAGAAAGGATGAGATGCTGTAATGAGAATTGACAGTGATTTATCAAAGCTTAAACCCCGAAGCCAGAATATAATGAAGCAAAAATTCTTTTGTCACAGATTCTTTTTACCCGATAGGTGGAGAATATATTGCAAAATAAAATCTAAAACCCCCGTCGAATAGTTTGATCTTTCATTAATTCTGATTTTAGGAAGGTTTCCGACTAATGATTCGGGTTTATTTAAAAACAATTTGTACATCTGTTCTTTTAAACTTTGAACTTCTGATTCTGTGTTTTTTTAAATTAATCCTTATGCAATTTTTACATCTACCGCATTCATTCCTTTTTTGCCGCGTTCAGTATTGAAAGTGACTTGATCACCTTCGCGTATAGTGTCAATCAATCCTGTGACGTGGACAAAAATTTCTTCTCTTGAGGAATTGTCAACGATAAAGCCAAATCCCTTGGCTTCGTTGAAGAATTTTACTGTTCCGGTATTCATGATAAAATTTAAAATGTTGAAATATCAATTGATAAGAAAAAGGTAACCTGATATTTTTACAAATAATTGATTTTAAAAGGTTTTATCAATAAAAGTTAGAAAAAATCACTTTTAGGCGATTGAGCCTAGGTTAAATCCGCTCGGAGGAGAATCTTTTGAATAACTTTTCAACCTAATTCTCCGACTGAAAAATTCACGATCGAACGGGAAGCAAGACATCCTTTTGAACATGATTTAAGTCAGGTATTAGATAATTTGGCTGGAAAAAATTGTCTATAAACATCTCAATTCCGTAAATTCTAGAAGTAAGAGAGGAAATTGGAACCTAATTTTTCACTGTTAAAATTCTATTTGATATGAAATCACTTAAAAACAAAGTTGCTATCATCACAGGTTCCGGCTCCGGAATAGGAAGAGCCACTGCTCTTCTTTTTGCAAAAGAGGGTGCCAATGTAGTTGTATCGGACATTCATGAGGAGCACGGAAAAAAGGTGGTCGCTGAAATCCTTAAAAACGGCGGAAATGCCTTTTTCATTAGAGCTGACACTTCAAAGCCGGAAGACAATGAAGCATTAGTGAAAGGAACTCTCGCAAAATATGGCAAACTTGATATCGCAGTCAACAATGCGGGAATTGGTGGGCCACTTTCACCAACTGCCGAATATCCAATTGATGGCTGGCAAAAAGTAATCGGGATAAACCTTTCCGGGGTATTTTATGGAATGCATTTTCAACTTCCGGCAATGGAAATAAATGGAGGTGGAAGCATTGTAAATATTGCTTCGATTCTTGGAATGGCCGGTACAAGTAACTCTCCAGCATATGTGGCCGCCAAGCACGGAGTTGTGGGACTTACCAAAGCCACGGCACTTGAATACGCTACAAAGAATATCCGTGTCAACTCAATCGGACCTGGCTATATCAAGACCCCTTTGCTAACTAATGCACTAAATGATGAGACGTTAAATTTTCTGGTCGGACTTCACCCCATTGGCCGACTTGGGGAAGCAGAGGAAGTAGCCGAATTGATCCTTTGGCTTGGATCTGAAAAGGCTTCCTTCGTCACAGGTTCCTATTATCCGGTTGATGGAGGATATCTGGCTCAGTAAAATCAAAAACCCGTATCTGACCTAGATACGGGTTTATTTTTTCAAAAAGTTGTTGAACCATTTTTGTTTGCGTATTAATCTCTCGATTGAATTTTTTTAAAACCAAAATGAAATAAAAGTTAATAAAAAGCAGGCTGATTGATTTCTCTCAGGACTATCAGGTTTATGGCCAAGGGTTTTGAGCTGGATTTGGCAAAACACTCCCCACGTCAGAATTCTAGCCACATCAAAATCAACATCCGCTCCTATTCATTCTTTGATAATATTGTAGGATATTTTACGAAGTTTTCCAGCTGATTTTAAAACCATTCATGCTTATGCGGATTTTATTCTTTCTCTTGCTCTTGACTACGTCTGTTGCTTTTGGCCAACAAAACAACCCCAAACCACAACGCTCATCTATCGAAACGAACCAACGCGTAATCCGACAGGATGTCCCGTTGACGAACGCCATTCGCAATGCGTATGAGACTGGAACGCGGGATTTTTCCGGGAAGCCCGGGCCCAATTATTGGCAACTGGAAACAGATTTTACAATTCATGCCACTCTTGATCCAAAAACCCAAACGATTACCGGTACTGAAAAAATTCTGGTTCACAACAATTCCCAAGACGATTTGGATAGGATTGTCCTCCGTCTGGATCACAACATCTTTAGGGCTGATGTTCCACGGGGGTATTCTACTCCGGCCGAGCAAACAGAAGGCATGGTCGTAACCGACATTAAAGTGGAAGGAGAATCGATTGATCTTCAAGCTCCAACTCAAGGCCGAAATGAAACTTCAAAGGTCCGAGTTACTGGCCTAAACAGAACTGTTGCTACTATTTTTCTATCCCAGCCCATCAAAGCAGGTTCAACCACCGAATTGGAAATCGCTTGGAATACCAAGTTGCCTGGAGGTAATGATGGGAGAGGACACCGCATGACTCAACGGTTTGACAGCACCTTATTTCAACCAACTCAGTGGTTTCCCAGATTAGCAAAGTATGATGACTTAAGAGGCTGGGAGACTAGCCCCTACCTTGGTCCGTCTGAGTTTTTCAATAATTTCGGTCGATTTGATGTTTCAATCACGGTCCCCGCCGGTTGGATCGTAAGTGGAACAGGCTTGTTGCAAAATCCATCTGAAGTATTAACACCAACCGCAGTTCAGCGACTCTCATTAGTGTTAGACTCCGATGCAGAAGTGACGATTGTCGGAGCTGATGAGAAAGTTCCCGGTAAAGAAACAGCAGCAGGAGAGAAACTCACCTGGCGATTTTTAGCAGAAAAAGTAAATGATTTTGCTTTTGCGACTTCTGACCGTTTTATCTGGAAAGCAACTCGAGCCACTATTCCTACCAAGGGTCCTGTGCCGATTTACATGGTTTACCTTCCTGAGCGAGCCAATTATTTTGTGAATGCAGGCAAGATCACACGGCATGCCTTGGAGTTTTATTCAAAACTTTGGGCACCGTATCCGTTCCCTCAACTCACTTTGCAAGATGGCCCCAGTTCAGGGATGGAGTATCCAATGGTCATCAATTCAAATCAGGGAGCGGCTGATCATGAAACAGCACATCAATGGTGGCCAATGATGTTGGGAACCAATGAGACCCGATACGGATGGATGGATGAAGGATTCAATCAATACATGAACATTCTTTCTGATGCAGATGAAAAAGGCAATTCTTACAACCTGGATGGTCTCGGACAAAGCTACGGTCGAATCAGCGGAAGTGAAGATGAGGCTCCTTTGATGTGGAGCGCCAATGAGGCAGGAAGCGGATATGGGTTTCAAACCTACCAAAAGACCCCGTTGATGCTTTCCATGCTCGGAGGAATTGTAGGAGATGAAGCCGTGATCAATGCAATGAAAAAATATACTGCCGCTTGGGCGTACAAGCATCCTTCACCATGGGATTACATCTTCTTTATGAACAATGAGTTGGGACAAAATCTCGAATGGTTCTGGTATTATTGGTTGTTCACTACTGAATCAGTGGAAGGTTCTATTCAACAAGTAAAAACCGAAAATGGAACTACAGTTGTTACTGTAAATCAGGCTGGAGAAATGCCTTCACCTGTAGTGTTAAAAGTAGAATTCGAACAGGAAGGTCCGGCAATTAATGCAATGTCAAACGCAAAGATTATTAACCCTTTGACGGTAGAGGTTACTTGGCCTGTTTCGGTATGGTTCAATGGCAACCGAACTTTTGATGCGGTGTTAAATTTTGGTACTCGTAAAATCAAGAAGATAACCCTTGATCCGCACGGCCGATTTCCTGACAAAAATGTTACAGATAATGTGTGGACTAACTACTAAACGGGGCTTTAAAGTAGCTAGAGTCTGCTGGGAAGAATTTTGTCAGGAATTTTTCGAGGCATCAACCAAACTAGATCCTAGTACTTCTATTTAATCGGATAATTACCTTAGGTTCTTAAACGCGCTAAAAATAAACTATCCTTTAACCTCTTTTTCTATGACTTTAACACATATCGTAAAAGCCTTCCACGAACTTACAGTAAACGAATTGTATGACTTGTTAAGGTTAAGAAGCGAGGTATTTGTAGTAGAGCAAAACTGTGTGTTCCTCGATCAAGATGATAAAGACCAACATTGTTACCATTTGCTGCTCTTTTCAGAAGATCAACTGGTAGGCTACAGTAGGTTAGTTCCAGCAGGTTTATCCTATCAGGAAATGGCAATTGGCCGAGTTGTTACCGCACCTTCTGCAAGAGGCAAGAGATTTGGTAGAATCCTGATGGAATTAGCCATTCAATATTGTCATAAACTAGTTGGATCAGGAAATATTCGTATAGGTGCACAAACCTATGCGCTTGGTTTTTATGTCTCTTTGGGTTTTGTCGCAGAAGGTGATGTCTATGATGAGGATGGGATAGAGCATATTGAAATGGTGAGGAAAGATTAGGTAGCTAATACTCATCAGGCTTTATTGAATAGTTCAGATTGAGGTCTGAAACTGGTGTAAAAGGAATCGCAAAGTTTTTTGATTTGGAGTAGGGGATGCCAATCAAGATTATTCTTTAGTCAAACTTGCGATGTTATGTTCACCTAGAGTCTCAGAGATCATTACTCTATCACATTATCGTAATTTTGGACGATTAAAATCAGCTGAGCTAGATTCTGATTTTTTTGACTAAATAAGTCTTGAAACCTTACATAAAAAAAACATCCCACCCTGAAAGGATGAGATGTTTTCAAATAAGTCATTTGGTTTTTTACTATTTCATCGACACTAGAGCAGACTTTGATATTTTCAATACCCCATTTACCTTGACCAAGGTATTGGTGTAGCTACCATTCAGATCGACTGCATCGCCGTTTGCTGCTGTGCTTTTTACAGTATAGGTTCCTGAGGAGGTCATTGTCCCGTCGCTTGATGCTTCTGTTTTCCCGTGTTTGATGCTTACCTTAAATGAGTTACCGGCGAATTCCTCAACCATTGCAGCTTCTATTTCGGAAATGCCAGTATAAATTCTCCCATCGTCAAAAGTCCTTACTGCATTCGAAGTATACATCGCAACTAATGCCTTAACGTCTTCTGCATTGTAAGCCTTTTCATAATTTTTTGTGAGGGTGGCCACTTCCTTTTCCATGTCCCGGGCCAATAGTGGATAGGTAAGTATCAATAAGGCAAACACCATACTGAAACCAAGTTGAATTGCTTTTTTCATAAAAAGTGAATTTATCTTAATGCCTACTCTGAACAGTTTTCGGCTTCCCTGTATTTAGGGTCTGCTTAGAAAATAAAAATCAGGCTGTTGGGTACTAATAAGGGATAATTTTTTGAATTTAAGGGAAGACAAGTGCAAGGAACTATGCAAAAGACTTCCAAAAGGCG
>JBKJKX010000137.1:0-21525 GCA_046597285.1 Algoriphagus sp. | reverse complement strand
GAGTTCCTCGAGATCGCTCATGATATGGGAAGTGATCAAAATGAGCTTTCCTGATTCCCGCTCTTTTTTGATTTTTGCTTTCAGAATTTCCACAGCAATCGGATCGAGACCGGCAGTCGGTTCGTCCAAAATCAGGATATCCGGTGAAAACAAAAAGGTCAATGCGGCACTCACTTTTTGCCGTGTACCTCCGGAAAGTGTGCTCATCGCTTTATCTTTCATCTGATCCAGTTCGAAAGCCTCCACCAAATCCAAATCGTAATTTTTGATCTCAGGACGAATATCTTTCATCATAGAGAAAAGCTGCCCTATCTTCATATTTCCGGGATATCGGCCAATTTGAGGCATATATCCAATGTCTTTCCGATAGGCATGGCTGCCCTTTATTGGCTGATCTTTCACCAGAATTTCACCACTGTCAGGAACCACCATTCCCAAAATCGTTTTGATAATGGTGGTTTTTCCGCTTCCGTTTGGACCCATCAGCGCGTAGCTGTTTCCAAGTTGAAACTCCAGATTGAAGTCTTTCAGAACTTGCAGCTTGCCAAACTTCTTGGATATATTTTTAACTGAAATCATAAGGTCTCATTTTTGGGGATTTATCAATCATTTCGTCGGGAGTCAGCGTGGGAATGATTTTCTCCATCCGATCCAGTAGGGTCACCATGAAACTCCTCCAGAGAATCACAGCAGCAGGGATTTTTTCAACAATTACGCTGTAGAGATTTACCGGCCGATAACCAATATCTCCGACATAATTCTTATTCAGGTCATAGCCTTCGTATTTATCCCAGTAATTCTCGGTCAGCGTATTGAGGACCGTTTTGCCGTTGGTACTGATGTCGAAGGTATTTTGGGTGAAGTTATTTGCCTGAAAGGTGTTTTGGTCACAACTCGCCATGAGCTTTAGCGCCCAGCCATTTTCGCGGAATGTGTTATTTTTAAACTCGATTCGGCTGCTTCCTTCCATGTAGATTCCGACGGTATTTTTCAGAAAAACATTGCCGACCACCTCGCTGTCGCTGATGTCTTTGAGCAGGATTCCATAGGCACTGGAGCCCCAGTTTTCTTCGAATCGGTTTTCCCTCATCAGGACATTTTTGGTGTACATGACAGCCACGCCGGCGCCATTTTTTCGAAAAGTATTTCGGATGTAACTGTTGTCATGCGAAAACATAAAGTGCAATCCGTATCGCATATTCCTCTCGACGAGGTTTTCTTTCGCTTGCGTATTCGTCACAAATTCCAAGTAAATCCCGTCCCGATGGCCGGAAATCTGATTGTTTCCGATGAACGAGTTTTTGCATTTCCAAAGGTGAATGCCATTTCCAACCTCAAATTCTTTGACAGCGGAGGCTTTTATTTTGTTGTTGATGATGGTCATTTGGGAAGAATTCGAAAAATGGAGCCCGAAGTAGGTATTCTCCAGGATATTGTCCCGAATGACACAATGTTTCGAATCGAAGAACTTGATCGCCGCAGAATCATCCATGTTGGACCGGCCTGTATTGATCAGTTTCAATCCCTGAATGGTCAGGTTTGTGGTTGCTACGATGAGAATATTTCCTTTGAAATCCGCGTCAATCACCGGGTAATTCTCCCCGATTATCGTTAATGGCTTTCGGATCACAATTCCGAATTGGGTGTAATTTCCCTCGGAAATGATCAAGGAATCTCCGGCTGAAGCACGATCTACCGCCTCCTGAATGGATTGACCGGGAGATATTCTGATGGTAGCCGCCAGGATTTCGGGCGACCCAATCAGACAAAAGAAGAAAAAGATTGAAAAGGTTAAGGATTTCATATGATTATTATTTTCTTTTCAATGGCCATATAGCCTGTCCCGATTTTGATTCGGGAGAATCTCGCAAAGGGAATAATCATGACAGTGTGTGCCGTCTCGGACATGCTCGATTTCATATGTTCACCTGTGTGACAGGTTATTTAAACTGTGTGGTAAGCTCTCCCCAAGCGAGGTAAATTCCTCCGTTTTTCTCTTTGTACTCTTCCAAAAGCTTGAAGTCTGAAATAGCCACCACCTGACTGGCCATGGGAGTTTGAATGGAGGCTGACTTGAGATAATGAGCAAAATTTGCATCGAGCAATGTTCCTGGATTGAAATAATCAGTCACTAGGACATGCTTGTAGGTTTGTCTCTTCCCTTCTTCGGAATCCATGTATTGGAGCATGCAGTTGACATCATCGAAGATGAAAACTTTGCCTTTTTCGGTCACGAGCTCGGCTCCGAATTTCTGTTCCATGAGTTTCATTTTGCAATGGTGGCAGGCATCTTCGCCGTAAGCGATCGGCCTCGGATCTGCTGAGCAAGAAGCCAAAAAGACCATTAGCCCAATTATTGATAAGTAGCGTTTCATAGTTTTCTTGAATTGAAGGTTTATATGGCCTGAGCGGTTTTTTCCAATCTGTCTCTGATAATTGCCAAAATGAGTAATCCCATTCCACCAATTAATATCCAACTTCCTGTATCTGGTCCTGAATAAGCGAGGAAATTCAAAAGCTCTTTGTATCCGATCAGAGGAGGTTGGTAACTCATCCCTTCCACTTTTATGGCTGCTTTTGGATCAAGGTTATGACCGTATTGGTAACCCCATCTGTACATATCCACCAATACTGCCAGACCAAAGAGTGCCATCAATCCGGAAAAAGAATATAAACTCCATCTTTTTCCCACAAGAAATGAACCTATCCCCAGGGCTATCAAAACCCCAATCACATAAATCAAATAGGTGAATTCCGGAAACATTTCGTCCCCGATATGATTCATTCCGATGTAATGATTGACCCCGTTGATTTGGTCTACATTCCCACTCAGGTGATCGATCCAGATTTTCATATTCAGACCTTCCGGATACTGTGGTGCCCAAAGACTAATCTGCCAAAGCGGAAAAAAATACGAAGGAATGATCAGAAGTGCTGCGATCAAAATCAGGATTCTGTTTGACTTACTAAGCGATTTCATCTTGTATAATTGTTAGGGAAATAACCGTCGGTCCAGGAGGAACCGACGGTCTGTTTTGGGTGATTACTCAACGTCTCCTGTAGAAAATTTCAATGGAGTATTCGATCCTTTAGGAGATACTCTGAGGTAGCCTTGCATTTCCTGGTGTAGCGCAGAACAGAAATCTGTGCAATAGAAAGGGAAAATACCTACCCTGTCCGGCACCCACTTCATGGTTGAAGTTTCTCCCGGCATAATCAGCAATTCAGCTGTATTGGCACCTTTGATTGCAAATCCATGGGGAACATCCCAGTCTTGCTCCAGGTTGGTCACGTGGAAATAAACTTCGTCTCCAACATGTACCCCTTCGATGTTGTCAGGTCTGAAATTGGATCTGATCGAAGTCATATAGACGTGAACTTCATTTCCTTTGCGCTCCACTCTGGCATCTTTAATGCCTTTCAGCGCATATGGATTCATGTTTTTCTCAATTTGGAAGAATTTCACCTGCTTGTCTTTAATCAAACTTGCCGGGAATGACTCCGCATAGTGAGGCTCACCGATAGTCGGGAAGTCAAGCAAAAGCTGCATTTTGTCTCCGGAAATATCATAAAGCTGGGCAGAGTGTGCCAACTCAGGACCGGTTGGCAGATAGCGATCTTTGGTGATCTTATTGTAAGCAACCATGTATTTTCCGTGAGGCTTGCCGGTAGGTCCGCCGGGAATACTCAAGTGACCTACAGAATAGTAAGTAGGGACTCTGTCCAAAACCTGAAGCGTTTCAATATTCCACTTCACGATTTCAGAAGACACGAACATGGAAGTGTAAGCATTCCCTTTTCCGTCAAACTCCGTGTGAAGAGGACCAAGACCTGGCTTCTCAACTTCTCCGTGAAGAACTGATTCGTATTTCAAGACAGGCATTCCGTCAAGTGTTCCTTCGAAGTCTTTGTTTTCGATTGCTGCAAGCATTTTGGTGAAAGAGAATACCGGGATGATTGCGGCCAGTTTACCACTACCGATGATGTATTCACCTGTTGGGTCAGTATCAGTTCCGTGCGGAGACTTAGGACAAGGGATGAAATACACGATGTCTTTCAGAATTTTTGGATCCAGAACCAGCACTTCTTCCATCATAGTAGAAGTAGCACTGTGAGTTTCCTCGCTCCAGGTATTGTGGACATACTTGGCTTTTTTCTTGGTTCCCTGACCTGCTTTTACATACTCTTCAGCTTTTTTCCAGTTCACCGCCATGATGTAATCCTTATCTTTTTGCGAAGCATTTACTTCCAAAAGTGTATGGGCCATTTCGGTATTGTAAGTGGAGAAGAAGAACCAGCCGTGTGATTTGTTTTTACCGGCACGAGCCAGGTCAAAGTTGAAGGGAGGTGCCTCGATCTGGAAAGAAAGGCTCATTTCACCGGATTCTTTATCCACGGCTATAAATGAAATATGGCCTTTGAAGTTTTCCTTATACGAATCGATCGAAACGTCCGTATTATCTCCCGTTGGAATCGAGAATCGTGTTCCTGCAACCACATACTCAGTATTTTGAGTGATAAATGGAGAGGAGTGATTACCTGCGGAATTCGGAATTTCGATGATTTCTACGGTCTTGAATGTGGTCAAATCCACCCGGGCAATTCTTGGTGTGTTATTGCCATTTGCAAAGGCCCATCTTGCATCGTGCTCAGCATTGGTGGTTGAGATAGCGATGTGGTGCAAGTCATCCCAAGGAACAAAGCCATGCGATGTATTCAACATCGGCTTGGTCTCTTCGGAATAACCCCAACCATTTTCAGGATTGACAGAAAACACAGGAAGAATCTTCAAAACTCTGCCTGAAGGCAGACCAACAACGGAAATTTGTCCATTGAATCCACCGGAAACGATGTTATAAAATTCATCGTGCTCTCCCGGAGCCACGTACACTTTGGAAGCTGCATCACCGGAAATGGCGCTTTCCGCCCCCTTCGGTTTACAACTTGGCGCTAAAGCAACAGCAATCAAGCCTGCTGCAATTAGCCATGCATTTTTTTTCATTTTTATTTATTTAAGACTGGGTTAATTTTTAGGTGACCTATTTACCTGCCTTTTCCAGATCGTTTTGCCTCATAAACTCCAGAATACCGCGCGCATCATCTGCAGTGATATTTTGGTTTGGCATACGGGTAAGACATTCTTCCAAAAGTGCCTGTGCGGTCGGATCCTTATCAAGCATCACGTCCACGTTGGTGATCATATTCATGATCCACTCCGGCTCTCTTCTAGAAGTAACTCCTTGAAAACCTGGACCTACCAGCCTTTTATCATTCAACTGATGACAGGCCGCACATTTCATGTCAAAAATAGCTTCGCCGGAAGAAGCCAATGCTTCATCAACGGTGGCGCCTATTTCGACAGATTTAAATTCTCCGATTCCTTTTGGATCGGCTTTTACTTCTTCTTGAGGAGCAGTTTCAGTTGTGACGGTGCTTTCACCTTCACCACTGCCTCCACCACATGAGGTCAATAGGATCCCTAGGATACCCATCGACCAAATCAGCATTTTTTTCATAGTCTCTAGTTTGATTCGTTTTTGTAATTGGATTTTAGGATTTGTTATAGATTGGTTGGAAAATTCATAGGATCGCAAGCCTGCAATCAAAAAGGCTAGGCTCGACGGAAAGAGGCAGGAAGCCAGAAAAAGCCAAAGGTTGTAGTCGGGCAAAAAGCCCATTTTCAACCAAATCAATGTACCCTGGAGAAAAAGCAGAATCTCAGTAATCACAAACCCTGAGATCAGAAGGATCCAGCCCAATCTGCTTATCGGTTGTTCATTGATCCAGCCTCTGGCAATTGCCACGGCGGAAACTCCCATCGTCATTGCTCCAAGCAAAACCAAGTGAAGGAAGCCGATCACATACATTCGGATCGAATAGGAAATCACAGCGATTGAAGGAAAAACCAGAAGTCCCTGGAGAATCGCTTTTGCGACCAGACTTGCCAATGCCAACACCAAAAGCAGTCGGGCATAGCTTACCATTTGATCAGTTTTGACCAGACTGAAAACTGATTTCAAAATCCAGAAATAGGCTACTAACTGAATGATGACAGCCAAACCATTGATTTGGAAGAAAATCGGCTGAGGCTCAGCCCAAGTCAGGGCCAGCATAAAAGTCATCACCACAGATATCACCAGCACCCATTCCTGATAGGCCGGCCAGTTGATTTTGAAACCTTTCTCCTCAAAATAAAGAAGGATCAATCCCAGCACTCCCAGCACAAACCAGCCATTCAACTGAAAGTGAAGGAACCACTGGATGGTCATGAAGTAGAGCTCATGCATCCTTCCTAAGGTGGCTGAGACCGGACCAAGTGACCAAAGTCCAAAAGTGGAAATAACCATAAACCAAATCGACAGACGAATTAGACGAATGGCAGGAGTCTTTTCTTCTGACTTAATGACTCGAAGCAGCTTGTAAGCAAACCCATAAGAAAGCAACACATGCAGGGTGGAGAAACTGATACTGACAGCTCCGTATCCCTGAAAAGGGAAGGAAAACAGCATGCCTAGCAGAGAAATTACTGTACCCAAGAAAAGCAACTTGTAATCCTTGAGCTGGTCCTTTTCTTTGACCAGACCAAAAACCATCCCTCCTACCAGCATCAAATGTCCCCAACCGAGCAAGGCGAGGTGAGAATGCGTATGGAGGATGTTTCGGTATTCGAAGTATGGAATCTCAATTACATGAAATGACCTCATCACCAATCCCAGACAAACAGCCAGGAAGAAAAATCCAAACGCCCATCTTGTCCAATTCTGCCGGAATTGGATCCCAGAAGAAAAAGAGAAAATGGGCAATATTGAATTCTGCGAGATCATCGATCAGGCATTCAGGCTTGTAAATACTTCTTTGGCCTCAGGAAAAAGGATGTTGTTTTCCAGGTGAATATGAGTGTGCAAGTCATTTTCAAATTCTTGGAGCATTGCAAAAGCCACCTTATAAGTCTGACATGCATCTGAAGGAGGAGTGTAATTATTGCTCAGTGCGGATATCTTCCTAAAACGCTCTCCTTCGGTATCATGCTCTTCTTCCATCATGGAGATAGGATTTTTGATGTCTCCAAAGTGCGCCGGTGAGAGAGGGAAATTGTTTTTCCTCGCTGCCTCCATTGCTTTGATGTATGGAAAAAGAATAAACTCTTCCTTCTTCATGTGAGCGGTAAGCGCGTCTGCTGTATTGAAAAACTCATCCCGGATCTCTAAAAGCTCCGGGTGATTGTCCCCATGCACTTTTGCGATTTTGTCCAGATAGAATTTCAGCGCAGGAATGGTGGTCTCCACGTATTTATGATGGACGCTGACGATATGATCCACCAGATCCGCCAACCCGAAATCTTGATAATGAGTCTCGTCCTGTTGCTTCACTATTTGCTCCAGCTCGGCGGAGATTTCATTCAAATCCACGCCTTTTTTCTCACAGGCATCGCTGAGTTTGATCCCTCCTT
Source organism: Algoriphagus sp. (assembly GCA_046597285.1). GTDB lineage: Bacteria > Bacteroidota > Bacteroidia > Cytophagales > Cyclobacteriaceae > Algoriphagus. The sequence continues at coordinate 14,075 of JBKJKX010000137.1, read as the reverse complement.
TGCAGCAGAAATCAATTCCATAATCGGTAAAGATTTTAGCAGTTCGGAAATTTTCTGCTACTATGCTTCCTACTTTTTTTTCTGCGATCTCGTTCATCATATTTAAGATAATTTAGTCCTTTATAAATTGAAATTTTTTTAAATCTTAAGAAAACTGGTCCCATCCTGAATCCCCCTTGCCATATCCTGTAGCGTGGTAGTCATCATCATTCCGGAAAGATGTTCCCGGATTGCCTTGAATTTATTATGGACTGCGCAGGGATGGCTTTCTGAGCATTTTTCAAGTCCCAATGCACAACCTGTGAAAATCTGATCTCCGTCAATGACCTGTACGATCCGATAAAGTTGAGTTTTTCTTGCTTCCTCATGGATCTCAAAACCGCCATTTGGACCTTTAATGGAGGAAAGAAGATTTTCTCGAACCAAAACCTGTAAAATCTTTGCTGTAAAAGCCTCTGGAGAATTAATTGCCTGAGAAATATCTTTCAGCCCTACCCTGTCATTTCCCTGAGGTAATGTTGAGATATAAATCATGGCATTGATTGCGTATTTACAGGCTTTGGAAAACATCTCTTTGGTTTAGAAGATGCTCAAATGTAATGGAAAATATTAAAGGATAAAAATATCCTTTAATATTTTTTTATAGAATTTAAAAATAATTTTGATTCCTTTTTTCGAAAACCGAAAATGGAAGAATTGAAGTATAATTTGCTAAATTGTACTAACCCAAAACCAAAAAGCCATGAAATCAAGCATCACTAAGACGTCAAACACTGGGATGATTATTCCATTTGCGAGATTCCATATGGCCTTAAAAAACAAATTATAATCATATGAAAACCATCTTTTCAATCGCCCTCCTATTTCTTTTAGCGATACCTGTTTTTGCCCAAACCATTCCTTCCAAAGAAATTCAGATCAAAACGGCTTTGATGGCTGCGCCTGAGGAAAAAAGAGCCGGAGCTATGGTCTATGGATATGATGCAAAAGGTGAATGGATCGTATTGAGAAAAGGCACCAATGAGATGGTCTGTATTGCAGATGATCCGAAAAGTCCGGGCTTCAATACATCCTGCCACCATTCCGATCTGGAACCGTTTATGAAGCGGGGAAGGAAATTAAAGAATGAAGCAAAGACGGCTCAGCAAATTTTTGATATCAGAGAAGCCGAAGCAAAAAGCGGGAAACTCAAAATGCCAAAAGATGGAGCTACTCTATTTTCCTTAACTGCCGAAGCTGCGGATTATAATGCCACTTCGGGAGATGTGAAAAACACCTATCTGCGATATGTAGTGTACATTCCGTGGGCAACTTCAGAAACTACCGGCTTGCCTCTAAAAGCTTATGCTCCTGGAATGCCGTGGATCATGGATCCGGGCACACACAGAGCGCACATTATGATCAATCCTCCGAGAGATTGAGAAGTGTTTTTCCTACTCGAGAATCCTCGATCTTACATGCTTCTTAAGCTGTGTTGAAAATTATAATTCTTCTTTCAACCTGAGTTCTGAGGAAATTTAATAAAGAGATTTTCCAGAAGGATAAAATTCTATATCTAATTAAATCCTTACTCTTAGTTTTTTTCTTTCGTCACTTTTTGAAGCCAAAAAGTAACCCAAAACCTTAATGCCTGGTAATTTATTTCAAATAGGCAGAGTTTTTTACTGGAAGAAACACTCGGTGCTATTTGATTTTTAAACATTTCAACTCAACCACAGCAAAATCCCCTATTCCAACATTTCTTATAAAATGATCTTACGCGCAAAATCGTGAATGGTCAGAAATGGACATCTAAAATCATCTCTCACTCAGATCAGACATTCGAAAGCATTCGAACTAATTTCTCGCGGACTTCACCGGTAAGAAATTGGATCGTCGGATTTTCTAACATCAACATTGCCACGGCAGGATCCATGATTGACACTTCAAAATTTCCCTTTTCAACTTCTCTGATTGTAACCTTGCATGTTAACAGCGTCCCAATTTGAGGATCGACTTGCAGAACTTTATCCGTAAAAACCGAATTGCACGTGCGCAGAATCAGATAAGGTTTGTAATCTCGATCCAGTTTTTTCTTCATGGTAGCCTGAACATCTATTTCGGTCAGGATTCCAAATCCCTCGGTTTTGAGTGCCGCTTCCACGTTGGACCGAACAGACATGAAGTCTTCGGCCTTGACAGTTTTGAATTGATAGTGAGCCATACTATTTTTAAAATTAGAAACAGTGAGTTAATTAATTGGCTTGAAAGAAAGCTGAATTTCAAGTCGTATGGACGACTAGGACTTGAAAACAACTTGAAATGAATCGAGACTTTTATATATTTTCAAACAGGGAGTTTTCCATTTATTTCCTCCTGAAAGCGCAAAAACTATAATTCTGAACCACTCCTCCCGGAGTAATATGATCGGTGTTTAGACACTTGATAGGTTCGAAATATCTGCTGAAAAAATCAGTTAGTTCTTCAGTTGAATATTGGATGACCGGAAGTCCGCTGCAATTCGTCGGACCGGTCTTTGAGAAAGTCCCAATGATCAGGACTCCTCCTTGCACCACAGCTCTCCTGACAAGATTGAGGTAATGCTTAAGTTCTTCGCTTTCTCTCATAAAGTGAAATGCAGCACGGTCGTGCCAGACATCATATTTTTCATTGAGTTGACATTTGCTCAAGTCGTCGACTATCCAGTGGATGTAATTCGCAAAGATCCCTAATCTTATTTGCGCATTCTGAATCGCAGCTGCTGAAATATCCAGAACAGTAAGCTCCCTGTAGTCCCTCTCGAGCAAGTAATCAACCAACAAGCTATCTCCTCCCCCTGCATCTAGAATTCTTGCGGTTTTTGGTATTTCCAGATATTTGAAGAAGTTGAGAGAGATAATTGGTTTCTTTTGAAACCAGCCCACACGACTTGTATCCTTCGTTCGGTAGACATTTTCCCAGTGTAGTTGAAGTTCGGGTGCAAGCATGGCAGGAAGTGGTTTTTTCGATAATAAGGCAAGCGTCGAAAACTATCTTTGGATTTTGATTCAGAACCTAAATATCCCGAAATCGAAATTCTTGAACTGTGATATTTCATACACAATCCTGAGACACCAAAAGTAATTTTCTGTTAACCAGTTTACTACAGGTAATTTAAAAGGTGATACCCCAAATTTTCATGCGTTAAAACAGGTCGTAATCTGACTTTTGTCATCCTTTTCGGTAAGAAAAAGATGAAAATTGCACCTCTTGAATGATGAAATATTTCATCTGATCAACATTTCACTTCGCCCTTTTAAGAGAAAAACCAAACCTATGCAAAACAGCACCCCTACTCATACCTTTCACATCCCAGTGATGGGATTGGGATATACAGTTGATACCCCTGCGAAAGTTGCCCAATACGGAATCTCAAGCGTCGTTTCGATTATTGAGGACCATCTTCTGGAAGTGATGCGGAAGATTTATTCTCAAAAATGGAATATTCCATTCATCGAGATCCCGATTCATCTGGAAGACGCACGTGCAAAACGAATCACAAGCTACCTTAACTTGTTGCAAGATATCATCGATCTTCAGATGAGAGTAATGCAAGAAAGTGAGTTGAATCCGGAAAGCCCTTTAACCAAATATCTAGACCTTCTTCCCGTTGGCAGTCCATTGAGCCTCTTGGCAGAAGAGCTAAAAAATGCTTCACCGGACAGAAAAGAGGAGTTAATCCGGGAAATTAAAGGTCAGCTTGTTGCCGGAAATGTGGACGTAAACATCATGACCAAAGTGGATAAGCTCAATTACGATGAAAATGGAAATGAACTTCCTAGAGAATTTTCGGATGCATTATCGGCTCTCCGCGGATTTGCCCAAAGCAAGCTTCACGCTTCTGTCATATTTTCTGCAGGAATGAATCCGGCGCTTTATGGCTACCTGGAAAAATTCCCCGACTTCTTTCCGGATCAAACCGGAGCAATAACAAAAGGAGTAATCTTAAAAGTAAGTGACTACCGGTCCGCTCTGATTCAGGGTAAGTTTTTGGCAAAAAAGGGAATTTGGGTTTCTGAATTCAGAATCGAATCCGGACTCAATTGTGGAGGTCACGCGTTCGCAACCGATGGATTCCTGATCGGTCCGATCTTGGAAGAGTTCAAACAAAACAGAACAATCCTGACGGAGAGTTTATTCCAAACCTGTCAGCAGACTTTAGCGGAAAAAGGTCTCGCCTTGCTTCCTGAGCAAATCGGAATCAAGATTACTTATCAGGGAGGAATCGGTACAGCAACTGAAGATTCGTTTTTGAGAAAACATTATGAACTCGATGGCACCGGTTGGGGTAGCCCATTTTTGCTCGTACCCGAAGCTACTTCGGTAGATGAAGACACGATTCAAAGAATCATAAAAGCTAAAAATTCAGATTTTTACCTGAGTTATGCTTCACCTTTGGGCATCCCATTCAATAACCTCAGAACCAGCAGCGCAGAAGAACAACGACTTCTACGAATTGAAAAGCGCCGTCCGGGCAGCCCATGTTACAAGAAGTTCTTAAGCTTCAACACAGAATTCACCAAGATCCCGATCTGCACCGCTTCCCGACAATACCAAAGTCTGAAAACCAAGCAATTCGAGAAGGGGGAAATATCTCAGCATGACATGGATCTGATCCTGGAGAAAGATTGTCTCTGCGAAGGACTTAGCGCTCCGGCGATTCTTGCACACGGAGAAATCCCAAAAAGAAACTTGACTGCTGTGACCATTTGTCCGGGTCCAAATCTTGCCTATTTCAAAGGAATCTTCAGTTTGAAAGAAATGGTGGATCATATCTACGGCAAAATCAACTTCAAACTTGAGCTTGATAGACCTCATGTATTTGTTAAAGAATTGCAGCTGTATGTCACCTATCTTAAAAAGGAGTTTGATGAATTCCTGCCGGAAAAATCAGCCAAGAAAGAAGCTTATCTGGAAAAGTTCAGGAAGAATCTGATTCAGGGAGTTGCCTATTATCAAGACCTTGTAAATTCCTTTCAGGTGGATTCGGAAGGAATTATGGAGAAGATGAAACAGCATCTTTTCGCACTTCAGGGAGAAATCGAAAGACTGGAGGTTAAGTTGGTTGAGAGTTAATTATATGTCGGATGACCGATGTAGGATGTCGGATGTAGGATGTCGGATGAACGATGAATGCTTGGTCACTCCGAGGAACGAGGAGTCTAATTTGGGTGCTGGATGTCGGATGACCGATGAACGATGAATGCTTCGTCACTCCGAGGAACGAGGAGTCTCTTTCGGGAATTTGCTATACAAATTCCCCCTTCAGGGGGTTAGTGGGTTATTCTTCGGCTTCGCTCAGCACAAGTGATCGATGTAGGTTTACGTCACTCCGAGGAACGAGGAGTCTCATTTGGGGGATTTAATTTTAAATCATAAAAACCAAAAATGATAAATTTCTGACAACCATTAAAATTTAACGGGAGCCCACAAAGTTCCTTTTTCTTACTCTATATAAAGGATATATTTGTCTTTTAATACAATAAAACATTTGAAGCCTATTTACATTCTCCCACTTGTCTTGATCGGATTGATCGCCGGAATATCCGGAGGATGGATTCGATTAGGAAGTGTGATAATTCCCCTGACAGAAGGCGCTGCTCAGCATGGCTTATTGATGGTGGGAGGATTTCTAGGCACTTTGATTTCTCTGGAGCGTGGAATGGTGATGAAGCATAAAGTGTGGTTTCTCGTCCCAATCATCAGTGGAATTTCTTCCTTGTTTCTCATCGCCGGGCAGTTTCAGATAGGGATTTTACACCTGATGACAGCCTCTCTTGGATTATCGGCGATTATGCATTTGCAGGCTGTTCGCCATCCTCATTTTCACAGCTACCTTATTTATTTAGGTGCTGTTTGTTGGTTATTGGGCAATTATATGGTTTGGTATCATGGCCTGATCGCAGCCGGCACTACCTGGTGGATTGGTTTTTTGCTCTTTACCATTTTGGGAGAGAGACTGGAACTCAGCCAGTTTTTGCCTGTGCCGAGCTGGTCCAAAAAACTATTGGGAGCACTGGCAGGCCTATTTTTCATTGGATTACTTTTTCCGTTTCATGGCCTTGGCAATGAAATACTGGGTATAGCAGGAATACTTCTCGCAGCATGGTTGCTGTATTTTGATATGGCAAAAGTTGCCGCGAAGAAAGGAAAACAGTTTCGTTACATCGGCATCGGCCTTCGGATGGGATACATTTGGCTGATGATTCATGGCTTGATTTTGTTTTTTATGGAAGGTCAGGCTCTCTATTATGATCTGATGCTTCATACGTTCTTTTTGGGCTTTACTTTTTCGATGATTTGGGCGCATGCACCAATAATCTTTCCGCTCATTTTCGGTATTCGAGAGACTCCGTATCATCGTGTTCTTTGGTGGGGATGGGGAATTTTCCAGTTGACCCTAGCGGGAAGAATAGTTTCCGGCGGACTTGGACTAATGCAATGGAGGTCATTATTTGGTGTTGCCAATGGTTGGGCCATCCTTGGAATGTTTGCGCTGATGGCTGGAATTGTCTTTTGGAAAATTTTTGTGACAAGAAAACATCTTAACCTTCCCCCGAGCTAGACGACACATTAATTTGGGGGAAGACTATAATAGAGATCTCGATGTGAGTTATATGAATACTGAGAAAACACTTTTGGAAACCGAAGCTCAAAACTTGCTGGATGCAACTTATTATGAGCACTTAAGCCGACCAATCGGCACAAATAAAACTCCACTTTATTCGCCGGGAAGAAACTTCTGCCTGATGGCTAGCGTAAAGTTTTGGTAGGTTTTCTTGATTGCAAAAAACCGGCTCCTGATAGAAGCCGGTTTTTTTTATTCAATAATCGGAGTCAAATAGGAATACAACACCAATCAGAATTACTTTAGAATCACTCTCCTTATTCAAAGCTGAGGTTAAACCTGAAATATGCATTAGAAAATCTACTACGGTCCCAAACCACCGTAAAATCAGCCGTTTCACTTTACTTTTCGTCCCGTATAGCTATCGGGATCACCGTAGCGGTGCTACGACTCGATCTCCAAAGTGACTGATTTTCTTGTGGTTTGATACCTCGCTACGAATCCTAATGCATAATCCAGGTTAAAGATGGATGCTCTTTCCCCAAATCAATCCTGTATCACAATTTTCTCCTTGTCACTTTTTGAAGCCAAAAAGTAACCAAAAACCATAATGCCTGGTTATTTACTTCAAATAGGTCATGTTTAGTAGTGAAAGAAACATTCAGTACTATTTGATTTCAAACCTTGATCAACCCTAAAAATGGGTGGATTTCTCTCGTTACACTTCGAGAACTAACCCATTTTCTTTACGGCTTGATCTTCTGTTTAAAACCATAAATTCCCCATGGCATTATTTCCCCCGGAACATTTCAATTCCACTAGCACATGACCGCTAATTCCGATATTCTTTGAAAAAATATTTGTGAGGAGAAAATTTAGGAGGACTGTTTTTCATTGTTTGAAAGTTATTATCAACCGATAATTTCCGCAGAATCATTGATTTTTGAGGTCTTGAGCACCTCCATAAAATCTTTCAAATGCTCTATTTCCACATGATCCATCACAACAATCTTGTACCAAAGATTGGAATCATCATGGGACTGGGGCACAAGATTGAACGTATGGGCAACAGATTTGGGGATCGCCGAAGATCGAATAGCAACGATATTCATCTGCGGTTCCCGGAAATATGGAATTGCTAATTCATCAAGCTGCTTGCAAAGCCAGTTCGTTCGCATCTTGAGCACGGAAATTTTTTCAAACCATTTATGAGGTCCGTAAGTCGTCAAAATAATCCAAACAGCAACTGCATTTGCACCGGATCTGCTTCCGCATAACGTCAAATCTAGTCCTTCCACGTATTTGGCTTCCTTGGTTACGACAAACGCTATCAGCCCTTTCCGGCAAACAAAAATCCCGGTTCCATAGGGTGCCTGTAGCATCTTATGAGCGTCTATGGCAATCGAACTAATGTCCGGATTTTGAAAATTAACCTTGCTTTCATGGTCTCCAAAAGGGTAGACAAATCCTCCGTAAGCTCCATCGATATGAATCCGATACGGCACGCCGAAGGGTTTCAGGACAGTTGAAAAAAGATCGGGATCGTCTACAGAACCAAACATCGTGCTTCCCAAATTAGAAATTACAATGAAATATTTTTTTCCTGATTTGATCGCATTTTGAACAGAAGTATGAATAGCATCGGTAGTAAGTTCGCGTGTATCCGAATGAACAGGAACAGCGACCAAATCCAGCATCAGAACATTGGCACCTTTCGGAATCGAATAATGCGCATCTTCAGAGGCCAGGATGGCGATTTCTTCCAACCGGGCTCCATGTTTTTTCATAAATTCATTGCGATAAATCCACAACGCCTGCAAATTGGCCTCGGTCCCTCCCGGTGAAATGTATCCATCAAATTCCCCCTCTCCTATTTTAAATAAATCTACCGCGATCATATTGAGGACTTCCCGCTCAATAGCCTGAGTTCCCTTGAAGGAATACTCCGAAGTGCCATAGGTATGGCATCCGATATGATTTGGGTTTGCGATGTAGGTATTCAATACGGGCATTTCCCTGAGAAAAAGAGATTCATTCGCAAAAACCCGCTCGTCAAGCTTGGAGGCCGGATAACCCAAATTGGCATCTTTGCTGAAGTCTACATTATCCTTCAAAGCCCGCTTCACACGGTCAAGTCTCTCCTCAGGGCTCAGCTTTTTCCAATAATTCATTTGAATATTCATTCTGTTCGATTTTAAACCCAAACCAGCTTACCAGTTAGAAGTTAGTTTCAAGTTTCAAATCACTCAATTTGAAGGTGCATTTTTGAAGATAAACTTCACTTCAAAAGATGATTTTTATCATAAAGGATATTTTTATCCTTTATTACCTTCGGATGAAAATTTAACTAATTGACCCATGAAAAATCTTCTCCCCATCACCTTTGGAATAGCGCTTATTCTCATTGCTGCTGGTTGCGGTGGTCAGCCGGAAGGTCAGGCTACAGCAACTTCCACTGAATCCGCTCCATCTGTTGGACAATCCGGCGTAAAGGACAGTGATTCAAAACCTAATGTGGTCCAGGTTGCCGTCGGATCACCTGATCATACTACGCTCGTTGCCGCTTTGCAAGCTGCCAGTTATGTAGATGTTCTCAGTAATGTGGGACCATTCACGGTTTTTGCTCCGACAAATGCAGCGTTTGACCTGCTTCCTGCCGGCACAGTAGAGAATTTAGTTAAACCAGAAAACCAACGAAAACTTCGGGATATTCTGGAATATCACGTCCTTTTGGGAGTATACAAACCTGAAGACTTTGTCAATGGAAGAGTTCTTGGAACGGCAGACGGCCGAAATGTAACGGTAGCCGTAGGCGAAGATGGAACTGTAACCATCAATGGCGCAAAAATCATAGGAACTGTAGCTGCATCCAATGGAATCATCCACGTAATTGACAAGGTCCTTATCCCTGCTGATAAATGATAGCATGATCTCATTTATTATGTATGCATTTTTTCTTGACAGTAGGCGAATTCTTTAGTCGTGGGTTTGAGGTCAGATAACTGAAACCTGAAGTGGCGTTTTCGCCAGAGCTGAGCGAATCTAATATTGGTTTTGGTTTGTTTTTGAAAGAACAGCCTATATCCAAATAGTTTAATATGGTTAAAATGGGAGACAAGGCCGAATCTGTGTTGGATTCGGCTTTTCTTTTTAGCTCTGGGATTTCTGTGTAAATTTCGGACAATTCACTCCATTATGTTTTCGAAAGCTTCCCAGTACGCCATTAAATCAATCATTTTCATTTGGACTCAAAGCCTTCAAGATCGCAAAGTAGGTGCAAAAGAAATCGGCGCAGGCATCGCTGCGCCTGAAGCTTTCACCGCAAAAATCCTTCAAATCCTAAGCAAAGCGAAATTGATCGGTTCCATCAAAGGACCTAATGGAGGGTTTTTTACCGATGATACACATGGAAAATACACCTTGAAAGATGTCGTGAAAGCAGTGGATGGGGATACTCTTTTTTCAGGTTGTGCTGTTGGCTTACCCAAATGCTCAGAGTCAAATCCATGTCCGCTTCATTTCGAAATAGTGAAGTGTAGGAAGGAACTCGATCTAATGCTCACCTCCAAAAGCATGAAAACTTTGGCAATAGAAGTAATCAAAGGCGAAACGAACCTTGCCAGCATGGTGTAAGAGTAGATTGAATATGATCAATAAACAAGGCTCAAACTCAAGTCTCAAGGCGATTCACTTGAAAATGATCAATGGACAAGGCTCAAACTCAAGGTTCAAGGAGGTTCACTTGAAAATGAACAATGGACAAGGCTCAAACTCACGTCTCAAGGAATACGAAATTGGACCATCGAACATGGAATTGGACACTGCCTTCTCATCGCGGAAGCGAAACAAAAAAAGTTGACCCAAGATCCTTTTCAGTCTCCGCCCAGATTTCCCCTCCATGCTTTTCGACAAACTCCTTGCAGAGGATCAAACCTAGCCCTGTTCCTTTTTCGTTTTTAGTTCCCTTTGAGGTATACCCTGCATCAATTCTAAACAGCTTTTCCAGGTTATCTTTGGCTATCCCAATACCATTGTCTTTAACGCAGAGGGTAATTGAAGTGGGAGTCTGCTCAGTGTAAATGATAATTTCTCCCCCTGGCTTAGTAAACTTCACCGCATTGGAAACCAGATTTCTGATAACGGTAGCAATCATGTCCTTGTCAGCTAAAATCTCAATATCATTCGAGATATCTTTTCTGATCGTGACATCCTTTTGGCGGCCGATTTGGTCAATCATGTCTGTAACTTCATTCACCACATCCAACAACCCAATATGCATCGGATTATAAATCAGCCTGCCTGTCTGAGATCTTGCCCACTCCATTAAGTTGGTAAGGAGATCCATGGCTCTTTTAGACGAATTCAAAACGATCTCGGCGAATTCTTCCACCGAATGGTAGTTTTTACTCCTGATTTCCATCAGCAGCAACTCTGTATATCCGATGATTGCATTGAATGGATTCCTGAGATCGTGGGCAATGATCGAGAAGAACATGTCTTTCTGCGAATTCAGAACATTCATTCTATTAGCTGCCTCTTCTATTTCCAATTCCGCTTTTTTACGAGCAGTAATATCCATAACAGTAATAAGTAACTGATCAGGATGTTCATCTTCTACAATAGCCGTCAGTTGTGCAAACATAGGAGAATCTCCTGATCCCATTATGAACATTTCAAACATCTCATTGGTCTTACTTTGAAAAGCTTTTTCAAGATAAAGATTGAAAGTAGAATGGCCTTTTTCAGGAATAAAACGATCAAAAAGCTTCTTTTTAAGAGATGACCGGTCCTTTCCCAAAATCTTTGCTCCGGCCAGATTAAGATCCAGTATTTTTCCTTCTTTTGACAGGATGAAATATCCGATAGGAGCAAAATCGTACAAGGAGGTGTACTTCTGAGCAATAGTTTCGGCCCGTTCCCGGGCTAATTTCAGTTCTTCGTTTTGAAGTTCCAACTCTATCTGATAGACTTCCAGTTTATGGACTAGATTCAGACGTTCTTTTTGATAGACCAGTTCTTTGTTGGCGATGATTAACTCTGTTGATCGCTTTTCTTTCTCTTCTTTCTGGAAAGCAAGTTCTTTATTAGCTACAAGTAATGCTGCTGCTTGTATTTTTAATTTTTCAGCGGTAATCTGTTTTTCTTTCCAATCTTCAGAATCCTTTATTGCCCTGTTTATTTTGGGGATTAATGAAAATAATTTATCCTTTGAAACATAATCGGTAACACCTTTCTTAATAAGATCAACAGCATTTTCCTCTCCGATGACGCCCGAAACAATAATAAAAGGAATGTGCGGTAATTTAGTTTGCTTAATACTGAATGCTGTAATGGCATTGAATGAAGGAAGTGAATAATCGGATAAAATTAAATCGGGATTAAAGGTCAACAAAGCATCTTCAAATGCTGCCTTTGTTTCTACAATCAGAGATTTGTAATTCAACCCGGATTTTTCCAATTCACGATTCAGCAAATCTGCATCTTGATCATCGTCCTCAAGAATAAGTATTTTAAGATCTACTTTCATTGATTTACACTAGTATATTGTGGGTGGTGGTGGTTGTATTTCATTTCCTTCGGGATAGTATACTTTTCCGAAAAGAATAGATTCACTTTTTTCATTAATGCGCGGGCTCGCTTGAAATCATCCAATACATTCCAATCTCTTTAATAACAGAAAAAAAACTATCGCTATCAACAGGTTTTACAATATAACTATTGGCACCCAGCGCATAGCATTTTTTTATGTCCGGATCTTCTTTAGAAGAAGTAAGAATTACCACAGGGATGGATTTCAGTTCCGGATCGGATTTAATTTTTTCCAACACCTGCATACCTGTTACTTTTGGCATCTTGAGATCCAGCAATATCAATTTTGGATATTCCGTGCTTTTGCGTAAAGCATACAATCCCTTGCAATAAATAAAATCAAGTGCTTCTGCTCCATCTTTTACGTGGAGAAGTTTATTGATAAACCCACTTTTTGTAAGTGCACGGATGGTGAGCGTAGCATCGTCTATGCTATCCTCAACAAACAATATTTCAACTTCGTCGTAATTCATTTTTTATGCGTTAATTATTTATTGCAGGTAAGCTGAAATAAAAACAGGTACCTTCATTTAGTATTGATTCTGCCCAGACATTTCCACCATGCCTGTGTACTATTTTTTGAACAATTGCCAAGCCAATTCCCGTGCCCTCAAATTCTTCCTGCGAATGTAATCTTTGAAAAACCCCAAAAAGCTTATCATAATATTGCATATCAAAACCGGCCCCTTGATCTTTAACAAAATACACTACAAGGTTATCTTTTTCATAAGCACCTATTTCTATATTGGTTATTGGTTTGTACTTCGAATATTTGATAGCATTAGAAATAAGATTGATCCACACCTGCTTAATTAGAGACTGATCTCCTTTGGCATCAGGAAGCAATTTGAACGTAAATACAGGTAAGTTTTCACCTTCGTCAAATATTAATTCTTCTCTTACCAGTTTTACAAGATTACTCATGCTAATGGTAGAAAATTTCACTTGTTTTCTTCCTAATTTGGAAAATGCCAGCAAATCATCAATGAGTTCCCCCATTTTTTTTGAATTATGCATAATGGAGTGAAGTACTTTTTTTCCGTCAGAATCAAATTTTTCTACAAAATCTTCCATCAGAATTCTTGTATATCCATTTATGGCTCTGATTGGAGCCCGTAAATCATGCGATACTGAATAGGAAAATGATTCCAGTTCTTTGTTGACAAATTCCAACTGCTCAGTACGTTCAATTACTTTATGCTCTAATTCATCATTGAGTTTACGGATATCATCTTCTGCCTGCTTGAGTTCTCTGTTCGCAAAAACTAACTCTTCAGCCCTTTTTTCTTTCTCTTTATTTTGAAAGGCCAGTTCCTTATTTGCAACAATCAATTCTGCTGCCCGGTTTTCCTTCTCTTCATTTTGAAAGGCCAATTCTTTGTTTGCAATAACCAATTCCGCTGCCCGGTTTTCTTTTTCTTGATTTTGAAAAGCCAGCTCATTATTAGCAATAACTAATTCTGCTGCCCGGTTTTCTTTTTCGTCATTTTGAAAGAGAAGTTCCTTATTAGCAATAACCAATTCTGCCGCCCTATTTTCTTTTTCTTGATTTTGAAATTTTAATTCGGCATTGGCAATCTCCAAAACAGCTGCCTGCTTTTCTTTCTCTTTATTTTGTAAAATAAGTTCTTTGTTTGCTATACTTAATTCTTCTGCTTTTTGTGCAGTAATATCTCTGGCAGCTGCAAAAACACCTAATACATTTCCCTTTTCATCTTTATATACAGATGCATTGTATAATACATCTGTTAATTTTCCATTTTTATGGTGAATGGTCAGCGGATAATCTGAAACAAATTCCTTTTCAAAAACCTGCTTATATCCTTCACGGGCTTTTTGTGGCTCAGTAAAATAATCAGAAAAATCAGTTCCAATTAGTTGTAACCTCGGCACACCGGTA
>JBKJKX010000086.1:0-10184 GCA_046597285.1 Algoriphagus sp. | reverse complement strand
ACCGTTTTCATCTGTTACTGCACCACGACCAAGATTTTCGGTCCAGACAGAAGCTCCGGCTAAAGGATTTCCGGTTTGGATATCCAGAACTTTTCCGCTCAGGCTTTCTTGAGCCCATGCAGAAATCGTAGCTAGGCAAAAAGCCATACTTAAGAATAATTTTTTCATTAGTAATTTATCCCTTGCGGGAATTTGAGTTAAACATGAGAAAACTCAAGGGAAGTTTTCCGTGATTGTTTACCAGATTGGAATAGTTGAAAACAAAAGAAATTATCGAAGGGTACCGCTTCGGATAATAGGTTTTACTTTTTACTATGCTTGTTCATTTTCCCTTCGCCGGCATTACCCGGATCAGGTCTTATGGGTATGATCTCAGCCCGAAATATTAAGGCACCCCTTATGATCTGAAGGCAAAGGTAATCGGGAAAAGGAATTTTGCAAATTGCATTTCTGAAATCTACGGTCGGTCATAATTCTGGATTGATTCTAACATTTGGTACTGAAAAGAGATCGCTATTCTCCCCATTTTTCTTATTTTCAACTTTCAACCCAACGAACCTATGCGTCTTTACAAACTTCCCTCAGCTACACTTTTACAAACGGATTTCCAATTTTTATCAGGCCCACAACAAGACTGGGATAGTCTTTTGGCACAAGAAAACTTGCGCGAGTATTTGAAAGAGGAATCAAAAAACTGGAAGGGAATTTCCGAAACTGAAGCAAACCAATTGATCAGCTCAGGTCTTATGGCGCCGATGGGAAATCAAGAAATCTGGGCCGCTGGAGTTACTTATTATCGAAGCCGAACGGCCAGAATGGAAGAATCTCAGGATTCTGGAGGAGCAGATTTCTACGATAAAGTTTATGCAGCAGATCGACCGGAGTTGTTTTTCAAAGCCACTGCAAGTAGAGTTTCTCCTCCTGGCGGAATAGTGAATATTCGAAAAGATTCTACCTGGGACGTTCCTGAACCGGAGCTCACGCTTTTGATTTCTCCTTCTGGAAAAATCCAGGGCTATACCGTCGGAAATGACATGAGCAGCCGAAGTATCGAAGGCGAAAACCCGCTCTATTTACCTCAAGCGAAGGTTTATTTAGGTTGTGCTGCGATAGGACCCTGCATTTTGGTTCAAAAGGAAGCTCTTTCTGAGAACACGAAAATCCGACTGGAAATTTTCAGAGACGGGAGTTTAGCTTTCGCAGGTGAAACAGACCTTACTCAATTGAAGCGAAAACCTCAGGAATTAGCGGATTGGCTTTTCAGAGCTAATTCCTTTCCGATAGGTTGTTTTATGATGACCGGAACCGGAGTAGTTCCTGATAATTTTACCCTCAATAAAGGAGACCAAGTTCGGATAGGAATTGATGGAATTGGGCTTTTGGAGAACTCTATTCAGGAGATTTGAGGAGTAGATGATTGTTTTTGAATAGAAAGTTTTCTCCCGTACGATTCAAGCTGGCAAAATAATTGTTCAAGTGAGAAGAATTCATTCTTTTCACTTGAACAATGCCCCATGAAGCAACTTTCTATTGTCGCGCTGATCTCATTTTTTGCTTATTCATGTGACTTTAATGATGAGCCTGATCCATTAAATACCGCTGAGCAATGGAAGCTTTCAGGGTATTCGATCCCGTTCTCTTCAAGTCCGGGGATTGTTGCCGTTCAGGATTCTGCTTTTGTTTACACACTTTTTGCCACTGGAGAATTTACCAAAACAGTCGGCAAAAATGAACTTACAGGAACTTTCGAAAAGGGAACATTGGGGGACCGAACAACCATTACCTTCAATTTTGCCACACCCAAAAATCTGTTGATTCATAGTTGTACCCAAGGGAAAGAGCAATATTTCATCGATGGAAGCGGTCAAATGATCGGTACCTGGGACACGTGCGACGGGGCAAAACTTTACTTCAGAAAAGAGAACTGAACCTTCCGGCATAGCCCTTTGGAATTCTAATTGACCAGTTTTTTTCTAAAGCAACTAAGGCTTCCTGCATTCCCTAGAGGATATCATTTGATTACTGGTGAGATAGAGAAAGCAATCCCTGAAATCAAAGAGATCCAAATTGGCTTTTTGCAGGTTTTTATCCAAAACACCTCAGATGCTTTGACCATCAATGAAAATGCCGACCCGACCGTGAGAAAGCATTTTCAAACTTTCGTAAATGAATTGATTCCCGAGACTTATCCACGTTTTGTTCATCAGGATGAAGGTCCGGATGATATGCCCGCTCATACTAAAGCTTCTTTTTTTGGGTATAGCGTTCAAATCCCTATTTTCGGAGGAAAGCTAAACCTTGGCATCTGGCAGGGAATATATCTATGTGAATTTAGGCGAAATGGAGGCCCAAGAAAATTAATATTGACTCTTTTTTGGGAAACCAAATAAGCTAAGATCAAAAATCAGCTTATATTTTTACCATTGGTATAATTCCAAGTAAGAGGTAGGTGATGCAGAATATTTTTGCATTGGATTACCCTTCTTATGAACAAGATTATTAGTGCCATACTTTTCCTATTGGTTACAGCCGCTTTTGCTCAGCAGGAAAAGAAGGCTCTGCCAAATGCATTTGCTTTCAAATTAAGACAACCTATCGTTTTGGACGGTGTGCTGGATGATGAAATCTGGACCAATTCCGAAGGATGGAACGGAAATTTCATGCAGTATTTTCCATCTGATACTTCAGAGTCTTTGATTAAAACCCGGGTAAAAATCGCTTTTGATGACGACAATCTATACATAGCAGCAGTCATGGAAAATCTTGGACCGAGAAAATATGTGTCCACTTCCCTGCGGAGGGATTTCAGAGGAGAGCAAAATGATGCAATCGTCTTTGTGATGGATACATTCAATGACAAGACCAATGCTTTTTCTTTTGGGCTCAATCCGTACGGTGTACAGCGGGAAGGTTTGATTTCCAATGGTGGAGCTCGCTCTGAGGATCTCAGTCTTGCATGGGACAACAAGTGGTATTCTGAAGCAAAAATCTTCGAAAACCATTGGCAAGTGGAGCTTGTCATTCCTCTATCCACCATCCGCTTCAACGACGGAGCTCAAAACTGGAATGTGAATTTCTACCGAATAGACAGCGAATTAGGAGAGCGAAGCACCTGGACCCCGATTCCAAGGAATTTTCCGGTAATTTCTACTGCATTTAGTCGAAAGTTAATTTTTGAGGAGCCGGTCAAGAAAAACAATGCGAATATTTCATTGATCCCTTATACCGCAGCCCGAACATCCAAAAATTTTCTGACTGGACTCTCTGAGAAACCTAATCCTGCTTTTGGCGGGGATGCTAAAATTGGCATCGGACCGGGAATGAACCTCGATTTAACATTTAATCCTGACTTTTCTCAAGTAGAAGTGGATCAGCAAGTAACCAATTTAGATCGATTTGAGATTTTTTTTCCGGAGCGAAGACAGTTTTTCCTAGAAAATGCGGACTTGTTTGAGAGTTTTGGACAGATGCGATCGCGACCATTTTTCTCCAGGAGAATCGGGGTTGACATCGATTCCGCAACCGGTCAAAATGTCCAAAGTAAGATTCTCTACGGAGCCAGATTAAGTGGAAAAGTAAATGAAAATTGGAGAGTTGGTTTGCTGAATATGCAAACAGCCTCAGATGAAGAGGCTGGAATCGTTGGAAAAAATTTCAGTGTGCTGGCAGTTCAAAAGAAAATATTTACCCGCTCGAATATCGGTTTGATTTACGTAGACCGGGAGTCACTGGCATTGGATGAATTTCAGCAGCTTTTTGATCCCACCGCTTACAATAGACTTCTGGGAGTTGATTTTAACCTGGCTTCGGCAGATAACCGATGGACAGGGAAAGTTTTCTATCACCGAACATTCGAGTCGGTCAATCCTGAAAAACCCTATTCTTTCAACGCATATCTCTTGTATAGCGACTTGCACTGGAACTGGACATTTAGCTACCAGGACATTGGTAAAGACTTCAATCCGGCAGTTGGGTTTGTTCCAAGAGCTGACTTTAAGCGCTTGAATCCCGATATTTCTTATTTGTTTTATCCAAAATCAGGAAGCATCAATCGGCATGGTCCAAAATTGGAGTATGAGGGATTTTGGAATGAGACACTTGGAACTACAGACCGTGATATTAACCTGAGTTATCTGATCCGATTTAATTCTTTCTCCGAATTGGAGATCAAACAGAAAAACCGGTACGTGTATTTGTTCAATGATTTTGATCCAACCCGATCCGGTGGAGAACCGCTTCTTGCAGGTTCCGAATACAACACCAAAACGGTCGGTGTCGAATACAAAAGCAATCCAAGGAACTTCTTTAATATCCTGCTTGAGGCAGAAACAGGCAAATATTTCACAGGAAACATTCAAAGAATTCAAAGTCAAATGGCAGTTCGAATTGGTTACACAGCCAACGTTTCGATGAATTTTAACTATGCGAGAATCCGGCTTCCGGAACCGCAAAATGATGCAGATTTGATCTTGGTTGGGCCTAGAATTGATCTCACGTTCTCAAAAAGCGTGTTTTGGACTACCTTTGTCCAATACAACAATCAGATCGATAATATCAATATCAACACGCGCTTGCAGTGGAGATATGCTCCTGCTTCCGATTTCTTCTTGGTGTACACAGACAATTACTTCCCGGGAGACTTTATGCCGAAGCAGCGTAGCTTAGTCTTGAAGCTGAATTACTGGTTGAATCTGTAGGATTCTATCTCTCCGCCTCTACTCTCATCTTCTTTCCAGTCATTAGGATTCTTCTGTAACCATCTTTGGTATCAGAACTCACTTCCTTTCCGAGCACTTTCACCTTCGAAAATTCTTCCGGAATTTCAATTGATATTTCCCATTTGGATTGTGTTTGGTCAATTTCAATGGATCTAATGCCAGACTTATCCACATAGGTCAGGCTGATTTCATTGTCTCCGATGATCACTTTTTGGATCGAAGCCTCTTCCCAACCTGTGGGCATTTGAGGCCGAATGTGGATTATTTTATTGCCAGCATCGGGCTTTATCCCGAAGAATTGGGTGATTATCGGAACAGCAAAACTGTACATATTCCAGGCCTGAGTGAACATGCCGTAATCCGGAGAAACTTCATAGATTGAGCCAGGAAGTGCAAAACCAAAGCTTCGGGTCATACGCTTCAGGTAATCAAGTGCTGCATCCGGGTTTCCGTAATTATTTTCACCAATAGCCTGAACGCCTGTCGGTAAAGTCATTACCGCACCAGTGTAAGAAAACATTTTGCTTCCCGTAAAGGAACCATCCTCATTGGCGGCAGCTTCATCCCGGTCGATTCCGGTTACAAACATCCCAAATGGATTTGTGTACTTTCTTCCGGTTTCCAGGGCAATTTTCGCTTTTTCAGGATCTGCGATTCCCATCTCCATCGGGGTATTAACTACCCAGTTATGATACAAGACAAAACCCTGTTTTTGATCTTTCGGGTAGGTGGATAACTTCGCTTTTGTGGCTTTCAATTCAGCGACAGCCCACGGCTTTTTCAGCGTATCTGCCCGGATAATTGCTCCGTCTATCAGTCCAAGCGCATCCTCAGCCGTTCCGATGAAATCCGCATACGATCGAAATTCAGGAACCCAAAAGTCCGAATTGATTCGTTCTCTCAATGCATCGGATTTGACTTGGTATTCTTTAGCCAAATCACTTTTTCCAAGAATTTCTGCCATCTGAGCCGCATCTGAAAATGCTTTTTGACTATAGGCGGCGACATCAATCATTTCTGATTCGAGGCCGTGGATTTCCATCATGCCATAACCATCGGCTACCAGATTTCCGTCGCTATCATTTTCCAAAAGCCAAATCAATCCTTTCTCGATTGTTGGGAAGAATTTTTCCAAAAAATCTCGATCTCCAGTCCATCTGTAAACTTCCCAAATCATGGAGGCGAATTGGGGAGTTTCGTTCAAATTACCGGGATTAAACACCGCTCCGTTTGTGCTCACTTCATGGATGATTTTTCCATTGCCGTTCTCTTTTTCTGAAAGGGAATGGATCAAATCAATGGTGCTGTAAACCAGATCTTTTCTTCCAGTGGCAATGAGACCTTTGATGGTGTATTCGCTGTCTACTCCAAACCACCAAGGATAATCTTGCAATCCTGCTCCAAATCCCCGTCCAATTCCCGGAACATCCCGAACCAGCCAATCTGTATTGTATTTGATCCACTCATACGCTAGTTGCAATTCTCCATCGGGAATCTGAATTTCTGCTTCTGTTCTTAGGTTGGAAAATCGATCTTTCTTTGAGTTCCAATCGGTTAAAAGTCCTTCACGGAGGGACGCAAAATTTTCAAGTGCTTTGATTTCGGTTTCTGTAGATCCTGCTATAAATACCGGGAAAATAATTTCCTGACCTGCATCCAAAGTAAGTTCTGTGCTAAATCCCGCATTATTTCCAAGTCCTTTAGGTTCCATGAAGCAGCCTTGATCTGTCGGGCTTATTTGGAATTGGGGGGAACTTCCCCAAACCACAAACCAATCATTCCCCTGATCCTTTCCGGTGAAGACTTTAGTCATCTCATCAAATGAAATATCATCAGGATGATCCACCATTTCAGTTCGCTCTCCAAGCCAAACCGGCATCAAATCAGTATATCCTCGAAATATGAAATCCATCACTTTAGAAGAGTTATCCACATTTTTGATACGGAAAAGGATCGTCATTCCTTCTTTTCCGTCCGGAACAAATTGCAGTCTTTCTATTTCAATTCCGGACTCGGCATTTTCAAATTGGTGAACATTTGTAAAGGGGTAATTGGTAAAAGAACTAGCCTGATCGATGCAAAAAGATGTTCCATCATACTCAATCGATGCTATGAATCCATCCATGAGCTTGATCGGATGAAGCCAGATCCCTCCCATTTCTCCTTCCACATGCCAGCCCAAATCAGGGAAAGTTCCGTTTTGGTGACCGATCAGGTAAACGCGATCTCCTGCCGCGACAAAAGGTGATGCCAAGTATTCTTTGTTGCCCGAAAGGCCTTTTAATTCTTCTAAACTTTCAAAAATCTCTGATTCATGAGAAGAGGGAGTTTGGCAAGAAAAGCTGACTGCAATAAGCAGGGCCACAAAAAGAAAAGAATGACGCATCCGATTTAGTTTTAGTATCAAAGGTTAAAGAGTTTTACCAATTTCCCTCCAGGTAACAAGCTTGATGTTTTGTTTTTCAAGGATTTCCCGTGCTTTTTGACTTGTAAAGAAATCGTAATCTGCTTGTCTCCAAGGCGCGTGGTAGGAGTCGTGGTCTTCAGTGACAGCATTCATTTCTTCATCATCAAAGGCCAAATGGATCAGAATCACATTCACGCCCGGCTTCAGATTCGTCAGCGCATTCGTGTAGAATTCTTCCATTCCTGCTTTATAGTTTTCAGGAGTAGCCATGATGATCTCATTTACTACAGGCAAATTATCAACTTTGATTCCTGCGAAAATAGCCAGATTTGGTTTAATGATTCCTTCCAAGATTTGCCCATTGATCATGGCGGGGATTTTCAGTTCTTGCGCAATTTTTAAGTAGCTTTTCAGATATTCAGGCCTTCCGTAAAATACGCACCCCATGTGTGAATCAAGATGCGTAGGAATAATTCCCATCTGATTTGCGGCTTTAATTTGTGCCCTGATTTCCATTTCGACTTCTTCCGGCGAAGCATTTTGAGCGACTAAAGCGCAATTGGTGTGCATATGGCCTTTCTCATTTGCTAAACCCGGAACAGCTGTTCTTCCAGCTTCTGGTCCCCAGTTAAAATTCAACCATTCGTTTGTCAAAGTGATGTGAATTCCGATGTCTGCATCGGGAAAATCTTTCACCATTTCTCCTACCTCTGCCGACCAGCCTGTAGGCACCATCATACTAGTTGAATTGACAAGACCATTTTTCATGGATTCGAAAGTCGCTTTAGTCTGAGAATGCGAAACCCCTACGTCATCACCATGAATTATTAAAAGTTTGTCGGTGCTTTTGTATCCCATTTTTTCCGCAAGGGTCTGGGAGAAAAGGGAACTGTGTAGGATGAATAAGAGAAACAGGGTTGAAAGAAAATTTTTCATAATGAGTGATTTTGGAAATTAAAGTACTGAAAATCTGTCCAATATATTTTTAGAAATCTGGTAAACACTTCAATTAAACAGGCTGTTGGAAATTCATGAAATACAATCGGGTTTTGGTTTGGTTCAGAAACGACCTTCGTGTCCGAGATAATGAAGTGTTGACTAGAGGAGCCTTGTCCGGAAAGGAAGTAATTCCAGTGTATTGCTTTGATCCTAGAATGTTTGAAAAGACAAGTTTGGGATTCCCCAAAACAGGTTCCTTCAGGGCAAAATTTCTGATTGAGTCTGTGGCTGAGCTGAGAAATAATCTACGAGGGTTTGGAGCGGATTTGATTGTTCTGAAAGGAAGGCCGGAAGAAGAAGTTGTAGCATTTGCTCTAAAAAATCAAGTGGAGGCCATATTCTATTCCGAAGAAGTGACATCCGAGGAAAGGAATGTGGATAAGTCTCTTGAGAAGGCTGCTTGGGGGCAGGGAATAGCAACAGAAGCGTATTGGCAAAGCACGTTGTACCACGTGGATGACCTTCCTTTTCCAGTCAATCAGACCCCTGAAGTTTTTACCCAATTCAGGAAAGAAGTCGAAAAGATGTCTTCCATCAGGGATGTCTTTCCTCTTCCTTCAAGGTTGAATTTTCCAGGAAAAGATGAAATAACGAGTGTCGGCAAATTGCCGGATTTAAGTTATTACGGATTGGAGGAGCCTAAGCCGGACCGCAGACGGGTGATAGAGTTGTTTGGTGGTGAGAGGTCTGGCCTTGGGCGAATCCAGTCCTATTTTTGGGAGAAGGACCTATTGAAAATTTATAAAGAAACCCGTAATGGGCTGATTGGGGCGGATTACAGCAGTAAGTTTTCGGCATGGTTGGCACTTGGCTGCATTTCTCCCAGGATGATTTACGAGGAAGTCAAACGCTATGAAAAGGAGCGTAAAAAGAATGACAGCACCTACTGGCTGATTTTTGAACTCATTTGGAGAGATTACTTTCGGATTATTTGCAAAAAGCATGGTGACAAGGTTTTCCAAGTTGTCGGCATTAAAAATCAAACAGACTCTTGGAGTAGGGATACTGATCAGTTTGAACAATGGATAGCAGGAAGAACAGGAGTTCCATTTGTGGATGCCAATATGCGGGAGTTGAAAAATACCGGATTTATGTCCAACAGGGGCCGGCAGATAGTAGCGAGTTTCCTGGTAAACGATTTGGGAATTGACTGGACTTGGGGAGCGAGTTACTTCGAAAGTATGCTGATTGATTACGACGTCTGCTCCAACTGGGGTAATTGGATGTATGTGGGTGGCGTGGGAAATGATCCGCGCGAAAATCGCTATTTCAACATTCTACGTCAAGCCAAAAACTACGACCGAAAAGGAGATTATGTGCGAATGTGGATCCCGGAATTAGCGGCGATAAAAGGATTTGATATTCATCAACCATGGGAGTTATCCACTTCAAGTATGAGAAGTTTGAAAATTCAATTGGGGCATAGATATCCGCAATCTGAAGTCAAAATTTCTTCCTGATAAATATTTATTGAAAATAACTATTTCGGTCTTAGATCAAATATTCCTATTGATACTTAATGTCAATAAGCGAATCACTTTTTATAAGGTACAAGATTGCTCTATCTTTACCTGACCAATTTCCTGTGGGTATTACGAATAAATATTCAATAAAGTCGTCATCTTTTTTTTTTAACATTCTTTGGCGCTCATCCTCTTCTTTCATTTTGCGCCACTCAATATAATAATCCTCATGATTTATCAATAACATTACCGTATCCATACTTGTATAAACACTATCCAAGTAGAAATCACCTTTTTCTGATTTTGCCAGATAATTTATTGGCCATGTTCTCGCAACAGCCCTCATGATTATTGTGTCAGATGTTCGGAAATTTTCGAGTTTAATATCCGGAATTGGATATTTATCTACTTCACTCTTTCCATTCCTTTCAATTCCGCATGAAAAGCAAACAATCAATAATGCCAATAATATTGTACGAGTTGTTCCTAACTGCTTAAATAACTGGACTGGTTTTGTTGCCTAAACTAGGGACAAAATGATCGAAGAACTAATCAAAAATGCACGACTCTCATCAAGTGGTCGTAAGTTACTTACCT
>JBKJKX010000022.1:0-15247 GCA_046597285.1 Algoriphagus sp. | reverse complement strand
CCTATGTATCCTGCGAAAGCAGAAAGAAATGCGCCAATAAGAAAAGAAATTGCAATAGTTGGATCTGATGTTTCCACCAAAGTTCCAGACCAAGCCAACACGATAGCTGCAATTACGGCGAAATAGGAAAGCACTTTCCATTCTGCTCTTAAAAATGCCATGGCCCCGTCGGCAATGTATCCGGCAAGTTCCATCATGTTTTTGTCTCCAGTGTCTTGCTTGACAACCCAGGCAGATTTAATAGCCATTACAATCAGGCCGACAACTCCCAGTGCGGGAACCATGTAAATTAACGCTTGTTCCATAAAGTAATAAGTACCGTTGTATTCATTTGAAATAATTAATTGCGCAAAGATATAACTTCTCCCGTACCTGCCAACCAATAGATAAAATAGGGTTTTTGGGGTTTTTCAAGACTTTATTCAACATATTTCAACCGTTTGCTTTTTTATATGAAGATTATGAATCTAAACACCAAAATTATTCTTAAAAGTGAATTATGGGATTTTTCAGGTTTGATTTCGAATAGGAGAATTTATTAGGAATAAACTTGTGCCTGAGGTCAAAGATCAATAAGAAATGTGAAGAGAATATGTGTCGAGCGATTTTTTTTAAGGTTTGTAAGGGAAGAAAAGCAGATTTGGTTTGCCGCCGGCAGCTTCATTGGAAATGTAAAGATTTCCTTCAGGATCAAACGTCAGTCCTTCCGGTTGCTTGAAAAGTTTGGGATCGAGCCTATACATTTCCTCAGGATTCAAATCTGCATCCAGAATTGTTAACCAGTTTCCGGTCGATGAAATCATGTAAATCCGTTTTTCTATCGGGTGAAAAGCTGCCGCTGAAGGCTGAATTTTCAGGGGTTTTGAATTTTGATTTTGAAGAACTGATTTGAAATCCTGTTGATTGAGCGTGTGAAAAGGTAGGGGATCGAATTGCAAAGTTTCCAGGTCAAATCTAAAAACTGAAGCTCCACCTGAACCTTTTTCAATTTCGCAGTCCTTACAAAAAATCCAAATCGCCTTACCATTTTCGGATGCCAAGATTGTCTCCATATCTCGTTTCCCGCTATTCGGAAATTCGAAAAGTGTGGTTTCGGAAGTTTCACCAAATGGCTCTCTGACCCTATAAAGATCTCCATTGCTTTGCAGCACCCAAGCCGTCCCTTCGGTTACAGTCAAATCTTCGAAGTCGGCTTTTTTTTCAAATTTCATTTTTTGGATGACTTCGCCAGTCCTTGGATCAATGCGAAATATCTCACCGGATTCATCTTCAACTGCCCAAAGCTCATCTTCTTCAACCCATTCCAGCCCAGAAATTTCATTGAGATCCTTGGGTAAAACAACTGTTTTCATTTCATCCATCGAATATGAAAGCGCGAATTTTTCTGACCTATCATCAGATTTTTTTTGAGCACACTGGCAAAAAATCGAAAAACCGAAAAGGACCATCTTAGATATTTGCATTTTATTCAAACGAAAATTATATTCCATATAAAATCTGCTCAAAATAAGCTGTTAGAGATGGAAATTCAACTTGAAAATTTTGAAACCTGGATCCAAAAGTTGTTTTCAACTGAATTGAAGCCGGAGATCTGTTATCATAATCTCAATCATACCATTTCAGTGGTTGAGCGGGTAGGTGAGTTGGCAGTGCATTACCAACTTCCGGAAACTGATCAAACAGATTTGTTCCTTGCAGCTTGGCTGCATGATATAGGATATTGGGATGGAAATCCGAATGAACATGAAGCGCAGGGAGCCGAAATGGCAGGGGAATTTCTGGGTCAATTTGGAATTGAGCCTGTCAGAATCCAAAGAATCCAATCCGCTATCTTGTCGACCAAGATTCCTCAAAAACCATTGGATTTATTTGAGTCAATCCTTTGTGATTCAGACTTATTTCATTTGGCTAAAGAAGATTGGTTTGATCAAACTCTTTTGCTAAAGAAAGAGCGAGAGAAAATATCCGGAAGGGTAATGGAGCTATTACCTTTTTTGAAGCTTTCCAGAGAATTTGTCAACAACCATTGTTATCACACTGATTTTGCTCAAACGAAACTTGAACCCCAAAAGCAATTCAATCTCCGTAAACTCGAAAAAATGATTTACCAGCTTGAATATCTAGCCCATGCATGAGGTGAAAGAAGAATTTTTAAATATTCCTTTTGATAAAATCCCCCTTCAGAACTCATAGGGTAATAATTTCTTACAACATTTTAAAGCAGCCCAAATAAAAAAGTTGGTTTTCAGGACAGGGAAAGCTTAGATTCAAATTCAGATTTGATTCAACCTGAATTATGCATTAAGATTCGTAGTAGATTTTCTATTTCATATTTCAGGTTCAAGGAATATCCCTTTCTAATTTGTCTACTATCACTTTCCTGTCAACCTCTCAAAAATGAAAAAAAGGCTTTGGTTCCTCTTTTTGGCTGGATTATTATCTGGCTTTATCATCTCACAGAATTTTGAAACCATCAATTCAGCTGATGTAAGGTCGGCTCAAAAAATCCTGAATCTGAAATTCGGGGATGCAGAAATAGATACCCTTTTATCCTATCTAGAAGACAATCGAAAAAGCTACGATTCCATGCGGACATTTCCTTTGGGGAACGAAATCGAACCTGCCATGTCTTTTGATCCTTATCCCATGGATTTTTTAATCCAACCTTCAAAAGGGTTGAATAAATGGGAAGTTGATGAAAACGTAAAACTCCCAAAAGACAAAGAATCCATTGCTTTTCTTTCAATAATGGAATTGGCTGGTTTGATTAAGTCAAAGCAGATTTCGTCACTTGAATTGACAGAATTATACCTCGAAAGGATCAAAAAATACGATCCAAAACTACTAGCCGTCATCACAGTCACCGAAGATTTGGCGTTGGTACAGGCACGACGGGCTGATGCCGAAATTGCAAATGGAAATTACAAAGGGCCGCTGCACGGTCTTCCTTATGGAATAAAAGACTTGGCTTCAGTTCCTGGTTATCGAACCACGTGGGGAGCGGCACCATACAAAGATCAGGTAATCAATGAGACGGCGACAGTTGCCAAAAAACTCGAAGAAGCAGGAGCAGTGCTCATTGGTAAAATGGTTTCGGGAAGTCTGGCAAGAGGAGATGTCTGGTTTGGTGGGAAAACCAAAAACCCTTGGGACCTGACTCAGGGTGCTACCGGATCATCGGCAGGTTCTGCTTCGGCAACTTCTGCGGGATTAGTAGCTTTTTCTATCGGGACAGAAACACTTGGATCCATTATTTCCCCATCTACTCGCTGCGGGGTAACTGGCCTCAGACCCACTTTTGGGGCAGTGAGTCGATCTGGATTTATGACACTTTCCTGGAGCATGGATAAGGTTGGTCCCATTTGCCGTAATGCAACTGATTGTGCGATCGTATTTGATTATATCAGAGGACAGGACAAAGCTGACCGATCTGTTCAGGATGCAGCGTTTGCCTATCAGGCTTCCGTAAATCTAAAAGACTTGAAAGTCGGCTATTTTTTCAGTCAGTTTGATTCTGATACTACCGCAAACCGTATTCATAACGAACGGACTTTGGCCGAATTCAGAAAAATGGGAATTGACCCGGAAAAAGTGGACATACCAGATGGATATCCATTTGAAGTGTTTGATATAATCCTCAGAGCTGAATCGGGAGCATTTTTTGATGAATTGCTATTATCCGGAAGAGATAGCCTGATGGTCGAGCAGCATAAAGAGTCCCGCGCTAACTCACTCAGACAGTCAAGATTTATTCCAGCCGTGGAGTACCTTCAGGCAAACAGACACAGAAGATTGTTGATTGAAGAAATGCAGGATTTGATTGAGAAATACGATGTCATTATCTCTCCGACTTTTGGGGGAAGACAGATGCTTATCACCAACTTAACCGGACATCCGGCTTTGAGTTTGCCAAATGGATTTGACGAAAAAGGAAGGCCGACGAGCATAACACTGGTGGGGAATTACTTTGGAGAAGGAAAACTTATTGCCTTGGCAGAAGCCTATCAAAAGAAATTTTCCTATCATGGAAAGGTGCCAAAAGAAGTGAAAGCCCAAACTTCTCGGAAAAGTCCTCAGTCCTGAGCTCAAAGCACTTTGGTACAATGCAAAAGGGGATTGGAAGCTTGCCTTGGAACTGCCCTAGAACGATTTAAAGCTCCTGAGCACTTGGGATACTTTTTTTTCTCAGTCATAGACTTTAAAACTTTATTCAACCTTCCAGATAATCCTCGCTTTCTGGAAGGGGCTTTCAGTATCTAAACCAATGATTTTAAGCATACTGGGATTAATTAGAATATAAGACTAATTGAATTAAATGATAATACTGAATTGTGATAGTTTCGTGAGAACTTGAAATTAACTTTCAACTCCTTTAACTCAGAAGATGAAAAAAGTACTTGTAGTAGAAGATGATCCGGATATCAGTGAGTTGATTCAAATCCACTTGAAAGACCTCGACTACCAAATCCAAATTCGAAATAATGGAAGGTTGGGTTTTGAAGAAGCCAACACCAATTCTTTTGACCTGATTATTCTAGATATAATGCTCCCAGAGATGGATGGAATTGCAATCTGTCAGCGCCTGCGAGCATTGGATAATTACACTCCAATTTTGATGATCACAGCGAAGTCGGAAGAAATCGATAAAGTCATTGGATTGGAGTCGGGAGCAGATGACTACATCACCAAGCCGTTCAAAATCCGTGAATTTATTGCTCGTGTCAAAGCGATCATAAGACGTAAAGACCAATTTGCCCTATTAGCAGAAAAGGAAGTGAAACAAATGCGCTTCAATAAGCTGGAAATAGATGAAAAGAAACGGAAGGTAGTGCTTGACCAAAAGCGCCTAGACCTTACCCCCAAAGAATTTGACTTACTACTCTTAATGGCTCGCAATCCAGGCAGAAGTTATTCGCGTGGCGAATTACTTGAACTGATCTGGGGCTATGATTTCAGCGGCTACGAGCACACCGTCAATGCCCATATAAATCGTCTTCGTGCAAAAGTGGAACAAGATCCTAACAATCCTGCCTTTATTCTGACGACATGGGGCGTTGGATATCGGTTCAATGATGAACTTTAACGCCTTTTTATGAAAAGTCTATTTTGGAGAATATCCCTCAGCTTTATCCTGGTTCTATTGATCGTAGGGTTCTCTTATGTCATTATTACCGCGACTACTGCTCAACGATATTTTCAAGAAACCACACAGCGCCTCAATGCCAGTGTGGCCGATTACTTGATCAAAGAAGTGAATCCCTTTCAAGACGGAAAAGTCAACGAGGAGGCATTGGGAGTGATCATGCACTCCATGATGGCGGTGAATCCGGGGATCGAAGTGTATCTGCTCGATCCTGCGGGTGAGATACTTTCCTACGTGGTTTTGGATCAAAAAGTGAAATTGAAACGAGTAGATATCGATCCGGTCAAAACTTTTATTGCTGAAAAGGGGACAAACTTCATTCTGGGTGATGATCCTAGAAATCCCGGAGATCAATCTGTATTTTCCGCAACACCGGTATATGAGGACTCCAAGCTCTTGGGCTATGTCTATATAACTTTAGCAAGTGAAAAATTTGAAACTATTTCAAAAAGCCTTCTAAGTAGCTTCTGGATGAAGCTTACTTTCAATTCGATCGCAATCACGCTGGTTGTCGCCTTATTGATCGGATTGGTTTTGATCGGATGGTTGACGCGACATTTGCGGAAAATAATCCAAGCCGTAGAACGATTTAGAGATGGTGATCTCAATGCTCGGGTTCCGGAATCTAATTCGGATTCTGAATTGGCGGTGCTTGGAAAAACCTTTAATCACATGGCAGATACTATCCTTACCAATATTGATGAACTTAAAAAAGTAGACAGTCTCAGAAGAGAACTGATCGCAAATGTTTCCCATGATCTGAGAAATCCCCTTGCCATCATCAACGGCTACATCGAAACCCTTCAAATCAAAGGTGATAAGCTAAGCAAAGAAGAACAGGAGAAATACCTCCGGATTATTTCTAACTCAACAGATCGACTGACAAAACTGGTAGCGGATCTTTTTGACCTTTCCAAACTTGAATCCGGTCAGATGAATGTGAAGTTGGAGCGGTTGAAAATCCAGGAACTTCTCTTTGATTCTGCCTTGAAGTACGAACTCCTCGCGCAGGCAAAAGGGATTCAGATCAAATCCCAAATCTGTCAAAACCTCCCAATTGTTCATGCAGATCTTTCGCTTATCGATCGAGTAATTCAAAACTTACTGGATAACGCCGTGAAGTACACCCCTCAGCATGGTCAAATTCTAATCGATGCCTGTGAAGCCAACCATGGTGGGGTAAATATTAAAATTCGAAACTCCGGCCAAGGAATTCCGCAGAAAGAACTGAATTCCCTTTTTGACAGATATTACATGATCGACAAAGGTCAGGAGGGGGTTCAAGGTTCTGGACTAGGCCTAGCGATAGTGAAACACATTCTGGAAATCCATGGGAGTGAGATAAAAATTCATTCGGATTCAAAAACCTTTACTGAGTTTGAATTTGATTTGATGAATTGAATTTTTAATAATTAGTTTGATGTAGCTTAGAAATAGTTTACCTTTTTAAGCTACCAATTATTTTTAACCGATCATACGATGAAATATATACATTCGATTAGTCTTGTTGCTTTGATTTTCTTAATACAAGGATGTGCGGACGATCCGCAACCTGAAACAGATAATTTGTTCGGTAGATGGGAATTCATACAGGCTGATCCAGAGGACAACTCTTTCCAATTAGTGATGTACTATGAGATGAAAACTGATTTCACGCTGGAGGAGGGAATGCTGAGGAGAAATGCGCAATCGAACATTGAGGAGTATTCTTTCTTAGCAACTAGCAACTATGCCACTAATAACGGGTTTTTGGAGTTTGGTAATTATACCATGTTTAGCGCTAAAAATTCTTCCGGAAATTTGGAGTATGTCCCAAAAGATCAACTGCTGCAAAATGGGCAACCAATTTCCCGAAAAATGTCTTATCAATTGTTAGAAAATAACACGGTGCTATCTGTATATCAAGGATGCCCAGCTGATTATTGCTATGATATTGATTATATCAAACAATAAAAATGCCCCCAAAATTAGCTGAACGCTGGGGGCAATTAGTTTAATAATAACTCCTTATTATGAGACGAATTAATTTCAGCCACTAATTCAACGGCGCAAATCCAAAAGGAATAGCTGCCGCACCACACCAGATGATGCCATGTGTAAACTTGGCATCAGGAGCTCCTGAAATTGGAAAAAAATGTTCTCCCGCTTTTCCTACGATCGACACCAATTGGAATGTTCCAGAAGTAGCCAACTGAAGTTTATCCGAGGTAGATAAATAAACTGTAACTGTACCAGTACTAAACTTGGTCGTAAACTCATCCGTCAGTCGGACGAAGTATTTACCTTCTGCATTCGTGACCACTTGCACCATTCCCTTCGTATTGGTGCTACTCTGTGCAGTAAGCGATCCAGTTTTGACCACAGTCACCGGACCTGTAACTGCTACCGGATCTGCAGGTTTCATTTGATCTACAGGTTTCATTTGGTCAGCATCTGTCATCGATCCGCTGTCGCATCCTGCCAGGAGCATAAAAGAGAAAAGTGCTAAGAATAGTTTAGATAGATTTTTCATTTTGGTATCAATTAAATGTGGAAAGATTTCTAAAAAGGATTCGATTTCTGGAGTAGGTAATTTTGCCGTCTTTTTTTAATCTTGAAAGGGTTTTAGTTACTGTTTGGCGACTGGAATCAGAAAGCATACCAAGTTCTTGATGGGTAAGATTTACCTTCAAAAGTGTTTCGCCTCCAAATCGTTTGCCTAGTTTTTGAGCAAGTTCATGCAAGGTGAATTTTATTCTCCCCTCAGCATCCATCCAATTCAATCGCTCTAATCTAAGGGTAATTTCCAGACTGTACCGAGGCAGTTTATCATGTAATTGAAAGCCATAAGCTGCATTCTGAAAATCGTTGCTTGTGATCTTTTCAATTAGTGTACCCTCTTCCAAAGCAATCGCGAATGAATTATTCCTTTTGGTGGATGATTCGTTGGATTCGCCTTCTCCGAAAATTTCTCCTGGGCTGATGATTTTAAGAATAGCTTGAGAACCGTTTGGAAGTGTTTTTTGAAGTTTGACACTTCCATTTTTCACCAAATAAAATCCTTCAGAAATATCTCCTTGACGGTAGATATTGCCTCTGTTTGAATACTTTTTGAGACGAGGTAACGCGCTTTGATCAGCTTCCCGATTCGAAATGATAGTAAGCATGGTTTTATTTTCGTTCATAGTACACCCCGATACTGACCACACCAGAAGAATAGATGTTTTTTCGTTCAAAAATCAGATCGTTAAAATTTCGATAGTTTACGCTCAAGTTGAGCTGCTTGTAGACAGGTACACTCGCGCCAAAGCTATAGCTTGTGTATTCGGTGCCGTCCCCGCGGACAAAGTCAGTCGCGATAAGTACTTCGCCGACAGTCGCGAGTGCGTTCAATCTCGCATTTACCCAAACCTTTTTGGCAATTTGATAGCCGATTTCAGCACCTAGCGCATATTGGTCGCTGAATTGAATTCCATCGTATTCAGTACGCACATTATAGGATCCGAAGACGGTGCCGTAAAATGGAGCATTTGGTAATGCGAAGGAAGTGGCAAGTGTCGACCAAACGTTGAATTCCCCATCACCTGAGGGTAGATTGATCTGCTCAAAATCGTTGATCTTGCTTTTTGCAAAATTATTTGCCCTTCCTATCGGTAGTTCTGGTGCCACTGAGAGGGTCAGGGGAAGGTATTTCTTGAGAATTGCATGTTTGAATTCCAATCTCAAATCTCCTAAACCACTCACTTTTTCAGTGTTTTCAAAACCATTCCAAGTCTGAAGCGGAAGATTTGCAATGATGGTAAATCGATCAGTCACCCCGTATTCCCCATAAAAAACCATCGATTGCTGTGAAAATTGATTCGTCTCCAACAGTTCTCCTCCCAACGTGTAATAATCATTGGAAGTCATCGATTGGTAGCTAAGCTGGTAAAAGCCTTCTTTCTTTCCCTTGGTCCAGCCACTTTGTGCAGCCACCTCTGAAGAAAATAAAAGACTCAACCCTAGGCAAAATGCCAAGGGAAGAGCGGTGAAGAAATAACTTATTCCAATTTTGCTTGAATCCATCATCTTACTTAAGTTGTGCATTTCCAAAAGGAACTCCAACAGATCCACACCATAAGATAACATGGGTGTATTTTGTGGTACTCATTCCCGTTGGAATTACAAAGAAATTTTCTCCTGCAGTTCTAACTGGTCCCAGTGCCAATAAGTTTGGATTTCCATTAGCTGGATCAGCCTTAAATGTTGCTGAGGTTGAGAGAAATACGGTTACAGTTCCAGTCGCCAAAGCAGTCTTAAAAGCTTCATTGAATTGTAAGAATTCTTTTCCTTGGGTATCTGTTCCCAATCCGGCAGTCCCCATTGAGCCGGCTCCATTTTGGTCAGTAAAACTTCCCGATCGCAATACATTCAAAGCGCCTGTTGGTTTGGTCGGGTCAATGATTACCGGATCGGTATCTTCTGAGCAACTTACAAGACCTAAAAAGACAACGTAAAATAATAGCATTACTTTTTTCATGATTTTATCAGTTTTTGTTTGAGTCAAATTTGGGTTTAGGATATCACGAAAATATCACGAAAGAGTAAACCTTTATGAGAAGATGGTTTTCTTTGAAAAACCTTAAAAGTGAAACTTATGGAAAGCGAAGAAGAATTGATTAATAGATTTTTGGCTATTGATCCAAAAACTTTTCAAGGCAAGGCAGAGCTTTTGGCCTTATGGTATGATGGTCACGAGGACTGGGAAAAGTCTCATGATCAAGTGGATCAGTTAGCCGGAAAAAATGCCGCGCGAATTCATGCCTATCTACACCGAAAAGAAGGAGATCAGTGGAATGCTGATTATTGGTACAGAAGGGCAGGAGAGAGGCGGCCTGACATCACTTTGGATAAGGAACGGGAAGAGTTAATCCGAAGATTTTTTACTTAGGCTCTAAGGGAATTGTTTTCAGATTGATGTTCATTCCTTCTAAATAATCCCCATCAGCAAGTGCCTTGATTTCAAACTCCAATCTGCCAGGCGCAGAATTTGCCTGCATAAATTCCAACTGCTTTGGATCAACTTCAAGTGTGTATTTTCCAGGAAGCAATCCATAGGAATAGAAGCTACCATCCGAGAACGTTCGAATAACTTCCCCTTCGGATTCGCCTTCTTTCAGCAAAATCAGTCGTAAACCACCCTGACCTTGGGATTCCCCATCTTTTTCTAGGAATACTGTTCCATCGATAATCCCTGTCTGGTACAGTGGAATATCAATAGCCCGGAAGCGGTTAGGCTCGGCTATGAAAGAAAAACTCTTGAGTTTTGGAGCAAGGTTTGGATTGGGAAGTGCTGCGATATCGATATCCAGTCGATACTTCCAATAACTCTGAAGCTGGGTAATTCGCAGTAATCCGTCAGATCCCAACAGGATGTTTGCGGAGCGATCCAGACGAACTGCCTTGGCAGGGACAATCTCTTCCCCTTCATCATAGAGTTCATTTTCATTTGTGTCAACGAAAAGACGCACCGTGGCTCCAGATCGTGTGATTTGATCACGGTTGCTAGGGATTACAGTATTTCCAGTAGGATCATAAGCGAGAGATCCGCTGAAGGACTGTTGAGCGGTATAGCCCCCAGTTCTCTTCGAAAATTGAGAGGATGAACGCAGTGAATTAAAATCAACTAGAAACCCGATCTGAAACTGAGATTCATTTAGAGCCAGTTGTCTGTCATAGCCCATCGAAAATCTGCCTGTTTTGAATAGAGTCTGCGATAAAAGAAAGCTAATGGATTCAGACTGTTTTAATAGTGTCGAATAACGGTACTGCCCTCTTAAGAACATTCCTCTCACATAAACAGGGATTCCGGGGGTTCGGGGTAGGGTGTAAGTCAAAGAAGTCGTAAATAAACCAAATTGGTTTTGGGTTGGATTTTCACTGATCAGAATACTTCTCCTGCCTCCCCGGTAATTTACTCGAAAGACCACTCGATTGATTTGAGTATTGAAATCGACCTGGTAGTTGTTTACCCCTTCTCCGGTATCAAACCAAATTCGTTCTCCAGTCAGACGAAACCCGCCAAATTTTCCAAATATTTTAAAGGGGAAAAATGTGTTTAGGTTAGCATCACGGATTTGCCCTCTAAAATTGAGAGGAGAATTTGGATTGTATTCGGTGTATTGAGCATTGATGCTGGTATTCGTAGCGTAGAACACACTTCCGGTTGCGCGATAATAGCGATCTGGAAGCGCATCAATATTCAACAGATATTGTTGGAAAATCCGTGCTGAAAGTCCAAAGACCGGATAAATCGGTAAGTCTCCAAAGATTTCGCCTTGATCTACACCAGCACGTACAGTAACAGTGCTGGTCAATCCATAAGCTATATCTGCGTGGGTAACCAATCCAGTGCCTAGGCTATCTGATGCAAACTGAGGAAGACCGGCCTGGACATTATATCCTACAAAGCCTTTTGGCAAGAAACTAAAAGGAACTTGAATTTGTCGCTCTTGGATAATTACTTCCCCGGAAGGAGTATAAATCCGAGTACTTAATCTCACCGTTCCATAGGTGACAGGCGCATTGAATCGGTAATATCCGACTTCATCCGCTCGCGTGAAGTCTACTAATTGGCCACCAATCAATAGTTCCACTTCCGAATCCGGTGTGGTCGTTCCATCAATCACGAATGAGTCCAATTCTAAACGGGGAATTACTGGATTATTTGTGATAGAGATGCCTAATAAGTTTGCTCCATTAGTGAAACTTGTCGTACTCACCTGACCTACGGAAATACTGGCCAAACCAACATTCCGCTCAGGTTGCAGGCCTCCCGGAAGGACATATCTCCATCTCAATCCTGAAAAATTGCTTAGAAGATTTCCTTGGTTGTAATTTCCTTGGTAGGTCCCTTGGAGATCTCCTCCGAGAAGTTCCATGCCCGCATTGAAAGACATCCCTAGATTGTTTCCAAGGTTTGTTTTGGTATAATTTAAGTTATAGTCAAAAACTCCTAATCCTAACGTTTTGCGATCTCTGGAGTAAAGAAGCGGAACGGATGTTTCATCTTTATTCATCCGGTTTTGAAGTTGTTTTCGGATGGACTCACGCTTCTGCCGCTCCTCAATAGGCAACGGATTTGTTGACTTCATACTTACACTCAGCGCGTAAGTGTTAATAGTAAATGTGATTCCAAATACCTCATTAAAGTAATCGGGATGTAAAAAAAGATCTAATTCTCCGATGTAATATTTGTCAGCGTCAAGCTTCCCTGATTTTCCGTTTATGGTAAGTTCATTTGTGATTGGATCGATGAGCCAATCGTCATTTTTTGTGGGAAATGCGCCTTGGAGGCCTTTTCCGGAAGGAGTTTTTTGGGATGGGATATAGAGAAGACTTAAGACTTCGCCCAAAGGTAAATAAGCCACATCTCCAAAAAATACTCCATTCAGATAAACGTTTCCTACTGCTGGATAATTGAAATTTAGCAATACCTCTCCATCCGGTTCTTTTTGAGCAAAAGCCGATTGGGGCGCTAATAGAATAAAAAAGAGTAAGCCCAAATAAGATGGGAATATCTTGGGTACTCTCATTGGTTTCTCGGTGAGAGATTTAGAGTATCTACCATGCCCACAAGTGTGATTTGAGCTAGTTAATTTTTACAGGGATAGATTTAGTGATTGGTTGGGATTGGACCAAATCTGAGGAAGGGATGTCGCCTCTTCGTGTTTCATAAACCAAGGTGAGGGAATAATCTCCTGGAGATATGTTTTCGGGTAATTTCAATTCAACAGCTCTTTTTCCAGAGAAATAGAGTGCAACAGTCTGACCTTGCTCAGCTAGTGTTTGGTTCTGTGCATTTTTGAGCGTTGCTGTCACGCTTCCGATAAATGGTGAATTACCGGTAGTCTTGAAAGCTGGAATTACTTTAAGAATACTATCAGATTGGACTACTTCTACATCTTCAAATTCTAGTCCTGTGGTTACTGCACCTACTTTTTGAAATGCTGCAATGACTTGATCAAATTTAAAGTTTACTCTAGTAGAAACTCCTTCTTGTGCTGTTTCCTCGACATCCGATGTCTGAGCATTGGAAGTAATTTTGACACGGGTGAAATAGGTGCCTGCTGCAAGGGAACGATCGGGTCTGACTTGAAGCCGAACAGTTTGCTGCTGCTGCGGAGCCAAGATAAATGTTCTTGGAAATGCTCGTACTCGGGCATCAATTCCAAATTGCTTAGCACGAATACTATCGGTGTAAACCATAGTGAGATTTCCAAATCCATCATCCCCTGGATATCCAAATGCAAAACTCACATTGATTTCTTGTGGCGCATCTCCCGGATTGGTAATGAATACAGAGCCTATTCCATTCTGATCTATGAATATGGTGGTAGGCGCTATAGAAACCTGTCCAAATACCAAAACTGGTAAGGTCAGGATGACAATTGTCAAAATAACTTGTAGAATCTTCTTCATGTGCAGGTTTTAAAATAGCCGGCAGGAATCCCCGCCGGCATTGATGTAATTAATTGTATTCAACATTAATATTGAATGTGCCTGCATAGGTACCAGTGGCCTGGGCACTTAGTGCAGTAATTGAACCGCCTACCCAAAGGTAATATTTATTGGCCACTAAGGTCCTTTGAGCACCACTTGCAACAGCAAGCGCAGCTGCTTGAGCAGTATTTGCTGCAGCTCCTACTACTTCTGGTGTCATGGTCATATCATCAGCAGGAGTACCGTTTGTTAAGGTTACAGCAGCATCATAGTTCACAGTCACTGCACTATTATTGCCGGCTATATCGAATCTAGCTACATTGGTCACTGTACCAGTGTTGGCATTACCCGTACTACCATTTGCGTCCAAAACAACTGCTGCCGGCGTGGTAGCAGATAGCGTTCCAAATGCAATTTCGTTTTGAGTTCCATCCAAAGTAATAGATAAGTCAGATAGAACAGTTGCAGAGGCCGGCGCAGTTGTAGCTTTTTGAGCATGTGCCATGATTCCTAAGCCCATTACGAACGCAAGAGTTAGGATTGATTTAATTGTTGTTTTCATTTGTTTTTAAATTAGGTAATTAAAATTTGTTTTTGTTTTTGTTAAAATTGAATTTCTAGTCTTGAACTAAGGGTCTTTCATAGGCAAAATTGTTTTTAAGTTTTTATGGATATTCTATTTTGATGGCAATTCCTTCTGTCATTGGAAGTCCTAGCCAAGCTGATAATGCCAGCGGACGGGGCTTCATATTTTGGATTACTTTACCGGATTTATTCATTATTACTATGTGTCTGCCATTTTTTAAGGAGATTGATTCTTCAAAGTTCGAAGTCCCATTATTTAGAAAGAAGGATTTTAAAGGAGGTTCTACGATTAGTTCAGGATATTGAATGTCTAGTAAAAAGGTCAGATTTTCAGGCATATTTATTTCTATCCAGGTGATCGCTCGTGATTTTTCCCAAGAGCCCCCTTTCATAGGGTCAACAACTTGGGACTTAAAAGCTGCACCTGCGGGTATTTCCAATTTGATCGTAACAAACTGAGCTTTTGCTACTCCGTATGGGAGCATCAGGATTAACAGGATCGCTATTTTAGTCCAGTGCTTAATCATAGCTGGTGAAGGAAACGTTAATGGTGACTTCTGCTGAATAATTACCGGCGGGAACTGTGCCTACTGGACCCAAACTGCCATAAATATAGATGTAGGCGGTGCTTTTTATTCTTGATTCTGTGCCGGTAGTAGGAGTAGGAGGAGGTCCCGGTGCTCCTGACATTCTTCGATTAACTGGAAAGGTCACATTCGTAAAGCCTACCGGCAATTCGATTGCTCCGGCTTTTCCAGCTAATTCATTGCCCGGCATCATATTGTTGTAAGCAACTTTTACCTGGAAGGGTATAGTTTTCAAAGGGTCATCCACAAATGTCAAAAACAAAGGAGCATCTACATCTACGGTCAAATCAAAGTTTTCAGGTGCTTCAATTCGGAATGCGATCGCTTGATTATCTACCAAATTGATAGCTACACTTGTTCCTGAAGTGATAATTGGTTGTTTTACATTGAAGTTTAATTCTGGAGAAGAAATCACAGAATTCAATACAATATCATCGCTACCAGTCCAGGTACTAAAGCTGATTCGCTGCGC
>JBKJKX010000171.1:0-10856 GCA_046597285.1 Algoriphagus sp. | reverse complement strand
ATCATCCCGATCGAAGGGGCATTCAGGCCTATAGTTTCGGTATAAGAACTGCCCTGAACGATCCATTTCAGTGTATCAATACCTGTTGAGAAATCATCCCAAAATGGAATTTGGTTTGCGTTTTGGGTTCTTGCTCCAAGTAGAACGTTTCCATTTGGAGCATATTTCTGTAAAGGGATAGATGCAAATTCCACAAACTGAGCTCGCGCAACGAAGGACAATATGAGCAGTAAACTCACTCCCAGCCAGCGGACTATGTGGAGATTTTTAGGCATTTAACTCAGAGGTTTCCTTTTGCAACCCAAAGATTGATTAATTCACCCGTATTGACTTGCATTCCTGCCGCAGGAGATTGAAGAAATACCTTGCCAGGAGCAACAGAATCAGTTTCGGAGATTTTTTTACTACCAACCCGAAGTCCGGATCCTAAGATCAAAAATTCAGCTTCGATTTCTTCCATTCCCACTAAGTCGGGAACACTCAGTACCTGATTTCCAAAGCCATCTCCGACCATTAAATCAATTCTTGCACCTTTCGGGATTTCAAAGCCTTCCGGTATTTTGACTCCCCGATACCTTTGTTCCAAAATAACATTGGTACCAATATCCGGAACATATACAATGTCTCCTCGCTCCAATCCCATGTTTGCAAGGATTTCCTGCACATTTTTAAGAGGCGTATTGACAAGGTTCGGCATTTTTAGCATAGGAGCATTTCGGGCGTTCAGGGTCAGGTAGATCTTGCGGTCACTTTTGACCTGAGTACTTGCTGACGGAATTTGTTTCAATACTGCCATGGGCTTTTGATCTGTATTAAATCCTGAGTCTAGTGAAACCTCATATTGTAAGCCAGCCCGATCTAGCAGATCAACACCTTCATCGAAGGTATATCCAGCCAAATCAGGCACTGACACCGTTTCGCCATGGTTGGTATACAGTGGCAGGTAAACTTTCAAAAACAGAAATCCCAATAAAATGGTGATCGCAAAAATGATGGAAAGGTTAATGATTATTTTTTTCAAGGAAAGTCTTATTTGAGTCTTTTAAGAAATAAAGGATAGCTAAAGATAAGCTGGAATTTCAAACACTACAACGAAGAAAAGCATCTGTCGCGTTTAACCTATCGGCAAAAAATAAGCCGAAGAGAACATCATCGGCTTATTTTAGATTAATTAATAATCAGTTTGCGGGTTTCCTGAATGGAATTGCTGGTGATTTTTATAATAAATAATCCTCGGGAGAAGAGCTCCGTACTGAAGGAATAAGTTTGGTTTAGCGTATTTGGGTATTCTATTTCTTGCACCACCGCTCCAGTACTCGAAATGACCTGAATGGTAACGGTCTCGTATCTTGGAAGATTAAAGGCAATATTGAAGATGTCGGTTGCTGGATTCGGGTATAAGATTGCCATACCTTCAGTTGGAACAACTGGCTCGGGATTCGCACTCAGGAATAGCTCAATATTGTCCAGGTAAATTGGAGAATCTGTTTCTATTCCTCCTTCCACGACAAAGGCAATTCTGGTTTCGGTTTTTCCGGGACCTGCGAAATCTGTTAAGTTTACAAATTTTCTAGAATAGTCGGTAGCGGTGTTAGGATTTGCTGCTCCTGCAGACACGGTAGACAATTCAGTTCCACTCTCACTCCAAACTTCTTTATAATTTTCACCGCCATCCGCACTAGCCATTACTTTCAGGGTGGTGCCAGGACTCACAGATCCAGCTGCCAGATCAAAGAAAATACTTCCCTGTCTGCTTACAGAAAGATCGAAAATCGGACTTCCTAGCCAATAAGTATAACCTTTAACCTGATTCTGAAGTCGTGCCACATTGTTGGCACCGCTTCCATTAGTAACTGAAGCAATTTGAAAACTAGCTACATCTGCTTGTGGATTAATTGTAACCCAAGGAGCGAGAGAAGGTGAATTATTGAAATTTTGTCTCCAGGGAACCGCAATCGTATCTGCGTTTTCAATTATGTAGCGCCTTAAAGTGCTACCATTGTCGCCATTATTCTGGTCAAAGTTTGGTTGAAAAATTTTATAATCCAGCCTATTTTTACCAATTGAAGTGGTGTTTCTTCCATCGAGAATAAATGATTCTCCGGGTGCGACCACAGCCCCGCTCGCGATATAAGTTTCTATATCCAATCCGTTTGTACTGCGAGTAAAGAAAAACTTCGAAACAGGAAGATTTCCCGTGTTGGAAATCCTGACTGATTCTACAGTTTGCGTACCATCAACAATTGGATTTGGTGATACTAATTCATTCAAGGTTAATTCGTATTTGAATTCTTGCTGAGGAAGGATTCGGATATTTTTGAGGTAAATATTATTGCCATAACCATTCTTAGTAATGAACGCAATCTTAACTCTGCCTAGACTTGCAAACTTATTCAGATTGACCAGCTCCGTACGGAATTGAGATTCGC
This sequence comes from Algoriphagus sp., assembly GCA_046597285.1. Lineage (GTDB taxonomy): Bacteria > Bacteroidota > Bacteroidia > Cytophagales > Cyclobacteriaceae > Algoriphagus. The sequence goes on along the minus strand of JBKJKX010000171.1, from coordinate 8,427 downwards.
TCGTAGGAATGAATTCATCTATTGTAGCCACAGAGGTTTCCAGAGTTTGACCTATTTTCTGGTAAGTTGCATTAGCAAAATCAAATGTATTTCCACAATCCTGGGAGATCGCAACAATCAATTCATCTTTAAATCCATCCTGGCCATAAAGTGCATGCGCCATGTCGAAAACCACCTGAGCGTTTGGATAGTTTTTCAAGTCGATTGTCGGAGAAATGAAAAAATCCTGCTGACCGGGTGCTTCGTATTCGTAATGTCTGATAAATACCAAAGATTGGGGTTTACCCGAAATAGTCAAATTAGTTTTTGACCATGTTAACAAGTCGTCAGGATTTTTGATTGACCATGGACTTGGAAAGTTGGTTAAATCGAGCGTGTAGGGAAGGTCAATAGTTGTCTGAATGGAAGGATTTACCAGTTTGCTGTTATTATCAGTATTTTGATCAGGTAAATCATTGACCAGTACGATTTTAAATTCCAGCTGATTTAAAGCTGGTAAAAGAGTGAAATCATTGAATGATAAAATCGCATTTGCTCCAGTTGCCAGATTGAAGGTAAATCTCTTGTCTTCAAGTATTACTCCATTTCGGATTAACTGGATTTTTCCGGAAGTCAAGGTATTTTTCCCCGCATTTTTCACTTCGATGGACGGGCTCACAATAGACTCGCAGGCAAAATCTCCTGGTTGAATTACTTTTGAAATAGCTAGATCCCGATCTGCCAAAATCGGTACTTGTGTTGCCCGATTATTCACCAACGTGATTCTTCTAGGGCTATTTGCCAATACGACATCGAATCTCTCAACCTGACCTTTTGTGAACAAATTCATGCAAGCATCAGGGGTATAATCCATGTAATTTTGGATCATGTTTGTATTGCCACAACTTATTTTGGTTGCAGTAGGAGAGCAAACTGTGTTTGAAGAATCTTGTAAGGGAGTATCCGTTACAAAATCATCTACTCCGCATCCGCCGTCTCCCCAGATATGTCTAAGACCAAAATAATGTCCCACTTCATGGGTTGCGGTACGGCCTAGATAACTAGGGACAGCGCTACCACCTGTTCCAAAAAAACGATAATCGATCGTCACTCCATCTGTAATTGCAGAGGAAGGTGCAAAGTTGAGACCTGGAAGATCTGAAATTGGAAATGACGCGTATCCGATAAAAGGTTGGGTCAGAGCAACGACCCATATATTCAGATATTCTCCCGGGTTCCATTGGGATATCTGCCCGACCAACGTAGCATCATCTGGGGAATAGGTGGGTTTTGTGCCCTGAATCCGAACAACGCCATTCGTCGGGAGACCCAATGGGTCCTGTTTTGCTAAAACAAATTCGATATTGGAGTCCGCGGCAACTGGTTGAAATATGGCAGGAGTTTGATTTGCATCGGAATTGAGTCTTCTGAAATCCTCATTCAAAATTCTGATTTGGGCCTCTATTTGAGAATAGGGGATGTTAACACTCGATCCTTCTGGCTGTCCTGAGTGAATTACATGGACTACAACCGGAATTAATCGAGGGCCTTCAAACGTTTTGGCAAGGATTTGAGGTGTATTCTTTCTGGCTTCTATTTTCTGATCAATCCAACTTTCGAAAAAAGGTTTCGATCCGAAATAGCCCATCTCCTTTTGGATTTGGGCTTCCAAAATAGTATGGCCACACTTTTCCGAATGGGAATGGTCAGGACTTTTTGCGGAATTATTGGTGATATCTATAACAGAAAATTGCTGCGCAAAAATGGGGGTTGTTAAAACAAAAATAGCTCCGAAAAGGAGCACAGATGCAGATTGAAGAAGCCTTAAGCCTTGTTTCATTAAGTTCTGGTTAGGCAATAGTAAGATTGACAGCTTCAACTCGAACAATTTCTGGGATAGCTCTCTTGATAGCCTCTTCTACTCCTGCCTTTAAGGTCATTGTTGACATTGGACAAGTGCCGCAAGAACCCATCATTTCAATTTTCAAAACCATGTCATCGGTCAGTTCAACAATCCTGACGTTCCCACCATCCGCTTCCAAATAAGGTCGTATGGTATCAAGTGCAAATTCTATTTGTTCTCTTAATTCTGAATGCATTTTATCTAAGCTTTAATTTCTACCACCTCAGTTTTTTCCTGAGATGCATTTCGGATGGCAATCTGTCTGGCAATTGTCTTTGCAAGGTTAGTATACGCATCTTGGGTTAAACCGTTTTTCAGTACCGCCGGGTATCCGGAATCGCCGCTTTCTCTGATACTTTGAATAATTGGAATTTCCCCCAAAAACGGCACTTGATACTTTTCGGCCAATCTTTTTCCACCTTCCTTGCCAAATAAATAATACTTGTTGTCTGGCAATTCTTCGGGTGTAAAATAGGCCATATTTTCTATAACACCTAAGATAGGTACATTAATTTGAGGCTGCCGAAACATCGACAAACCCTTTGTAGCATCCGCTAATGCTATTTTTTGAGGAGTCGTCACAATAACCGCACCTGTCACTGGTACTGTTTGTACCATCGTCAAGTGAATATCAGAAGTTCCGGGAGGCAAATCGATCAATAAATAGTCCAGCTCACCCCATTCCACATCGGAAATGAACTGCCTCAAAGCTGAACTGGCCATTGGTCCTCTCCAAACAACTGCACTTTCCGCTGGGGTTAAAAACCCTATTGACATTAATTTAACCCCGTATTGGGTAATTGGTATGATGATATTTCTTTCGCCTACTTTCTTTACTGAAGGCTGCTCCGCCTCAACATTAAACATGGTGGGGATAGAAGGCCCTGAGATATCAGCATCGATCAAGCCAACCTTCGCGCCGAGTTGGGCGAGGGCTACTGCAAGATTTGCCGCAGTTGTTGATTTGCCAACACCGCCTTTTCCGGAAGCAATAGCAATAATATTTTTTACTTCAGGTAAGATTGGAGTCGCTTCCCTGACAGTCGTTACCTGGGAAGTCATTGTTAAGTCCCATTTCATTTCCTTAGCAAAGTCTTCTCTTAGGGCTTCCAGGCAATTGTTTTTGATAACTTCTTTGAGCGGACAGGCTGGAGTGGTCAAGACAACCTTGAAACTTACGTCTTGACCATCAATCAAGATATCTTGAATCATTCCAAGGGTTACCAAATCTTTTTTCAAATCAGGATCTTGAACTCTTGACAGGGTTTTTAGGATTGCCTCTTTGGTTACTTGCATGGGGATGTTGAAATTTTTCTCAATTTAGAGCATCTGCCTCTCTTTTCGAAGCACAAAGGCAATGTATTGTTTCAGATAAACCTAGTCGTACTGAAATAGTTCTTTTCACCTAACCCTATTTTATCCTGAGCGATTAACTTTGTCACACTTCACTTCCCCATGAGCATCAGTAAACTCACCACAGATAAAGTAAAAGAAAGAATGGACATCGAAGAGGTGGTAGGTGACTACGTACCTTTGAAAAAGAAAGGCCAGAATCTCTGGGCTTGTTGTCCTTTTCATGGGGAAAAATCCCCTTCGTTTTCGATCTCTCCCGCCAAGCAAATCTATAAATGCTTTGGCTGCGGAAAAGCGGGTGACCCGATCCAATTCGTGATGGATATCGAGGGAATCGGCTTTCAAGAGGCAATCAGACATCTTGCGGGTAAGTATGGAATCGAAGTGGAGGAGGATCAATCCCGCACTCCCGAGCAGGATATAGCTCAAAATGAGCGGGAAAGTCTTTTCATAGCGTTGGGTTTTGCACGTGATTTTTTTGCGAAAAATCTTCAATCTGAAGAAGGGAAGTCAATCGGATTGAGCTATTTCAAAGAGCGAGGATTCAATCCGGTTACCATCGAAAAGTTTGATCTCGGATATGCCTCTGATGGCTGGGATCATTTGCTGAAGGCGGCAAAATCAGCCGGATTTCAAGAAGAGATTTTATTAAAAGCTGGTTTAGTACTTCAAAAAGAGGGTGATCTCACCCGGATTTATGACCGCTTCAGAGGCAGGGTAATTTTCCCGATTCATAATATCAGTGGAAAACCGATTGGATTTGGAGCCAGAATCTTGACAAAAGACAAGAACCAACCCAAGTACATAAATTCTCCGGAAACAGAAGTTTACCATAAGGGGGATGTCCTCTATGGTATGTTTCAGGCAAAAAAAGCCATTCGAGACAAAGACAATTGCTATCTCGTTGAAGGGTACACAGATGTGATTTCCATGCATCTCTCTGGAATCGAAAACGTGGTTTCGTCCTCCGGTACATCTCTTACCGAAGGCCAAATTAAGCTGATCAAACGGTTTACTGATCAGGTGACGGTGCTTTACGATGGGGATGCGGCAGGAATAAAAGCTTCACTTCGCGGGATTGATTTACTGCTCGAGGGCGGACTGAATGTAAAGGCTGTTGTTTTTCCGGACGGAGAAGACCCGGATAGTTATTCGCGCAAAGTTGGAACACAGGCTTTTCAGGAATACCTGAAAGAAAACAGCCGGGATTTTATCGGCTTCAAGATTGGCTTGTATCAGGAAGAGTTTGCAAGGGATCCGATCCGAAAAGCTGAAGTGATTCGAGAAGTTGTTCAAAGCATCGGGAAGATTCCTGATCCGATTATTCGATCTGTATATACCAAAGAAGCTTCGGTATTGCTTGGAATTGAAGAGGATATCATTCTTACCGAGTTGAATAAGGCTGTCCTGAAAACTCGGAAGGAATCGTTCAATAGGCAAAAAGAGGATGCTGCTGCAGAGGAAGCTTTAGAAGAGCTTATCCCTACCAGAACTCAGATTTCCGTTACCGAAGTTCTCCGAATTCAGGAACGGGAGATGGTTCGTCTTTTAATCAATTATGGATGGCAGCAAATCGGGGATGAGGGGATGCATCTTTGTCAATATCTGCTTTCAGAGACACAGGAACTTCAATTTGAGACACCCATTTATTCCAAAATTTTAGTCTTGTATCGTCAGGAATTGGAAAAAGGAAACTTACCTGGTCCTGATTATTTTTTAAGCTCTCTCGATTCAGAAGTTCAACAGGAGGTGATTGATTTGGTTACTCAGCGTTATGAAGTTTCTACGCATTGGCACGAAAAGCACCAGATTACTATCACCACAGAAACTGATGATTTGACCCAAACAGGGTATAAAACTATTTTGAGACTCAAGAAAAAAATGGTTCTTCGGTTGATGGATGAAGCAAAATCCAAAATCAAAAATGCTGAATTGGAAAAACTTTCGGATGATAAAGTACAGGAGGTCCAGGTGATATATGTAGAGCTCAGGAAAGTCCTGCTCGAGATTGACAAAGAACTTGGGATAGTTATCGGCTAAGCCAAACTTTCTTTGGTGTCAACCTGTTTTAGATTTGAAAGGGTGTAAATTTGCCATCCTAAATACAATCCAAACCCAAGTCTTGTGGAAAATTTTCAGCTTGATCCAATTGAGGACGCTATCCAAGCAATCAAAAATGGTGAAGTAATTATTGTAGTTGACGATGAGGATCGTGAGAATGAGGGCGATTTCGTTTGCGCAGCAGAAAAAGTCACTCCTGAAATTATCAATTTCATGGCGACGCATGGCAGGGGATTGATTTGTGCTCCTTTGATTGAAGATCGCTGTGACCAATTGGGTCTGGAGCTCATGGTAGGTCAAAATACCGCAGCTTTCGAAACACCATTTACCGTTTCTGTGGATTTGGTGGGTCACGGATGTACTACCGGTATTTCTGCTTCAGATCGAGCTAAAACCATTAAAGCATTGATAGACGATTCCATCCATCCAAGTGAACTTGGGAAGCCGGGTCATATTTTTCCTTTGAAAGCAAAAAGAGGCGGGGTTCTTCGTCGGGCTGGTCATACAGAAGCAGCGATAGATTTAGCCCGGATGTCAGGCTTTTCTCCAGCTGGAGTGTTGGTAGAGATCATGAATGAAGATGGGACTATGGCTCGTCTTCCTGATTTGATAAAGGTAGCTGAGCGGTTTAAATTAAAGCTCATTTCAATTAAAGATATGATCGCATATCGGCTTCGTACTGAATCTCTTATCAAAAGGGAAATTGGAGTTGATCTTCCCACCAATTGGGGAAACTTTGATTTGATTGCTTTTCGTCAAACCAATACTAACGAGATCCACCTTGCTTTACTAAAAGGAAGTTGGGAGGCAGACGAACCGATAATGGTTCGGGTCCACTCATCGTGTATGACAGGAGATATTTTTGGTTCTTGTAGATGCGATTGTGGTCCGCAACTTCATGCAGCCATGGAGATGGTCGAAAAAGAAGGAAAAGGAGTAGTCTTATATATGAATCAGGAGGGAAGGGGAATAGGACTCATCAACAAGATGAAAGCATACAAACTTCAGGAGCAGGGGATGGATACAGTTCAGGCAAATATTGCTCTGGGACTTCCGATGGATAGCAGGGATTACGGAGTAGGAGCTCAGATTTTGAGAGATTTGGGAGTTGGCAAAATCCGACTGATATCAAATAATCCTCAGAAAAGAGTAGGCTTGCTTGGTTATGGATTGGAAATAGTAGAGCAAATTTCCATTGAAATCACTCCAAATCCTCACAATGTAAAATACCTCACCACGAAGCGGGATAAAATGGGACACACAATTTTGAAGAAATAGAATTTTGGTAAATTGAAATCAACCGACCACGCAAGGAAATTATTCAACCCGACAATGAGTAATACCGTTAACTCAGGCATGATCATTACCATGAAAAAAGCGATTTTATCACTCAGCTTGATCTTTTTGGGAATAGTTTCAGGAATGGCCCAAAAAGATTTTCCGTCCCAGGTTTGGCATAAAGGCAATATCTACAGTACTGATGGCTTGACGTTTTCAGGTCTTGTTAAATATGACTTGGATAATAATCTGGTTCAACTTCAAGAGACGAACATTAATACTTTCACTGCATCTAACGTAACTTATTTTGAAATTTACGATGAGATTTTCGGAGGTATCCGTAAATTTTACAGTCTGCCATACTCCCTGAATTCAAGCTATGAAACTCCGATTTTTTTCGAGGTTTTGACGGAGGGTGATGATGTAGCATTGCTGTGCAGAGAATATATTGCCACCGATTCCAGAAGCATGGGTGCTTATGGGCCAATGGGAATGAATCCATTTTGGGGTCCGCAGACCATGATGGGATATCGGCTTGCTTTCAATTATTATTTTTTCAAAAATGGGGAAATCCAAAAATATAGCCTTAAGAAAAAGGATCTTTTTGATATGCTTTCTGGCTATGACGACGAAATCGATTTATTCATGCGAAAAAATCGGCTTGAGCATGACCAAAGAGGCGATTTACTTCGAATCACGGCTTATTACAATCAACTCAACAGAAATTAATGTCCAAGCCTCTTATTCTCGTCTCCAATGACGATGGAATTACTTCAAAAGGAATTCGCGTGCTTATCTCAGTGATGAAAAAACTGGGGGAAGTTGTGGTAGTTGCTCCCGACAGTCCTCAATCGGGAATGGGACACGCTATCACTATCGGAGAGACCTTGAGACTCTACGAAGAAGATATTTTTGAAGATGTTGTCGCATATAAATCCAGTGGAACACCGGCAGACTGTGTAAAGCTAGCTAAGCATCATGTGTTGAAAGGACGCACTCCTGATTTGGTAGTAAGCGGAATTAATCACGGATCGAATACATCCATTTCAGTTCTTTATTCAGGAACTATGTCTGCTGCAATCGAGGGAGCTTTAGAAGGACTGCCTTCTATTGGTTTTAGTCTCTGTGATTATTCTTCCAAAGCGGATTTCTCTCACGTAGAAGAGTGGGTTGAAAAAATTGCAATCCAAGTTCTGGAAAGAGGGATTCCAAAGGGGATTGCGCTGAATGTGAATTTTCCTCCCAAGAGAAATGAGCCGATACAGGGAATAAAAGTTTGTAGGCAGGCAGATGCTAAATGGCAGGAAGAATTTACCGAACGATTTGATCCTACGGGCCGGAAATATTTCTGGATGGCCGGTAATTTTGTAAATTTTGACAAGGGAGAAGACAACGATGAATGGGCCATTTCCAACAATTTTGTAGCGATTGTGCCATGTCAATATGACCTCACGGCGCATCATGCGATTTCTCAGATGAACAAAGACTGGGATTGGGAAAATTTAAAATAGGGAAAGGGCGAAAAGCTCTTTTTCTATTTTCGGGGTCGTGACGTTTAGGAATAATTTTTTTTAGTCAATCCTTTTTTGAAATCCTTGACCGATTTAAAAACCTTTATTTCCTCGTTATTTTTAAATTGATATTTAACCTTTCTGTGTATTTTTGACTCCCACCTCTATTCCCACAAAAGTGAAGTTATTGGTTTTTATTTTTTCAATAGTTATTGAAATACTCCTTTTCACAGGGACTTTATTCGGGCAACAGATCAATGTTGATAGCCTGAAAAATAATCTATCCCTAGCCAAGGGGAAGGATAGACTTCTGATTTTAAATGAATTAGGAACAGGTCTTCG
>JBKJKX010000075.1:0-8285 GCA_046597285.1 Algoriphagus sp. | reverse complement strand
AAGTTTGGACCTGAGATGATCATCTTGGGGGCTGATGCCAAAGACAGAAAAATAGCTGTCGGAGGCTGGGAAGAGACTACAGGACTAGATTTGATTCCTTTCATTAAATCCTATTTCGAAAAAGGGATAAGGTACGTGATCTGCACAGATGTTGCCAAAGATGGCTTGCTTCAAGGTCCGTCAGTTGATCTTTATTTAGAAATCATGCAGGAAATTCCGGATCTCAAACTGATTGCAAGTGGGGGAGTGTCCAGCGTGCAGGATTTGGAAGAACTTGAAAAATCCGGTGTCTATGGTGCAATCATCGGCAAAGCGTACTATGAAGGAAGAGTGACGCTAGAGGAATTGGCTAGTTTTGGATAAGACGCAAGACATTAGACACAAAAAGCAAGACACGAGATTAAATACTCTATACGAAGCAACTTTACAACCTTACCACTTCCCAACATTTAAACCTAAAACCCCAATTTTCCAATAACCATGTTAACCAAACGCATCATCCCCTGTCTCGATATCAAAGATGGCCGCACGGTCAAAGGTGTAAACTTTGTACAGCTTCGTGATGCAGGTGATCCGGTAGAACTCGCAAAAATCTACTCAGATGAAGGAGCCGATGAATTGGTCTTTTTGGATATCACAGCGACGGTTGATAAACGAAAAACCTTAGCTGAATTGGTTACAAAAGTTGCTAGGGCAATCAATATTCCTTTTACAGTTGGGGGTGGGATTTCTACTATTGAGGATGTGAAATTCCTGCTGAATGCAGGCGCAGATAAGATATCGATCAACTCTGCTGCTGTCCAAAATCCAAAAATCATCGATGAAATGGCGGCTGAATTTGGGTCCCAATGTATCGTTGTAGCGATTGATACCAGGGAAGTTGATGGGATTGATTTTGTGCATACACACGGAGGGAGAAAGGCTACTTTGCTCCGGACTCAGGCTTGGGCCAATGAGGTTTGCGATCGGGGAGCGGGTGAGATCTTGCTCACATCCATGGATCACGACGGTACGAAAGCCGGTTTTGCCAATGAGATTTTGGCAGAGATTTCCTCGATGTTAAGCATTCCTGTGATAGCCTCTGGCGGAGCCGGAAATATGGCACATTTCAAAGATGTGTTTACCTTCGGGAAAGCAGATGCAGCATTGGCTGCGAGTATTTTTCATTTTAAAGAAATTCCAATTCAAGATTTGAAAAAGTATCTGAACAAGGAAGGAATAAGTGTTAGAAAATAAGAGATGGCAGACAGAACAATAGATTTTGATAAAATGGATGGCTTAGTACCGGCAATTGTGCAGGATGCAATTAGCGGAAAAGTGCTGATGCAGGGCTATATGAACGAGGAAGCTTTGGCGAAAACCAAAGAGTCGGGAATGGTTACGTTTTTCAGTCGAAGCAAAAACCGACTCTGGACCAAAGGTGAAACTTCCGGGAATTTCATGGATTTGGTAAGTATCCTGGTGGATTGTGATGGGGATTGTTTCTTGATAAAAGCCAACCCTCGAGGACCAGTTTGCCATACGGGTGCTGACACTTGTTTCGATGAATTCAATAGATCTAAGACAGGGTTTATCGATCAGCTAAGGGATATTATTAAGGATCGAAAGAATAACCCTTCTGAAAAATCATATACGGCTTCACTCTTTGCCAAAGGCATCAATAAGATTGCTCAGAAAGTTGGAGAGGAAGCTGTTGAAATTGTGATCGAGGCAAAAGACGATAACAAAGAACTCTTTTTGGGAGAAGCTGCTGATTTACTTTTTCACTATTTGATCTTGATAGAAGCCAAAGGCTATGAATTGGACGAGGTTATGCAAGTCCTGATAGATCGGCATAAAAAGTAACAAAGAAGCCAGGTTTGCCGGGCTTCTTTGTTTTAGTATGCTGGAAATTCTTGTTGCAGTCCGTTGAATGCATCGATCATTTCCCATTTAGGTCGATAGAAATTGTTTTGAAGTCTGCTATTTACAGCGCCATTTTCTATGAACTGAAGTGCGGCAGCGAGGCGTGAATCTCTTTTGTCTCCCCAAGCAAACTGCGGGGAATCTCCCACTTGGAAGGTTGCTGGAAATCCCTCAAAATATTCCGCTTTACCCTCAGCATTAGCTGTCGCGAATGTGATGGGAACCAACTCAACATTGTTGTCTTTCAACGTCCTGTTGTATCCTGAAAGGGGGAAAGAACCAACCGGTTTCCCAAAGGTATTATCTCCAATCAGGATCAAATCCATATATGGATCCAGGTTATTGATCACCAATTCAGAGGCAGATGCTGAGCCACGCGAAGTAATGAATACGATTCTATTCAGATTAAGCGAACCAATTTTGCTGAAGTTTTTCGAGCTGTTCTGACTTGTCTTGAGAGAATTCAGCTTGTTGGTATACATCAGTTTGTTTGTATTCACAGACTGAATGAGATAATTGCTAATCTGTTCTGCCACAGCTACTGATCCACCACCATTGTATCTAAGGTCAATTATCAATTCATTGATGCCCTGAAATTGAAAGTACTCCATCGAGCTTTGTACTTCGCTGCTTCTGGTTGGAGAAAGACCAGACGTTGCTTTGAAACTTTGATACGCCCAATAGCCCACTTTCTTCCCAGGTAATTCATAAATGGCCTGATGCAGTACCGAGTTGGACTGATATTCAGCTTTTATATTTGTTCGTGTAGTGGAGGTTCCGTCCGGAAGTTTAAATGTAAATGAATTGGTGACTCCCGGATCAGTAGTTCCCAGTTTGAAATCATATCCGCCTGTACTGGTTTTGTATTCCGAAATTGCTTTTCCGTTGATTTGAGTTATTTCCCAGCCACGTTTCCATCCGTCTTTTCCGGCAGGAGATTCATTAAAAACAAAGGTGAGGTAGAGTCTTTCCTCCGCATCGAAAGCGAAACCGAATCCATGTCCGGCATTTCTGCCTACAAATGAATTGTTGAAAGCTTCGGTCGTGGTGAGGTAAGAAAATCGGTCAAGAGGCTTGAAGGTAATTCCTGCTAAGAGTTCTTCATTGGAAGCAAACTTCGAATAATCAACTGTAGCGGGAAGTTCTTGATTCCAATAATACCATTCTTTCATGGTGTTGTAAATTGCTTCTTCCACCAAATCCCCCTGAGGAGTTGGTGCAAGATCCTCTTTTGGTTCACATGCCCAAAATCCAATCAGCGCCAACCCAATAATCCACTTCACATTTTTCATATCAGAATATTTTGTATTTCAGGTATTTACGACGTCTTACCCAATTAGGGTTTTCCTTAAATAGAAATGTCATAGACTTTTACAGCTTTCCACATAGTAGAATATTTCTCAATAAATTCCAAGTGAAGGGGATCTGACTGGTAAACGTCCTGATCTTCCAAGCTATCAAAAAATAGGGTACATGAAACTTGGAAGCTATGGTCTACCACTTCTCTATCTGCGGTAGGAGCAGGGGTGCCTGCAATAAATTTAGCTACAGTTTTGCAGCGACCCAGCATTGGGACTGCTTCAGTCAGGAATTCTTGCGTGTTGGTCAGATCGTGAAGCCAGAAATAAACTTGGTGAATCATTTTTTGCTTTGCCATTTCAGATGCGATTGAGGTAATAGGTAAGATAGCAGTGGCACTCGCCACTCCTAAAGCTTTTATAAATTGTCTTCTTGATTTCATAGGTTTTAAGGGATAGAGATTGAGTTGAAGATCGTCCCCGCTCATTTAATTGGAGAAGATTTCGGAGGATTTTTCAACAATATTTAAAGATAAAAATTTTAATCGCTTTTGCAGAGTTCAGTTATCGGGCGATTTTTTTTTGGTTAACTTAAATATCAAATAGGTCTTTCAATGAAGATTTTTTGAGCTGCTTGGACTATAACTTGGATAAATAGACTTAGAAATGAAATGGATCAAAGGGTTTTGTTCATTGCTTGCCATCCTGGTTTGGACTCATGATAGTTTGGGGCAAAACAAAGGGCTTTTTGAAAGTGACGAGATTTTAGAGATCAGCTTGAAGGGGGATTTTAATAAGCTTTTTAAAAACATCACCGGTGAACTTCAATATTTTGACTTTTCGATAAGCTATGCGGATAGCATGGGAAATCAAATTCCCAAGTCTTTGAGAGTGAGGACAAGAGGCCATTTCAGGAGGGAAATGAAAATTTGTGATTATCCGCCTCTCCTGCTGAATTTCTCAAAAGAAGATGTTGAAAACACGATTTTTCAAAATCAGGACAAGCTCAAACTTGTGATGCCTTGTCAGGGTGAAAAGTATGTTCTGAGAGAGTTTTATGCCTATAAATTGTATAATCTATTTACACCATACAGCTTTAAAGTTCGGTTGGTGAGGTTAACGATCCAGGATGAATCAGAAAAATCTAAGGAATTTGAACCGTTGCTAGCTTTTATAATTGAAGAAGAAGTTCAAATGACTCAAAGAAACCACATGAATTCTTTGGACAAAGATCTGATCAACCCCGAAAGAATAGGACCGGATGATTTCCAGAGGATGGCAGTTTTTCAATTTTTGATTGGTAATACAGATTGGTCCATTCAATACAGGCAAAACATTAAGCTCATGCGCGGTCCTGAACTTGGAAATCCAGTTGCAGTACCCTATGATTTTGATCATTCAGGTATAGTTCATGCTCCATACGCTTTACCGGCACCTGAATTATTGTTATCATCCGTCACCGATAGGAGATACCGAGGATATTGCGTAGAAAGCATCCAGCATTTTAAGAAAACATTTTTGGAATTTATTTCTCAAAGAGAGGCAGTTTATTCTCTGTATTCAGAAAGTGTGATGCTCGATAAAAACTATGTCAAATCCACAATCAAATTTTTGGATGAGTTTTATGAGATCATCAACAATCCCAAAAAATCAAAATATGAATTCCAATATCCTTGTTTGGCAGATGGTACCGGAAATATTATTATCAAAGGTTTGAAATAGATGAAACTGAGCAAAGCGATTGTGTTTTGAGGATTTATTTGGCATGAGAATTAGACTTTAGGGATAAGTTAATGAATAACCCAAAAACCATTTTTAGCTTATGAACTTCAAATTTCTAGGAAAAACCGGATGGCAAGTCTCCGAAATAGGACTTGGTACTTGGCAAGTTGGAGGAGGATGGGGCAAAGCTTTTGATCCCAAACGAGCTGATGAACTTCTTCATTCTGCCTTTGATCAAGGGATCAATTTTGTCGATACAGCAGATGTGTATGATGGGGGATTAAGTGAAGCAGCGGTAGGGAAAGCTGTTAGAGAGCGATCTGAAAAAATTTATGTAGCAACGAAATGCGGTCGGAGAATTAAACCCCAGTTCAATGAGTGCTATTCAACTGATAAGCTCCGAAGATTTGTGGAAGATAGTTTGACCAATACGGGACTCGATCAGCTAGACTTAATTCAATTGCATTGCCCACCTGCTGAAGTTTATCAGAGGGATGAAATTTTCGGACTTTTCGAAGATCTGAAAGCAGAGGGAAAAATCGGAGCGATGGGACTAAGCGTGGAGCGCATCAACGAAGCGATGACAGCGATTAAATATGACATTGTATCAACAGTTCAGATTATTTTCAATCTTTTCAGACAAAGACCTGCAGAGATATTATTCAATCTAGCCGAGATGAACGAGGTGGGACTGATTATTCGGGTTCCTTTGGCAAGTGGTCTGTTAGCAGGAAATATCAATGAGGAAACGACTTTTGGAAGTGATGACCACCGAAGCTTTAACCGAGAAGGGAAAGGTTTTGATAAAGGCGACACGTTCTCAGGTGTTCCGCTAGAAATAGCTTTTCCTGCAATTGAGGAATTAAAAGCAGATTTTGAAGATAAACATGATTTGGCCGCTCAAGCGTTGAGATGGATTTTGATGTTTAAGCAAGTTGGAACGGTCATTCCCGGAGCCTCAAATGTGGATCAATTGAATGCAAATATCAGAGCTTCACAACTACCTGCTTTGAGCCCACACCAGATGCAGGAAGCAGTCAGGATTTATGACCAATACATCAAATCAGAAGTTCATCATCAGTGGTAAATTAAAAATCCCTCAAACCTTTATGTCTGAGGGATTTTTTCAACCTATTATTTTAATTCTGGATTAGGAGTCTTTCTTAGCCATTCTTCCTCTTTCGTTCTCATCCAAGTAGATTTTTCTCATCCGGATGGATTTGGGAGTGATTTCAAGGTATTCATCCTTCTGGATATATTCCATTGACTCTTCCAAAGAAAACTTTTTTGCAGGGATAATTCTGACGTTATCATCAGTTCCTGAAGCTCTCATGTTGGTCAATTTCTTGCCTTTTTGAATATTTACCACAATGTCGTTGTCACGTGAATGCTCGCCTACTACCTGACCTGCATACAAATCATCTCCCGGATCAACGAAGAACATTCCTCTATCCTGAAGCTTGTCGATAGCATAGGCTGTACAAGGTCCACCTTCCATAGCGATTAGCGATCCGTTGATTCTTCCAGGGATACTACCTTTGAAAGGTTCATACTCGGAAAATCTATGGTTCATGATGGCTTCACCCTGAGTGGCAGTCAACACGTTATTTCTCAAACCAATCAAACCTCTTGCAGGAATTCTGAACTCCAAATGCTGAAGATCACCTTTTGGCTCCATGATGGTCAATTCACCTTTTCGCTGAGTTGCCAGTTCGATTACTTTTCCAGCAGTTTCCTGAGGCACGTCTACAACAAGCAATTCGATCGGTTCACATTTCACTCCGTCGATTTCTTTGAAGATTACTTGTGGCTGACCAACCTGAAGTTCGTAGCCTTCCCTTCTCATTGTTTCGATTAGAATAGACAAGTGAAGGATACCACGTCCATAAACAAGGAATTTGTCCTCACTATCTGTGCTTTCCACTTTCATGGCCAGATTTTTCTCAGTTTCCTTAAAAAGTCTATCTCTCAGGTGACGGGAAGTCACGAATTTTCCTTCTTTACCGAAGAAAGGTGAGTTGTTAATAGTGAAGAGCATATTCATGGTAGGCTCATCGATCGATATTCTTGGAAGCGGCTCAGGATTATCAGCGTTTGCAATGGTGTCTCCGATTTCAAAATCTTCAATTCCCATCACAGCGCAGATATCGCCTGCCATTACTTCTGAAACTTTTACTCTGCCGAGTCCTTCAAATACTTGGAGCTCCTTAACTCTCATCTTTTTGATAGAGCCGTCGGCTTTGCAAAGGGCAATTTGCTGGTTCTCGGTGATTGTTCCTCTTCTAACTCGACCGATTGCAATACGTCCCACAAAACTGGAGTAATCCAACGAGGTTATTTGCATTTGTAGAGTTCCATCGTCAATTTTTGGTGCCGGGATATACTCCAAAACAGCATCCAAAAGAGGGAAAATATTATCAGTAGGGTTTTTCCAATCTGGTCCCATCCAATTCTGTTTTGCAGAACCATACAAGGTGAAGAAGTTCAATTGCTCCTCAGTTGCGTCCAAGTTGAACATCAAATCAAAAACAGCCTCGTGAACTTCGTCAGGGCGGCAGTTTTCTTTATCTACTTTGTTTACGATTACGATTGGAGTAAGACCAAGAGCTAAAGCTTTGCCCAGTACAAATCGGGTCTGAGGCATAGGGCCTTCAAAAGCATCCACCAGCAAGATCACCCCATCTGCCATTTTCAAAACTCGCTCCACTTCACCGCCGAAATCGGCGTGACCAGGGGTGTCAATTATATTGATTTTAGCATCCTTATAGCGGACAGAAACATTCTTTGAAAGAATAGTAATTCCTCGTTCACGCTCCAAATCGTTACTATCCAGGATCAGGTCCTGGAACTGCTGATTTTCTCTGAAGATTTGAGAAGCATGAATGATTTTGTCAACTAGCGTAGTTTTGCCGTGGTCAACGTGTGCGATAATCGCGATATTCCGGATATTCAACATGGTTTGCGGTATTGAAGGCGCAAAAGTACAACTAATTTTTGGGAGTAAGGTTATGGAGTTGTGAAGTTATTGTCTGGAAGTGGACTGATTGGAGCTCAGCATATTATCATTCAGGTAAAGTATCATCTGCTGACGATTAGAGCATTAGCAATGGTTTGTTGAAATGAAAAGTGGTTTGGTTTCCGGACTTGCTCAAAGAAATCATTTTAATTGTGGGTTGTACGTTTTTCCCATCATCATTTCACTGCGAATTAGTTCTTCAATCGCTGAATGCAGCCATCCAAGGAGCGGTAATGATGGTAGATCCCTTTCCAGATATTTCCCTTGTTGGCGGTTTTGAGTTCAGGTTGTTTGTCCAGCCCGCCTGAGTACCAATCACCGTTTTCGTGATCGATCAGATAGGT
>JBKJKX010000042.1:0-31499 GCA_046597285.1 Algoriphagus sp. | reverse complement strand
CTATAGCGCAGAAATAAATATCCCCATTTTTAGGACTTAAATTATTGTTTAACTTAATAAATCTAAAGGCAGGTTCATCCTGCTCTCTGCTATTGCTTCAAATAAACCCCAATCACCCAAATGAGACCTATAGTTCAAATATCCCTTGACCTTACCAATATTGATGAGGCGCTGGAAACCGCAGCCTTGGCGATGCGTGCCGGAGTAGATTGGCTGGAAGCCGGCACTCCTTTGATCCTGGCAGAAGGACTTCATGGAGTCAGGAAATTAAGAGAAGCATTTCCGGGAGTTCCCATCGTTGCCGATCTTAAAACCATGGATGGAGGCTATCTGGAAGCAGAAATGATGGCAAAAGCCGGAGCCACCCACGTGGTAGTCATGGCAAGAGCTCATGCCGAAACCATCAAATGTGTCGTGAAAGCCGGTAAAGACTTTGGGGTGAAAGTGATGGGAGACAATATGATTTGCCCCGATATGGTGGAAGGTGCAAAATTTTTAGAAGATTTGGGTTGCGACTTTGTAATCCACCACATCGGATATGATGAGCGGAGGGGAATCGCAGCAGCCGGGCACAGGATGCCAAGTCCGCTTGATCAGCTTCGGGAAGTTGTCAAAGCCGTTAATATCCCGGTTCAGGCTGTCGGTGGACTTTCTCTTGAACAAGCAATTCAATGTCCGCAATATGGAGCACCGTTGGTAGTCTTGGGTGCGCCTTTGACCATCGATGCAGATGCCTTCAAAACTGCCAATGGAGATCTTGAATCCTCCCTGCGGAAAATTTGCGAAGCAATCCACGCACAAGTAACAGCCAACCCAAAAAACGTATAATCCATGTCTTTATCCACAAAATCAGCAGCAGTAGTCAATTATTCCGAAGTCAAAGGATCGGTAGAAATCAGAGAAATCCCTATTCCGGAAATCGGAGAAGACGATGTTTTGCTTGAGGTAGAAAATGTCGGTGTATGCGGATCTGATCTCCATCAATGGACGTCTGATCATAGCTGGCAAGTCAACTATCCTGTAGTTTTGGGCCATGAATTTGGTGGCAGAATCGCAAGTCTTGGAGCGAGGGTTTCAAATTGGAAAGTTGGTGACCGAGTGGTAAGTGAAACTGCCGCTGTCATTGACACACAAAACCCGATGAGCAGGGTTGGCTTATATAATTTGGACCCTACACGAAAAGGATTTGGGTATGGAGTGAATGGCGCGATGACTCGGTTTGTGCGAGTTCCGGCCAGATGCCTTCATCATGTTCCTGATTCTTTGTCTTTCGAAGAAGCCTGCCTCACCGAACCTTGCTGCGTTGCTTACAATTCAGTAGTTGGGAATTCCAATGTAAAACCCGGAGACCGGGTACTGGTGATCGGACCCGGAACAATCGGGATTCTCTGTGCGGCAGTTGCCAGACTTTGCGGAGCCGAAGTGGCTATCCTTGGTCTTGAAGCTGATCGGGGTCGATTAGAAATAGCAAAAAAATACGGAGTCGAACCGCTTATAAATTCAGCTACAGACTGGGCAAGAAAACGAGATGGACTTGGTGCGGATCTCATCGTCGATGCTGCAGGTGTAAGTGCCACTTTGAAAATCGCCATGGATTTGGTTCGCCCAAATGGCCAAATCACAAAAGTCGGTTGGGGGCCTCAACCTTTGAATTTTTCCATCGATCCGATCGTCCAAAAAAACGTCAGACTTCAGGGAAGTTTTAGTCACAACTGGCCGATTTGGGAAAAAGTAATAGGATTGCTTGCAAGCGGAGCCTTAGATGTGAAACCAATCATTGGGGGCGTTTGGCCTATTACCGAATGGCATGAAGCATTTCATAAAATGCATACAGGACAAGTGGTAAAGTCAGTTTTAAGACCTGTCTGAAATGAGGCTTAAAGACAAAGTAATTATCGTCACCGGGAGTACAATGGGGATCGGCAAAGCAATCGCCAAGCGGGCAGTAGCTGAAGGTGCCAAAGTCGTCCTGCATGGTTTGGAATTAGAACTCGGGATGGAAGTTCTGGCTGAACTTGGAGAGGAACAGGCAGTCCTGCACATCGAAGATCTCTCTGAAGATGGTTGCGAAAAGCGCCTTGTTGCCCTTGCCGTAAAAACCTGGGGTAAACTAGATGCAGTTGTCAACAATGCCGCCATGGTCGTCACTTCTAATATCCGCACCACCGATAAGGCATTTCTGGAAAAAGTACTCGATGTGAATACTATCGCTCCTTTTCTTTTGATTCAATCAGCTTTGGCCCATTTGACCAAAACCAAAGGTGTCATTTTGAATATCGGTTCGGTCAACGCCTGGAGTGGAGAACCCAATTTATTGGCTTACAGCATTTCCAAAGGAGCTTTGATGACAATGACCAGAAACCTCGGCGATGCACTTCCCCGCGAAAACGGAGTTCGTGTCAATCAGATTAACCCGGGTTGGGTCCTTACCGAGAAGGAAATGGAGCGTAAAAAGCAGCATGGTTTGCCTTCCAACTGGTACGAAGATTTACCCGCCATGTATGCCCCGGCAGGAAGAATCCTCTGGCCGGAAGAGATTGCAGCGGCAGCTATTTATTGGTTGGGGGATGAAAGCGGACCCATCAGCGGACAGGTAGTGGATCTCGAGCAATACCCGATGATGGGAAGAAATGCGCCCAAAGACACGAATACAATTCCTTCGAAATAAGAGAGTTTTCAACATACCGCAAAACCCAAAAAGTAGAAATCAATGCCCAAATTAGCCGCCTTCCCAAAAGCCTTCATGCAAGCACTTTGCAAGGATGGGAGCATGAAAATCTCAGAATGGATTGCATTAGCTTCCAAACTTGACATCCAGGGCTTGGAGTGGTATGCCGGATTTCTTGAAATGGAGGATCAAAATAAGTGGCCTGAATTCCGAAAAATGGTGGAAGATACCGGCAAGGTAATTCCCATGATGTGCTGCTCTCCGGACTTTACTCATCCAGATCGGGCTTTCCGCGAAAAGGAAATCCAGAAACAAAAACACTGGATCGAGATGACTTACATTCTTGGCGGATCATATTGTCGTGTTCTTTCGGGTCAGAAAAGGCCCGTGCTGACAACAGAAGAAGGAGTAAAACTTGCTTCTGAAAGTATTCAGGAATGTTTACCATATGCGCAGGAACGAGGAATTACGCTAAGTCTGGAAAATCACTACAAAGATGATTTTTGGGAATATCCGGAATTTGCTCAAAAAATGGATGTATTCAGTCTGCTGGTCAACAGCATTCATCATCCGAATTTTGGGGTGAATTATGATCCGAGCAATACTTTTTTGGCGGGGGAGGACCCGCTGGAGCTTCTTTATAAAGTATCTGACAGGGTTGTGACCATGCATGCCAGTGACCGATACCTGAAATATGGGACTATAGAAGATCTGCGCAACGAAGAAGGCGGAGCTTTGGGCTATGCCAAAAGGCTAAGCCATGGAGAAATCGGAAAAGGGATGAATGACTACGATGCCATTTTCACTGAGTTAAAACGAGTTGGATTTGATAGTTGGATTAGCATCGAGGATGGAGTGGATGGCATGGATCAATTGGAGAGAAGCGTCGAATTTTTAAAGAAAAAAATAGCCTTTTATTGGCCTGAAAAATAACTTATTACTTATGGAAGTCATTAATTTATATCAATCCCAATGTACTCTTGGGGAAGGCCCCTACTGGCATGCTGAAAGAAAAAGCTTTTTCTGGGTAGATATTGAAAAAGGAGAATTATACGAACATCACTTTCCCACCAAAAAAACCACGACTCGGAAATTCAATTACCGCCTTTCTCTGGTAGTGGAGGGTCAGGGTAAGTATTTAATTCTGGCCTTAGAGCGAAAAATTGCTCGTTTCGATATTGAGACCGAAAAACTGGAATGGCTGATTGAGATCGAAGAGGATCAACCACTCAATAGGTTCAATGATGGAGCCTGCGATGCAGATGGAAGACTATGGATAGGAACCATGAGTACCAAATTCACACCGGGATCAGGTTCGCTTTACCTTATTGATTCAGAGCTAAATCCGGAAAAAAAATTGGGAAAGATCACTATTTCCAACGGAATGGCTTGGACTTCCGATAATCAAATCTTCTACTATATTGACAGTCCAACTCAAGAGATTAAAGCGTATCAGTTTGATGTGGAAACAGGAGAAATCAACTTTGATCGAACTGTAATCCGTGTGCCAAAAGAATTGGGCACACCCGACGGGATGTGCATTGATCAGGAAGGAAAACTCTGGGTCGCACACTACGGTGGATTTGGGGTTTATTGCTGGGATCCGGAAAACGGAAAGCTTTTGAAAAAAATCGTATTACCTGTTCCAAATGTAACATCCTGTGTTTTCGGTGGGGAAAATCTAGACCACTTGCTCATCACTACTGCCAGAGAAAATCTAAGTGAGGCCAAGCTTACTCAATATCCGCAGAGCGGAGATGTATTTCTGGTGAAAACAAATACCCGGGGATATTTGCCTTATCTCTGTGGATTCTGACCCCTGACAACCAAAAAAGGGAGGAATCCTGAAAATTTAACTTGATTATTTATTTATAGACCTTTAGAATATGAACCGAAATCATAAATATCAACTTTGGATAATTGTCATCCTTCTTTTTTTGGTCACAAGTTTCCCTTTGGCAGGAAAATCGCAACAAAAACTTCCAACGAAATTAAAGACCAGCCTAAATGCCTATTCGTTTAATGGTCCGCTGATGAAAGGCGAAATGAATCTGGACTATCTATTGGAGTATTGCGCTGCCAATCAGTTTGATGCGGTAGATATTACCGCCTATTATTTCCCGGGTTATCCTGAAGTTCCTTCCGATGAATATTTGTACCACATCAAACAAAAAGCTTTTTTGCTGGGGCTTGAAATTAGCGGAACAGGTGTGCGCAACGATTTTACCGATCCAGATCCGGCCAAGCGAAAAGCAAGTGTTGAGTTGGTGAAAAGTTGGATTCTAGCAGCCGAAAAGCTTGGAGCTCCGGTCATTCGAGTTTTCTCCGGAACAGCTGACGTTTCCCAAATCCCCCGAGAAGAAGTGGTCGATTATCTAGTCGCCAACCTCAACGAATGTGTTGAATTCGGGAAAGCTCATGGGGTAATTGTTGGAATACAAAACCACCATGATTTTCTTAAAACAGCTGATCAGACCATTGAAATCATCAATCGTGTCGACTCCGATTGGTTTGGACTGATTCTGGATATTGGCAGCTTTCGTGCTGATGCCTATCAGGAAATAGAAAAGGCAATTCCATACGCGGTCAGTTGGCAATTAAAAGAAAATCTGTATGTAAATGGTATTGAGCAAAAAACTGACCTGAACAAACTGATCGCGATAATTCAGAAATCCAGCTATCGTGGATATATTCCGCTTGAAACATTGGGCGAAGGCGACCCAAAAGTGAAAGTTACATTGTTTCTGCAGGAGATTAGAACGGCTATGAAATAAGAAATTAATTTTTCGCAGCTTCCCTGTAAAGTAGCCCCGCTAGGAATCGAACCTAGATCTAGCGTTTAGGAAACGCTTGTTCTATCCCCGTCCGACTGGCGTCAGCCGGGCGGGCGTTGAACTAGGAGGGCAACATCTTTTTTAGAAACTCCCTTCCCCTTGCTGTTTTGAAATATTTCTCTCTTTTGATCGCCTCTGATAGATTTTCAAATTCTTCAAAATAAACGATCTCAAAAGGGATATAGGGTCGAATTGAAGTAGTCATCCCTGAATTATGCTGATGCAGCCTTTTCTTCAAATCTTTGCAGTGGCCTTTATAAAAATAATCATGGTTCCTGCTTTTAATCACATAAGCATAGTACAATTCCTTCATCCGCTGAGAAAAAATAACCTTCTGATTAAAATTTTGTAGCCCCGCCAAGAATCGAACTTGGATCTAGCGTTTAGGAAACGCTTGTTCTATCCGTTGAACTACGGGGCCATATTACTTTTCAAAGCGTATTCAGTAAACATATCAAATCGTTTGTAGCCTTGCTATGAATTCCTGCCTGGCCGGCAGGAAACCTAGATCTAGCGTTTAGGAAACGCTTTTTCTATCCCCTTCCGACTGGTGTCAGCCGGGCGGGCGTTGAACTACTGGGCCATGGATATATTCACAAATTAACCCTAATGGATTCTATCAGACAAATAATCTTTTGAAATCATTCCTTTTTCATTTCATTTCAAAATTCACCCTGCAATAAATTAACCGGATATCGCGGTTTTTCAATACTTTGGGGAATTGTCAAAAGCACGAATTTTCAGTCACAATACATTACTAAACATTGACTCCGACCCAAAATGAAAAAAACATTTCTCCTCCTTGTTTGCCTGATATTTTCTTTTGGATTTGCACCAAAGCCTTTGATTTGGGTAGCCATCGGAGATTCTATTACCTATCTAAATGACCATCCGGAAGAGACTGGAAACCGCATAAGCAAAGGGTACCTGACTTTGGTGACAGATAAATTCCCCGATATCAAAGTGACTAATAAGGGGTACAATGGTTGGACAGCAGTTAAAATTGCCACTGATTTTGATAATCTTGAAATTCCAAAAGCAGATGTCTACAGCATTTTTTTGGGCACTAATGACTGGTGGGGAGGAAAGTCGTTGGGAACTTTTGAAGATTATCAAAATAACACAGGCAACTCAACGGTTTATGGGGCCTTCAGAGTAATTATCAATAATTTACGAAGCCTCAATGATCAGGCGGAGATCATATTAATTACACCAATGCAGCGCGTAGATTTTGTGTATATCAATGATTTTAAGAATAATGCTTATGGCTCATACAGAGAAAAAAACGGACAACAATTGGAGCAGTTTGCCAATGCGGTTGTTGCGATTGCCAAGGCTGAAAATTTTCGGGTAATAGATTTGTACCATAAAAAGGAAATGGAACATTCGCGTTTGGTGAAGTTTAAGCGATTAAAAGATCCGGGCACAGGCGAATACAAGAAATTTAACTATCCTGACTTTATCAATGTGCCATTTGATCCGGCAACGGATGAATACCCTTATCCGGAAAAATCTATCAACGTTACCTTTGACGGCCTTCATCCCTCCGACAAAGGTTATCGATTGATTTCGAAAGAGTTATTCCCGTTTTTTAAAGAAATTTTAAAAGTAATACAGGCGCCGCGTTAAGGGAAATATTCTCGGAGCAAGCTGTGGTTTATCAATGATTTACCCTATATTTGCACTCCAAAATTAGGATGGACGGGTTCCATCCACTAACTAAATACATCAAATTTATGTCAGTAAAAATCAGATTAGCACGTCGCGGTAGAAAGAAAATGGCTATCTACGATGTGGTTGTAGCTGATGCTAGAGCTCCACGTGATGGACGCTTCATCGAAAAGATCGGGTCTTACAACCCAAACACGAATCCCGCTTCCATCAACATCAACAATGAGCGCGCTCTTAAATGGTTGTTGAACGGAGCTCAGCCTACTGATACCGTGAAAGCTATGCTTTCTTACAGAGGTATCATGCTGAAAAAACACCTTCAAATTGGTGTATTGAAAGGCGCAATCGATCAGGCAACTGCTGATGCTAAATTTGAAGCATGGCTGGCTGATAAAGACTCTAAAATCGCAGGCAAAGTGGACACCATCTCTAAAGCCAAAACTGACGCTCGTCAGAAAGCTCAGGATGCTGAAACTGCTAAAAACCAGTCAAGATTGGACGTAATCAAAACAAGAGAAGATGCGCAGAAAGCAATGTTAGCTGCTGCTGAAGCCGCAAATAATCCTGCTCCTGCTCCTGTCGCTGCTGCTGAACCTACTGAAGAAGCCGCTCCAGAAGTAGCTCCTGAAGCGTCTGCTGAAAGCGAAACTGAAGCATAATATATATAAGTTCCCATGAACAAAGACCAATGCTTTCAATTAGGCTACGTGGGAAAAGTTCATGGACTTCGTGGAGAAGTGATGGTGACTTTAGATGTAGATTATCCTGAGGATTATGAAGATCTAAAGCATATTTTCCTAGAGCAAAAATCCCGGCTTGTGCCGTTTTTCTTGGAGCACTTTGTACTGCAACCCGGAAACAAGGCACTTGCAAAATTTGAGGATTTGGACTCACTCGAGCATGTTGAAAATCTGGTAGGATCGGCGATTTACATGCCCCTTACCGAACTACCCGAACTGGAAGAAGGCCAATTTTATTTCCACGATTTGATTGGATTTGAAGTCTTTGACGAGACTAAGGGGCTGATCGGACCAATTCAGATCGTTTACGACCTGGAAACACAGGATCTCCTAGGGGTTACACACCAGGGAAAAGAAATTCTGATTCCAATTCAGGATGAAATAATTCTCAAAGTGGACAAGGCAGCTAAAAAAGTTTACTGCCGATTACCCGAAGGTTTACTTGAAATCTATCTGGAAGACTAATCCATGCACATTGATATTATCTCTGTGGTGCCGGGTTTGCTGGAAGGACCCTTTTCTCATTCCATTCTTAAAAGAGCGGAAGAAAAAGGTTTAGCCACAATTCGCGTCATTAACCTGAGAGATTATTCAATCAGCAAACAAAAGCAAGTCGATGATTATGCTTTTGGCGGAGGAGCCGGAATGGTCATGATGATCGAGCCAATCGCCCGATGCATCGATGCACTTCAAAAGGAACGCACATATGATGAAATCATCTACATGACACCTGATGGAGGCACTTTCAACCAATCCATGGCCAATACCCTTTCGCTCTGCCAAAACCTGTTGATCCTTTGCGGTCATTATAAGGGAGTGGATGAGCGGGTGAGGGAGAGATTCATCACCAAAGAAATCAGCATCGGTGATTTTGTTCTTTCCGGAGGAGAATTGGCAGCAGCTGTAGTAGCCGATGCCATCATTCGCCTGATACCGGGAGTATTGAATGATGAATCCTCTGCCTTGACAGATTCCTTTCAGGATGGACTGCTTGCACCACCGGTGTACACTCGCCCCGCTGAATATGAGGGGATGAAAGTACCGGACATATTGCTCTCAGGCCATGAAGCCAAGATAGACGAATGGAGATTTGAAGCATCGGTTCGCAGAACCCGCGAAAGAAGACCGGACTTGCTCAGCAATCAGGGTAGCGGAATAAGCGATTAAGAATCGAATAAGAAGTAATTATATAAGCCACGCGTTGGCAAACGGCGAAAGCATAAAAAATAAAGCTATGAGCGATTTAATGAAAATAGTAGAAGCGGAATACAGCGAAGCAAGAGCTAAGTTCCCTTCATTCAAAGCTGGTGACACCATCAACGTCCACGTACGTATTAAAGAAGGTGCCAAGGAGCGTATCCAGCAGTTCCAAGGAACTGTGATCCAGCGAAGAAACCCGAATTCCAATGGTGAAACTTTCACTGTTAGAAAAATATCCAACGGAATCGGAGTGGAAAGAATCTTCCCTATCATCTCTCCTGCAATCGAGCAAATCGACCTGTTGAGACAAGGAAAAGTAAGAAGAGCTCGTCTATTCTACCTAAGAGGACGACAGGGAAAAGCTGCACGTATCAAGGAGAAAATCAGAGTGAGAAAGTAAGAGGTCTTCCTCTCTT
Source organism: Algoriphagus sp. (assembly GCA_046597285.1). Lineage (GTDB taxonomy): Bacteria > Bacteroidota > Bacteroidia > Cytophagales > Cyclobacteriaceae > Algoriphagus. The sequence goes on along the minus strand of JBKJKX010000042.1, from coordinate 21,970 downwards.
CCAAAAAAGGAACTCAGTAATGGGTTCCTTTTTTCATTTTTATCTTTAAACGGGCGATTCAGCGGTTATCCCTATCTTTACACCCTGATTAAAAAATCAAACCAAGCCCTGCAAATCACGGTTTTCAGGACATTGAAATAGATATCCATGAGTAAAGAAGTTCGAGTAAGATTTGCCCCATCACCAACAGGAGCCCTTCACATCGGTGGCGTTCGAACCGCCCTCTACAATTATCTTTTTGCAAAGAAAATGGGAGGAAAGTTCCTCCTGAGAATAGAGGATACAGATCAAAACAGATTCGTACCCGGTGCGGAAAACTACATCAAAGAATCACTGGAGTGGCTGGGAATTTCTCCTGAAGAAAGCCCTTGGAATCCAGGAGACTGCGGACCCTATCGGCAGTCTGAGCGTAAACCCATGTATATGCAATATGCGCTCGATCTGATAGAAAAAGGCCATGCTTATTATTCGTTTGACACTCCCGAGGAACTCGAAGCGATGCGTGAGCGACTGACTGCTGCACGAGTGGTTTCGCCTCAATACGACAGCATTACCCGTACGCAGATGAGAAACTCTCTCACGCTTCCTGAGGAAGAGGTAAAGCAACTTCTTGAGTCCGGTCAGAACTATGTGATAAGAATTAAGATTCCTCGCAAAGAGGAAGTTCGCCTTCACGACATGATCCGTGGTTGGGTGATGGTCCACTCCTCTACCCTTGATGACAAAGTACTGATGAAGTCAGACGGCATGCCTACGTATCATCTCGCAAACATTGTAGACGATCATTTGATGAAAATCACCCATGTGATCCGAGGTGAAGAATGGCTTCCTTCAGCCCCTCTTCACGTGTTACTATACAGATATTTAGGATGGGAAGCTACCATGCCTGAGTTTGCACATTTACCACTTTTATTGAAACCTGACGGAAACGGCAAGCTTTCAAAGCGAGATGGAGATAAACTGGGCTTTCCGGTTTTCCCAATCAATTGGACTGATCCTATAAGCGGAGAATCTGCATCTGGTTTTCGTGAACAAGGATATTTGCCCGACGCATTCCTGAACTTTCTAGCCTTTCTTGGCTGGAATCCAGGGGATCAACGAGAGATTTTCTCATTAGCAGAATTAGTAGAAGCGTTCTCTGTCGAGCGGATCGGTAAATCAGGAACCAAGTTTGATATTGCGAAAGCCAAATGGTACAACGAGCAATATTTAAGAGCCAAATCCACGACCGAACTCGCAGGATTTATAATCGGTGATGCAGCTGCAGAAGGACTGGAAATCAACCAGCAAAAAGCAGAAGCTATGGTGGCTCTGACGAAAGAAAGATCAACTTTCGCTGCGGATCTCTGGAAAGAAAGTAAGTTCATGGTCATCGCTCCAAAAAGTTTTGATCCCGAAATAGTATCCAAGAAATGGAGCTCAGATGCGGTGAAAGTACTGGGTCATTACGCAAATGCAATCATAGGATTTACAGGTACTTTCGATGCCGTCAGTGCTAAATCAATGTTGGAAGCCACTGCAGAAGCGGAAGGGATCAAGTTGGGAAAAACGATGCAAGCAGTAAGATTAGCAATTACTGGCATGGGAGTTGGGCCTGATCTGATGGAAGTGTTTGCTATTTTGGGTACCAAAGAAGTCGCTTCAAGAATTCAGTTTGCATTGGCTACCCTAGAAGTAGTCGGTTAACAATACAGCCATGACAAAGAAGAAAAAGAAAGAAGAAGACCCAAAGGTTCATGATGAACTGCAGGGTTTCAAGATGGAAATCAATTCCTTTGGTGAGATTTCCTCCTCATTTTCGATCGATAAAATCAACGAATTCCTCAATAAAAATGTGGAAGATAAAAAGTTGAAAGACCGAGAGGGAATGAAATCTGATGGCGAAAAAGAATCCTAAATCTGATTTAAAAGCCCTTCAAAATTGATCCGCTCAAAAAAAAGCTCCTTTTTGGAGCTTTTTTCATAAACTACAACTTGTAATTTTCGTATTTGAACAAAACTCGAAAGAACCTTTTATGAAAAGAATTTTATTCCTTCAACTCTTTTTTTTAGCATTCATTTTTCAAACTTTTTCTCAAATCGGAACAATTACTGGATTGGTTAAAGATGCTGAAACCGGAGAAACGCTTCCTTATTGCAATGTTTTCATCAACAACACAACGATTGCAACCGTCACCGATTTGGATGGGAAATTCACTCTTAAAGGACTGGAGCCTGGGCCTGTGGAAGTTGGTTTTTCATTTCTAGGTTATGTAGCCGAAACGAGGAAAGTGACCTTGAATCCCGGAGGAATTTCAACCGTGAACCTCAGCATGAAACCCTTCGATCAGGAACTCAGCGATGTGGAAATCAAGGCGTCAAGAGATAAAGTTTGGGAGCGTGATCTTCGAAAATTTCAAAACCTCTTCCTTGGAAATGACCAGGTCTCGGCGCTTTCCACCATCCAAAATCCCTGGGCAGTTGACTTTTCCGAAGGCGCGGAAAAAGGGACTTTTCTGGCAACTGCAATTCAGCCAATTGAAATTGTAAACAATCACCTCGGATATAAAATCAGCTTTGACCTCAAGGAATTTTTTGACTCTCCGACCAATTACCGCATCGTCGGAGCGGCCCGATTTGAGGAAATGAAACCTGAATCTGAAACTCAGCGCAGTACCTGGGAGAAAAACCGAGCCGAAGTATATAAGAAATCTCCAATGAATATGTTTCGGGCGATGATTAAAGCACAGCAGGAGCAGGAGGGATTTTTCCTTTATGGAGACAAACCAGGAGGATCCGCAAGTATGAACATGCGATCTGATATTTTTGCAAATGAACTGGGTAAATCTGTCGTAGCCTACAAGCCGGAACAACTCGTAACCCAGGCGGACAAAGCCGGAGAATATCTGATCGCCATGAAAGGCCGGTTAGAGATCCATTATCAAAAAGGGTATTCTCAGGTCAATACCTACAAAGATGCTCCTTATCCTGTTTCTTGGCTTGAGGTAAATAATGGAACTGTTCGGGTACGCGAAAACGGAATGGCTCTGAATCCGCAGGATCTCGTTTTCTCAGGAGACATGGATCGAAAGCGGATTTCGACACTTTTACCGCTAGACTACGATGCGGATAAGGCCATTCAGCTTCAAAATCTGGAGCGAACCGCAGCAAATTTTCAAGAGAAAATCTACCTCCACACCGACAAGCCTTACTATTACGCCGGGGATCAGCTTTTCTTCAAAGCCTATTTCAACTATGGTAATCCCTACCTGAGAGACGAGCTGAGCAGGATCCTACATGTGGAGCTTATCAGTGAGGACCGTGATTTTGTTATCCAAAAGAAATTTCAGATTCAGAACGGAATCGTAGTTGGCAATTTTTCCCTCCCTGATTCACTCAGCGAGGAAAAATATTTCATTCGGGCGTATACAAACTGGAACAAAAACTACGGACCAAAGCATTATTTCACAGCTCCACTGAGTGTGCTTTCCCCTTTCCAGCGTGTGGAAGAATCGGAAGTGAGTGAACCAAAAGCAGCAGATCGAGTGACTCTTTCGGCTGATAAAGAAACCTATAATTCAAGAGAAAAAGTAACCGTAACTCTTTCTACCACTAATTTGCGGGGAGCTGCCGTTCAGGCAAACCTTTCTGTATCCGTCCTGGACCAGAGCCAGATTATCCCTGTCAAAGACCCAACGGATATCCGGGCTTCGCTCGAACTGGAAGAAATCCCTGCAAGCATGACATTAGATCGTTTTTCCTATCAGGTGGAGAAAAGTCTAACCCAGAAAGGAATCATTCTTGACGAAAAAGGTAAGCCAGTTTCAGGACAGGTTATCGCTTTTGTCAATGACTTTGAAGGTATGGTAGAAATGGAAGCTAACCCAAAGGGGGAGTTTGCTATGGAGGAAATGGAATTTTATGGCCCGATGAAACTGGCCATTCAGGCAACGGATAAAAAAGGAAAACCTGTCCAAAAAGTTGAGCTTATCCCTTCTTTGAATGCACCGGTTGCCATTCCGGATAGTCCCTTGTTCCCCAAGACCAAAACTGTGACCGAATCGATTCGCCCTTTCGAGGAATCTGAAAAAGAAGCTGAACTTGAAGAGGTTTTGGTAGAAGAAAAAGTGCTGACTGAGGAAAGAGCTATCTATGGCAGGGCGGACTATGTGGTCCGGGGAGAAAAGCTATTTGTATCAGGAAATACCAGCGATCTGGTAAGCAGTCTTGCAGGGAACATACCTGGAATGCGCGTAACGATCGCGGGAGTAACCGGTGTACAGCAAATCCGCCTGAGGGGTGGAGCCACTTCGGTTTCAGGGTCAATGGAACCAATAGTCATGGTGAATGGTGCTGTGATGGTAAGCTCTGGGACAAGCACTGCGGCGGACAATCTTAAGAGTATCAATCCGTATGATATCGATCGAGTCGAAGTTGTCTCGCGAACAGTTTCTATGCTAGGCGATCAGGGCAGAAATGGTGTCATCGCGGTTTATTTGAAGTCAGGAGAATCTGCTCAATCCAACTATCCCAATGTTAAACCATCAGGAATCACAGAGTTTACGATCGATGGTTTCCAGCCGGGCACACCCTTTTTCCAGATTGATTACTCACAGGAAACTGATGCAGAATTAATAGACAAGCGCCAAACCATATATTGGAATCCATTTTTGGTGACCGATCAAACCGGAAAAGTGAGTTTTTCCTTCTACACCAATGACCTTGCTGGTCCAATGACAATAGAGGTAAGTGGATTAGGACTCGATGGACTTCCGGTTTCCGGGACGTTTACAATCAATAAGAAATAATCACCACAGGAAAGGCAGATTTACCTAATTTTAGTCCATGAATCGATTCGTTTTTACGGGAATTTTCTGTCTGATCTCTTTTCTTTCGCTTGCTCAAACCAGCATTGGAATCAGGGGAGGGGTTGCCACATCCTCCTACGGCTATCAACCAACTGCAAACAGTCGGAAAATTTCTTTGGAGGGAATTGGAGCTCCCACTTTTGCTTTTGTCTTTGAGCACTTTGGTTCAAAGAATGCCGGAATCGAACTGAACATCCAATATCTGAGCATTGGTTTTCGTCAGGAGAACACAGATGTTACCCTTATTCAAGCCAACGAAACCCAATTTGATTATTTGAAACTGCCAGTTCTTTCCAGTTTTTACATTGGAAAATCAGGCAGGTTTCTGATCAAAATCGGACCACATCTCGGCTATTTGTTGAAGGCAACAGATATTTCAAGGGAATTTTCCGGAAACAACCCTCCGGAACTTCCGACCTATGGAGGTCCTGAAGATAATCCATCTAAGTTCATGTACGGGATCACTGCCGGAGCTGGACTTTCGAAACTTTTTGGAAAAAGCACGCTTTCCGGAGATGTTCGGTTTGCATACGACTTTACCAATCCGGAAGGTCAGAACCGCATTTTTGACATGAATTCCACTAATCTGGAATTTACACTTGCTTATCTTTTCAGGATACGAGAAATGAAGGAGTAAGAAAGTAGAATGGATGAAGTTTGAAATCTGAAGGATGAATTGTTGAGAATTAAATTTCATTTACTTTTATGGAAATCCTACAAGCCATTTTTTTGAACTTGCGCAAATACTGGAAAAATCAGGTTTGTGAATTTTTCCGTCTTCTGTCTCCTCTCTTCCCACCCGAAAATCAAAGTATATTCGGTCAACCACATTATTGGTACAAATAAAATTTTCCCATTCCTTGTCCTATATCCTTCTGTTTTTTCGACTAACTCAAGTAAATGAATCGCACGCAGCTCGACCATATCCTAAAACTCCATCACAGGGAAGCTTATTTATGGGCACGGCAATGCTGTTCATTTGACGAGGAACTGGCTAAAGACGTCTTGCAACAAGTTTACCTGAAGATTCTTGAGGGTAAAGCAACCTTGAAAGAAGAAGAAAAAGCGAAAACCTGGATTTTCTCAATCATTCGCTACACTGCAATTGACCAACTTCGAAAAGAAGGGAAATTACTCTCAATGGAAGGTTCAGAGGAAATTACCGAGATCGAGGAAGAAGTAGATTCCACCGACTACGAGGCGATGATCAGCCTTCTTCCAAGAATGCAACAAGAGGTAATTTTGATGGTTTTTTACCATCAGATGACCATCGAGCAAAGTGCCGAAGTGCTGCAAATTAGCCTCGGAACCGCCAGAACGCACTACGCTAGAGGCAAGAAAAAATTAAAAGAATTGATCCTTAAATCACACACGGAAGCGAACCATGGAAAATGACGAATTGATAGAAAGCTTCTTTAAAGACATGCGAAGAGCCGACCAAAACTTGGAAGTTCCGGCCTTTCCAGAATCTAAAACCAGAAAAATAAATTGGCTGATTCCAGTTGGGATTGCTGCAAGTTTGGTGTTGGCTGGCTTCCTCTTCTTCGAAAAAGAACCAGAAGTCAAAGCTCCTGCTGAAGTAATTATTATCACGCTGGAAAACGGTCCGAACCATGAGCAACAGTTCAAAATTCAGGAATCAACCTACCTCGATACTTGGGAGTCCGGCAGTTCTTCCTTATTAACAGAATTCTAAACCAACCCTTATGAAAAATCTACTTTTCTTCACATTCCTGCTAAGCTCCAGTTTGACTTTTGCCCAGGACATCTTTCAGAAAAATCTCTATTCCGCAGATCGGATCATGGAGAATCGGGAAAAATTAAATCTCACAGATTCCCAAGCTGCAAAAATCAAGAAAATCCATACTGACAATGCTACTGATTTCAGTACCCTGAAATGGGACTTGGATGCGGCTACTGCCAGATTGAAATCCATGCTTGAGGAATCCAAAATAGACCCCGCCCTTGTCAACAAACAAATGGATGAAGTGCTTCGATTAGAAAACTTACTTAAGAAAAAACAACTGAATACGCTTGTGGCAATAAAGAATGAGTTGACTAGCCCACAGCAAAAACAACTAGAATATAATGGTAATACTGCCACTGCCATTTACGGATCCGGATCCTATGGAAAAGCGGATTCTCCTACATTGAATTCCAGTACTATCAGAAAAGGCTCCTCTGTCAATAATATAGAACCAAACGTAAGTATCAAAATGGATAATGGAAATCCCGATAATACTCCCCTGTATATTATCAAAACTAGTAAGACGGAGGTTGAAATATTTAGCTTGGATCAAATTAATCCCAATGATATCGAAAGCATGAGTGTTCTTAAGGGCGAAGCTGCAACCAAAGTCTATGGCCAAAAAGGGAAAAATGGGGTTGTGATTATCACCCTCAAAAAAGAATAGCAAGTACGAATACAAGAAATAAAGATTATGGTTTAAATTGAAAAAGGAGGCTGAAATTCAGCCTCCTTTTTTTATTGAAAATTCAATTCTTTCTAAAATCCTTCCAGGTTTTCCAGGTGTAATAAAAAATCAGCCAGACTACTGCTCCAAAGAGGGAAACCATTAAACCCAATAACAGCAGGTATGCAAATGATGTGAGATATTCCATACAGGTAATTTAGTTTAAAAATCTCAACTATTTATAAACTATAAAATATTCACTTTTATTTCTTCTAGCATTATCCAAATAGAATAGGGCCTGAAGTCCAGATAGAGCATGCTGTCGTCAGTGGACTGATTATCCAGTGCCAACATCTTCAATAATGCAACTTTCCATGTTGCAGATAATCACAAAATCCTTAATCCAAAAACCTCCAACTCGCCTTGTGGTTTTTGTCAAGCGGATTTCCAGTTACTTTGGCTCGCAGGATTTCGATCGGCATCGCATTCTGACTCATGATCAGATCGTGAAATTCCTTCTCTCCCATCTTGCCTGAGTTGACCATTTCATCACGCATTGAGTAGATTTCCAATGCACCGATCATGTAGGCGATTTGATAAAGCGGCCCATAACCTCCCTCAAAAGAACGTCTCACTTCCGCTTCGGCATTGGCAGGTTCGTGACCCACTTTATTCACCAGCAAGTCGATGCATTCCTGAGGAGTCATTTTTCCAAGGTGATAATTCAACGAGAAAATAATCCGTGCGCATCGGTGCATTCTCCAGAAAAGCATCCCGACTTTATCCTTTGCATCTCTAGGGAAATTCCTGTCCCAAAGCACAAATTCCCAATACAACGCCCATCCCTCTGTCCAAAATGGCGTCCCGAAAGGTCGTCGATGAGTCATATTTCGCTGATTCATAAACTGCTGTAAATGATGTCCAGGAATCAATTCATGCTGAACTGTGGCGCGGGAGAAATGTGGATTATTCCCTCGCATGCTCATCATTTTATCCGGATGACTCATTTCTGAAGTTGGATAAGCGATCTGAATCGTCTCTCCACCCAAAAAGAAGGGACTTACCCGCTGTCGCTCTGCTGAAATCATGATCGTCCTCCAGCTTTCTTTTGCCAATTCCGGAACGGTGATTAAATCGTTTTTTTCTACGTAATCGGTGGCTTCTTCTGCCAGACGAATCACTTCCGCAGGCCACGCTCCAGCTGGGAAATAGGTGTTTTTCACCATTTCCAAAGCTGCTTTCCAATCGTTCCCAAAACCCAGTTCATTAGAAGCTTTCAGCATTTCTTTTTCGCACCAGGCAAATTGCTTTTCCGCTTCTGCGATCAATTCCTCGGGACTGTAAGAGATCATTTCGAAAGCCAGTTGCTTCTCCAACGCTTCTCTTCCGATCGGCTTTCCGATGATTCCGCTTCCGTCGTCTTTCACTGAGTTGGTGTAGTGCTCACGCAATCCTTTGGCATAAGCTTTCATACTTGCATCCAGTTTTTTCCAAGGCTCAGCCATCCACCACGTAAACTCAGGATCAAAGTCAAAATAATAACTATAGGCCTCAGCCGTAACTTTATTCAGTGATTCGATGGATTGGGCGGCGAGGTCTGCTTTCTGCCAACTAGTATATTTCGGCATAGAAGCCAATCCTTTGAGTTGAGCATCGATTTTTAAAGAAACGCTATTCCAGGTTCCGGCCGATTCCTGGGATTTTGGTTGCACGGCACGTCTTCTTCCTTTTACAAAATCCTCCAATGGCGTAGCAAAAGCCAATACGGAAGTTATTTCTTCAAAGTCCCGTCGATCAATATCCAATTCAGAAAGCTCCTTTTCCAGATGATTTCTGAAAAGAATATAATCGATTTTCCCGTCTTCTGAGAGAGATTCATAGGATTGCGCCTGAAGCGTTTTCAAATAATCCTGATTGAATTTTTCCATTCGTTCAAAGTATTCGAGCGAAAGCTGATTGGTATAAAGCCGGGAAAGTGCACCGCGATCCGCCTGATATGTTTGGATCATCTCCACTAGTTCAGTGGCTTTTGTAAGACCTGCGGAAAAGAAAAAAAGGCAAATGAAAAGGAATTTTTTCATGGTATTTAGAGAGAATTATTGGAAATGAAATTTGTAGAATCCCGGATCTATAAAGTTTCCGGAAGTCCGAATTGAATCGGTTGAATGATTTTGAAGATAATTTTCCCATTCAGTGGGTTGGTCCAAAATCAGCTTGACCTCAATGAGTTTTTCAGAAGAAAAGGTATTCATTCCCCTCAGTCCATCCACCAAGCCGAGGTAGCTATTGGCTGAAAGCCCATATATTTTTGCCCATCCCTGATCTGCACTCAATTGCAAACCCAGCTGCTCCTCCACGAATAGCTGAGCCGGCAGCATGTCTTTATAATATAGCCAAGTTACCGAACCTCGAAATGAGAATTTCTCACCCAGAGAGGTGGATTCAGGATTCATTTTAGAAAGTTCAGTCATCAATACTTCATTTTCAGGATGCTGGCGAAACATTTCAAATTCCAGTAAATACCCTTCCGGATCCACCGCCACAAATCCATCGTGGGCGCCTTCCGGTTTTACTTTGAGCGTGTATTTGATCTCCACTTTTTGGGCAAGCAGATGATCATACCAAGTTTGGAGGTCATCTGTCAAAAGTGCCAAGGCCACTGATTTGGGTTCTGAACCTGTTACCCCGCTTCCTGCCAATGAATTTAGCACGAGCTTGGAATCTCCCGCGATCAAAAAAGTAGCGGATGTATCCGTTTCCGCAAGCAATTTCAATCCAAGCTTTTCTTTATAAAAGGCTTTTGCTTTGGCCAAATCGGAATAGTACCAATGCAATTCCTGGCCTTTGATACCGAAATCCTCCAAGTCCCTGAACTCAGAATTTTCCGCTAAAAGGGAATTGATTCTGGAAACTGGATAACCTAAAAGTCTTCCAAACCTTCGGGAGACCGCTTCCTTTTTGGGACCCTCATACTCATTTTTGGCTTTCAGATCTGCGATACCCTGTTTGAGGTTTTCATAAGCCAAAAGCGAATTTCCGGCGTAAATCAGAATGACTTCCTTGTTTTTCACTTTATCTGAACTGAAAAGAGATGTCTCAATCAATTCAGGTTCCCGCTGGATCTTGACCCCGTATTGCTTTGCGATTTTTTCTGCTTCCGGGAAAAATTGATCCATTTCCTCCGCACTCATTGCATGACTCAACCCCAACGGTTTTACGCCCGATTGGACCATTTCTGCGAAAGTTTCAAACGCTCCTCGCTGCTCTGAAAAATCTTTCTTTCCGCAGGAAAAAAGAGAGAACGCAAAAACAAAGAGCAAAGAGATTGATAATCTGGAATTCATCACGGTTTAAAAAAAGATGTTTTGACGGGAATAGTTAGAGATTTTTTTTTAAATCAGCGTGACCACCAATCAAAATCCTGCAATCCCCCTCTAAATCCTGCAATCATCCCTCTTTACTCAAAATGATTTAAGTTCAATTTCTTATCTTCAAAATCATAAATTATATTTTTCAGATTTGGCAAAAATTAATCCTTCAATAAAACCTGATATAGAAACTCACTAACCCTTTATCCATGGAATTAATCATTAAGAATCTCTCAAAAACGTACTCAAATGGTGTGAAAGCGTTGAATGACATTTCACTGACAATACCGCAAGGTATGTTTGGTTTACTTGGACCGAATGGCGCAGGTAAATCTACGCTAATGCGAACCATCGCCACTCTTCAAGATGCTGATAGCGGAAGCATTTTTTTAGATGGAATCCATGTCCTGGAGGACAAGCAAAGTGTGCGCGAGCGCTTGGGATATCTTCCCCAAGATTTTGGGCTTTACCCAAGAATCAATGCCGAAACGATGCTGGACCACATTGCTCAGATGAAGGGAATTGGCCATAAATCTGAGCGAAAGGAATTGGTAGCGAGTCTCCTTCAGAAAGTCAATCTTTTCAAAGATCGCAAAAAAGGACTTGGAACTTTCTCTGGCGGGATGCGTCAGCGTTTTGGAATTGCGCAGGCATTGGTGGGAAACCCGTCTCTGATCATTGTGGATGAACCAACAGCTGGACTAGATCCTTCGGAAAGAAACCGATTCTACAATCTACTTTCCGAAATCGGGGAGAATACGATTGTCATTCTTTCAACTCACATAGTTGAAGATGTAAACACACTTTGCTCCAGTATGGCGATCATCTGTCAGGGCGAAGTATTGATGCATGGCAAACCGAAAGATGGTTTGGCTTTAGTTCAGGGGAAAATCTATAAGAAAGCCATTGATAAAAGCGAACTGGATCAGTACAGAAAAGATTTCCATGTGATCTCCACCAAGCTGATCGAAGGGAAACTCAGCCTGCGAATCGAAAGTGAGACTGAGCCAGGAAATGGTTTTGAAGCGGTTCCCGCAGATTTGGAAGACGTTTATTTCAGCTTTATTTCCAGAAAAGTAGATCCCATCACTATCTAATCAGGACCTATGTTTTTGGATATTTTCATTTTCGAACTGAAATATAGATTCAGCCGCCCGGCTACTTATATCTATTTCTCATTATTGATGGTTGTGACGTTGCTGCTGATTGGTTTTGGCAATACACCTGCATCTGAAAAAGTCTATCACAACGCTCCGATTGTCATCGCCAATTTATTGGTTTTGGTTTCTCTTTTCGGGATTCTGATCGCATCAGCTGTGATGGGCGTACCGATTTATCGGGACATCGAGCACAAAACTGCAACGTTCCTCTTCAGCTATCCTATTTCCAAGTTTGCTTATTTCATGGGCAGGTATTGGGGATCGTTTGTTACACTTCTATTCATCTCACTGGGTACTTTGCTGGGAATCTATCTTGGCAGTTTGCTGGGTCCACTTTTCGGGACGGATGCCGCACGTTACGGTCCAAATTTATTGCTCAATTACTTTCAGCCTTGGCTGACGCTCGTAGTTCCCAATCTTTGGCTTGCCGGATCTCTTTTCTTTGCGCTGGTGGTTTTCACCCGCAATATCAAATCGATTTACTCAGGTGGAATTGTGATTTTCATCGGTTACTTACTGGCGAATTTTCTGGCTCAAGACATCGAAAACAAAGATTTGGTTCAAATCATTGATCCCTTTGGATTGAATTCCTTCGATATTCAGACGCGGTATTTGACGCCTTTTGAGCAAAACAACTTCCTGCTTTCGATCACCGGAAATCTACTTCTCAATCGAATCTTATGGTTCAGCGTGGGAATTTTTCTGTTCTTGGCGGCTTACTATCGATTTAGCTTCAGCTATTTCTTCCAAACATCACAAAAGAAAATCAAGCAGGAAGCCAATCTAGAAGAAGCGCCCAAAGGCTTTCTCCAAAAAATAAAAGGAGATTTCTCCGGTTCCTACCAATGGTCATCTCTGAAAACACTGACTAAAATCGAGATCCAAAACGTAGTAAAAGATGTCTATTTCCGGTCTATTTTACTGGGAGGATTGATCTTTTTAATCCTTGATTTCTGGATTGGCCAGACGCTTTACAGTGTGCCGTCACATCCGGTCACCTCAATGCTGCTTGAGTTCAAGTCGTATGATTATGTATTATTCGTCTTTATTATTTTGGTGTTTTTCACAGGGGAATCGCTCCACCGAGATAAGTCAACCGGATACTCTATCATCAATGATACCTTTCCGGTCAAAGACGGTGTCGTGATCGCTTCCAAGTTTCTCGGAATGGCGATGATCTGTGTGATCTTGGCAACTCTTCCCATTGTGGTTGGGGTGATTATTCAGACACTGAAAGGCTACTTCAATTACAATATTTCGGCTTATCTGATTGACAGCTACCTGATCACCTTACCCGATTATCTTCAGATGATCATGCTGGTTTTTGCAGTTCACTTGGTGGTGAACAACAAATTCGCCGGTCATGCGGCTGCCATAGGGATCTGGGTAGTGATGATTATCCTTAGATCTTTCGCAGGATATGATTTCAACTTGTTCTTTTTCTCCTACAAACCAAGCTACATGTGGTCTGAGATGAATGGATTAGGTCATTTTGGGGAACCACTATTCTGGTTCAATCTCTTTTGGACCGCCTTCGGAATCTTCCTGATTTTGTTTTTCAGCATTTTCTTTAGCCGTGGGACGGAAGATTCATTCTCAAGCCGTGTGAAGTCTGCGAAAGAAAGATTGACACGAAAGTCAACTCTGATCTCGTATGTCTTTTTAGTCATTGCACTCGGAACAGGCGCGTACATTTACAATTCCGTCGTCTATGTCAATTCGTATTCAACAAGCGATCAATCCAACAAAAGGTCGGCAGAGTTTGAGAAGCAACTGAAAAAGTATGAGTTTTTGGCGCAGCCAAAGTTGACTAAAATAAACATGAAAGCGGATCTGTATCCTTTGGAACGGGATGCTTATTTCGAAGCAAAGATTCAACTGGTCAATAAGACTGATTCCTCGATTGACTCCATCCACTTCAACAGTGGCGCGCTTACTGAATTTCACACGCTGCTCGATGGAGATACGCTTGCTTATAGATTTCCGCTAAAATATGATTCGAGCAAATTCCTGATTTTTGGCGACAAGCCAGAGCAGGAATGGTACAAAATCACTGCTTTGCCAAAAACGATGATGCCTGGTGATACCATAAACTTGGTCATTGTGAGTAAGGTGATCAATGAGAAGTTTCCCAATTCTGGTTACGGACGGGAAATCGTGTACAACGGAACCTTTATTGCCGATGGGATGCCGAGTATCGGTTATTCGGCAAGCATGGAGCTGAATAGCGACGAAGAACGGAAAAAATACGAGCTTCCCGAAAAACCGGAAGATTTGCCGGAACACACAGATCCTTACGGAAGAAAAACACTCCTTTTCTCGGATGATGCTGATTTCGTAGAGTTTGAAGCGACTTTAAGCACGATCCCAAGTCAGATTGCAATCGCACCGGGATATCTTCAGAAAGAATGGACGGAAGGTGAAAGGCGTTATTTCCATTACATTCAGGATACTCCGATTCAGGCTTTTTTCAGCGTAGTTTCTGCTGATTACGAAGTCATGCGGGACAAGACTACTTTGCCAAACGGTCAGGAAATAGACATTGAGATCTACTACCAAAAGGGTCATGAATACAATCTCGATCGATTTATGGGATCGTATAAAGACGGTCTGACCTATTTCTCGGAGACCTATGGCAATTTTCAGTTTCGACAGATGCGATTGCTTGAGTTTCCACGTTACGCCGGATTTGCGCAATCCTTCCCAAACACAGTTCCCTTCTCAGAAAGCTTTGGCTGGGTGGCGGATTTCAGCGATCCAAACAGTTTTGACTATGTCTATTATGTGACAGCTCACGAACTTGCACATCAATGGTGGGGACATCAGATTACTCCAAATTATACTCGCGGAGCCAATTTGATATCGGAAGCTTTGGCTGAGTTTTCAGCCTTGATTCTCACGGAAAGAAAGTACGGAAAAGACAATATGAAGCGATTTCTCAAAGACGAACTGGATGATTACCTAAGGGGAAGATCTAATGAAAATAAAAAGGAAAACGTCTTTATCAATTGCAATCGTCCTTATCAATGGTACAACAAGGGAAGTTTAATTCTTTATGGACTTCGGGATTTGATCGGCGAGCAGGCGATCGACAGCGCGCTGTACAAGTTCAATGCAGAGTTCGGGCTGAAAACCACTCCTCCTTTTCCGGGAAGCAGTGATTTGTACAGACATTTGGAAGCCTACACTCCGGATAGTTTGAAGTATTACCTGAACGATACCTGGAACAAAATCACGCTTTACGATAACAAAACAGAGGAGGTTACTGCTAAAAAAGTTGGTGAAAGTGAATATGACGTGACAATCAAGTTCAGATCGCAAAAGCTCTACGCAGACTCAGCTGGAGAGGAATCAAATGCAGCCTATGCCGGAGACTTCATTGATATTGGGATATTCGCAGCAGAAGACCAAGATGAAAATGGCAGGGACCGGGTCAATCCTCTTTATATTCAGAAGTATAAAATCAAACCTGGTGAGACGAGTTTGACAATTCGCGTGAAAGGAGAACCTGTAAAAGCAGGAATCGATCCTTACAGCAAACTGATCGATCGAGCTCCGGATGATAATACAATCAGTGTGGAAATGATGTAATTGAGCTATGCTTAAGAAATTTGTTCTGATTATCGGTTTGTTGGTTTTGGCGATCGTTGCCTTTGTAGGATTTACATTTCAGAGTACCGGATACTTTAGAAAGATCGACCCTGCCAATAATTTTGGCGGGGTTTATTCTACCATCAATCTTCCCGGAGTTGAAGATTTAGCTTTGGCACGATCGGACAGTTTGCTGATCCTTTCGGTAGACGATCGTGCTGCACGAAGAGATGGAAAAGAAGGCCTGCACGGACTTTATCTGGTTGACTTACGGGATGAAAATTTCGCTCCTATTTCACTTACTAACGAAATTGAGTTTCCATTTTTCCCTCACGGAATCAGCATTTACCAATTGGATTCTGCGAAATACGGTTTGATGGCCATCAACCATGTCAATGGAAAGCATACCGTGGAATCTTTTCTCTTAGAAGGAAAAAAACTCATCCATCTCAAGACGATCAAGGGCACACTTCTAATTAGTCCAAACGATTTAGTCATGATGAGTTCGGAGGCTTTCTATTATACCAATGATCATGGCAACACCTCAAAACCCGGTATTTTCGCAGAAAATTACTTGGGTATCAAAGCCTCAAACGTGGGCTATTTCGATGGAAATTCTTTCCGGATCGTTGCGGAAGATTTTGCCTATGCGAATGGGATTCAATACGATTTTGAGAAGAATCTCCTATATGTAGCTTCCGTTCGTGGATTTCTTGTTCGTGTTTTCGAAGTTTTACTTACCGGAGATTTGAACCTGATTGAGGAGATCGATGTAGGCACGGGTGTGGATAATATAGAATTGGATGAGTCTGGTATGCTTTGGATTGGGTGTCATCCAAACCTGATGGCATTTACAGCCTATGCCGGTGGAAAGAAAGTAATCGCTCCTTCAGAAGTGATTACAATAGAATATGAAAAGGGGAAAGTGGCTAAAATTCAATCTGTCTGGATAGACACCGGGGAAACAATGTCAGCCTCTACTGTCGCCATTCCATTTGGTTACTACTTATTTATAGGAAATGTAATGGACGAAAAAATGGTTGTCTTAAAAAAATAAAGGGCCAAATCCCGAAGATCTGGCCCTTACTTATTATCCTATTTTCTTGCCGTTATTTTTCAGAATCGCGACAAGTATCAGGATGAAAACCGCAGCTCCTGCAGCTACTAAAAGCCAGGTTTGCTCGTACCAAACTGGTTCGGGACTCAAATCAATATCGATGTCAAGTCCTTTATCCTGAGCCATAACTCCTTGGACTATCAACATTGCCATTAGAAATAACGGCAATATCTGGGCAAATACTTTATAAGGCTTCTTCATAGCTGTGAGGGTTTTTGATTAGTTAAATCTGATGTTATAAGTCATTGCAATTCCAATGCTTTGAATATCAATAGTAGTTTCTGGTCTGAAAACATGATTGTAGTAAGCAAAAATATTCCAGCTGTAGTTATGGTAGCCCACTTGAGGTCTTACATAAGCTCCACCTTTGTTTTCTGATTCAACACCAGTCAGAAAGGTGTAACCCAAGTCAGTTCCCACGAACAAACCTTCAGGCTGAGGATAGAATCTAAACATCACACCTAATGGAATAGCACCGAATCCGTCATTCAAACCTTGGTAAGCGGGAGCTTCTGATTTTTTGAAATAGTTCGAGTAACCTGATGCGATTCCAAGCCCAAAGTTGTCAGTTCTCATTAATTGAGCTGCAAGATCAAGTCCGAAGATAAAAGAAGAATAATTAGCGGTAGGTCCGGCAGGTGCTGCAATTAGTAATCCTGCTTTCAACCAAGAATTGTCCTCATTAATATCTTCTAAGCCACGTTCGGTTTGAGCAAAAGAGGCAATGCTACCCAGTAACAATGCGAGAGTAAAGTAAATTTTTTTCATGTTTTCTTATTTTGAAATCCATATCCAAAGGCAGTGCCTTGATGTGCCAAAAAACAAAAAACAGCTTTAATAGCCTGATAAGTATAGTTTTAAAGTTGTATAGAGCGAATTTTATTCTGAAATGGGGAGGGATCATGATTCCGAAAAAGTAGCATTACCACTCAATTTGGGGAAATATTTTCTCTACTATTCTCGGAATTCCCTTGGAGTAACACCCAAAATTGACTTGAAAACACGATTGAAATAGGAAAGGTTTTCAAATCCAACCCGAAATGCGATTGTCGAAATACTCAGATCGGTTTCAAGGAGTAATTTTTGAGCTTCATTGATCCGAAGTTGCTGCAGGTATTGAGTGAATGTCTTGCGGGTGCGCAGCTTAAAAAACCTACAAAATGCCTCTTTACTCATATTTGCTTTTTCCGCTCCTTCCTGAAGAGAAATCGGCCGATTTCGTTCCTGAAGTAGAAATTGAATGACCTGATCCATTCTGTTTCCGTCTCGCTCAGAGAGGGAAAGATTGATAGGATTTTGATTCAGGGTCTGAAGTTCGGTTGATTCATTTTGTACCAAAGCCAATAAATGAAAGGTCATTTGCAAGCGATTCAATCCCGAACTTGGTCCAAAGTCCTCGAAAATCCGGGTGATTTTTTTCCTGCTTTCTCCCAAAACTCGGAAACATGTTCCTGTTCGATCATGAAATTTTTTCAAATCCTGCAAATCCTCAATCTCTTCCAACGCTTTACCCAAAGCCTGAAAATCAAAGAATACTGTTTTTCCGAAGGAAGTTAAATCAGACTTTCCTACGAAATACTCCGGATCACTTCGAAACACATGAGGGACATTTTCCCCTATTAAAAAAACATCTCCAGACTGAAATCTACCGACATAATCCCCGCTCAAAAACTGGCCTTTCCCCTCCAAAATCGTTGTTAACTGCCATTGAGGATGCTGGTGGAGCTTGTCATAAAAATGATTTCCCCGGTCTTCCTGATACCGAACAAATTCTCTTTGTGACTTAGGGATCTGAAAGGAAATTACTTTTGCCATAGCTAAAAATAATAGCTAATTAAAGTATAACAACCAAAAAAGATCAATATTTTGTCAATATTGTATTAGTTAAAATTAATCCAGTGGGAGAAATAGTCTTTTGGACAGACTAGCTTTGAAATAAAAAAACTATGAAATCAAGCATGACGAGAACGTCACACACTGGGATGATTATCAGTCCTGCGAGATTCCTTATGGCCTTAAAGAAAAAATTATAAACATATGAATTGGAAAGGTGTATTTCCCGCGGTCACGACCAAGTTTCATGCAGATGGCAGTCTGGACATGGACTTATTTTTCAAAAATCTGGACTTCCAGCTTGCCTCGGGAGTTCACGGAATAATCTTGGGAGGAACGCTTGGCGAAAGCAGCGCGCTAACTCAAGAAGAAAAAATCACGCTGACAAGAGACACAGTGAAATACGTGGCCGGGAAAGTACCGGTGATTTTGAATATCGCAGAAGGAGCTACTCAGGATGCACTTTTCTGGGCAAAAAAGGCTGAAGAACTTGGTGCATCCGGTTTGATGATCCTTCCTCCGATGCGATATGCTGCTGACGCCCGCGAAGTAGTGACTTATTTCAAAGCCGTTGCCAACAGTACTTCATTGCCGCTGATGATTTATAACAATCCCATTGATTATAAGACTTTGGTGACCTTGGACATGTTTGCCGAACTGGCAGAATGCCCGAATATTCAGGCTGTAAAAGAATCCACCAGAGATATTTCAAACGTGACTCGAATGATCAACCGTTTCGGTGATCGTTTTCAAATCCTTTGCGGAGTAGATACCCTTGCAATGGAAGAATTGCTCATGGGTGCAGTTGGCTGGGTAGCAGGATTGGTTTGCGCTTTTCCACAGGAAACCGTGAAAATTTATCACCTTATTCAGGAAGGAAAAGATGAAGAAGCACGCGAAATCTACCGATGGTTTTTACCTTTATTGGAACTCGATATTCATCCAAAACTTGTACAGTACATCAAGCTGGCTGAGCAACATTGCGGAATCGGAAGCGAACATGTCCGCGCTCCAAGACTGACTTTGATCGGAGATGAACGCGCAAGGATTGAGCAAATCATTTCAGATGGCTTAGCGAAAAGGCCTAAATTGTAGGTGAAGATGTATGACAGAAGACCGAAGTGCAGCAACTTCGGTCTTCTGTCTCCGGGCTGATTCAATTTTTCAATTTTAAACTATTCCCAACACCATGACAATCAACATAGATTCAATTTTCAGTGCTTCCCGGGAAGCTTTCCTATTTTACAAAAATGTATCAGGAAAGGAAAAAAGTGAGTTTCTGGAAAAATTGGCTGTTATCCTCGAGGAAAATCGATCTTCGATTGTGCCGTTGGCAGTGAAGGAATCCAACCTTCCCGAAGGCCGAATCAATGGCGAACTTGGGAGAACCACAAGTCAAATCAGGCTTTTTGCAAACCTTCTGAAGGAAGGAAGCTGGGTAGAGGCGACCATCGATCCCGCAGATGCAGATCGCGCCCCTATTCCGAAAGCTGACATCAGACGCATGCTTTCTCCTCTTGGACCCGTGGTAGTTTTCGGTGCAAGCAATTTCCCATTAGCATTTTCAACTGCCGGAGGAGACACTATTTCAGCTTTGGCATCAGGCTGCCCTGTGCTTTACAAAGCTCATCCCGCACATCCGGAAACTTCTCGAAAAGTCGCCGAATGCATTCATCAGGCGATATTGAAAGCTGGTTTGCCTTCCGCGATTTTCACTCATGTGGAAGGCGGAATTGAGATTGGACAAGGTCTGGTGAAGCATCCAACTGCGAAAGCGGTGGCATTTACCGGTTCTCATGCGGGCGGTAAAGCACTTTTTGACCTCGCAAATCAACGGGAAGAACCAATTCCGGTTTATGCTGAAATGGGCTCAGTCAATCCGATTTTCGCTTTTGCACACAAGCTCGACAAAGAATTAATGCCTTTGGCAAAAGCCTTTGTCGGATCGCTGACTTTGGGAATTGGTCAGTTTTGCACCAATCCCGGTTTGATTTTCGTGCCGGAATCTCAGGCAAAAGCCTTTGAAAATGCAATCGCCGAGGAGCTGAATGACATCGCAACAGCGCCAATGCTGCATCCCGGAATTGCTCAGGCTTACTATGATTCCATTCAATATCTACAATCTCGCGAAGAGCTCCGATGGGTAAAAGTGGCCGATGCCAAGCATTTAATTAATGGAAGTACTGCTTTGGCCGAAATAAAAGCCTCCGATTGGCTGAAAGACTCCGTGTTCCAAAAAGAGGTCTTCGGAGCTTTTGCGATGATGGTCGTTTATCAAAATCAGGATGAACTTTTATCCATTGCAGAAAAGCTTCACGGACAGTTGACTATCACCATTTGGGCAGAGGCCGAAGAACTAAAAACCCAGCTTTTTTTGCTGAATCTCCTAGAGGAGAAATGCGGTCGCTTGCTCTTCAAAGGTGTACCTACAGGCGTGGAAGTTGGTTTTGCGATGCATCATGGCGGCCCATATCCATCGACCACCGATTCCCGTAGCACCTCAGTAGGAGCTCATGGAATCAAGCGTTTTGCCAGACCGATCGCCTTCCAGGATATGCCAATGGAGTTACTTCCGGATGCTTTGAAAGATGAAAATCCGTTGGGAATCACAAGGCTGGTGAATGGCAAATGGAAGAAATAAGAAGTTTGAAGTTTGAAACCAGAAAGGTCATCCCTATTTCTCCTTATCCAGTCCAATATTTGCAAAGTCTTGATTCTTGTCTCTAACCTCTTGTTTCTTTCTTAATGCGACACACATTTAGCTGCATTGATGCCCATACCTGCGGAAATCCTGTTCGGGTAGTTTCCGGCGGAGCGCCTTTTCTTCAGGGAAATAACATGCTTGAGAAACGTCAGTATTTTCTGAAAAATTACGATTGGATTCGGACTGGGCTGATGTTCGAACCTCGGGGTCATGATATGATGTCGGGCTCCATGCTTTTTCCTCCACACGATCCTGAAAATGACCTCGCAGTGCTCTTCATCGAAACTTCTGGTTGCCTCCCAATGTGCGGCCACGGCACCATCGGGACAATTACGATTGCGATCGAAGAAGGATTGATTCATCCAAAAACTCCGGGATTTCTGAGAATGGAAGCACCGGCAGGTTTGGTTCTGATCGAATACAAGCAAGAAGGGAAAAAGGTCAAATCTGTCAAGTTGACAAATGTGAAGAGTTTTTTGGCAGCCGAAAATCTTGAAATCGAATCAGACGAACTCGGAAAACTTACCGTGGATGTCGCCTATGGAGGTAACTTCTATTGCATTATTGATCCTCAGGAAAACTTTCCGGGACTGGAGCATTTCAAGGCGGAGCAACTCATCTCCATGGCTCGAAGTCTTCGGACTAAAATGAACGAACGCTATGCTTTCGTCCATCCTGAGCATTCCTCAATTCGGGGGCTTTCGCATGTACTTTGGACAGGGAAAACTTTAGACTCAAACAGTACTGCAAGAAATGCTGTTTTCTACGGAGACAAAGCAATCGATCGGTCACCTTGCGGAACTGGAACTTCGGCAAGAATGGCTCAGTGGCATGCAAAAGGCTGGCTAAAACCAGGCGATGAATTCATCCATGAGAGCTTTATTGGATCAAAATTTACCGGAAGAATTGAAGAAGTCACTGAGATCGCCGGCAAAC
>JBKJKX010000007.1:0-16341 GCA_046597285.1 Algoriphagus sp. | reverse complement strand
CCGACTGCCGGAGCGCAGAGTTCGTCGTAAACCTTATTCCAAGGATTGAGAAAAAGACGGGAATGAAATGTCCAGTTAGACATATCCGGACTCGTCCAATAGCCCCATTGATTGGTGCTGAAGAGGATGAAATCTCCTTTGAAGTTCACAATCACCGGATCTGCAGTGGCCCGATGGCGACCCCATTCGCTGAAATTTGGAATTGGGGTATAACCATAGTCAAGGTTAATCGGATTACAGTAGGTTTGTTGCTGAGCCTGAAGTTGGGTAAAAAACTGAAGCCCAATAAGCACGAGTAGAAGCGTCCGGATCATAGAGGTTACATTTGGAAGTAAAAGGTAATGAAACTGCCAATAAAGTTTCGGTAACTTTAGCTTCCCATTTTTCCTTTTAATCAACTACTCAAAGTTCTTCATAACCCCCAATTCATCCAAAATAATTACTCCCTTTTCATTTTGGTCAAAGTTAAATCGAATCTCATGAAGTAAAGCAGGTTGAAAATTTGGGTTCAGTGCACTCAATTTCTTCAAATCAAAAAAGAAAGTCTGGAAGATATTTTCGGAATGATCCTTTTCATCCAAGAAATTAATTTTCAGCACTCGGGACTTGATTTGACGCTGAAGATGTGAAAACTCTGAGAGCAAAAAGGAAATTTTTTCACCCTCCAAATCCATCAGTGTAATGCTAAAATCTAACGGAGCATCTGGGATTTTCTCCTCGTCTTCATCTTCCGATTCTTCATCTTCATCTACGTTTTCCAAGTCATCATTATTATCCAGATTATTTTCATTCGAGTTCTCATTTTCACTGTTATTCTCCCATTTCCCTTCCGATTTTGGATTTGAACTTTCAATTGATTCTGCCAAAGCAAAAACCAGAACAGAAGTGGAGTCTGGTTTAAAGCTCATCGAATCCAGACGAATCGTATAGCTAGCCAGAACTGAATCTTGAATCATTGGCTTTGCTCCGTCTTTCCAAAGGGTATCTATTCCTTCATTCAATTTCTCATAATTCCAACCGAGATAAACTGCTCTACTTCCCTTTTTGCCATATTCCATATCGATTTCACTTTCCCTCCAGACGGTCAAGTTCTCACCTTGAACCGATCCTCCTGTTGCGATACTCGTCAGCTCAAAATCCTCCTCAAAGCTTACCCAAAACCTGCTGTTTGAATCTTGAAATTGGCTGAGATAAATCGACTCGGGAAGCCATTCTTTGCCTTTTCTGGCATCAGTAAACAACGGGATAAACCCCGATCGATTATTCAAGCTTGCTTCCAAGAATGCTCCGATATACACTTTCGCAACTTCTTGTTGTTCAGAAGCACGCATCAATTGTCCAAGATTAAGAATGCCTTTGAAAGTCACCCCAAAATCATTGTCTCCCCAAGAAGTATTAAACTGCCCGTGATTCGCACCGGAGATATAAACCGCGGATTTGAAATGATAAGCGCTGTCCGTAAACTTAATTCGCTCATACTGCATCGCTCCGGCAAAAGAAGTAACATCTCCATCTTGCGCACCATGAATGCTGAGGTAATCGACATTCTCAAATTTTGTCCCTGAGCCTCCTGGCATATATTGCCCATCCACCGGGGCAATCGCCACAATTCCTCGGATATTGAAATGATAACCCAACTTGATCGAAGCATCGTCTGGGTAGTATTCCAAATCATTTAGCATCGCCGCATGACCAACGGCTTCACCTCCACGGGAATGCCCGATCAAAGCGATTTTTTCCATATCTGCCTTTTCAAAAAGCGGATGTGAAGCTTCTTGGTTCCATTGGGACCAAACCCTCAAATGCTCTAACAACAGCCAGCCTCGAGCATCATTCTCTTTTTCCAGACGTCCAAAAAGATCAGTCCAAGATGCATTGATAAAATTCTCATCCACTGAGGCCAAAATCATTCCTTTGGACGCCAAAAACTCACCCAAGTAAGCATAGCCAGGATCTGAAAAATCCTGCATAGAATGATTCCCATGGACGACCAAAACCAGGGGAAATGGTCCTTCGCCTTCCGGCATCCACACCCGCGCATTCAGCGGTAATTCTTTTGCATCAAATCCCCAATATTTCTTTCGCCACCAACCTCCAAATTTTTCCCAGTTATCGATAAATGCCCGACCATCTACCGATTCGGTTTGGTAAGTGATTCCTTCTGCAAACTCCTCTCTCCGAAGATCTTTCCCTGATCCGTACGTAAAAGTGGTGAACTGGAGACTTCCAGGCTCAGCCGGGGAAGGTCCACTTACCTGTAAAATCTTGTCCTCAGTGAGTTTGCCTGCGTTGACTTGTGGATCGACGTCCAATCCACGGATACTGCCAAAATAAATCAAAAAGCCTATTCCCGCAATTCCTAAAAGGAAACCTAAAACCGAAACAACCTTTTTGGGAGTAGTCAACCTTCGGAAATAGCCATTCCAGAACATGGCAATCCCGGCGCCAAAAAGAGAAAAAACCAAAACCATAGAAACTGCAAATCGTTCGTCATTAAGCTTGACGAGGGATAGCAAAATGGCAGAGGCAACAAAGGCCAATTTGTAAGAACGAGGAATTTGAAAAATCAGGTTGATAAGCTTCACCGATAGGAAAGCAAGCAGGCTGACAGCAAGCAAAATCAATAATCCAAAAACTAGAATCCAGGGATCTTTCGAGTTGATGCTCATTTCTACCACCTCTATTACAAAAACGATCAAGGTCAAAACCAGCAATCCGACAGCTGCGCATTTGATCGCAAAAGGCCCTGGTTTGATGAGATTGAGTTTGGCTTTGATCCAACCTGCGATCTTTTTGAAAAAAAAATTCATCCTATGTTGATTAAAATTTATTGGATTGAATCCACAGGAATTTTGCCGTAGACGGCGTCCCGAAAGTTTTTATGCAGTCCAATTCCATCGTAGGGGAAGAGTTGGACAAAAAGTACGACTACCAATTCATTTTTAGGATCTACCCAAAACAAGGTACTCGCGGCGCCGTCCCAAAAGAATTCACCCACCACTCCATTCATTTCATCTGGTCCAGCCGGAGGATCTGTTCGCACAGCAAAATCAATCCCAAATCCAACTCTGCCTTTACTAGGAAGCCAGGCTCGCTCGGTAACTGAGTCTGGGAGATGGTTGGTTCCCATCAGCTCGATGGTCTCTGGTTTTAAAATTCGGGTTCCGTTGATTTCGCCCTTCCGAACGAGCATCCTCGCAAAAGTCATGTAATCATCCAAGGTAGAAGTCAATCCAAATCCTCCTGGAGTCAATGGCCATTCCTTGAAGTTGAAAATGTGAGCAGTAGAGTCTGGAATCCGATCCAACTGGCCTTCCCCTTTTCTTTGATAAGCTGAGGCAAATCTTCCACGATCCGCTTCGGGTAAAAAATACCGCGTTTCTTTCATTCCTAGCGGATCCAAAACTTTCTCACGGACATACTCCCCGTACGGCTTTCCAGAAATTCGCTCTATCAAAAATGCCTGAACATCCACTGAATGGCCGTATTCCCATTGGGTCCCAGGTTGAAACCAAAGTGGAGTTTGACCCATCTTTTCAGCCATGGTTGTCAAGGTATTTTCGAAGCTTCTAGCATCTTTTTCCACCATGACCTCACTTAATCCAGGAATATCATTTCGATTGGGAAATCCCGCGGTATGCCTAGTGATATCTCGAATCGAAATTGGACGATCTGCATCCACTAAAATCATGTTGTCCTTTTCATCTACCCCTTGATAAACTTTCATATCGGCAAACTCAGGGGCGTATTTTTCCAAGGGATCATCCAACTGAAATTTCCCTTCTTCCCAAAGAGTCATCAGCGCGGTACCTGTGATCGGCTTGGTCATGGAATAGATTTTTACGATGGTATTACGATCCATCTGGATTTGATTTTCCCGGTCAGCAAAGCCAAAAGCATTGAAGTACACTTCCTGATCTTTTTCAAAAATCAGGGCAGAGATTCCAGCAACATTTCCTGAGTTCACATATGCTTTTAAAGTCGAATCCAATCGAGCAATTGCTTGCTCGTTGACGATAAGATCAATTTTTTCCTCAACTGGCTGTTGGCATGCAGAAATAAGAACGAAGAAAATGGAGATGAACAGGGGAGAATACTTCATGATTTTAGGAGGCGATAATCAAGGTTGATTGAAATGGAATTGGTTTGTGGCTGTCTCTGAAGCTCCGAGAACTCCTGCAATCCACAAATTACGTGTAGAAGTGACCGAATCATGGGAGTTCCATTTGAGATTAAAAGGTAATGAAACTACCTTCATTTGGGAAAGGGAGGAGTAAAATTCATTTGCTAAAAATGGAAAAAACAAAAAAGCCTCCGATCTCATTCAAAATCGGAGGCTTTGGTATTTCGTTTATTTCTTACTTAAATAAGGATATTTTCCTTGCTCAAAAATTAATGCGTATGAGACTGGGCATAATGCTCCCGAATCAAATCTCTTCCAAAGTCCCCTTCAAAATCTCTCCAAACGGTATGAATATGATTGGCTTTGTTCTGAGAATTGTCAAACTCAATCAAGAATGTTTTCGCTTGAATCCGGTAATAGTGAGCCGCTCCCAGAGATTTTGCTCCTACCCAACCAAAATAGAGATCTGATAAATCTTCTGACATTACTTTTTCCCTTCTAGCGTTAGCGATTTTAGTTGGCATGTTGGACAAATAGGCATCAATGAGCCGCATGAGTTGTTTTTGCTGATTTGGATTTAGTTCCGAATACCGAATTCCAACCGGTTTCATTGGGCTGATCTCAGGCAAGTTGAGCGATACAATATCTTTGAAAGATTCCTCCTGAAAAATTGCCTTTTGCTGCTGGTGGGAATCCATTGAATTGATCAGATCAAAACCTAGATCTTCTTCTTCTTCCAAAGTTCGATCACCTTTTCTAGGTCCCTCAGGAATCATGGCAGGATTGGCTCCTAAAAATCTTGGAGATGCTACTATTTCATCACCACTGACCGTGAAATTCAAGGAAATATGATGCCCTTCAAATGACATAGACCAAAGGCTATCCGTGGTCGGATTGCCATAGAAGGAAATAAAATACTTCTCAGAGTCGCGCACGACCGAATCTTCACCAAAACTTCTAAGAACATTTTCCAACTCCATTATTTCTAGGGTTTTCTCATAGCCAGTTTTGGAAAGAAAGGATTTCAAAACCGAATGAACAAGTTCTCTTTGGCGAGGATTCATTTCTTTAATAGGGATTCCCTCTCGCTCAAACATGGTGCTGGGGAAAAAATGCCAATCCACTTTCTTAGGATCATCCAATGCAAAAATGGCTTTCTCTTTTTGCTCAGGATTGAATGAGTTCAATAAATCTTTGATTGGTTCAGGAATCAAAAGCTTCATTGCTACCACAACTCCAAGTAATCCAAGTACAATCAGGGCATATACTTTCTTCATTTCTTTCGGGTTTTTATGTCTTAGTTCTTAGGTCTTGACTTTCAAGATTTTATGTAGGAAATAAGTTACACCTTTTTACATAAAAAAGCCTCTCTACACTTTCGTGCAGAGAGGCCTCCATTGCTCCTTTTACCTATTGATTTAGAATGGATATTTACCCTGAGCAATCATGTAATCTGCTATTCCTCTTCTCAGTTCTTTGGTGTTGACCAAGTCCGCTCTAGTGAATCGCTTCAATCCCATCAGCATCACTTTCTGCTCATCTCCGCTCGTAAAGCTGGCGATGGCTTCTTTAGCGGCTGCATTGATTTTGTCTACAGCTTCGCTCAGATATACCTGAGCCATGGCGATTTGATTTGCGCAGGCTGCTTCACCTTTCAGGCTTACCAATTTCTCAGTTCTGAGAATCGCTGATTCTGAAGCATAGATCTCGATCATCACATCTGCCAGATTCATCATCACTTCTTGCTCGTCTTCGATTTTATCCTGAAGAGCCATTGCAGCTTTTCCGCTTACCATCAGAAATACTTTCTTCAGGTTTTTCAGGACTTGTTTTTCCGCTGCGAAAAGCTCTGACGTGTCGATCGTTTCGAAGGAAGGAACCGAAGTCAACTCTTTAGAAACAGCCATTGCCGAATCGAAAATATTTACCTCACCCTTCATCGCTCGCTTCAAAAGCATCCCAACCATCAGCATCCGGTTGATTTCGTTTGTACCTTCATAGATTCTGGCAATACGGGCATCACGATAGGCTCTTTCCATAGGTGCTTCGGCAGAATATCCCATTCCTCCATAGACCTGAACGCCCTGATCCACCACGTAGTCGAGCACTTCAGATCCGTGGACTTTGGCAATCGCACATTCAATAGCAAATGCTTCCACGCCTTTCAGTTTTGCCTCAGATTCTTTCATTCCTTCGGAAATAAACGTGTTGATCCGGTCTTCAATATCTTGACCAGCACGGTAGCAAAGCGACTCAGACACGTAGGTTCTCAAAGCCATTTCCGCCAATTTGGCTTTCACCGCTCCAAATGTATTGATGCTCACTCCAAATTGCTTTCGCTCAGTGGAGTACTTAATCGCTTGAGTAGTTACTGTTCGCACACCTCCCAAAACTCCGGCTCCAAGTTTTACCCGGCCGATATTCAGAATATTCACTGCGATTTTGAAACCATTCTGACGGTCAGAAAGCATGTTTTCAACCGGTACCGGGCAGTCGTTGAAGAATACCTGACGAGTAGATGAGCCTTTGATGCCCATCTTTTTCTCCTCTGCATTCATCGTGATTCCCCCGAAGGTTTTCTCAATGATGAATGCGGTCAGGTTTTTATCATCTTCGATTTTTGCAAACACAATGAACAAGTCAGCAAATCCGGCATTTGAAATCCACATTTTCTGACCGGTGATCATGTAATGTTTCCCATCAGCTGAAAGAGTGGCTTTTGTTTTTCCACTGTTTGCATCAGAACCTGCATCCGGCTCAGTCAGACAATAGCAGGCAGCCCATTCCCCGGTTGCGAGTTTAGGCAGGTATTTCTGCTTTTGCTCCTCAGTACCATAATAAAGTATCGGCAATGTGCCGATTCCGGTATGAGCGCCATATGTGGTAGAGAATGATCCTGCACCACCGATGATATCTGCAATCAGCATGGACGTATTGAAGCTCATGCCCATTCCTCCGTACTCTTCCGGAACCGCGATTCCCAGAAGGCCCAATTCTCCGGCTTTCTTAAAAATTGAGGGAACTAGATCCGGGTTTTTCATGCTGTCAATTTCCTCGATATTCGGAGTAATCTCCGTATCGATGAAATCCTGACAAGCCTGAGCCATCATTTTTTGTTCCTCATTAAACTGCTCAGGTATAAAAATATCCTGTGCCGGGGTATCTCTGACGAGGAATTCGCCCCCTTGAATGGATTTTGTTAGAGTTGCCATATTTTTAGATTTTTCTAATTCTTTATTTTTTAGCCTTTAGCATTCGAGGTTCGATATTTTAAATAATAAATATCGATTGACGAATTTCGAATCCTGAAGTTTTTCTTTATTTCAATAACTCATAAACCCCAGCAACTCCCTGACCACCACCCACACAGGCGGTAACCAACCCATATTTCTTTTTTTGGAGTCGAAGTTCGTTGAATATCTGTACAGATAGCTTGGCTCCTGTACACCCAAGTGGGTGACCCAAAGCCACTGCTCCACCGTTTACATTGACGATGTCAGGATTCATGTCCAGAGATTTCATGACTGAAAGTCCCTGAGCTGCGAAAGCTTCATTCAACTCTATCAGATCGATCTCATTCAGCGTTAATCCAGCTTGTTTCAATGCTTTTGGTACAGCCTCTTTCGGGCCGATTCCCATGATTCGAGGATCCACTCCAGCTACGCTGTATGCCATCATTCTTGCAATTGGGTCGAGATTCAAAGACTTCATCAATCGCTCAGACATTACCACCACGAAAGATGCTCCGTCTGAAGTTTGGGAGGAGTTCCCCGCTGTGACTTGTCCACCATTTTTGAAAGCAGGTTTCAAAGCCGCTAATGCTTCCATAGTCGTCCCAAGACGAGGTCCTTCGTCGGTATCGACAATGAATTTTCGGGTTTTCTTTTTTCCCTTTTCATCGAGATATGTTTCTTCAACTTCTACCGGAACTATTTGATCTTTGAATTTGCCAGCTGCGATTGCTGCCAGGGCTTTTTCATGGGATTTTACGGAAAAGGCGTCTGCCTCCTCTCGAGTAATGCTGTATTCTTTGGCCAGCTCTTCCGCAGTCAAACCCATACTGATGTAATACGAAGGGTGTTGAGTGGCGATTTTATAATTAAGAGCAGTCTTATATCCCATCATTGGCACCAAAGACATGGACTCTGTACCTCCTGCAATAATGCAATCGGCCATTCCTGCCTTTATTTTGCCTACGGCCAAAGAAATGGCTTCCAATCCCGAACCGCAATATCGGTTGATGATAAAACCCGGATTGTCGATTCCAAGGGCCAAAAGAGAAATCATCCGGCCCATTTGCATGCCTTGCTCAGCCTCAGGAACGGCATTTCCCACGATTAGGTCATCCACCATTTTGGCTTCCAAACCCGGAGTATTCGAAACTAGGTATTTGATGACATCTGCCGCCAAGTCATCTGGTCTGTAAAATCTGAATCCCCCTCTTTTTGATTTTCCTACTGCTGATCTATATCCGTTGATTATATATGCTTCCATTGTTGATTAGTTAATGTTTTTAGAGTATCGAGTGACTAGTATCCAGTATCAAGACTTTGCCTCAATTGAGGTTTTAAGCCCCATGATCATTCGCTGGACTTCGGTGAGATCTTGTTCCATTTCTCTTGCTGTGCTCGAATCAAGAATTCCGACACGCTCAGAAATAATCATCTGAGTTTCGAGTTCGAAGCTTTCACCCAAGCTAATTTCCAAAAAGTTCACGAATGATTTACCCGAAGTTTTAGCACATCCTTCGGCAATATTTGAAGGGATAGAAACACCAGCTCTTCGCATCTGAGACACCAAGCCGAACTTCTTTTCATTAGGATATGATCTGGTTACAGAATAAATTTTTACTGCAAAATCAACAGCCTTCTGCCATACTTTGAGTTCTTTGAAATTGTGCATTTTCTGAATGTTTATATTCTTGATACTAATTTCTAGCTACTTGATACTTTTTCTAATTTCTAAGCGGCTTCCCTTTAAACAAAATACTGTGAATCCGTTCCAGCGTCTTTTGCTCTCCTGTCAAACTCAGGAATGCTTCACGCTCCAGGTCCAACAAATATTGCTCAGACACTTCCGTCGGGGAAGAAAGATCCCCTCCTGACATTACCCAAGCCAACTTTCTGGCGATTTTCGCATCGTGCTCCGAGATGTAAGCCCCGTATTGCATTCCGGTTATTCCTGCTTCGAAAAGTGCCAAAGAGCTTTTTCCTAACACTTTAATATTGGTCTGCTGTACCGGCTGAGTATAGCCAGCTGCGTGCAATGCCAAAACCTTTGCTTTTGCGTCCGCAAGCTGTCTTTTTCTATTCAGGGAAATCCCGTCTTTCACTCTCAGATAACCCAAACTTCTGGCCTCTTCCGCGGATGTTGAAACTTTCGCAGTAGCGATGTTCATGAAATATTCCTGAAGCTGATTCACTTCTACGTCACCTGCTATGATTCCATTGGAGAATCTGAGGGTCATTTCTTTAGTTCCACCGCCTGCAGGGATTAGGCCTACGCCCACTTCCACCAAACCCATGTACAATTCGGCATGTGCCTGGACATGGTCAGAATGCAGGGAAAGTTCGCATCCTCCTCCCAAAGCCATATTGTGCGGAGCGACTACTACCGGAACAGAGGAGAATCGAGCACGCATCATGGTATTTTGGAACTGGGCAATCATCATATTGATTTCATCAAAATCCTGATCTCCTGCAAACATGAAGAGCATGGCGAGGTTAGCTCCGGCGGAGAAGTTGGCTCCTTCATTTCCAATCACCAGACCTTTGTAAGACTTTTCAGCCAACCCGATTGCCGTATTAATTCCTTCGATCACTTCGGCTCCCATAGAGTTCATCTTGGTGTGGAATTCCAACACAATCACATCATCTCCCATGTCGTAAACAGTCGAACCGGCATTTCCCCAGATTTTTTTTCCGGCTGCGTTCAGCGTATCCAAGATGATGAATTTCTCTGCTCCAGGAATTTCCAGATATGATTTGGTTGGAATGTCGTAATAAAGCTTTCTTCCTCCGTCCACTTTGTAGAAGGATTCATGGCCTGCGGAAAGCATCTCGTGAACCCAAGCCGCAGCTTTTTCGCCGGCTGCTTCCATTTTTGCTAAGGTTTCTTTTATTCCTAAGACATCCCAAGTTTCAAACGGACCTAGTTCCCAGCCAAATCCGGCAGAAACTGCCTGATCGATTCGGTATAATTCATCCGAAATCTCAGGTATTCTGTTGGAGCAATATTTGAAAAGATCGTAAAAAGCGGTGCGATAAAACTCTCCTGCGCGATCGTCAAAATTCACCAAGAATTTGATTCTCTTTCTCAGATCTTCTATCTCTTTGGAAGCTTCCAGTGCTTTGAATTTTGGCCTTTCAACCTCCTTGTATTCAAACGTTTTCAGATCAAGTTCTTTCAGTTCTTTGGTTCCATCTTGATGGCGGATCATCTTAAAGTATCCCTGTCCTGTCTTGTCCCCAAACCATTTGTTGTTATAAAGAACTTCGACGATTTGAGGAAGCTTAAACTTGTCTCGTGATTCGTCATTCGGAAGAGCTTTGTACAAGTTATTTGCAACATTCACAGTAGTATCGAGACCGACCACATCCATGGTTCGAAAAGTTGCAGACTTTGCTCGGCCGATTATCGGTCCGGTGAGTTTATCCACTTCAGATACGCTCAGACCCATTTTCTCGATGGCATGCATTCCGGAAATGATCGCATAAACTCCGATTCTGTTAGCAATAAATGCCGGGGTATCTTTGCAAAGGACAGTTTCCTTTCCCAGGAATTTATCGCCGTATTCCATCAGGAATTCGATGACTTCTAGATTGGTTTTAGGGCCGGGGATTATTTCTAATAATCTCAGGTATCTGGGAGGATTGAAAAAGTGTGTTCCGGCAAAATTCATCTGGAAGTCCTCACTCCGGCCTTCACACATCATATACATTGGAATTCCCGAGGTATTGGATGTAATAAGTGTTCCCGGTTTTCTATACTTTTCTACTTTTTCATAAAGTGACTGCTTGATGTCCAGCCTCTCTACAACCACTTCCATGACCCAGTCGTAGTCCTTGATCTTGGGGAGATCGTCGTCAAAATTCCCTGTCGTGATTCGGGATGCGAAGGATTTCTCATAAATCGCTGAAGGATTTGATTTCAGCGTATTCTGAAGAGCCGTATTAACAATTCTATTTCGAACTGCCGGATGCTCCTTGGTCAATCCTTTTTTAACTTCTTCATCAGAAAGCTCAAAAGGTACAATGTCCAGCAAAAGCACCTGAACTCCAATGTTGGCGAAGTGGCAGGCAATTCTGGATCCCATTACTCCCGAGCCCAGAATGGCTACTTTTTTAATGGTTCTGTTCATTTCTTTGGGTTTTTGATAGTCTTAAAATCGGCCTTTTGGACCTTCGTGGTTTATATTTCAAATATGGGCTTTTCTATTCCTGCTCCTTTTTCGGCCTGAACCTGATCGATCACTAGTTGGATTTTTCCAAACACCCCGAAGAAAATATCAAGTTCTTCCTGAGAAACGACATCTCGAACTTGCTCATTAAATTCTCTGATGGTGTTGATTGATCTTTCTTTTTTTTGCTTTCCTTCATCTGTCAGGAAAATTCGAACAGAGCGCTTGTCGATCGGATCCGGACTTTTAAAAATCAAGCCTTTTTCTTCCATCGTTTTCAGCATTCTGGTCAAGCTTCTGGTCTCCAAACCAATCATTGGTGCAATTTTAGTTGCAGGCGTCCCTTCTTTCGAATTAATGTTAATCAGTACAAAACCGATAGCAGTAGTGAATCCCTCCTCAGCAGCCTTCTGATTGTACATTCTAGAAATCGCATGCCAAGCACTTTTGATATGGTAATCTACTGTTTCTTCTCTGGTCATACACGCTGATTATCTCCAGTTTATGGAATTCTAATGTAAGAATAAATAATGTATGCATGCATACTATATTGAAAAAAAGTTATGCATGCATCACAAATTAAAAATGGGAGTATGGACCTATTTCAAGGAATTAATTGGGAAGATAGGGGTTCTACATTCTTATTCAGAATAAAAAGTAACTAGATCTGGTAAATCAAAACATTCTTCTGAATCCAAATTTAACAAGCTATTACAGCTCCTTCATTTAACTAAAAAAACCAGGCTACTCAGCCTGGTACATTTCTTTTATCAACTTGGAATATTTTTGATAAATAACTTTTCGCTTGAGTTTCATGGTAGGAGTCAGTTCTCCGGTATCAATTCCCCAAGGCTGATCAAGCAATTTGAAGCGCTTGATTTGCTCCCATTTTCCAAAATAATTATTCATTTCATTGACTTCACTCTGGAGCTTTTCGAGAATTTCAGGATGCTTGGTCATTTCAGCATCATTCGAGTAAACAATATCCTTCCGTTTGCAATAATCTCTCAAACCATCAAAACTTGGAACAATCAATGCCGCAGGATAATTTTTCCCATCTCCGACTACCATAATTTGATCAATCAAAATCGATTCTTTAAATCGGTTTTCCATTACCTGCGGAGCAATGTACTTTCCTCCGGAAGTTTTGAACATCTCTTTTTTTCGATCAGTGATCTTTAGGTATTCACCGTCAAGTACTCCAATATCTCCCGTGTGAAACCAGCCGTTTTGGATTGCCTCTGCCGTCATTTCAGGTTCCTTGTAGTAACCTTGCATGACATTAGGGCCTTTGACCAGAATCTCACCGTCCTGAGCGATTTTCACCTGAACATCTTTTACAATTTTCCCAACATAACCAATTCGGATTCCTTCATACGTTGGAATAGAAGAGGAAACTACCGGGGAAGTTTCTGTAAGGCCATATCCCTCACAGATTTTGATACCTGCAGCCCAAAAAACCCTAGCCAATCGTGACTGAAGAGCTGATGCTCCTGAATTGATTTGCATTATATTTCCTCCCAAGGCTTCTCTCCACTTTGAGAAAATCAACTTATTGGCAAGCTTGAGTTGAAAGTCATACCAAGCTCCCATGTCCTTTGCAGGGTCATACTTAAGCCCAAGATTCAATGCCCAAAAGAAAAGGTTCTTTTTAACTCCTTTCAACTCGTAGCCTTTTGCAACAATCTTGTCGTAAATTTTTTCAAGAAGTCGAGGGACTGTATTGAAAATTTGAGGCTTTATTTCTTTCAGATTTTCGCCGATTGATTCAAGGCTTTCAGCATAGTAAATCGAGTATCCCATGTAAAAAAATGCAAAGAATCCAGCTCGCTCGTAAATATGACAAAGGGGAAGAAAGCTTAAGACTTTTGAAGTTCCAGCCGGAGGGCTCATAATATTTGCTATTGATGAAACGTTCGAAATCACATTGTTATGAGACAGCATGACTCCTTTTGGCCTTCCGGTAGTTCCTGAAGTGTAAATGATTGTAAAGAGATCGTTTGCCTTGACTTTGGATTTTGCATCTTCCAAATTTGCCAAATCACCATTTTTACCGGATTCCAGCAAATCCATCCAATATTCAGCTCCTTCGATTTTATCAAACGTATAGATTATTCTATCTCCGGCAACGGGCTTTGCCTTGTCAAATATGTCCTGATCCCCTGCAAAAATCATCTTCACATCAGCGTGGTCAAAAATATAAGCATAATCCTCTGATGTAATTGTAGGATACATCGGAACTGAAATAGCTCCAATTTGCTGAAGTGCAAAATCCACAAAATTCCATTCTGGTCGGTTATTGGAAATGATAGCTACTTTATCTCCTGAGGTAATTCCGGTCTTCAAAAAAGCCAGACTCAAGTTTTCAGTTATTTCTTTTAAATCCCTTGAAGAGTAAGTAGTCCAATTTCCATTTTCTTTTCTGGCCAAAGTCACTTCTTTGTCATACTTGGAAATTTGATAAGGAATTAAGTCAAAAAGGCGAGAAGGTTCCATTTGGGTTGTTGATCATGGTTTTTATAATATTAGAGATTAGGAATTTGATTTCCAAAAAGGAGTTTTCCACAGTTTCCACAGCTCTATATCTTTAATATATTATTTAAATAAAAAATCTATTAAGGTTATTAAGGCTGTGGATTTGTGGACAAACCTTCTCAAAAAAGCCTATCACCAATTTTAAGGTACTTACCCATTTTGTATAAACAGATTATACCACCTTTCTCCACATGTAATTGATTGAAAATATGAGGTTTGAGTTTTTTTGTCTGTTTCTGGGGAATACCTCTCTTTTTCGAATGTGTCTAATCTTGATGTGGATTACTTGAATTTGATACGTGGATAATTTTGGGCTTATCCACCAACTGAGTTGAAGTTTTGGGAATTTGATGTTCAAACCTATTTTCGCTCATTTTATCCAATACTTATCCATTCTTATCCACTGAAAAGAATCAGTTATCCACTGAAGATTTTTCCTGATTTGGAACCCCTGTTTTGGGCGGAACGATGATATTTTGATCTTCCAGCGTCCAACCTCCTCTTAAGACAATTTCTTTTTTCCCAGTTGCAGGATCTGTGAAATAGAATACTTGTTCCGCATATCGTCCTTTTGTGAAGTTGGCAGGATCCCAGCGCTTGTTATTATTTGAATCTATTATAACCCGGATTTGGTAAACCCCTGGATCTACTAAAAGAAATTGAAATGAGTTACCATTTGTGAGAAAGAGCTCTCTTGTTATTTCGCCTTTTGCGTTCAGTAATTGAAGAATAAATGGACCTTCAGAGCCTTCGATTTTGCCTATGACAGCATCAGCTAAGGCGTCTCTCTTTAATTTTCTATAGTTAGCTGTAAACTCCTTTTCATTGAATTGGTCTTCGATATCGAAGAAAGTTGAATCTGCAGCCTTGATAGTAAATATCTCGAATTCGATAGAATCGGGGATTGGTATTTTTAAAAGAAGCTTTGTCATGCGTAGAGAATCCTCAAAAGAGAGCATTTCAGGTAAGATTTGTATCCGAGATGCTGTATCGTAAGCGATGAATAATGAATCCATTTTTATGGCGCTTAGTGGCTTATTAAATGTCAGCTCAATCGGCAGTGTTTGGTAAAAACTTTTTCCTGAATTTGCAGAGATTGTAATTTTTTCCGGCCTTCTTTCACTTTCAGGGAATTTGGCCCAAATTGCTGTATCGATCTCATAGCCTACCGAATCTTTGATATTTATGTTGAAAAGTAAACTATCTGATAATGCCTGTTTTGAGAAAAGTTTGATTCGTTTATCCCCTATGCTATAAAAAATGCTTTTTCCCAATTCCGGGTTTGTGAGTTGTATATCTATAGGTTCTTTGTTAAAAATCAAGTCATAATTTCTTCCAGTTACGGTAGACCTTGTGAGTTTAATTGGTGTTTGATCACCTTTTGCGAGGTTAAAAACTACATTTTCCAGATTTTGCTGTAAGGATATGGTATCAAGGATAAAGTCAAAAGCCTCAGTTTTAAATTCAGCTTTCAAGTTACTATTATCGTCCCGCCACGCGTATGCCTTGTAATCCCCCGGTTTGATATTATTGATGGTAAATTTCCCTGTACTATCTGTTTCTGATAAATAATAAGGCTGGGCAGTAAATACATTTGTTGTATCCGAAGCCGGATAAATTCCTATTATAATATCCTTGAACTCTTCCCGCTGGTCAGGAAAATAATAGTTGACATTTCCGCTGAACGAAAGGCTGTCGATGTTGTCTCCTGTCGAGAAAACCAATTTAAGATTCTCGACAGGATTTCCTTCGGAAAGGTCTGCAACAGATTTTTGAAAGTTAAAAACATAGGTTGTGCTATCCTCTAGTTCCTGATTGAGGACAATACTTAATGTATTCTTTAGAGCAGTAATCTCAATTTCATCCTTGTTGATTCTCGGCGTGATAATGATGTTTTTGGTTGCATTATCCAATTCGATGAACTCATCAAATGTGATTAAAATTTTTTCTGGCTTGATGTTCAGGCTTTGGTTTGCAGGAACCATTTCAAGGACTTTTGGGGGTTCTTCATCCCTGGGCCCTCCCATTGGTGTACTTTGTTTTGCGCAAGCCACAGCAACGATTATTAAAAGGATTAGGGCAAACCAGTTAAATACTTTCACTTCTTTTTAAAAATGTACATGTTACTAGAATGATTTCCAGATTTGCTTTTGGCGACCTGATTAGATTTTCTACCCGAAAAGAACGCTTTGATATACCTGGTTAGTAAGTTTTGATTTGAGTCAAAATATCTTTCGGAAAGTAATGAGACGTAATAACTATCAAACTTCATTGGTTTTATTTC
>JBKJKX010000131.1:0-18843 GCA_046597285.1 Algoriphagus sp. | reverse complement strand
CTGTTTGAGGAATTTCATAAGGGTGAGTTATTGTGGGTTTAAGATAGTTTTTAATGTGATTAGCTGCAATTGAATATTAAGACCGAAGACGCCTGCCTGCCGGTGGCAGGGGAGACGGAAGATTAAAAGACAGTTGGGGATTAAGGGGCGAAGACCGAAACGCCCAATTTAATTATTCGCTCCAAATTACAACTTGATTTTCTATGCTTATTGAAAGTAAAACACACAATCATTGGGATCGGCAATGGGCAAAAACATTTTTATACTCTTATTAAAAACGAATAGAGTCTTGCAGATAAAATGGTAAAACGAAAACCTTTTATTTCTAAAAAAATCAAGACACCATTTCGCTGACCAAATAATTCTTCATCCAATGTTTCTCAATGAATTCCTTCGCCCCAGCCGATTAGTCTCCAGTCATTCAGATCTTCGATGGATGCTTCTCGCAATTGGAAAACCATTTGAGTGGAATGCTTACCTCTCTGCCATCCTCCAAAAAAAGATTTTTTTTCAACGGTGAAGGAGATATGCACTGCGATATTTGAATTGAAATGAGTTTTTTAATTCCTCTTTGAGGTAGTATTCTATCTCGTATAGCTTCAGCCCTTTTAACTTACAACCTTAGAATAATCCACTGAATCATTTTCCACTTCCTTCCGTTATTCTGATCCTTGCTTTTCAAAATTACCCTCATGTGAAATTGAACATCTCAATTTGGCATTGGCATTGGGCAAAAGTATCTTTGTACTTTCATTAAAAACGAATCTATTGTGGCAAATAAAATTGTAAAAGTCGGTTTGGTACAGTTGAGCTGCTCCGCTGATGTGGCGCTCAATCTGGAAAAAACAATCGCCGGTGTCCGTGAGGCTGCTGCGAAAGGCGCTCAGGTAATTGTTCTTCAGGAGCTTTTCCGCTCGCTGTATTTCTGCGATGTGGAAGATTACGAGAATTTCAAACTGGCTGAAGCGATTCCTGGCCCATCTACCGATACGTTTGGAGCCCTTGCCAAAGAACTTGGTGTAGTGATCGTGGCTTCACTTTTTGAAAAGC
Source organism: Algoriphagus sp. (assembly GCA_046597285.1). GTDB lineage: Bacteria > Bacteroidota > Bacteroidia > Cytophagales > Cyclobacteriaceae > Algoriphagus. The sequence goes on along the minus strand of JBKJKX010000131.1, from coordinate 17,793 downwards.
GTGCCGAAGGATTGTATCATAATACCACGGCTGTTTTGGAAGCGGATGGCACCTACCTTGGCAAATACCGAAAAATGCATATTCCCGATGATCCGGGCTATTTTGAGAAATTCTATTTCACTCCAGGTGACTTGGGTTACAAGGTTTTCCCAACTCGTTTCGGCAAGATCGGAGTCTTGATCTGCTGGGATCAGTGGTATCCTGAGGCAGCTCGAATCACTGCTTTGAAAGGTGCCGACTTCTTGGTGTATCCGACCGCGATAGGTTGGGCGCTGCATCAGGATGAGCAAACCAATGATGATCAATACAATGCTTGGCAGACGATTCAGCGTTCGCATTCCGTAGCGAATGGGATTCCGGTGGTATCAGTCAATCGAACAGGAATCGAAGGCCCGATGCAGTTTTGGGGTGGGTCATTTGTGTCCAATGCTTTTGGTCGCGTCACTTACAAAGCGCCGCATTTGGAGGAAGAAATCCACGTCGAGGAGCTTGATCTGACAGGTTCGGATCGATACCGGACTCACTGGCCTTTTCTCAGAGATAGACGAATCGACTCTTACGCACCGATCACCAAGCGCTACCTCGACGAAGAATAATCACCGATGCAAGAAATTTTCGAATTGGCTAAGTCAGGCGCTGTGACACCTGCCGAGCTGGGTTATTATTTTCCTGCGGAATTTGCCCCGCATACTTCTACTTGGTTGAGTTGGCCTCATAAAGAGGAATCCTGGCCGGGTAAAATTGCCACCATTTTCCCCCGTTATGCTGAGTTTATCAAGCACGTGACGATGGGCGAGCGAGTGAATATCAATGTGGCAGGTGAGACGATGAAGATTTTTGCTACCAATCAGTTGGAAGCCGCAGGAGTGGACATGAATCAAATCAGCTTTCACTATTTCCCAACCAATGATGCCTGGTGCCGGGATCATGGTCCGGCTTTCCTGATCAATCCAAACGCGGATATGAAGAAAGTTTTGGTGAAGTGGGAGTACAATGCCTGGGGAAATAAATATCCTCCACACGATCTTGATAATCAGATTCCAATTCGAATTGCTGCTGAAATGGGCATTCCTTGTTTCCGACCCGGAATCGTCATGGAAGGTGGTTCGGTCGAGTTCAATGGAAAAGGGACTTTGCTTACTTCAAAAGCTTGTCTGCTCAATAAAAACCGAAATCCACATCTGAATCAAGCTCAAATCGAGCGTTTCCTTCAGGATTTTTATGGAGTGAATCACATCCTTTGGGTTGGCGACGGGATTATCGGAGACGATACGGACGGACATATCGATGACATCACCCGCTTTGTCAATGAAGATACTGTGGTGACGGTGGTGGAGGAAAACAAGGAGGATGCGAACCATCTGATCCTGGAAGAAAATTTGGAGATGCTGAAGCAAATGCGCCTTGAAAACGGAAAACAATTGAACATCGTTGAGCTGCCTATGCCTAGTCCAGTGATCTATGAAGATCAGCGACTGCCGGCATCCTACGCCAACTTCTATATCACCAATGAATCGGTGATTGTACCGACCTTCAGTGATAAGAATGACGACAAGGCTTTGGATATTCTGACAGGCTGCTTTCCTGAGCGGAAAGTCATCGGAATAGATTCTACCGATATCATTTGGGGTTTGGGATCATTTCATTGCTTGAGTCAGCAGGAACCGGAGGTTCAGTAGGCAGTCCCGGGAGCAGTGGGCAGTAAACAGTGGGCAGTAAACAGTAGGCAGTAAACAGTAGGCAGTATCAGTAGGCAGTAAACAATAGGCAGTATCAGTAGGCAGTCCCGATAGCGTGGTTAGAGTTTCTTAGAACCAAATTTTTCAGGATTTACCATCATAAATCCTATCAGTTTTCCGATTTCTAAAGAATCCTGCTCCCATTCATCCTTAGTACTTTCAGAAATATACCCGCAGGCAAAAGAGAATTCAATCCAGATTTGAGTTTCAGTGTTTTCCATATCTGCGTCTGAAAGCTTCGATATAAAGTGTGCAGGATATCTCCTTTTCCGGTAACCTTCTCCAATATTTGCGCAAGTAGATCTGCTCGACCTTCTTACTTGATCAATCAAGGAGTATTTTTCTTCCGCAGGAAAAGTTTTACTAGCTACATAAATTTTCATTGCAAGGTGAAAACCCTTTTTGTAGGCTAAAAGATCTTTGAATTCCATGCCTTTTTAGGTCAGTTGAAAATTAAAAAAACTTAGAACTAAAATAACTATAAAACAAATAATAGAATCAAATCCATTATTTAATTATAGCAACTGCCCTCTGCCCACTTCCTAATTCTAATTGCCCTCTACTAACTTTCTCTTGCCTACTAAAAAACTCCCGACTGAGAACTGCCTACTGCCCACTGCCCCCTGAGAACTGCCTACTGCCCACTGAAAAACTGCCCACTGCCCTCTGTTTACTGCCAACTGCCCACTGCCTACTGCCCACTGAAAAACTGCCCACTGCCCACTGCCCACTGTTTACTGCCCACTGCTCACTGACTAATGACCTTTCCATCCTCCATCTCGATCGTTCGATCTGTGCCGGCCGCAAAATCAGGATCATGGGTGACGATAAGAATGGTTTGGTGGAATTCCGCAGCCAATTCTTTGAAAATATTGAATACGATATCTGCATTTTTCTTATCCAAATTCCCGGTAGGTTCATCGCCCATGATGATCACAGGGTTATTGATCAGGGCGCGTGCGATGGCTACTCGTTGCTTTTGACCTCCGGAAAGCTGATTCGCTTTTTTCAAAGCATGATCCTGCATGTCAAAGATCTTCAGTTTTTCCAGTGCACGATGCTCCATTTCCTCCCTGGAATATTTCCCAAGTTTCAAGCCCGGAATCATCACGTTTTCCAACACAGAAAATTCATTGATCAAGTAATGAAACTGAAAGACGAACCCGATTTTTTCATTTCTCAGATGAGAAAGGTAGTCGGACGGTTTACCGGTAATTAGTTGCTGATCCATGAAAAGTTCGCCGGTATAAGTGGTGTCCATGGTGGAGAGGATGTAGAGCAAAGTTGATTTCCCGCAGCCTGATTTTCCCATTACCGAGACAAATTCCCCCTTATTCACGCTGAAAGTTACTTTTTTCAGCACTTGCGTTTTAGTGGGGTTGTAGAAAAACTTTTCGATGTTTTTCGCTTCCAGGACGGGCTTGATAGGTTCTGTCATTTTCCTCTGATTATCTCTACAGGATCCACGCTACTGGCTTTTCGGGCAGGGAAAAATCCTGCCATATAGGTGGTGATCAAACTGAAAACCCCACCGATGAGGTAGTATTTTGGGTTGAAGTCGACAGGAAAAGTTTTGATCGTGGGTAAAGCTGCCGTTTCAAATGGAACTCTTTCAATCCCAAGGCTTGTAAAAAATCCCAGCATTAGACCGACTCCGCCGCCGATAATTCCGATCGACAATGCGATGGTGATGAATATCCGGTTGACATCCTGACTGTTGAATCCGATGGCTTTCAGGATTGCTATTGTATCCAGCTTTTCATAAATCATCATGTTCAGGATATTGTAAATCCCGAATCCAGAAACAACCAAAAGCGTAATCCCAACTGCGTAGCTTATCAGGTTTCGGATATTTGTACCGGTTTCGAATTGGGCGTTGACGGTTTGCAAATCGTCCGCGTCAATTCCAAATATTTGTCGGGATTCTATCGCCATTGCCGGGGCCAGATCCAACTCTTTGAGCTTTACTTGAATGTCTGTAACGTAAGAGGGAGATTCCCCGAGCATTTTCTGGACGGTAGAAATGGAGGCGAAACTATTGGCGTTATCGTAATCTCCCAAGCCGGATTGGTAATAGCCGACCACTTTGAGTTGAACTCGATTTCCCTGGGCAGTAGTTACCTGAATGACATCGCCGATGCCGGCTAGCATCCGATCTGCCAAGCCTTTTCCTAGAATAATCGAATTGCTTTGATTGAGATCGGGATATTTACCGGAGGTCACATAATCCTCGAAACTGAATAATTCCGCTTCTTTCTCCACATCTATTCCATTGACCACCCCTGTAAGATCTATCGTCCCCACGTTGAAAAATACCTGAGCGGAGATTTTTCGGCTGAGTCCCAAAACCCTGGGATCTTTTGTCAGGGTTTCCATAATTGACTCGCTATTATGAATTGCCAATCGGCTTGTGCTGGGTTTGATAGATCTGACGACGTTCAAGGAAGTTGAGAATTCTCCGGAAAGAGAAATAGGCTGATCCGGATTCGGTTTGATTTCGTTGTAAAAGCGGATATGAGGAGTGCGATTCAGTACCAGCCCATCAAGCATGGTATTTAGTCCGTTCATGAAACCAAGCAATGCCACAAACATGGTGATGCTAAAAGTCACTCCGACCGCAGCAATTAGCGTTTGTTTAAATCTCGCTAGCATCAAAGCCTTCGAAAGCTCAAAAATCAGAGACCATTTCATTTCTGTGGTTTGATTAAAGTTGTATTCTCATCCAATCCTTCAAGAATTTCCGCAAACTGATAATCCTTGATTCCGACCTTAACAAGAAGGGTATCCTTATTTTCAGTGATTACCCGCTCGTCATTGATCAGGAAGTTTCTGGGAATTACGAGCGTATTTTCCTTAATCTCGATAATGATATTGGCCTCTAAAGTTAGATTGGGATAGAGCCGAGGAGGATTTTTCAGGAATTCTGCTTCAACGGTGAAGCTTTTTGATTTGGTGTCCATGATCGGATAGACCTGAGTTACTTTGCCCTCAAAAGATTCCCCTTTGTAGCTATCCATACTGACCATCACTCGTTGTCCGGGAATTACTTTGGAGATATCGTATTCATCTACCTGGAGTTCCAATAGGAATTTATCAGCGCTGCCAAGGATTGCCAGCGGGGTTTGGGCGCTGACCATTTCACCTTTTTCCTTGAGAATGGCGTAAACTTTCCCCCTGATCTTACTTTTTAATACGTATTCATTTTCCAAAACTTTGCTGATGTCAAGCGTCATGGAAGCACTTTTTGAGTTGAATTCAACCTCCCGCTTCAGCTCCCGAAAGCGCAGTACGTACGAATCGTAACTGCTTTTTGAGCTTTGGTAAGTCAGTTGTCTTTGTTCCATTTCTACAGCTGTTCCGATTTCTTTGCTCCAAAGATTTTTCTGTCTTACATAAAGAAGTGAATCGTTTTTCATTTTGCTTTTCGCCAATTCAATCGAAAGCTCCAAATCCCTAACTCGGCTTTGATTGGCCTGGAGGTCGGCAAATGACCGGGCTAATTCCGCACTTTCTCTGCTGAGTTTTTCGCGCTCGCTGAAGACTGCCAAGATCGGAGTCCCAATTTCAACGGTATCCCCTTCTTTCACGAATATTTCCTGAACAGGTCCCGTGGCGAGCGTAAAAGCTTCATATTGATCGACTGCCTTCACGATTCCGGAAGCATAAACGGATTCAGTGATCGATCGTACTTCGGGACTTATCGTTTCATTTTCAGGATTTCCGCAGGAAAATAGAATAGTAAAAGTTCCAGCTAGTAACAGAAAGTGAACCAAGTTTAAACGGCTGGGATTGCAGCGAAAAAATGGTCTTGATTTTCTCATGGTCAATTTTATTTAGTCAAAGTAACATGGTAACTCATTAGAAAACACTGACAAAAGTCACTCCTTTGATAAAAATCCTGAACTAGTTCCTCATTTCAAAACCCTATCGGATGGATTAGTACGGAAGGGGAGGCGTGGTCTAGATGAGATGAAAAATACAAAGAGACTCACAGAGATTTTAAGGGGTTATAAGTCATTGGAATAAAGAGTCCTGACGTGGCGAACTTTATCAAACTGGAGAAAAGTTTCAAGAAAATAATCATGGACAGGATCACCCTTTCAGGGCTCAAAAGCTCAAGAACCAACGAGAAAAATTTCTGACCAATCCGATTTAAGTTTATGTACGTTTATAAACCCAAAGATTTGAATTTGCCTTGAGTTTTTGAACATATTGCCACCAGCAAGCTTATTTTACTATGTTATTTAAATTACCCAACCTGATTAAAGGTTTCCTGTTTACTGTCTTGATCTTAGTTCAAGGATGTGCTTTTCAGCAAGTCACAAGAAGCAAGGACATGACCTATTTAGAAGAAGATTCTGCCACGTCCTTGCCTAAAAAACAGCTGAATGTTTTTGCCCCAAAAGGTGCCAAGGATCTTCCGGTGTTGATCTTTATTCATGGCGGAAGCTGGAAAAGCGGAAAGAAAGAGATCTATGATTTTTTGGGAAGCCGAATGGCGAGGAAATCTGTGGTTACCGTCATAATCGACTATCCTTTGGCACCGGCCAATCAGATTCAGTCCATGGAACTTGCAGCTGTTCAGTCGGTCATTTGGACCAGAAATCACATAGAAAACTATGGAGGGGATCCCGAACAAATTTTCATTTCCGGCCATTCAGCGGGAGGACATTTGGCAGCTTTGGTTGCTATCAAAGAAAGTAACTATTTGAATTCGGAAATAAAAAACGCACTGAAAGGTGCAATTCTAATTGATCCTGCAGGTTTGGACATGAATTGGTTTTTGAACGAAACCAAAGGAACTCCAGAAGGAAACAAATATTTGAGTGCCTTCACCGAAGACCCTGAAGTCTGGAAGGAAGCTTCCCCGATTTACTTTCTGGAAGGTGAAAAGATTCCTATTTTATTAATGGAAGGTGAGGAAACCTACCCTGGAATCCGCCTAACGGTCGCTCGATTCAGGAAAGAAGCGGAGAAGAAGGGAGTTTCACTTGATTATGAATATTACGAGAATAAGAAACACATCCCGATGATAACTCAATTCTTCTGGACCAATAATCGGGGATATAAAGAAGTGTTGGAGTTTATCGAGGAGAATAAATAGGATGTTTGAATTCGACCTTTTACTTAACATTAAGAGCGAAGAAGGAAGTGGTCCAAAGTCGGATAATCGATCACATAGGACTGACCCATGTCACCTCGACGATAGGAGAGGTCTTTTCAAATAAAGAAGTATTCCAAAGAATTAGATGTCTCGCCTACTCGACATGACTGGTAACCGATAACTTGCTAAATTCCAAACCTCCAAACCTCCAAACTTCCAACCTCCAACTTCCAACTTCCAACCTCCAACTTTCTTCCTTCAACTGGGATCCACATCCGCAATCCATCGGACTGATCTGAATTCTGGTCTTGATTGAAGCTCCTCAATTATTTTCGCAAAACTCTCTTTGAATACCGCTTGGGTATTTCCGGACCGATCGAGCTTGATCAGGCTTTCAAACTGGTATTGATTTTTGATCCGGGCAATAACCCCCTTTTCAGGACCCAAAACGATCTTCTTTACTGCAATATTTGCCATTTCCCGATGAAGGGAATTTGCCGCTTTTTCTGCCACTTTGAGGTCCGAATGCCGCGTCGTAATCTTGACAAGCTTCACATAAGGCGGGTAATAAAATTTCTTTCGGTCAAACATTTCCTGACGGAAAAATTCCGAGTAATCACCTTTGATGACTTGCTCGTAGAGATGCGTTTCAGGATTTCTGGTTTGAATGATCACCTGACCTTTCACTTCTCTTCGGCCCGCTCTTCCTGCTACTTGGGTGATTTGCTGAAAAGCCCTTTCACCCGATCGAAAATCCGGGAAATTCAAAATTCGATCCCCATCCCAGATTCCCACGACTGTCACCCGACCAAAATCAAGACCCTTTGTGATCATTTGAGTTCCGACTAAGATGTCCAGATTTCCAGCTCCAAACTCATCCAAAATTCGCTGATAGCCATATTTATTGCGGGTAGTGTCAAGATCCATTCTGCCTAGTCGGGCTTCGGGGAAAAGCAAACTCAGCGATTCCTCGATCCGCTCGGTTCCCATTCCCATGGTCACCAATTGCGTACTTCCGCAGGCAGGGCAGGAGGATGGGATTTTTTCCTTGTACCCGCAGTAATGGCATCGGAGTTCCTCCGAGAATTGATGGTAGGTAAGACTGACGTCGCATTGTACGCACTCGCCAGTCCAGCCGCAATCCTCGCATTGGATGTAAGGCGAATAGCCACGACGATTCTGGAAAATCAGGACTTGCTCTTGTTTCGATAATGCTTCCTGAATTTTCTCTCTCAGGATTCGGGTAGAATCCAGTTTGAGGAGATTCTTTTTTCGATCGGCCGCCAAATCTGCCAGATGATATTCCGGCATGCTTGCATCTCCAAACCGATGGTTGATCTCGACATAGCCGTATTTGCCTTGGCTCGCGTTGAAATACGATTCAAAGGATGGAGTTGCGGAACCTAAAAGTGTGCGGGCTTGGTGGAAATAGGCTAGCATTATCGCTGCATCCCGCGCATGAAATCTCGGTGCCGGGTCAAATTGCTTGTAGCTTGGTTCGTGCTCTTCATCCACGATAATCATCCCAAGACTATCGAATGGAAGGAAAATCGAGGAACGCACGCCGACGACAAAAGCAAACCTTCCACTCAAAACTCCATTCCAAACTTCAACACGCTCGTTGTCTGAATACTTCGAATGATAAACTCCCATCTGACTGCCGAAGACTTTTTTAAGTCGGCTCACTATCTGGGTGGTCAGGGCGATTTCCGGCAAAAGCAACAAGACCTGCGAACCGCTTTCCATCACTTCGCGGATCAGCTGAATGTAGATTTCGGTCTTTCCGCTCCCGGTTACACCATGGAGTAAAACGGTCTGTTTGCTTTCAAAATGAGTTTTGATTTCTTCGAAAGCCGTCTGCTGCGTAGAGGAAAGAATTGCCGGTTCTTTCTCAGGTTCTTCCTCTTCAATTCGATTGACGATCAGTTTGAAAGATTCAAAAACGCCGTTTTTGATCAGGGTTTTCAGCGAACTCTCAGAATCCCCTTCTTCCAGAAGAGTGGCTTTGTCCACGCCTTTTTCATTGAGTTGGGCTTTCTGATATACCGGAACATCCCGAAGATATTTCAGCAAGATGGATTCCTGTTTTGGCTTTCCTGCCAAGGCTCCAAAAACTACCTCTAATGCTTTTTTATCGGATGAGATTTCGGAAGTAAGCCGAACTCTAGTTTCTACTTTCGGAGTATATTTCTCCTGAACTTTCTCAAAAATCAGGATTGCTTCCTTCCCTACCAGACTTTTCAGGATTGGGTGAATGGTCTTCACTCCCAAGATTTTCTCACAATCTTCGTAGCTGATTTCTTCCGATTTATCCAGCGCATCGAGGATCTTGACTTCCCGGTCATCAAGCGGATAGGTACTTTTTTCCCGGTCAAAATTCGGATTCAACTGCACCTTACTTTCACTCGAAAGCCGAAGACCTGAAGGCAAAGCCGCGTGCATCACTTCCCCGATATGGCAGCAATAATACTCAGCCATCCAAACCCAAAACCGGATTTGTAAAGGATTAACGCTTGGCTGAATATCCAGAATATCCAAGATGGGCTTGGCTTCGTAAGCTTGTGGAGGTTTGTTATGAACCTTCCCTATGATACCGGTGAGTACTTTCTTTTTACCGAATTGGACGATTACCCTCGAACCCAAATTTACTTGTGACTGAAGATTTTTCGGAACCCGATAGGTGAACATCCGCGGGATTGGGACAGGCAGAATGATATCTGCGAAGTTATTTCCGCTTTCTTGAGGATAAAAATCTTGATCTCCAAATAGGCTTTCCACCAAATCAGGCTAAATAAGGAAGTTGTGCGACGGCATCTTCAAAGCTGCTTACCGGCTTTCGGCAAGCGTGATCGAAGCAGACATAAATTAAGGCATTTCCCATCGGATCCGGAGTTTTGCCCTGAAGAATCGGGGCAGTTACTGTCGGAGATTCCGAAAAAGCTAAAATCAAATTTGGGAAATATGCGGCCTGAAACTCTCTCGCTTTGGCTGGTGCATCTTTCCCCACGATCGCAACTTCAGCTGTTGGGATAACCATTTCAAGGAATAGATTTGCCCAATTACATAAAAATCCCGTCTCTTTCAGGATGAGATCCTTCATTCCTCCCAGCATGTTGGTAGCGAGATCTGAGTATTTTTCTTCGTAAGTGAAAAGGGATAGCCGATGGAGATTTCGTGCCATGACTGAGTTGGATGCAGGAATTACATTGTCGAAGAGCTCCTTTTTGTTGGCAATGAGTTTCTCTGCTTTTGGATTGTTGAAAAAGAAAAATCCATCGCTACTATCGTAAAATTGCTCCAGACAGAAGTCCGTGAGTTGCTTCGCAAAATTCAACCATTCCGCTTTTCCACTTGCTTCGAAAGCCATCAAACTCGCGCGAATCACAGATGCATAATCTTCCAAAAATCCTGGCGTGTACGCCTTTCCATTTTTGTAGGAGCGATAGAGCACTCCAGAGATCATCATCTTTTCACGAATGAATTCCAAGTTCCGGATCGCAAGATTCAAAGTGCTTTCATCTCCGGTTGCGTAGAAAGCCTGAATCAATCCTGCGCTCATCAATCCATTCCAACCGCTCAGGATTTTATCGTCTTTGCCGGGATAGATTCGTTGATTTCTGACTTTTAGAAGTTCTGATTTTACGGAATTGAGTTTGGCCAAAAGCTCCGTTTCGCTCATTCCAAACTCGGCTGCAACTTCAGAATAAGACCTAGTTTGGAAGAGAATATTAATTCCTTCTTCCCAGTTTCCTCCTGGTCTGAGATTGTATAATTTACTAAGCCAAGGCATTTCTTCCGGCAATAATTTTTTCAATTCAGAATAGGACCAGGTATAGAATTTCCCTTCGACTCCTTCGCTGTCGGCATCCTGTGCGGAGTGAAATCCACCTTCTTCCTGAAGCATTTCGGCTTCGAGCCAGGCAATGGTCTCGGTTACTTTTTCAAGAAAAAATGAATCTTTACTTACCTGCCAGGCTTTGGCATAGAGCTCCAATAATTGCCCGTTGTCGTAAAGCATCTTTTCGAAGTGTGGCGCAAACCATTCTCCATCGACCGAATACCGTGCGAATCCGCCGCGAAGCTGATCGTAGATTCCACCCATTCCGATCTTTTTCAGCGTAAATAGGACTTTGTCCACCAGCCCATTATTCTTACTCAGGAGCGCATAATCGAGCACAAAATGCCAGATGGCTGGCATGGGAAACTTGGGTTTTCGATTCATTCCGCCCCATTCCTTATCAAACTGAGCGGTAAGTTTGGCGATCACTTCCGCTAATTCAGCGGGATCGAGCGCCTGATTTCCGGCAGTAATTCCATACTTCTCCGTCTCTTTTCTGTTTAGGCTATGCCCAAATCCTTCAGCGCTTTCCGCCAATTGATCCTCGTGCTTTGCAAAGGCATCTGCGATATTTGCAAGCAGGTTTTTCCATTGGTCATTTTTGAAATAAGTGCCGCCATAGAAAGGTTTTTGATTCGGCATCAGGAATACATTTAGCGGCCATCCGCCCTGTAATCCCATATTTTGCACTGCATCCATGTAGATATTATCGATATCCGGACGCTCCTCACGATCGATTTTGATGCAGACGAAATGCTCATTCATCAGGTCGGCTGTGAGCTCATCTTCGAAACTTTCCCGCTCCATCACATGGCACCAATGACAAGCCGAATACCCAATGGAAACAATGATAGGCTTGTTTTCAATTTCTGCCTTTCGCAAAGCCTCAGGTCCCCATGGAAACCAATCCACAGGATTATGAGCATGCTGAAGCAAATAGGGGCTTTGGCTATTGATGAGGCGATTTTTTGACATGGGAAAATTGGAAAATTGAAAGATTGTAAAATTGATCCACCCGCTTAATTAAAACCCTTCGAGGGATTGCTTGGTTGCTTGAATTTCAATTGAAAAATCAATTTCGGTATTCAATTGTTCCAGCTTTTGCAGAAGGTTTTGAAGAAATTTGCGGTGGGCATCGCTTTTTGGATTTAATGCGCGGTGGTTGAGTTCCAGTTTGATTTTACCAATCTGATTGACTTTTTTCTGAGTTAACGGTGTGAAGAAAGCACCTGCCCATTTATCCCAGATGTAATTTTCTGCTTGTTCGGACGGGTGAATCAAATCGGATTTGTAGAATCTGTAATCCCGTAATTCATCCATCATAATTTCATAGGCTGGGAAATAGCTGAGGTTTTCAAACTCCTTTTCCAAGTCCGAACAAAGCACTCGAAGAAGACTCTTGCTGAGCTGATTTTCCGAAATCCCGTCTTTTATATGGCGCACCGGGCTTACGGTAAGGACGATTTTCAGATTTGGGTTAAAATACGAAAGCTTCGAGAACAGATTTTCCATAGCCATTTTCATTTCGTCCAAACTCAACAAGCGCTTTTCGAAGAAATCCGATGGCTGTTTGTGACAGTTTGCGACGAGGGTCTGAGTTTTCTTAAACTCGTAAACCCAAGCCGTGCCTAAAGTCAGGATCAGATGAGTTCCTGTTTTCAAATATCCACTTGTCAATTCAATTCGTTGATTGAGCTTTTCCAGCAATTCATCTTTTGACTTTCCAACCAAATCAGAATGCGCAGAATATTGAAAAAACAATCCATCCCGCTCCAAAATCAGATTTTCATCCGGTTGATCTCCGGAGATGCCAGCTTCCAAAAGATCAGCGATTGCATTTGGATGAAAGATCGTCCCGAAAGGATTGACTAGAATGTCTAGTTTGGAGTCCAACATTTTCTGCCCGATCGTTTGAGCAAAGCAGGAACCTATGCTGAGGATTTTAGAGCTGTGAGAAATAGGGGATGGGGACTTAGGAATTGAAATTTCGGTGAACCACTGCATGAGGTGAAGTTAGGGTGTTGGGGAAAAAGAAGGCTTCCCGATCTGAAAAATAATGATTCAATTTTCTAGTTTGGTAAAAAATCTCAGGAGTCGTTCAGGTATTTTTCTGCTCAATTGGTTCTCAAAATGAAAAAGGCTGTGAGTTTGAGATTAACTGCCTGACTTCCATTAAATTCTTGGTAGAGCCAAATTTATTTTTCTAACAAATAACTTTACTAAGATTGGGGTCCACTATAAACAGCCTGAAAGGGCTTCGCCACTAACACAGGACATCGTCCAATGGTAGTGGCGAAGCCACGAAAGACCTAAGCCCTGCAAAGGCGGTATATCTAATCCAAAACTCTTCCAGCGAATCCGCTTTCACCGGACCATCAATCAGGGCTTCCCGAACAATGATTTTCGCACCGGGGATTGATTCAGAAAACTGACTAGCCAGTGAATCGCCGTTTAGAATATGGATCATTTGGAAGGGTATTTTACTTTCATAAATGCATAGGAGTCTGCAATTAATTGCTTAAAAATCTCCAAATTGATGTCTGCCAATTTCTTGATGTAAAGGCAGCCGGCTCCCGTTTTATATTTGCCTAGCTTCTCCATCAAATGGGTGAATTCATCCTCCATGCAACCCATCAGGTAAAAAGTCAAAGTTGCTTTTCGGGGAGAAAAGCCTGTGATAAGAAAATCACCTTCCCGTCCGGAAGCATACTTGTAATGGTATTCTCCAAATCCAATGATGGACGGGCCCCACATGACGGGTGCTTCTTTGGTGATCGATTTGAAAATTTCCAAAAGAGAATGGCTATCCTTTCTTTTCTGTTCATCTTCAACTGAGTTGATAAAATCAATTACAGATGCTTTTTCGGGTTTGGTTTTGTTTTCAGCCATGCCCTAATCCATTAAATGTTTTTTGAGAAAATCTGCAGTAGCTTGATGAACACGGATCATATTGCTCCATTTCATCCAGTGATGGGTATCTCCGGGAATGAGGATCGATTCATATGGTTTGCCCAACTCTTCAAATCTTCGGATCAAATCCGTGGTTTGATCGATATCGACATTTCTGTCGTCGTCGGAATGGATAAATAAAACCGGAGACGTCCAAGTAGCTAAATCTGCAATGGGAGAGGAATTCCAGGCAACTTCCTTGGCTTTTTCATAATCAGAGGCAATTTCATAACCTTCTGGCAAATCATATCTGCCATCCAAATCATGAACTCCATGGATGTCCACGCCAACTTTGAATAGTTTGGAATCTCGGGCCAGTGCCAAAGCAGTCAGATATCCTCCGTAACTTCCTCCATAGATTCCGATTTTTTCGGTGTTGACCTGCGAAAGGGAGGAAAGAAATTCGCCGCCTGCTTTGATATCCTGATATTCCACAGCTCCTTGGTAATAGCCATTAGCGGGCCGGTGAAATTCATACCCGTATCCAATTCCCAGTCTATAATTCACTGATAAAACCACGAAGCCGAGGTCGGCCAAATGCTGATTAAGTGCATAGGCATTGGAATAATAATCCATGTAGCTCCAGCCCAAAAGCATCTGACGCTGCGGGCCGCCATGTACAAAGACCACAGCAGGCTTTTTAGCCGATCCACCTTCTTTTTCGAAGAGTTGACCATAAACGGTCGTGCCGTCCGGAGCTTTGAAGCTTACCTGTTTTGGAGTGACTAACTTTGAAACTGGAAAATCTGATGGAAGCGAAGATTCCTGTAATATTTTGGTTGCCGAGTCATCCTTTATTGCCACTAAATGAGAGCGCTGAGGAGTTGCGGAGAAATACGCCAATTTCCCTTCCTTGCCCACAGAGACGGGATAAGCTTCGATTCCCGCTCCGGATGTTTCCCATTTCAATGTTTTGGTAGTAAGGTCAATCGATCCGATATGTCTGCGATCGAGATCTTCCTTTGCCGGACCTGAATTGGCGGAATAAACCACACTTTTCCGATCAAAACTCATCTTCACTTGCTCAACCATGTAATCCCCGGGAGTCAGGATTTGACTTTTTCCCAAAGGAATATCTAGAGAGTAGAGATGCTGCCAGCCGTCCTCGTAAGATTGGAAGATCAATTCTGAGTTGCTGGAAAAGTCAAAAAATCCGGATGAATAGGATCCGCGGAGAGTTTCGGGTGCTTTCCAAAGCTTTTTTCCTTCCCCCGATGTCACGTCTGCAACCCAGATTTCCCACGGAATGTGTCTCGGGACCAACAGTGAATAGGCGGCGCTCTCTCCGCCACGAGTTCGGATGAATGCTAGTTTCTTTCCGTCAGGAGACCATTTAGGATCGGAATCCCGGTGGAAGGAAGGCGTCAAAAACTGAATAGGAGTGTCAGCATACTTGTAAATCCCCACAAGTTGATGTCCTCCCCGGTTGACTGTGAAAGCGATGCTTGTTCCATCTGGAGAGAAAACGGCCGAATTGACATTTCCTTTAATTTGAAAAAGTTGAGATGGTTTTTCATCACCGTCCAGCGCTGCTTTCCAGATTTGGCCACCTTTGATAAAGACTAATTGATTTGAGAAACCGAGCGATAAATCGTCACCTTCGGTGAGAACTTCAGCTTTTTTCGATCCCAGATTAATTTTCCAAATTTCCACTTTTGGAAGTTGGGTTTGATTGAGTGCATTGACAGTTGAGGAAGCATTGCCACCTCCATGGTCGCCACCTCTTACAAATACCAGATAATTTCCATCCGGTGAAAATTGAAGGCTGCTGATTTCCTGACCGTCGTCTTCGTTAAATTGGGTCATTTTTACAGGCTGAAAATCCGGCCCTTCAGCGTAATACACATTGCGTTTTCCCTGCTCATTCATTGCCCAGGCGATCTTTTCGCCGATCGGTGATGAAGTCAATTCCGAAGGGAAACTGAATTTTCCGACCTGCTGCATCGTGAAGGATTGGGCAAAAACGAAAACTGGAAATAGTAAGGCGAGAAGGAATAAAGCGTGTCGTTGCATGTGTGATTTATTCATTGTTCAAAAGTTTTTCAAGTTCTTTAGCCAGCTCCTTTTTATCGGGTAAGTAGAGTTGGTATTTGCTGACAAATAGCTGATTGCTAATGTTTTCAGTGGCATATTCTACCAAAAGCTTCTTTGTCCTTGCTCAATGCAATTCGGTGAAAAAGCATACTTTTCATTTGCCTTTTTAGCTCACGAACTGACCGTTTTTCTTTGGCGTATTCCTTTGAATAAAAGCTGATTTCAAGGGCATTGTCTACTTTTAGAATTTCACAGAAATGACTCCAGTTCAAAAATCCAGACAGTGTCTGGATTTTTTGGTATTTGATATAAAACTGCCTAACAAGAAATAAATTCGATCTGCTGAAGCCTTTCCCATACTCCAAAGTCAAATCCTGTGATAGCCGATCCAATACGGATTTGCCATATTCTGATTTCTCGTTTCCACCTTGCTCAAACTCTACAATGTGTCTGCCAATTTGCCAATAGGTTTGAACGAGAATAGTATTGACAGCTCTACCGGTATTTTCCCGTCCGAGAATCAATAATTCCCCAATCTGACTTTTAAGCGATTGGTAGTTGTTCAATTCTGGATTTTCCCTCATGGCTACTCCGTGTTTAATTTCATCAATGGAATTTAGCACTTATCAAATAGGTATTAAAGAAACTTTGAAATACCTAAAATTTGAATCTAGCGAGTGACATTCGGGATTTTCGAAAGCCCTAACCATTTTAATAGCGGTCGTGGATTATATAAAGTGTCTTCTCTAATTCGGCTTTCAGGTCATTGGCGGGAATCGGATAATTATTCATCAGGCAGGAAAAATGGAGGATTTTACCGCTTTTGGTGATCAGATATCCACTCAAAGCATTGCTCATAGAGAGGCTTCCGGTTTTTGCATAGATATAGGCAGGCTGACCTTTATCGGCTTTGTACCAATTGCGAATCGTACCGGATTCTCCGCCAGCAGGGAAATAGGCTTTGATCTTTTCCAAAGGAACTTCGGCTCTGATTTTACCAAGAAGTGCAATGACGCTTCGGGGCGTAAACATATTGCGCACAGAAAGCCCCGAGCCATCGTACCAGATTACCTCGTCGGGAAGGTCCGACAGGAGATTTTCTTTTGCATATTCAATGGCATCGGCAGTGCTTAGCGTGTTATTCAACTGATCGGAAACCAGCAACATCAATTGCTCAGCAAGGAAATTGTCACTGATTTTCATCATTTGGGAATAGATGCTGTCAGCTGGAGTGGTGAGAAGTTTTTTGGGTTCTTGATTGAGATAGGTATTATTTTTAATCAGAGTTACTCTTTTATTCAGAAGCTCGGATAGGATCTGGGAAGTTAGTTCGGGTGAAGTAATAAATGGAATGTCGGTTTCAAATGCTTCGTCAACTTTTTCATAGCTAATTTGGTAAGAAAAAAGATTTGAAAGTCGTGCCCTTCTGAACTGATATCCTTGCCAGTTATCGGTTTCTTCTGCCGAAAGAAATTGTCTGAATCGTTCAGGAATGACAACTATTCGCTCTTCACTTTTTTCTTTTTTGAATCGGACTACATTTCCATAAATCGGAAAAGCAGACCGTTCAGCAGCGTAGTAGTAATTATACCAATCCCAGGACCAACCCGGACCAAAAGCATTTACCTGATGGAAGTTGTCAAGGAGATAAAGTTTTTTGGTTTGCTTTTGTAAAAAGTCTAGAGCGATTTCATTTTTCAGATCGGGATGAAGCAATCCCGGATCTCCTGTTCCCCAGAATATCAGGGAATCTCCGCGCTCTAGATAATTCAGACCATTGACAAGAGAATCTCCCAAAACGGTATAGGCTGTGTAAAATGTGAAAAGTTTGGTATTGGAGGCTGGAATGAAGTATTTATCAGAATTGATATCAACCAGAACCCGGTCTTTGTCAGGATCTACCAGCATAAAACCCAAATGCCCTTTGTCAAAAACATCTGATTTTGAAAATGATTTATTGATCTTTTGGACCGTACAGGCGCTGAGGGCTATCAGCAGGAGGAACAGCAATTTCTTCATTCCCTTAAAATAAGAAAAGCCACTCATTTGAGCGGCTTTTCTTCAGCTTGGTTGTGGTTTTTTTATTGCTTGGTTACTGTTTTCGTCTCTGTGATGATTTCTTTCCCGTC
>JBKJKX010000126.1:0-16981 GCA_046597285.1 Algoriphagus sp. | reverse complement strand
TCCTTTCTAATTTGACTTCCCTTGTGTCCGCATTTGCGACAAGTAAATCCATCTTCCCATTTGAGTTCTGCCAAATACTTCTTGCAATCAACTTCATTTTGGAAGCTTTTAGTAAACTCTATAACTCCTTGACCTTTAAAAATATCCATTCTAAACGATTTTGAAAGAATAAATATATGCATTTAAACGGTCACCTCAATCAGGTGAATCAACTTATTGAATCAGTGAATCGTTTTGAATATATTGAACTGAGACCTGTTAAATCATAGTTTTTACAGGCTTGGACTATAGCCTAGCTCTGGAAAAATGTGAGAAATGGTCAAGGCTAAAATAATGCTAAGGAGGTTATTAAGCCCCCTAAACTTTTTCAAATTGTGGAATTACACTAAGCCGCAATCTTTCCACATTCTGCTTCACATTTTCTACAATCTTCGGCGCATTTCTTACACATTTCATGGTTGTGCTTTTCACACTCTTCAGCACAGGCACGGCAGGCCTCGGCACATTGCTGCGCTGTTTGAGAAGTAGAATTGCTGCCATTTCTGCATTCTTCTGCACACTTATGACAAGCTGCCGCACAGGCATGACATAAGATTTCGCATTGTTCCATGCCAGTCATTTTTTTACAATGTTCGGCGCAATTTTTACATGTTTCTGCACATGCCTCACAGGCATCAATGCAGGCTTGTATATGTTGTTGATTCATTTTTATATAATTTAAGTGTTTCTATTTCGAAATGTTCTTGGTTTTCCAGTTTCTTAGGATATTTTCAAAAACACTAGATTAAATTAATCCTATTTACTTTTTCCTCATCCGGAAAACGAAGTATAAAATTATAGAAATTACAAATACCACTAGAAAAACCCCTACACCTATTCCCGCTTGAAATATATCTCCTACAATTGAACAGCTTGTCAATATTGTGAGGAATGATATGAATAATGCGATGATGAATGTTTGCTTTTTCATTTATTCAAATCATTTTTAGGTAATATTGAAGTATCATGATACTCTTTTTTGAATTGATTGTAACCCTCATTAATTCTTGTTTTGCTTTTATCTAGGAACTCATCAGCATCTTCTTTTGTCGATTCATACTTAGAACTGATATTTTTTACAACAAAATCAAAGAGACTTTGAATTTCATCCTTATAATCATCTGCTATTTTTGAAATTCTTTTTCGAGTTTCTGAACCTTTGTCAGAAGCCAAAAAGAGTCCTAATGCTACGCCAGAGGCTGCTCCTCCAAGTATTCCCAATACTAATTTTCCTGATTTCATAATTTTTGTAGTTATATAGTTTAATTAATCAATTTAGTTTCTATTCATTTTAAAATCTTTCCTACTTATTAAATGCCGAATTTAAATCAGAGGCAACCAATGCCTGCGCATCTTTAGCTTGCGCAACAATCGCTGCCATCCCAAAAAACTCATGTGTGGTTCCATTGTACAATTTGTAATTAACTTTTACCCCTGCCTTTTTTAAATTTTCAGCAAGAAGTGCTCCTTCACTTCTTAAAGGATCGTACTCTGCTCCGATGATTGTTGTAGCCGGCAAACCTTTTAAGTTTGCATCCACCAAAGAAATCATTGGGCTTTTGCCATCTTCCGAACTCTTTAAATACTTTTCAAAAAACCATTCCATCAATCCCGAATTTAACGGCTTGGTATTGTCACTTTCCTTATACGAAATAGTGTTAAAATCGTATCCGGCAATTGGATATACCAATACTTGGTGCAACGGTAATTGTAAACCATTATCCCTTGCCCTCATACTTACAGTTGCTGCAAGGTTACCTCCTGCACTTTCACCCACGACGGCAATTTTCTTGGGATCACCTTTTATTGAAGCAGCATTTTTAACAACCCATTCGTATGCAGCATAACTATCATCATGTGCTGTCGGAAATTTATATTCAGGAGCCTGTCTATAAGCTACAGAAACTACTATTGCTTCTACCTGATTGGCAAGTCCTTCTGCGGAAGCACTATAAGTATCGAGTCCCGCAATTACCCATCCGCCACCGTGATAATATACAAGTACTGGATATGAATCTTTACCAGTTTTAGGAGTGTAAATACGAAGATGTATGTTGCTTCCTGCAACTGAGATATCTTTTCCCACCGTATCTACATTGCTTATTGGTATCGTAATGTTATGCTGTTTTATTACATCCATTGTAGCATCAGCGGGTGTTGGTTGCTTTCTAGCTTCTTGAGCTGATAAGCTTGTGAGTGGCGGTGCATTATAACTAACCAATTTTTCTATCACTACAGCCATAGGATCCGTCATGTCTTTTCCCCATGTAGGTTTTGATCCAGCAGGTGTAAGACTAATTGTTTTATTTGTTGAATCTGTCATAATTTCATTTTTATTATCCATACTATTGGAGTCTGATATAGTTCTACTATTATTGCATGATGAAAATAACACCAAAGATGCTACTGAGAAACAACATAGGCCATTTGAGAACGATTTATTGTATTTTATATTTTTCATTTTATTTCTATTAATTTTATTCTCATTCGTTAAATTGTATAAAATTGGATTTGTTAATCATTCAACAGTTCCTATCTCACCTTGTATGATACAATAATCAAATGATGTCTGTATTTTTGAAAATATGGATCTTGTTACTCTTTTTTAAGAAGCTTTTCCACCTTCACTCAATAACATTTTTATTTTTTATCTCATCCACTTCAAAATTTACTTTAGTGAGCTGACGAGAATCGATTCGTCCTTCATAGGCTTAGACTTTCGATTAGGTGTTATTGAGAGCAATCTATATTCCATGAATCCTTTTGTGGCTTTCACGACCTCTAGGCTATTATTTCGAATAATTTGTCTTGTAAAAAGCTTTTAAAATAGGGGGAGAATTCCCTCAGACTGGGCATATTTTTTCGAACCTAGAGCTCCTCATCAAATCACCAGGGAAAACGAAATAGGTTCGAATGAATTATAATTCTATCAACTGGAATTATAAAAATCTAGTTGTTATAAATTACTATTTCAACAAAATTAAATCCTTGTTAAAAAGTAATAAGAAGATATCGATGAGATGGAACATTAATTTAACGATCTAAAAATCGTGGAAACTAAAGGTATTTCACGTATCAGTGAAAAGAAAATCATCTCTTTAAGATTTTATGCCTTTTGAAAATCAATTGTTAAATACTTTGGCTGACCGAAAGGCAATTCTTCAATCAGCTCTTTGTTAAATTTTTGTAACTGAGTTTCTTGGTTTGGTAATATTCGCCAGTTACTTGAACTTTACTTTTTTCAAAAATCCATGTTTCCAACCTCAAGACGCCATTTTAGTCTTGAAGCAGACAATTTTCGGTAAATCCTGGCAGTGGCTCTATTTGGAGCTTGCGTTCATTTTTAGGCACGTCCCCTTGACAGAGAGTCAGCGAAAGCTCGTCACAAAAACGAAGAACCAAATAACTCACATTTAAGTCCTCCTGGTTCAGTTGAAGGTTTTCTCTGATTAATTTTTGAAGCTTTTTCTGTTCATTCAGAAAATCTTTTACCTGCTTTCCCTCCTGATCTTTGTAAAGACTTGTGCAATGCATTGATACAATCAAGGTCATAGAAGAAAATTTTTAAAGACATTGCTGGATAATATCCTTTGTCTCTTTTAATGCGGTGATTTTTAGCTGACGATAGTCCAGTGGAGCTCCGGAATCGGTGAGATTATTATTTTTGTGCCAATCAGGCTGTCCGTTGTCATGGTCCGTAATCGCTGCAAGGCCATCCAAACGAAAAATCGGAAGAGGCCAAAATTTTGATTGGAGGTTCATCCCGATTTTATAAGCGAGGGCGCATGAGCCCGATGAAAAAATAGGTTCCATCCTTTTTAGTTTTTAGTAACTATCATGACCAACTTTTTGACAAGTAACATCCAGATTGGTTCCAACTTTCATTTGATTCAATACTGACAGTAAGCAAATATCAACAACTGTTGATATTCTCAATTCGGGGAATTCGTTACTCCAGAAGAACGGTAGAGCTATATTAAGTCGATATAAAACCATTGGCTCGATCTGTTTTACACCCTTTGAATCTTCGGAATTGATGTTGTCAGATTTTAAGAGAATCCACCTTATTTTAAACCTTGTACCGTGTTCTAGATTCTAGAAAATTTCGAATCTTAAGGTGTAATCATTACACTTTTCACTCTTCCCACTTCACCAGAATCCAACATTACTTTGATTCCATGCGGATGGGTTGGTGAACTTGTCAGGATTTTTTTCACGAAGCCTTCTGTGAGTTCGCCTGTTCGCTGATGATGCTTTTGAACAATATTTACTTCAGATCCGATCTGAATATTTGCTCTGATTGATCCGGTAAGCGTTTTCTTTTCCATAATTGAAAGATAATACTAGTCTTTGCAGCGGTTGATATTTAATAAAACCTATTATTTCGTTTAGATTGGGGATTAAAATGGCTGAGTTTTTTAAGGAAATCTGCCATAGAGCCTCAAATGAAGGTTGAGGTTTGAATACCATTGTCAACGACCGCAATTGGGCTTTAATTGTAGAAGGTGACAGCGCAAGCTTAGCTACAGATTCAAATTCTGAGCTTAGAATGACAGCAAGTGTAGTCAACAAAAACCAGGCAGCTGATCCAGTAAAAGGCGCTTGTTGGGTGGAAATAGTCTCGCAAAACCCTAAATGCTTGCACAATCCTCTCTCAAAGATTTTTTACAACAATGGGTAATGATAAGCAGTTTGAATCTCAGATATTGATGAAACCCAGAAGGCAGTATGCTTTTTGAACTAGAGAATGTCTAATCCTTTTTAATTGAGCTTTAAAAATTTTTGGTATGACGGGGAAAAAAGAAAAAACAGAAGAGCAAATCGATCAGAAGCAACAAAATCAGATTGATAATGAAATCGAGAATTCAGAATCTCCAAAGAAAGATACTGCAAAATCCCATGGCGAAATCCTGAGGGAACAGTTGAGTGAAGCGCATGAGACCTATGAAAAGAGCCCGCAAAGCCTTCTGTTGAGTTCCCTCACTGCTGGTCTGGAAATAGGGTTCAGCTATCTGATGATATGTTCCCTTTTTTATTTTTTGAGGGGAAAGCTTGCCGAGGATACAGTCTTCAAAATGATTGCATTTGTCTATCCTTTGGGGTTTATCTTAGTAGTTTTAGGGAGAAGTATTCTATTCACTGAGCAAACTGCATTACTTACTCTTCCGGTATTGAATAAGAAAAGGAGTGTGGCAAGCCTTCTTCGGCTTTGGGCTTTGGTGATCATTGGCAATCTAATTGGAGGTTATTTAATCGCATTGCTTTTGCTTTGGTTAGGTCCAAATCTTCACTTATTTGACGAAGAAGTCGTGGTGAAAATTGCTTTACATGTCCTTGATTTTAGCTTGGGAGTGATCTTTACCAGTGCGATTTTAGCAGGTTGGTTGATGGGGCTTTTATCTTGGCTGCTTACTTCTGCCAGAGATACGATCAGCCGAATTGTGATAATATTTTTGATAACTGCTGTGATGGCTTTTACAGGATTGCATCATAGTATTATTGGCAGTGTGGAGATTTTTTCTGGAATGCTGAGTTCTCCGGAGATTTCGCTTGGAGATTACCTGACTTTTCAGGGTACAGCTTTGATGGGCAATGCCTTTGGCGGTGCAATTTTCGTGGCTTTGTTGAAGTATCGGGCTTTTGTGTATAACGTGGTGGCGGAAGATTGACAAACCTTGTATAACTAAAATCGCAACGGAAGTATAAATACTGTCTTTGGCTATTCCTACCATCTCTGATGTGACAGATGATGAACTCAGAAATCTTCCAACAGCTCCAGGTCCCTTTTCCTTTTTGGTCTTTGATGAAAATCTAAAACTATTAACCGAAAAACTTTTCGCAGCAGGAACCTACCTTCCAGACAATTCCTTCGTAGGGGAAAAAGGCCTTTACCTCTCCATAAATCACCCTGATAATCCTCAGAAAAGGGAAGATCAGATGGTTTTTGAACTGTTGGAGTTGAGATAACTGAACCATTTATCACAAGTATTCAGACTTGTGCATTCAGTATAGTCCAAGTCCAAAGATCTACCTACCGAAGGAAAGTTTTAACTAAGGAAAGTCCTAGTAACTATAGCGAGTCTAATTTCGAATAGCGCAAATCCTACCTTTAAACAAGGTGCTTTCTGTCCCATGATTATTTAATATGTACCAAACCCGCAAAAAATGGTAGGTATAAAAATACAATGAAGATCATTCCAGCTTTATTTGAATAGACTTTGAACCGTATGGATCTCAAAAACCTACTTCTTCCTTTCCCCTCTAAATGTCCCATTCGGCTGGATGAAATTAACCGCCACAATTCCCCCGTCTTTTTCTTCAAACTTGATCTTAAAACCGTCCAAGGTTTTGAAGTTAAACTCATTCGTGCCAACTGGTATCTGCTCGTATTCTGGCTGACCGGCGACAAAGGCAAAGAGCTTTCCCTCTTTTACATAGATCTTCACTTCCTGCACCCCTGCCAGTAAATAGGACCCTTCATACTTGGCCAAGTCATCAGCCGAAATATCCAAGACTTTTGGTGTCCGCTTAAACTCAATCGGGTCTAAGGCAGGTTCAAAGGCTGCATGAAGGCCTGAGATGTCTCCATTGATTGCGGTGGTAAATTGAAATTTGAAGGAATTGTCTTTTTTAGCCACGCCTTGATAGATAAAATACATATTGAATACATCGTAATGGGCATGCTCCAGAAAGCCTTTGAGCAATCCCGTCTGCACAAATAGCGTATCGTTCGCGAGATCTATTTCCATCTTGCCATAACCGGGATTTTCATAGGTACCGATGTATTGAATCAAAGAATGAGAAGGTTTGGTGCCAGTGATTTTACTAGAGTCTCCATGGACTTTTATCTTTTCCTGCGCGATTTTGGCCTCAGCCTTTCGCTTGAGTCCTTCGCCTGACCAATCTTCAGTTCCAAGTTTTAGCATTCGATCGGCTACCATATTGCGGACGATACCGGGAACTTGGGATCTATTTTGGTTGGTTAGGACCATAATCCCAAGACTATCTGTTGGAAAGAATGAAGCTGAAGCCGAGAAGCCATCGATGTTTCCGCCATGCTCCACACGATAATGACCTCGATAGGAAGACAGGAACCAACCATAACCATAATTGGAAAATTGGGCATCCGGATGTTCTTTGGAGGGAATGCCTTCGGCCACAACCATCTGTGCACTCACCGCTTCTTTTACATAGGCTTCTGGGATAATTTGCTCGCCCTTGAATTTACCTCCGTTGATCCAAGTGAGTAGCCAGTTGGACATTTCCGTTACGCTGCTATTGATCGCTCCAGCCGGAGCCATGGCGGAAATGTCATAATAATCCATTCGATTACTGATTCCATCCAGATCTGTCGAATAGCCCAGCGATGCATCACTGTCCTTCGTCATATCCTGAGTCTTGAAATTGCTGCGAGACATGCCTAGTTTGTCAAAAAAGTTTGATTGCACATTTTCCTCCCAGCTTTTTCCAGTAATGCGCTTGGCTATTTGGCCTTGGAGAAAAAACATCCAGTTGTTGTAAAACCATTGCTGGCGTAGTCCTGTGAAAGGTTCATGATGACCAATTCGCTTAATTAATTCATCTTCCGAATCAGTCGGAAACATAAACCAAGCGAGGTCATGCCTTGGCAAACCTGTTCGATGGGCCATCAAATCTTTGACGATGATTTGTTCATTCATCCAATCCTTATTGAACCGGAGTTCGGGAATATACTTTCCCGGTCGGGCATTAAAGTCTATTTTCTCTTCTTCTCGCAGCAAACCCAAAAGGGCCGAGGTGAATGCTTTGGATGATGACCCGATGGCAAAAAGCGTATTGGGTGTTACAGGGATTTGCTTGTCCTGATCTTTATAACCAAAGCCTTTGGCATAGATGATTTGATCTTTTTCGACGATGGCTATCGAAAAGCCAGGAGCGCCCCAGTCGACACGAACTTTTTCCAAAGCGGCATCTAATTCTTTGAATCGAGGGTCTTTATTCTGGGAAAAAGCAGATTGTAAACTGGCTAGTACAAAAAGAATAAGAATAAGTTTTTTCATGTGAATGGATTAAATGTCTGGTACAAAGAAAATCGCTTTATGATTGAGATTATAAAGCCCGAATTTATGAGTTCCCCAGTTGAGAAATTTGGTATGCAAGATGAAAAAGATCTTTTATTGAAATCAAGAAGCCGAAACTTTATGGCTTAAAGTTGAGAAAAATGGGGAAAGAATCAAGCTTGTTGGAAAATGAGCCTATTAGCTTGGCGCATTTGTTCAATAGCGCTGTTCAGCGCCCGAAATTCTAAACCTATGTCTTAATATTTTTGGAGATCAATCAAACTAGCTTTGGCGATGTCGAGTCAAGATGGCAGGCCAAAAAGGCAAATTCTTCTGAAAGCGAGTTTCAATTTCCGTTAGTACCTGAAATTGGATAAATTGAGAAAACAGATTACAAGAACAATGACACGTCTGCTCTTTATCCTCTTTATTTATTACTCTTACTTCTCCACAACTTTTGCTCAGAAACAACCGAATATTCTTTTTCTGATTGCGGATGATTGGTCTTTTCCACATGCTGGCGTATATGGTGACGGAGTGGTTCGCACGCCTACTTTTGATCGATTAGCTGCTGAGGGAGCACTTTTCACCAATGCATACACTGCTTCCCCTTCTTGTTCTCCTTCCCGAGCGAGCGTCCTAACAGGACGATACCCGCACCAAAATGGGGACGGGGGAAATCTCTGGTCTGAGTTTCCAAATTCCAATCCTACCTACGTTCAGATTCTTGAGCTAGACGGATATTTCACAGGTTCAACCCGAAAAGGTTGGGGACCTGGGGAGTTCCAGGTGACTGGTTTTGCTCATAATCCTGCAGGAAAGTCATTTGAAGATTTTGAAGCTTTTTTGAAAGAGAAACCCAAAAATCAACCCTTCACCTTTTGGTTTGGCAGCACAGATCCGCATCGGGAGTATACCCCAAATACCGGGATCCAAGCCGGAATGAAACTCGAAGATATAGTTGTTCCTGGATTTTTCCCAGACAATGACTGCGTGCGAAATGATATCCTAGATTACTACTTTGAGATCGAGCGCTTTGATCGGGAGTCAGGGCAACTAATCGCAATGCTCGAAGAAATAGGCGAACTGGATAATACGATCATCGTGATGACGAGCGATAACGGGATGCCTTTCCCACGGGCAAAAGCCAATCTCTACGACTACGGTACCCGGATGCCTTTAGCGATCCGCTGGCCAGAAAAAGTGAAAGAAGGAACGGTAATCCATGATTTTGTAAACTTTGTGGACTTGGCACCAAGCTTCATCGAAGCCGCAGGATTGACCCAAAACTCCATGTCAGGTCAATCGCTTTGGGGACTCTTGGCAGGAGAAACACAAGATCGTGATCAGGTCTTTCTGGAGCGGGAGCGCCATGCCAACGTGCGCAAAGGAGACCTCTCCTACCCTATGAGAGCGGTCCGGAATCATGATTTCTTATACATCTGGAATCCTATGCCTGAGCGAAATCCAGCCGGAAATCCAACCGTCCATCAATCTGTCGGTCAATATGGTGATGCGGATCACTCTATTACCAAATTTCTGATTATGCAAATGGAAGGGAAAGCGAAAGCGGGAGAGCCAGATATATTTAAATTAAGCTTTGGTCAGCGGCCAGAAGAGGAACTATACGATATAAAAAATGATCCTTATCAGCTGAAAAACTTAGCGGAAAATCCTGCCTTTAACTCAACCAAATCCAAATTGAAGGCACAACTTCTAAATTGGATGAAAACAACCGGAGATTTACGTACTGAAAATCCTCGATCCACCTATTGGGACACCGTGCGCTACACACCAAACTATCAAATGGAAGATGCGGCTGTTCAGAAACTAATCGAGGAATATAGGATTATGCCGCCTTTTGGAAGGTTTGCAAAAGATGGATTTCCATGCAACTAGTAAAAGTCACTATTTTGAAGTGATCAAAGCCCCAAAGAAGGAACTGATTTGGTTTGAAAAATCGACCAACGAAATTCCAAGCGATGAGCCGGAGAGGTTTGTCGAAGAGATTCTTCGGATTAAAAGGAAATAGGCTCAATCCTTTGAAAACATGTCGTTGCCTTTTTCAGAAAGTTCATTTAAAATCTTTGAAACCCCGGTCAATACTTGATTGGGACTAAACTTTTATCAGCTAGTAGAATTGGCCCATCATAAATCGGAATATTACGGAAGGTAAACTGTTCGCCCACTTTACTCCATTGCTCGGTTGGTATTTCAAACACCTCCCCTGTAATCAAATCCACATACACAGGTTCTTTAAATTTTGCATTGGCAAAAGTGAAATTGAACAGTCGCTTCTCAGTTGAATTATTGGGCATACTTTCATTTTCCCAAATAGTAAATACCTGCTGACCGGTTTCTCGGTGCTTGTAGCCATAAACTGCGAAACTCCTATCTGTACTTTTATTGAAAACTAGCTCGCTTGGGTCTTCCGGGATATATTTTGAATTATGTGATTCTTTCAAATCAGTGATACGTTCCAGGGAATTATCAAAAACGGCAGCGATATTCTGCACCGCATAGTAGGCTATTTTTGGACGAATGACCTGTTTGGTGGAATCAGATATGAGCAGCCCCTTCACATTCAATCTTTTGATCGGGCCACTGTTGTAGGCCATGTCGATAATGGAAAAAACACTGCTTTCAATATCATGACCCAAATCACCTAGCATCCGTCGGGTATCCCACTTAGCCTGAGATAGCTCTGTCCAATCATGGTCACCGATTGCTCCTCTTCCGGGTCCTCCAAAGGAAGGAGCACCATTTTCACCTTGTCTTAGGGTTATTTTGGTGGAATATTGCTCCAAAATCCTTTTCATCTCCATCACCTTGGGATAGTGAGAGTCAGGATTGTAGACATAGTCGTGATAGGTGATATTATCCAACAATTCCAGTTTTCCAGACTCATGCATTGCTTTGAAAAATTCTGCTGCATACTCCAAATCAATATGTCCGAAAGCCAATCCTGAAACCTTCGCTTCAGGTTGAATTCGCTTTACGATCTCAATGGTGCGAATATTCAAAGCAGCGGCTTTCTCAGCGGTATTCTCCCGATTATCGCCAAAATTTGGCTCGTTCCAAATTTCCCAGTTGATTACTTTGTCTTTGTACCTGCTCACCATTGCAGCGACCCATCGATCCCAGGCAGCCAATGCTACTTCAGAATATGGAACACCTGCAGCTAGATTGATTCCGCCACCGCCTTCATAGATTTCGTTCCCGTAGGAAAACTGAATCCAAGGTTCCAACCCGCGAGCAGTCGCATCGTTTACAATATGATCCAGCCAAGACCAATCGTATTGCCCTTTGACTTTTTCAGTTTTTGCCCAGCCGCCCTGTAGCCTCAATCTTTTGATGCCTAATGGATTCAAGTATTCTTTATAAGCATCATAATCAGTGTAATCCCTATCCAATGTTTCGCATCCCAAAAGCCAATTGGAACCCTCGATTTCATTTGCATTTCTAGGCTTGATTTCACCGATTTTTGTTAACCCGTAAGAATCGTTCCTCTGACCTGCCGCATCAATTCCAAGGAGGAAAATGAGACAGCCGGCTACTGTTATTTTGAAGTTTATCATCATCTCTTTATTTAAATCCCTAAATCAACCTTAAAACATCAGTCGTAAGGAATGGACTTGCAAGTAATAAAACATTCATTCTCCTCTTACCAATTCCTATACTTATTCTCAAATGCCGAATTTATCTTGAGGGTTGTACGGGATTCGTTTTGATAGTCGAGCATAGAAAAAACCAATTTCCACTTTTTGCAACAAACCCATTCACCACCAAACCCGGTAATTTTCACCACATAACGAGGTATAAACTGATTTCATGCGATCCAGTACTTTCCATTTAATTGCTTCCGCAACTACGCTTCTGGAATCGTGGACATTCTCAATCCAATCACTTTTTGTGAGGTTTTATCGATCAGGCAATTCATCAAGATGATGCAGAAACCCTTCTTTGGAGCAATTATTGGTTTAAAAATGAAAGACTTACGTCCTTTTTTTTAACCAAAAACAAATTAATCATGAACAGTTCTGTAAATATCCTTTGTTTCATATTTCTCGCCACCATGGCCTGCACTTCGCGAGCTGCCAATCAGGAGAAAGAGAAACTGAGTCAGCAAAAAGCTGATACGGTTCAAACTGCGATCGGACCCTTGGTATTGCCTCCACCCTATTCTTCAGAATCAATAAGGAACGAAAGCAAAATGGTGGATTGGCCAGATGCCCAGACTCCCAAGGCTCCGCAGGGGTTTGAAGTGACCCGATTTGCAACGGACCTGGAAAATCCAAGACAATCCTACCTCGGGCCAAATGGTGACCTTTTCGTAGTAGAAAGTAATACTAAAAACAGCGCTGACCGCATCACAATCTTTCAGGACGCTGACAAGGATGGAGACTTCGAAATCAGGGAAACATTCTTGAAGGACCTTAACCAACCTTACGGCATGCTAATCTTAGGCAATTCATTTTATGTCGCAAATACCGATGGCCTCTATCGCTTTCCCTACCAAGAAGGGCAACAAAAAATAGAGAAAGAAGGAGAAAAAATCCTTGATCTTCCTGCCGGTGGATACAACAATCACTGGACAAGAAATCTGATTGCCAGTGCTGAAGGTTCAAAAATCTATGTCACTGTAGGATCGGCAAGCAATGCGGGCGAATACGGAATGGAGGAAGAAATTCGTCGGGCCTGCATTTTGGAAATCAATCCAGACGGTACGGGCGAGGTGATATTTGCCAGCGGCTTGAGAAATCCAGTAGGTATGGACTGGAACCCTGAATCCGGAGAATTATGGACAGCTGTCAATGAACGGGATAAATTGGGAAATCAACTTGTGCCTGACTACATCACCAGTGTAAAGAAGGATGGATTTTATGGATGGCCTTATTCTTATTATGGTCAGCTTCCTGATCCCCGAATGGAAGGTAAAGGGGAAGATTTGGTGGCAAAGGCAATAGTTCCTGATGTCCCGGTCGGAAACCATACTGCATCCTTGGGTTTGGTGTTTTACGACAAAGAACAATTTCCTGAAAAATACCGAAACGGTGCTTTTGTAGGTCAGCACGGTTCGTGGAATAGGGCGGAGCTCAGTGGCTATAAGGTATTATTTGTACCCTTCGAAAAAGGAAAACCAGCCGGAGAGCCCGAGGATTTTCTCACAGGCTTCATTGCTGATCGAGAACAGTCAGAGGTATTTGGTCGACCTGTTGGTGTGACGGTTCTTCCAGACGGTTCACTTTTGGTAAATGATGACTCAGGAAATACGCTTTGGAAAGTATCGGCAAGCACCACTACGGTAGATTCAAAACACTAACTGTCTCCAAAAATGCATAGAATAAATAAAAGCCTATTATTCATTCTTGCACTAACATTGGCATTAGCTTCTTGCAAGAAACAATCCCTAGGAATTTTTGCCGGAAAAACAGAAAAAGAGCGCTACCTGCATCAACTCGCACAATCCGGAATTGGCCAAACCATTTTGGGAAAAAGTTGGGTTGAAGCAGGAGCAAATGCTCTAAAAAATCCCCTGAAGCTAGAAATCCCTACCGCAGTCAGAGGTGCCTTCAAGTCAAAATCCGTCCAGGCAAATGCATGGCAGCTGAGCCTGCAAAAAGGTGCCACACTTTATGTGGCGCTGAGATGGGAAAGTCAGGACAGCAGCAGGGTTTTTCTCGAAATTATTGAAGGCCAATCCATGCAGGAAGAATTATCGGCAACATCGCTTGATCAGGTGATTGAATTTGAGGCGGAGGAGACAGGGACGTACTTTATCCGAATACAGCCTGAACTACTGGCTGAAGGCAATTTTGACCTGATCATAGAAAACAGATCGACCTATGCAATCTTTCCTGTTCAGGGAAAATCCACCGCTGCAATCCAGAGCTTTTGGGGAGTCGAACGAGACGGAGGCCGAAGATCCCATGAAGGGATTGACATTTTTGCAGATCGGGGTACGCCGGTGATCGCGCCAGTGTCGGGCGTGGTGGGATCGGTCAAGGAGACAGGAATCGGAGGCAAGCAAGTCTGGCTTCGGGATTCCGAAAGAGATTGGAATCTGTATTTCGCCCACTTGGATAGTCAGGCAGTGAACAATCTTCAGCGTGTAACTGCCGGTGACACACTGGGATTTGTAGGCAACACCGGTAATGCAATCACCACTTCTCCACATTTACATTTTGGAATTTACAGCCGGGGTGCATTCGATCCTTTTCCTGTTGTCAAAGACAATCATTCAAATGCAGTTCCCGGAAATCTTCCTTTAAAAAATGAGGTGATGGTAGTGAGTGGCACCTCTGCCAACCTTCGACTGGGGCCTTCTACGGAATTTGCCAGTCTGGCAAAACTTGAAGCTACCACTCCTGTGTCGATTGAATCCACTGTAGGAGAATGGTATCAGGTGATAACACCCACAGGAACGAGGGGATTTTTGCTTGCGAATCTACTTTCAGTAACTGAGGCAACGGCCATTTCAGACAGCGCTTCCTTTGCGTTTCGGAACCCATTTTCTGATCCCACTGATTCAATCTATCTTGCTTTGGACAATTTTGTTAAAATCGGTTCCTATCTCGACTTTGATCTAATCAGCGACGAGGATGAGAATCGGTATTTTATGTTAAAGAGGTGAAGGAAATTGGCTGAAAATGAGCTGAGAATTCAGGAAATTCCTTCCAAGTTGGAATTTTGGTTTTTAACCTAATTTATCCGTCAGTTTTCGTTGCATGTGTTGCCCAAAAGATTGGTCAGAATCCGGTAATTTGTCACGAAAGCTTTCGGGAGAGGAGGTTCGGCCAAGAACTTGGGATCCCTATTCAAGAAAAAGAAGTCAGAGTACTGCAACCATACAACCCTCACTCTTGATTTGTTCCCGGAAGGAAAGCATGGTAAGCATCCAACCACTATCCAAACGCGGCCCCCCAAAGGCAGTCTTTTCCTCCGTCCCATTCCCATAATGATTCCTGATTTTGTTAAGGCTGGCAAACCTATGCGCCCGCCACAAAAAAAAAATCCCTCAAACCGCCCTTGGGAGGGCTAAAAAAGATTTAATTTTTTGACTTTATGCTGTTTCTCATGTTGTGATCTACTTTTTGACTTGACTAACCAATCAAATTGCTCAAAAAATCCAGATTCAATCCCCATAATGACTATACCTTTTCAATGCAAATACTGTTTCATTTTTCGTTCTACCCACGAAAAGAAAGCCTAGTTATTATGCCCAGTCCTCTCTTTCAATCAAGCGGTAGTTTTAGTTAGTCCAGTCTTTTTAGATTATATACTGGCTCTTTTTGTCGACTTAAGTTGTTGGAAAAAATTGCTAAGCTCTTTTTCTTATTCAGTCGTCAATGAACCTTGTCCCCCGATAAAGTCCACATCTAAATCAATTTTCCTTGTTTTTATATTGTTGATTTTGAAA
Organism: Algoriphagus sp.; assembly: GCA_046597285.1. Lineage (GTDB taxonomy): Bacteria > Bacteroidota > Bacteroidia > Cytophagales > Cyclobacteriaceae > Algoriphagus. The sequence goes on along the minus strand of JBKJKX010000126.1, from coordinate 1,483 downwards.
GTATTTATTGATTAGTTTAAGTTCTGATTTCGTTTCGATAATTTTAACCTTTCCACCGAAATGAAATGCGCCCAGTGTTTTATCTTAATTTTAACAAGTTGATATTTAGAAAGAAATGAATCGTTGTCCTCATGTCCACGCTGAAATGAAGTTTACAAGCAAATGCATCTTAAATTTCCGGCAACACCTGAATACATTTTTTTATTCTATTTGAATGCTGTCTGCATGGACTTTGGGTTTTACGTTCCAAAACGCTGAAACATTTACAATTTTCCAACCATCAGACTCCTTTTCCATTATTCTTATTTCATGGCTTACCCTATAATATTTCTTATCTGAGTCCGCATTATATTGTTCCCAATTCAAATAGGCTGATGTTTCATTAAAAAACTTAACTATCGGCTTTTTCCTTTTTACGTCAGGGTGGATTATATTTTTCCCATTTTTATAATATTTTTCAATCCACCCTTTCCCTTGCGAATTGATTTTGTCCCACCCAATTGCTGCATCAGCTGAATTTTCATTATTCCATGCTTGCATAGCATAATTTTGATGGCTCCAATTGCTTGCCCAACAATCGTAATTCCCATCAAAAAAGCATTTGGTTTCATTATCGATGACTTTCATGATCGCTGCAATTTCTTCCGCCTCGTCAAATGCTGGAGATGGTAGGTTTTCAGTTTTTTTGTTTGCTGATTCATTGCAGGATAAAAAAGTAAGAACAAATAGAATGGCGAAAATTGATTTCATTTTCATTGTTTAAAATTGAGTGGTTAAAAAACAGGTTAATTTTTAAAGATTTGATTAAAGTGCTCTTCAATATAGGTAGTAACCTTCCCTTATAAGCCATTCAGCAAGTCTCAACTAATGAGATTAGTCACTTTGTTTCCTTAAAATGATCTTCTGGTAATGTCATATTTTTGCTCTGTCAGTTTAATGTTAGCATGATCGCCTATAGCATTCTGGATAACGTTATAGGTTAAGCTCGCGCTGCGGATTGGTTAACTAAGCATTCTCTGCAAGTTAGAAATATTCTTGGAACGCCAGTGTTTCGGTTTACAAAAACGCAGCAATCGAGCTTAGCCAGTTTTGCACTAAACCTGCGGTAGTTTCCAAAGCAATCCGAAAGAGGTAACTTCTTAATTCATTCTTAACCTCATATCAATTATGAAAAAAAACAAAACCTCATTCAGACCGCTTGCTCCAATGTAGCAGGATTTACCGAACTACTTGCCAAGTTTGAGCAAAAAATCATTGTTGCCGGCAAAAGTAAAAGTACGCTGGACAACTACTCCCGCTACTTGGCCAAACTCGCGATCCACTTCAACGAACTGCCCACAGAGGTAGACCCTGATCGGATCAACGATTACCTACATCTGGTCAAGCGAGGCCACAATACGCCCTCGGATTCCTATTTCAAGTTCACCGTCTATGCCCTCCGCTTTGCCTACCGGATCGAGGGGATGAAGGATAAGCGCATCGA
>JBKJKX010000151.1:0-4961 GCA_046597285.1 Algoriphagus sp. | reverse complement strand
CACATTATCTAAACGTTGAAGGCGGGATTTATTGGTTTGTGTTTCGGTAAATTTTGTCCTCGCCAACGCAATCACTACTGGGATTTCCAAAACACCTGAAAGCCCGTTTGCAAATTGTTCACTTTGATTGTAGCCTCTCCGCTGTTGTTTTAATGGATGAAGAGGCACAGGAACAAGTTGATCCCAAACATTTTTATATCCACTTTCCAATAGCATTTTCCCATACAATTTGCCCAGCTCCCGTGCCAGATCAGCCTTGTTTCTGTATTTGAGCTCATGTAATAATTTTTGGCTTTTTCCTTCTTTGGTGAATTTTAAGAAAGCCATCACACGACCAATTTCACTTAAACCTCTCACTTTTGAAGTCAGATCATTATCCTCGGACCTTAAGTGATAACTTGTCCTTGGAAGCATTCCTACACAAATAGAACATAGGCAACTTTCATGGTCAAAGAGAGTTCTGCCACAGAGTATACAATTTCTGGGGAAAATGAGATCCAAAAAATCCTTCGCAAAAAGTAAACGCATCTCTAAAAAGGTTTGTTGATTTCACCCAAGGGGGTAAAATACAGGTATATTTACCGATAAAAGCTTTCCTAAACTGTTAATTTAATGAATCTGATAGAGGAATTCAACGAGTATCGGGCCAAAATGAATGATAAAATTATGGCTGCAGACAATACGGTAATAAAGCGCTTCTTCAATTTGGACACAAATGCCTATGCAGAAGGTGAATTAGATGTGAAAACTAAAGAGATGATTGGGCTTGCCTGCTCTATGGTCTTGAGGTGCGATGATTGCATTAAGTATCATCTTGGAAAATGTCATGAAGTTGGGTTAGCCAAATCAGAAATCTTTGAGGTATTTTCCATTGCAACTTTAATTGGCGGTTCCATCGTTATACCTCATCTGAGAAGAGCAACTGAATACTGGGAAGAACTTGAAAATCAATAATTTATAATGTTTAAGCGGGATTTAGATCTTGAAAAAAGATGGGCCAAATTATTGGACGGTCTAAAAGAAACGATTGGGAAAAAACCTGCAGACCTAAATGGCGTTTTGTTTCTCATAGGAGTACAAGAACTCGGTCAAGGAACTCGGCCCTTTTCGAAAGAACAAAAACAGGATTTGATTCATATAGCCGTCTGTAAAGTATTGAGCTATGCTGGGTTTTATGAATTGGGATTTGTAGACCAGGATGGATGGCCGCATTGGATATTGATCAAAGAACTTCCTCACTTTGATGTCGGCGAGCAAGAGAAACTTCTGAAGATTCAAGTTTTAGACTATTTTGAGAAAGAATACCAAATAGAAATCAGCTGAATAATGAAGATTATTTCATACAATGTAAATGGAATCCGTTCAGCAATGAACAAAGGTTTTGCAGATTGGCTAAAAGTTACAAACCCAGATATAATTGGTTTACAAGAAGTTAAAGCTGAAGAAAGCCAAATAGATGCGAATATTTTCAAAGATTTGGGATATGAATTGATTTGGCATCCCGCACAAAAAAAAGGTTATAGTGGCGTTGCTATTTTCAGCAAAGTGAAACCAAAATCCGTAACCTATGGCATGGGTTTAGGAAAGTACGATAACGAAGGCAGGATTTTACAAGCAGATTTTGATGGGTTCTCTTTTATATCATCCTATTTTCCATCAGGAACGACGGGAGAAGTTCGCCAGTCGTTTAAGTATGATTTTCTAGACGATTTTTTCGGATATTTGCAAGATTTGCGAAGGGAAAATCAAACTATTATCCTCAGTGGGGATTACAATATATGTCATAAATCGATTGATATCCACAATCCAGTCTCAAATAAAAACAGCTCCGGATTTTTGCCAGAAGAAAGGGCTTGGATGGATAAGTTTACAGAGTCTGGATTTGTGGACACTTTCAGAATGTTTAATACAGATCCCCATCATTATACATGGTGGAGTTATAGATTCAATTGCAGAGCAAAAAATCTAGGATGGAGAATTGATTACCACATGGTCACCAAGGAATTACAAAACAAATTGAAAAGCTCTGTAATTTTACCAAATGTAATCCATTCTGATCATTGTCCGATACAGGTAGAAATCGAAAATAACATACTGTTAGATCTAAGTCATTGAATAAAACCACAAGATGAAATCTATTAAAATTTCAATTCCCTCTCTAATTGAGAATATAAAAATTATCGAAAGTTTTATTGATAATGCTCGAGAAAAATTTGAGATCAATGACGACATCTATGGAAACATCATGATTTCGGTTACGGAATGCATCAGTAATGCAATTATTCATGGGAACGAGAGTAATAAAGATAAACTGGTTCATTTAGAGCTTTTAATTGAAGATGAGCTATTGAAGTTCATTATTCAAGACGAAGGGCAGGGTTTTGACTTTACCGAACAGCAAGACCCGACCTCTCCCGAAAATATTGAAAAAATTGGCGGAAGGGGGATTTTCCTTATCAAGCATTTGACTGACGATGTAAAATTCGAAGAAGGCGGGAAAAAAACGGTCCTTTTCTTTTACATGAATTGATACACGATGGCGATTAATTTCTTCGCAGAAAACATAAAGTTCAATTTACCCAACAAGCTTAAAAGGAAGGCATGGCTAAATAACCTCGCCAAAACCGAAGGACTCAAAATTACAGAGTTAAGTTACGTTTTCTGCTCTGACGAATATCTGCATAAGATGAATCTTGATTATCTAAACCACAACACTTATACAGATATTATCACTTTTGACAATTCGGAAGAAGAGGGGATTATCGAAGGTGATATCTTCATTAGTATTGAAAGAGTAAGAGAAAACGCAAAGCAACTAAGCCTTTCTGAGCAACTAGAATTAAGCAGAGTCATCAGCCACGGATTATTCCACCTGATGGGCTACAAAGACAAAACAAAATCGCAAGTTCTAGAAATGCGTGAAAAGGAGGAATTTGCAATCAAATTATTTGACAAAATCTAAATGTTTCACGTGAAACAAAATCAGCAATGAGCGAAATGGTTTCACGTGAAACACTAATATAAAAATCATGTTTCCAAAATATGATGTAATCGTAGTAGGGGCGGGCCATGCTGGCTGTGAAGCCGCCCATGCAGCGGCCAAGATGGGATCATCAGTCCTTCTTTGCACAATGAACATGAATGCTATTGCTCAGATGTCATGCAACCCGGCTATGGGCGGAGTAGCAAAAGGTCAAATTGTGAGAGAAATCGATGCGTTGGGTGGAATGTCCGGAATCATATCGGACAAATCCATGATACAATTCCGAATGCTCAACAGATCAAAAGGCCCAGCTATGTGGTCTCCAAGATGCCAAAGCGACCGAATGAGATTCGGGGAGGAATGGAGATTAGCTCTTGAGTATACGCCAAATGTTGATTTTTGGCAAGAAATGATCAGTGGATTACTTGTGAGAAACGGTAGGGTAAAAGGTGTTAAAACTGCACTAGGGATTGAAATAGAATCGGAAAGTGTGGTTTTAACAAATGGAACGTTTCTAAATGGAATAATTCATATCGGAGAAAAACATTTTGGAGGAGGTAGGACCGGAGAGGCTGCGGCCAAGGGAATAACAGAACAACTAGTACAATTAGGGTTTGAAGCTGGAAGAATGAAAACAGGAACTCCTCCTAGAGTTGATGGTAGGAGCCTAGATTACTCTAAGATGGAAGAGCAACTGGGTGACGAAAATCCCGAGAAATTCAGCTATTCTGATCAAACTCAAACACTGAAAAAACAAAGGTCTTGTTGGATAACTTATACAAACAAAGAAGTACATTCCTCTCTTGAGGAAGGATTTGACAGATCTCCTATGTTCAATGGGAGAATTCAGGGGTTAGGCCCCAGATATTGTCCATCTATTGAAGATAAAATCAATCGATTTGCAGAAAGGGATAGGCATCAAATATTTGTGGAGCCTGAAGGATGGGATACCGTGGAGATTTATGTTAATGGATTTTCTACATCCCTTCCGGAGGACGTCCAATACAAAGCATTGCAAAAAATTCCTGGGTTTGAAAATGCTAAAATGTTCAGGCCAGGATATGCAATCGAATACGATTTCTTTCCGCCTACGCAGCTTAAATTAACCTTAGAAACTCAATTAATTGAAAACCTGTATTTCGCAGGTCAAATCAATGGAACCACAGGATATGAAGAAGCTGCTTGTCAAGGGTTGGTAGCTGGAATAAATGCAAGCCTAAAAGTGCAAGAAAAAGACCCATTATTGTTGAAGAGATCGGAAGCCTACATTGGCGTACTGATAGACGATCTTATTAATAAAGGCACAGAAGAACCTTACAGGATGTTCACCTCAAGGGCAGAATTCAGATTACTACTTAGACAAGATAACGCTGACCTGAGACTTACTCAGATTGGACATCAAATAGGTTTAGCCTCTGATGAAAGACTCTATAAGATGCTGGACAAAAAGAATGGTACAGCCAAATTGATAAATGATCTAAAACAGAAGAAGCTTTCACCCGAAATGTTTAATCTTGGATTGGATAGCATTGACACTACTGCAATCAAGGAAAAAATATCTGCAGAGAAATTGTTGAAAAGGCCTCAAATTGGAATCAAAGAACTTCAGTCAATCGATCCTGAATTGAAAGCTTATTTGTCAAAATATTCGCAAGAAGTTTTAGAACAAGCAGAAATTCAGATTAAATACGATAGCTATATAGATAAGGAACAACAAATGGTAGATAAGCTTGCTAATATGGAGAATTATCAAATACCTCTCAAATTCGATTACCTCGCTATTCCTGCTTTATCCAATGAAGGCAAACAGAAACTAACCAAAATTCGCCCTGAAACACTCGGTCAAGCCTCAAGAATAAGCGGTGTTTCTCCTGCTGATTTATCCATAATTACTGTATACCTAGGAAGATAAAATGATAGAAAGATTAACCAAATGCCCGCTCTGCAAAAGTGGGCTTTTTCTTAATACTCTTGAGAT
>JBKJKX010000095.1:0-23653 GCA_046597285.1 Algoriphagus sp. | reverse complement strand
TTCAAAAGGCGCCAAGTAATTTAAAAATCTATTATTATTAAAAAAACTAGGCAGTGGAAACACTGCTTTTTTTGTATTCTAACTTTTTAATCATTTTGATTTTGATCGGTTTTTCAGGTGTTTTAAGTTTTTTTCAAAAAAGAGAAAAATATTTTCAACCAAATAAGCATTTGTTTTCCTTTAATTTTTGATTTACCTGTAGTTACATCATTTGGGGAAAATAGACGAATTCAAATATTAATTTGGAATATGGCCCAAAAATCAGAATATCCGAGTTTTCGCGATCGATTGCAGAAGTAAATTATGTTATTTATAACAAATGATGAAATTGATTAATGAATATGAAATAAAAATATATTTTTATTGAAACATTTGTAATAATGCTTCCGTTAGGTACCTTTGAATTATAATTCTTTACCGATCGGATACCCCGATGGACCCTGTAGCCCAAAATGCCCCCCTGATGGAATAGCCATCCAGAGGTTACACACAAAAATCAGTACCTACTAAACCAATTGATATCATGAGAAAATTATTCTCCACGCTTTTTGTTGCGGGGATCGCAGCAGGAGCATTTGCAAACAACGAAGGTAAATCTGTAGAAATCAGACAAACCGAAACAGCAAAAGTAGCAGTGGCATTTAATGCCGTGCCACAAGGAACAGTGATCGTAAAGATTACGGATGATCAGGACAGACTGATACTAAGAGACAGAATCACTAAGACCGAAGCCTTCTCTAAGAAGTATGATCTGAATGCTTTGCCTGAAGGAATGTACGAAGTAGAAGTAATGGATCAGTCTGGTATATTGAGAACTGCCTCTTTTGATACGCACGCTGCGGAAATAGCACCTGCCGTTTTCTCCAGAGTTTCTGATATGGGAGACAACAAATACAGACTGCTGGTTAGCAGCCTTGAAGCAAAAGAAGTGGAAGTGTCTATTTATGACGGTGGTAAATTGATCCATACTGAAAAAATCGAAAACCCTCAGGGATTGCACAAGATCTTCACGATTGAGAAGCCAAGTTCAGAAGGAATCAGCTTCAAAGTAAAGACTGCTTCCGGATTTGAGAGCTACGTAACAAGTTTGTAAACTAAACCAACTATCAAAATAAAAAGCCCCGCCGGAGTGATCTGGCAGGGCTTTCGTTTTTTTAAATTTTAAGAGGGAAAGTTTTTAAATCTTCTCAAATACCAATCTCGCGTGTCCCATGATTTCTCTTTCGAAACATACCCGGTTGGGTCGGACTCTAAGGATGTCAAGCTGGTGGCGGAATTCCTTATCGGTCAATAATTTGGGAATCAAGGAGGCAAACCACAAATATTTTTTCATACTGAACTTGTAGAATAGCTTGGTCCATTCCCGGTTTGTTTTGACATAATCAAGCCTTCCGTCGCTGTAAAAAGTGTTTCTAAAATAAGGACTTGCCGTGCGGATGATGTGCTCGTGTCCATAAGCGATCCAGGAATCCGGATTATGCTTTAGCAATAATGCCATCATATAACTATTAGAATCTTTCGGGGAATTGATATCAATTTCATCAAACGGCATCATATTCTTATCGAATATCATGCTTTGCATATAAAATTTGCCTCCGGGATTGAGCAGATTGGCGACATGTCGGAAATAGTCTTCATATACTTCATCATGCCTACCATCGAGGTAATCCTGAACAGAGGCCACATGCTCAAAACTTCCAAAAGCAGTAATGGCATCGAACGTCCCAAAATCTTCCGGTTTGATAAAACGGGCATCCTTGATGTAGGCAGTAAGGCCATTTTTCCGACAAGCCTGGACTTGACCATCGGATAAGTTGATGCCGATACCTTCTGCCCCGACCACGTCTCTCAAGTATTTTAGCCAGCCTCCCCATCCACATCCTAAATCCAAAACCTTTGTTCCTTTTTTAATTCCCAGCTCTTTTGCTACAAATTCGTGCTTCCTGATTTGGGCCTCCTCGAGTGACAAGGAAAAATCCCCATTGTACATGGCGTTACTAAAAATGGGATTTTCCCCAAGACTCCATCGAATAAATTTGTCGATGTTGGTGTAGGTGAAGTCCATTTCTTTTTTCTTACTCCAGTCTTGTCCTTCGCGTGCGCTGAGGCTCGATCCACTCCAGGGTTTAGTCAAAAGGTCTTTGTTGATTTCAGTCTGATCCATATTGTGAAGGGTGTTTTAGAGTTAAAAATAAACTATTGACTTTCAACAGGTTGAATAAGTTACCATTTCCAATTCGAATAAAAAATCTCGTCCACGAAAATCCTTGGGTAGTTATTATTATTCATTCCAAGGCGTTTATTTTAAATTTACAGGTAAAGTCTGAACCATTTTTGCCACTCGATGTCCTAACCCAAATCCTTTTTTCAAAAATACATCTTCCAATTCTCCTGAATCAAAAGGTGTCTCACCTGTCACGGCCGATGCGCCAAATGCAGCTTCTGTTTCTTCTCCTCCCATTACAATCATCCCATGAATCAACATAGAGTGAAGAATATTCAACATTACCAGTTCCTCTCCGATAGAAATCCCTCCTCCAGTCGAAAATGCTGCTCCGATCTTGTTCTTCAGCGGTCTACCTTCAAATGGCCAGGAATTGATGAACGCTTGAACCGGTGGTGCGATATTGGCATTGTATACAGGAGAGCCGACTAGTATCGCACTAGCGTTTATCAATTCCTCCGAAGTAACCTGATCTATGTGCAGTAAGGTCACTTTTATTCCTTCGACAGATTTGGCCCCATTGGCTATGGACTCAGCTAACGCCTTGGTACTACCGGATTGGGAATAATAGGTAATCAAGACCACTGGCAATTCCTGCGAAAAAGAAGAAAAGATCACGCTACCCCAAAACCCCAACAAAAAGGTAATTTTTTTCATGTTCGGCTATTTGGGGGAAATTTTTGCTGAGATTTTCCGCATAAGTCCAGGAAAAAATTTGCCGAGGGAGACAGCTATTTTTCCATGACCTGTGAAAACAAATACTGTTTTCCTTTTTTCAATGGCATCTACCATTACTTTGGCAGCTTTTTCTGTCGACCACATCAAATTTGTCGGACGCGGATCTGATCGGTCAGGGTGAAAATTTCCCTCATTATCAATTCTGGTAATGTTACTTTCCACGAATCCCGGATGAATAGTGGTACAGGAAACGCCACTGCCTCTCAGCTCTACTTGCAAGGACTCTCCAATATTGTGAACAGCAGCTTTCGAAGCACCATAGGCCCCGATGCCCGGGTTTGGAACAAAGGCAGCCACACTTCCGATCAGTGCAAGTCTACCGTTAGTTTTTCGCAGAAAAGGCAAAACAAATTTGCAGGTCAGGGCCAATCCCGTCACATTCACTGCCAACTGTCGCTGCCAATCTTCTGCATTTAAGTCTTCAATTTTGCCCATAACCCCATATCCGGCATTAGCAACAGCAATATCCAACTTACCAAAGTCCGCAATTATTTGATTTACACAGGCTTCGATACTTTTTGAATCCAATACATCACAATAGAAAGCTTTGGCTCGGCCTCCTTTGGATTCAATATGTTCGACTACTTCATTTAATTGATCCATTCTTCTAGCCGAAATAGCCACGATAGCTCCCTGAGAAGAAAATTCGAAAGCCATTGCCCTGCCTATTCCGGAAGATGCACCGGTGATCCAGACTATTTTATCCTTGAATTTCATAGATGTTTGAGTAAAATTGAAACTGTCACTTTCCATGTAGTCGTAATGCTGCTAAAAAAGATTGTGAATTATTCAATTTAGGGATTTTTCCAAATAAAAAATCCCCATCTCATTGGCGAGACGGGGATTTAGGATTACAGGCTTGTAGATTTTACTTCTTCCAGCTTGCTTTTCCGCCTTTGGCGGAATCTACTTTGATTTCATAGTTGGAACCTGAAGAAACAATCCACTTCACTTTCACAGCACTCATTCCTGGTATATTTTCTACGGCCATGCGCTCAGGGGAAGCTTTTTGCTCTTTGAATTTTTTCATGTCCGCATCTTCTACTATAAATCCGGCAATTACTTTGGCACTGGAAATAGTCACATAATCTGGCCGCTCGATTTTGTATTTCAAATCTTGACTGGCGTGAGTTGGCATCATTCGCTCGTTGAAGATGGTCGCTGTGATCGCTTTCAATCCTCCGCCAAGATCTTCCTCTTTCACATCCATCACAGAAAGTTTTGGAGTATGATAGGCATGATAGATAGTGAAAGCTGAATTGCGGTGGGCATCTTGCTCAAGCAGGAATCCCGGATGAGCTCTGCCAAATGTTTTCTTAAATCCTCCGATTTCGACCATTCCAAATTGAGGATGGTTATACTCCTTGAAGTCAACAAAAGCATCCCCGAATGTCAGCAATTGATCCACTTTCAATTGTTCATCATTATTGCCTCTTGCCGATTCCTTATTGAAATAGAGGTAAGAATTCATCAGCTCATTGGTATAAGTGAAGATGCCACGATTTCCATAGAACCAGTCCAATTCCCCTCCAAATACTGAATACAAGTCTTTGTAAACGGTCAGATAGCGATAGCCCGGGATCATTTCTTCCCCTTTTTTGCCGATCGCATCGTAGATCCGGATATCCTCTTTGTTGTAAGTATCGATGTCTTCTTCAGCACCCGGACCTCTGAGTATCATTCCTCCGTTGTTGTGAAAACTTTGCGCTCCGGCGATATTGGGATGCTTCATCACAAATTCCATCACAGATCTGTTTTCAGATAAGGTGAATGGATATTTCAACGCGCCACGCTGAATGTAATCCGGTTGCCAGTTCCATCCCCAATCTCTGTTTGGATCGTAGTAGCCAATCCCATCGTCATTGACATCTCCGTCACCATCTCCGTCAGTACCTTCCTGACCAAGCATTTCGTATTCGCCGACCTGATCAGGACCTACAGCCATCAACCTGCGAGGATCCAAAGGATCCTTGATAAAGCGACCAGTGGAAGATTTACGGATCATCATCGTGATATTTCCATCGCCATCAAGATCATCCATTCCATCTTCACCGGCAACTCCATCACCGTCATTGTCCAAAACCATCATTCCTGATCTTGGAGAATTGGCTGTATTTGGCTCTTTGAAAAAATTGTTTCTCGCATCAGGATTGATGGTTGGCGTGATGTAGAACGTTTTATCTATTAATAATTCCTGAATAAACTTGGTATCCGCTTGCATTTCGGTCAAGTACCAAGCAGAATAAAGCGCAAACTCAGCGCCCTGAATCTCATTGGAGTGAATGTTTCCATCGATCCACATGGCTGGTTTATCCTCAGCTTTTCCTGCGGAAAAATCCGTAATCGTCAGCGTCATGATATCACGACCTTCGTAAGATTTACCGATTGATTCGACTTTTGCAAGACTCGGATGAGCGGCTGCAATTTTCTTCATCCAGTCATTCAGACCTTCTGAACTATTGTACCGGTTCCAGGCGATTTCCACTTTTGGTTGATGAGGCGAACCGATTGCACGGAAAATGTTTTCCTGAGCATTTGCTTCTATAGTACCCAGACTCAATGCACTCAAAGCCAAGGCAACGATTAATTTTGTTGTTTTCAGAGTTTTCATCTGTGTATAAATTTTTTTTAAGCGGTCAGATGGAATCTCGCATGACTTATAATCATCCAACTGTGTGACTTGCTGTGATATGCTCGATTTCATGGCTTAAAGTTTAATGGTGGCTGAAATGAAACCTGTATGAGGAGCTCCTGCTTTGATAGTTACATTGCCAGTGCCGCGAATAATCCAGCTCAAGGAAGTTTTCTCAAAAGCTCCCAGAGAATCAATCAACTTGATGTTGTCGCCAGATACGATTTTGTCGGTTGAAGCGTCGAGATCAATTCGCACTTTTCGAAGCCACCTTGAACGGGCACCCATTTCGGAGTGTGTCGGAAGCGAAGAATTATTGAATAAATCAACCGTAACTCTTGTAAGGCCATTTCCCAAGGCTTCCGTTTTCATATTTAGAAGCTCGAGTTTTGGTTGCATTTCGGCTAGTTTCAGGATGAAAGCTATATGCTCTTCTGCGATTTCAGCCACTTTTTCATAAGGAGGATTTACCATTACAAATGGCTTGATGCCGCCTACTTCCACTTTTTGACCGGGGAAGTCAGGATGTTGGATTACTTTCCACGGGACAAATGAATCAGCCCAGCCCAAAGAATCAGCCCAAGCGAGGTAGTTGGCTTCTGGATTTGTTTTTCCTTTGCCGTCTGCACCTTTGTACTCAGGAACCCAGTACCCCGGTGTGCTGAAGCTCAATCTTGCAAAGTGGAAATAGGCCCACTGGAAGAAGTCTCCATCCGTTCCCTGATTGGTTTGCTGAAATACCTTTTGAGTGACAGTTTCATTGTAAATGCCAGAAACCATCGCATTGATGGCCTGATCTTTTTCCAAAATGGAAGTTACTACTCGCTTTTTAGCGTCTACGGAATTGAATTTCAGCGGAGTGGAAAGATTATTCGAAGGGGAGAAAGTTACAAATGCGAATATGTTCCACTGCTCAAAGAGGTAATCAAGCATGGCACGGCTTTCATTTTGAGATACGGGAATATCTCCCGCCAATGGCTGGAAAACCGGGAATTTATAGGTCAGAGATCTGTTGAAAGCGAATCCTTCTTTTAGATCTTCTGCGAATTTGCCGTCTTTGTCGTCGTCCTTACTTTCTTTGTAAACAAGGTATTTGCCGGCTTCCCCTTTGGATCGGTCAGCTTTTTCGAGCACTCGCTCGTCTTCTTTGGATTCATTGTATTCGCCCATCGGACTTTCCACTCTCATCCAGGTGATCATTCCATCGCCGTTCAAATCAGTGTATCCATTGTCTCCTGGAGTTCCGTCACGGTCATGATCGACGGGGACAGTATTGCCTCTTCGCTCATATTTGAGCGCCGCATGATACTGCTCATACGCGTCCGGAGACATGTTTGGGAAAATGTAGAAAGTGGTTTTCTCCAGCGCTGCTGAATGCTCCGAAACCAGCTTTTCGGCAAATTGAATCGCAAGTTCGGTGCTCAGGACATGGAATCCTTCCACTCCGCCGACTACCGCGATGGCTGGCTTTTGGTCCATTTCTCCGATGCCAATTTTCAGCACCCAAATGTCTTTGCCTCCGGCAGTTTTGGTGAGGGATTTCAATTCCGCAGCTGAGTTTGATGCAATTTTTTGCAATCGCTGGGTAGCCTGACTGAGCGTAGGATAGTCAGACTGGGCAAATGCCCCAGTTGACCAACCCATTGCTCCGACGATAGCCCAGGTAAGTAGGATTTTCTTCATAAAATAGTTCGGTTTATTTCTTTTCAAAATCTTCCCATTTGTGGAAAATTCTAATGGAAAGTTGGAAAAATAAATGGAAAAAGAAGGAATCGATTTTTGCACTTGCGGAAAATCGGCTTGAGTGGAGATAGCTCATGATAAATGGGGCGATGATTCAAAGTTGGATGGCTGGGTAAATTTTGCTTATTTGAAGAATTGACTAAGCATGAATATGTATCAAAAAATCGCTTTGGCTATCGCTTTTTCTCCTAGGATGGAGGCGTTGATTTCAGAGACAAAGCGCCTAGCCTTACTTTTTGAAAGCCAACTGGTGTTAATCCATGTCGGAGAAAAAACCGATGTTCAGGAATCTATTCTGGAACAAATTTTCCAAAAACTGGAAATTGCCAAAGGAAGAGTTCGCGTATTGTGGAAGGAAAAAGGGAAGCCGGCAAAAACAATCCTGGCAGCCTGCGACGAAGAGGATGTGGACTTATTGGTGTGTGGAGCCCTCAAGCAAGAAGGATTTCTGATGTACTATTTGGGGTCTGTAGGGAGGAAAATCATCCGAAAAGCCAATTGCTCGGTATTGACTCTGATCGAACCCAAAGAAAAGACCTCTGTGTTTACCAAAGTTGTGATCAATGGTACCAAGCTGCCTATCACTCCTCTGGTAATTCGCCAAGGACTGGAGTTTTCGAAAAAAGTAAATTCTGGACAAATATCAATATTGAAGGAAATCAAAATGTACGGCCTGATGATGGGCACTGTCAGCGAGGACTCGGGTGATGAAGTAGCACAGACCCGGAAACAGCTTGTCCAAGACGAAATAAAATATGTAGAAGATCTATTGAAAGATATCGATCACCATGGCCTCCGAATCAACATCAAGGTGACTGGAGGCAGATGGGCAGTGGAGTTGGCCAGATATTGTGAAAAAATCCAAGCCGATCTGCTCATCGTCGGCGATGGCCAAAAGCTCACTTTTTTAGACAGAATTTTTCCTCACGATCTGGAGTACCTACTCAGTACTTTGCCTTGTAATCTTTTAATTGTAAAAAGTTAACCCTCCATGGAAACTCTCAAGCACCAAGAGGTAATCAACCTACTTCTACAATTGGCAGCCATGTTGATCATGGCAAGAATTTTTGCTGAGATCGCCCGCAAGTTCAAGCAGCCTGCTGTCGTAGGTGAGATCATTGCTGGGATCATAATTGGGCCAACCATTTTGGGAGCACTCATGCCTGAGCTTTTCACCTACCTCTTCGCATCACACGAAAAATCGAATATAGCCTTGGATGGGTTTATCCAAATTTCCGTGGTCCTCCTCCTCTTTATCGCCGGATTAGAAGTAGAGCTTCAGGTCGTCTGGAACCAAGGAAAAAAGGCGCTAAAAATCGCTATTGCCTCAATGGTTCTGCCAATTATAGCTGGGTTTGTAGTGGCATACGCCTTTCCGGAGTTCTTGGGTGTCAACATTAATGACCGCGTAGTTGCCTCTACATTTTTTGGATTAACTATATCGATCACGGCTTTGGCCGTAGTGGCAAGAGTATTGATGGACCTTGGACTGTTTAAAACCTCCACGGGTGTGTTGATCATTGCCTCGGCAATGATTGTGGATATCTTGGGATGGTTTGCATTTTCTGTGATCTTGTCGCTGTCCGAATCTGGCAAGGAAGGACTTGGAGTCTGGCAAACCATAGGCTTGACCCTTGCTTTTACAGTTGCTATGTTGACTGTTGGCAAAGGACTGATCAATAGGGTATTGCCTTGGATCAATAAAAAGCTTGCTTGGCCTGGCGGATTATTGTCCCTGTCTCTGGCCATTTGTTTTTTGGCCGCTTCATTTACCGAATTCATCGGAATTCATGCGATTTTCGGAGCATTTATCATCGGAGTAGCTTTAGGAGACTCAGAATATTTAACTGAGAAAGCCAAAGAAATTCTCCACCAGTTCATCAACAATATTTTTGCTCCCATATTTTTTCTTAGCATCGGACTAAAGGTCAATTTCATCGAGGGTTTTGATCCTGGAATAGTCGGTATTGTAGTGATAGTGGGACTTCTCACTAAATATTTTGGAGCTTATTTTGGTGGAAGATGGGCTGGAATCAAGCAAAAAGAATCCATGGTTGTCGGGTTTGGACTTAGCGCACGGGGCAGCATGGATATCATCCTGGGACTTATTGCCTTAGAGGCAGGTCTGGTCTCTGATTCTCTCTTTATTGGTTTGGTGATCTTGGCACTGATCTCCAGCATAGCCTCCGGACCGATGATGGGTTGGGCAGAAAAGCTAAAATTGTGATTGTGCTTTGAATGGCTTACGAAGGAATTCAAATGGGAGGATAAACTTTCCGCTCTAATTTTTGGCAAGTAATTCAGGGAAATTCTAATAGTTAACAAATAGCTGCTCTTATCTGAGATATAGGTTTCTGACTAATCAATTTAGGAACGCCAGACAGGATCAAAACCAATGATGTCAGCCGCTATCATCGGCGGTTCCTACCTTTCGAAATGGTTGCATATTGGTCAATTTCTCCGGTGCCAATTTTCAGAACCCAGATGTTTTGCACCGACAGTTTTTGAGGAATTTGATGGGCCTTTTTGCAATAACCTGGTTGCCTGACTGAAAGTGGGACTATTTAACTTGGCAAATGCCCGGTTGACCAACCCACTCCTTCTACCAAAGC
The DNA here is from genome assembly GCA_046597285.1 of Algoriphagus sp. Lineage (GTDB taxonomy): Bacteria > Bacteroidota > Bacteroidia > Cytophagales > Cyclobacteriaceae > Algoriphagus. The sequence continues at coordinate 13,704 of JBKJKX010000095.1, read as the reverse complement.
CAAGGAAAGTAGGATTCTCTTCCTAAAGTATTTCAGTTTATTTCATTTCAGCATCTTCCCAATTGTAGAAACCCCCTAGTGATAAGTCGGAAAAATCAATGTAAAAAGCGATAGTCGATTGTTGCATTTTTGGAAAATAGAGTTGGAAAATTTCAGGATAAATAGGTCGGTTTTTGGTGCTTGGATGGCAGGGTAAATTTTACGTATTTGAGGATCTGACTGCCCATGATTATGTATCAAAAAATTGCTTTGGCTATTGCTTTTTCCCCCCGAATAGAAGCTCTTATTGCCGAGACCAAAAAACTTGTAGACATTTTCAATTCTGAACTGATTTTGATACATGTCGGAATCAAGTCTCCAACCTTGGAGTTGAAACTTGCAGATATTCTGGAGGCGAGAGGAATGGATCTTTCAAACACTAAAGTTCTCTGGAAAGAGGGAAAACCTGCCAAAACAATTCTTTACACCTGTGAAGAGGAGAAGGTTGATTTACTCGTGATGGGGGCTTTGAAAAAAGAAGGTTTTCTTACTTATTATATAGGCTCGGTAGCCAGAAAAGTGATTCGTAAATCGACATGTTCAGTTTTGACCCTAATAGATCCTAAAATAGAAACCACTAAATTTTCAAAGGTGGTGATCAATGGGACAGAGCTCGAAGAAACTCCCTTTGTCATACAAAAAGGACTTGAGTTCAGTCATTTCCAGGGCTCTGAGGTCGTCCATATATTAAATGAAATCAGACTTTACGGACTTCAAATGGCCACTGCAGGAGAAGGATCGGAGCAGGATGTCTCGACTACAAGACGCAAACTAGTCCAGGGAGAAGTACAATACGTGCAGCAGATTTTGAATGGATTGGATCAATCAGGCCTTAAAGTCAACATCAAAGTAACAGCCGGGAAATGGGCCGTGGAGCTCGCAAGATTTGCTCAATCGATCGAAGCAGACGTACTGATCATGGGAGATACGAAAGTTCATACACTATTTGATAGATTATTTCCCCACGATTTAGAGGAGATATTGATGGAACTCCCCTGCAATCTTTTAATCGTCAAATAACCTAAAAATGGAAAAATTATCGCACAGTGAGGTAATCAACCTTTTGCTTCAGTTGGCAACCATGTTGGTTTTAGCCAGGATTTTTGCAGAAATCGCCAGAAAATTCAAACAGCCGGCGGTGGTCGGAGAAATTTTGGCAGGAATTTTATTAGGACCGACCATTTTGGGAGGTTATTTCCCTGAAATATTTGAGTTTCTATTTAAGTCAAACCCCATGACTAATATTGCTTTGGATGGGTATGTTCAAATTTCCGTAATTCTGCTACTCTTCATTGCAGGCCTTGAGGTTGATCTTAATTTAGTTGTTTCCCAAGGCAGAAGAGCTTTAAATATCAGTTTTTTCGGATTAGTAATTCCTTTCGCATTTGGCTTCACAGCACCATTTTTCTTTGCAGAGTTTTTTGGCTTTGCAGATGGAAGTAAACTACTTTTTTCCCTGTTTATGGGAACAGCCATGGCGATTAGTGCGCTACCTGTAATCGTTCGGACGCTGATGGATCTTAATCTTTTCAAAAGTAGAATGGGAATGATGATTGTTTCAGCTGCAATGGTGGATGATATAATTGGGTGGATGATTTTTTCGATTATTCTAAGTTTTATGGGAAAGGAAGGATCTTCTTTGGGCTTGGGTTACACTATACTTTTGACAATTGGGTTTACGGGTTTTATGATCACGATTGGAAAAACACTAATCAATAAAGTTTTGCCTTGGATTAATAAAAGGTTGGCATGGCCGGGAGGATTGCTTTCACTTTCGCTTGCGGCATGTTTTCTGGCGGCTGCATTTACAGAGTTCATAGGAATTCACTCAATTTTCGGAGCCTTTATCATAGGTGTTGCAATTGGGGATTCTGAGCACATGACAGAGCGGGCCAAGGAAATCCTGCATCAATTTGTCAACAATATTTTTGCACCTGTTTTCTTTGTTGCCATTGGACTGAAGGTAAACTTCTTTACCAATTTTGACCCTCTCCTAGTGCTTGTTGTCATAATTGTCGCCTATGCGGGCAAAGTGATAGGATGTGGTTTTGGATCGATACGAGGAGGCCTTGATAAGTGGGAATCACTCGCAATTGGATTTGGTATGAATGCAAGAGGAGCCATGGAAATTATCCTTGGGTTGATAGCTCTTGAAAATGGATTGATTAATGAAAAGCTGTTTGTGGCTTTAGTTGTGATGGCTCTAGTCACAAGTATGACCAGTGGACCCTTGATGAAATGGGCTCTGAAAAATAGGGAATCATTAAATTAAGGTTTCAAATTTTTTTATCAACCAGTAATCTAGAGGAGAATTGTAGCAAATAATTTTTCCAAGTTGAAAAGTTCAATGCTTAATTCTTGAACAAAGCCCCTATTTTTGGGCTTTCCAATCTAAAGTTTCACCCCAGAAAATGGCTAAGAATTCAGGAAAAATCGGCGTATTGCTCGTCAATTTGGGTACGCCCGATAGTACGGCTACCGGAGATGTAAGAAAATATTTGAGAGAATTTTTAATGGATGGTCGTGTAATTGACTTTCCTTTTATCCCTCGATGGATGCTGGTCAACTTGATTATTGCACCTTTTCGTGCGCCTAAATCCGCTAAAGAATATCGCAAACTTTTTACCGAAAGAGGCTCGCCTCTGATGTTTCACACCAAGGATTTGAAAGATAAACTAGTCCAAAAACTGGACCCTGAAAAATACCTTGTGACCATGGCGATGCGCTATCAGACCCCAAGCATCGAAAACGGCTTGTCAGAATTGATGAAAGCGAAAGTGAAGAAAATCATTGTCCTTCCGCTTTTTCCTCAATATGCCTCTGCATCCAATGGCTCAGTGATAGATAAAGTGATGGAAATCGCGCGTGGCTGGCAGATCCTTCCTGAATTTAGCTTTATCAGCAATTTCCTCGATCATCCACTTTTCTTGGAGTCTTGGGCTGAACAAGGTAAGGAGGCAATGAAAAATGGAGAATATGATCGATACCTTTTCTCTTACCATGGCCTACCGGAAAGACAAATCCGCAAAGGTTCGGTGGAAGGTTATTGCCAATTGGGAGCCTGCTGCAATAAGTATGGCTCGAAAAACCAATTTTGTTACCGCGCCCAATGTTTCCAAACGACACGCTTATTAGTTGCCAAATTAGGATTGCCTGAGGAAAAAGTCGTGACCTGCTTCCAATCCCGACTGGGAAATGATCCTTGGATTAAGCCTTATACCGACGAAATCATCAAGGAGATGGCAAAAGATGGAGTAAAAAAAGTGCTTGTTTTCTCTCCGGCGTTTGTTGCGGATTGCCTCGAAACCACAGTAGAAGTGGCTGAAGAATACAAGGAAAAGTTCGAAGAATTGGGAGGAGAGCATTGGGATCTTGTGCCAAGCCTGAACTCCAATGATACTTGGGTAGAATGTGTGAAGGATCTGGTGGAAAGCCGGTCTTGAGTTAAGAGCGACACGATACGGAATTCAAGGATTGAGAATTTTCATTTTTTATTTCCAACTGATCAAATAAATGTCAATTTTATAATTCGGATTCAAAAGTGGAGAAAAGCTTGTAATTCGTATTTCGAAACTCGTATTTTAGATCCTTTTGCACAAGCATCATCTTCCAAATCAAATCTTTCTTATCGCCGGAATCCTCATGGTTTCGATCAATCTGCGAACTTCGATTGCCTCAGTGGGACCTTTGATTCCTTTTATCAGGGAAGATTTGGGTTTGTCCAACGGGCTTGCAGGATTTCTGACTACACTTCCATTATTGACTTTTGCTACTTTTTCGCTGATTGCCCCCAGTATTGGAAAAAGGATTGGACATGGACGTTCTATTTTTTTAGGTATGATTATCCTCGCGATTGGAGTAGTGATGCGAGTGATGGGCGGGATCGAACTTTTGCTGATCGGAACAGCCCTGACCGGGATAGGAATCGTGATTGCAAATGTTCTATTGATTCCCATGATTAAGTTGCGCCTGCCGGAAAAGTTGGGCTTGATGACTGCTTTACTTGCTACCGGAATGTCACTTTTGGCAGCGGTTGCAGCTGGTCTCAGCGTCCCGATCGCGGTTGATCTGAATTGGGGCTGGAGAGGATCACTTCTTTTTTGGATTGTCTTTTTGATTCTGGCAATAATTAGTTGGATTCCCCAGATCGGACGATCAAAAGTTGCCATTCAAACAGATGTCTTTGCTCCCAAAAATGTCTGGAAATCCAAACTCGCCTGGCAAATCACCCTGTTCATGGGAGCTCAATCAGTAATGTATTTCACCCTGATAACTTGGCTGCCGGATATGTTGATTTCGAGAGGGATGCATGCCACGAAGGCGGGTTTTGTTTCCTCTCTGATGCAGATTGTTTCTCTGGTCGGGTCCTATTTTGCTCCGGGTATTTTAATGAAGCTCAAGGAACAATCGAAGGTAATTTTGATTGTAGGAATAGGTTACATCTTTGGTTATTTGGGACTACTTCCGCAAATTGAATGGCTGACTTATGCCTCGCTTACGGTGATTGGTCTGGGGTTAGGGGCAAGTTTAAGCATCGCTTATACGTTGATTTCATTGCGGACTGCAGAGGATAGGACCACTGCCAAGCTTTCGGGGATGGTCCAATCTTCTGGTTATGTGCTGGCAGCGTTGGGACCCATGCTGTTCGGGATTTCACTCGATTTTTTCAACAATTGGAATCTCCTGATCTATTTTATGATCTTCTTTTCTTTTCAATTTTTGCTCTTTGGATTGCCGGCAGGCAGGGATCGAAAGATTTAAAAACTGAAGACGTTCGCTTTCAGTTAATTCACTCTGCATCTAAAGCAAAAAAAGCTGTCCCAAATCCCGAGACAGCTTTTTTACAGATCAATTCAACTCAGAAGTCCAAAGTTGACAAATTCATTTGGGGATTATTCCAATTGTCAACCGTTACAATTAAATCATGATTTGTTGGAAGCTGGATCGAAGAGCTCGTTGTGACAGGATTATTAGTCAATTTGTCTACAGAAAAGGCTTTAACCTGGACATTTTTCAAAGTCGACCTGTTTCCCAGACGAAGGATGCTCAAGTCGGGGCTGATCGTAATATCTGTTTCGGCTGCTGGCCCTCCTCCAATTCCACTGAAGGAAAGTGATCTGACTTGGTTTTCAACTAACCTGGAGAAAGTCATGGTAAATTGCTTCTCAATTTGAGGCGTAAACCTAATTAAGCTCGCATCAGAATTGACAATCAAGGTGTCTATTTGTCCCGGGGCGGTAACTACATCTTCTACCCGGATGGTAGTACCATTTGGCATAATACTGTTAAACGTATATTTTCCAGCTCCATTCCCAACGATTTTTCTGGTGTAATTTCGATTGAGAGGGAGGAGATAAGCTCCTTTTACAAGATAGCAGGGATGTGAATCCGGAACTTCACTGAAGATTTTATCATTAAATGTTCCAACGCGCAAGCCATTTTCATCTGTAATTTCCAATTCTGCCGGACTTAAAAGAAAATCAAGAATAAAACTTGTCAATCCAAAAGGCCCACTAAATGGCAAATCATGGTCAGCAAGGAGGTAATCTCCATTGGTCATTGTTCCCAGTGAAACATTTTCTTCACTTCGGAATTGGGCGGTATCATCTCCATTGAAGTAATCATAATGGAGAAGGTCTCCAATCTGCTTGAACTTTAACCTACAATCATTATTGTCGGCTTTATTACAATCCCAGCAATAAAGCTCGACCCCATCCAAACTTGAAATTGTCGTTGTTCCAAGGGGATGCAATTGTGGTCCGGGATGGCCTGAAGGATAAACAAATCTGTAGGGCATCAGACAATGGGAGGAACTAAGTCCGTCCATGTACCCGGCGTCCCAAATAGCGCCGGAAGGAATGAAAAACAGAAGAGGAGCATTGTGACGGTCACATCCTGTCATGAAAGTACGTTCAATCGCTCTTGCTGTCTTTTCCACCCTTGGAATTCCCTCTCTGCTTTGGTCATGGAAATGAATCAAACTTTCTCTACTGAGAAGACGACCATGGATTGCTGTCAGCATTTGATGAATGCTGGCTTTGGATGTAGTGATTGCATTGGTCTCGCCTTTCCATAGTTTATCTGCAACCACGCTCGCCAATGAGGTGCAAAATCCGGTGGCAAGTCCGCCATTATCTTCGCCTTTCAGAAAATGTTCATAAAACAGATAAAATGCTCCGGTCAGAATTGGGTGTCCAAAGACCGGATCCAAAAGCTCATGCCAAACCTCTGTTGCTCCAAAAGTGTCTTCAAAAGTACTCCAAGAAGGAATTCCATCCTTAAAATTATCGAAGGGTAAATTATGAACCCCATAGGTGAATGGTATCTCAAGGATCCTTGGCTTAGTGGCTGATCTAGAATTGCTAATTAATCCATCAGGATTTCTGACTTGAATCGAAACGCTACCTCCCACAGAGCCTGACCCGTTGGTGCCGGGCATTACAAAACTGATTCTCGTTTGGGAGGTTACATTTCCGGGGGCAGCGTGCCCATCAATAATGACAGATGCACCAGTTAGAAATGCTTTACCGGTGATTTCAACTGTCGCCATTGGCGGGAGAATTGCAGGGAGATTGTCAAGTTGTGGCTTTACCCGAATAAGTAGCCGGTTACTTTCAGTATTATCAAAAGCCCTCCTGAGAAATATAGATTTTTGTCCACCTGTAATGTTACCGGGAATTGTCACCGAAATACTTTCATCTGCATTAATAGTTGGCATCAACGTGAACCCACCCTCAATGATGACCCTGTCGTTATTTGCAAATCTACTTCCTCTTATGGTAATGGTATTTCCAGGAAAGACTTCTACAGGATTGAGTTCAGTGATATAAGGGCGTGTAAGCAGATCATCCCATGCATCTTCACTAAACTGAAAAAACTCATTGGACGCATCGACTCCTGCTCTTGTGCCGTCAGGACCGATTATACCTGGCTGACCTTGAGAGCCGTTGCTTCCATTTCTGGCGTCATGGCATACTTCACCATTTCCACTTCTACCTCCACTACCTCCAAAACCGCCGTTTCCTCCGGGCCCACCTCTTCCTGCTCTTCCGCCTTCATTTTTTATCCGAAACGTATTGGCAGTGACCGTTTGGGCAAGTGTGCCGTCTAAAACTCCAATAGTAATTTTTCCTCCGCTGCCTCCACTTCCTCCTTTTCCTCCATTTCCACCTCTACCTCCATCTCCGCCGTCCCCACCATCGCCTGGGTCAGAAACGCAATGTTTCCCAAAAAACCAAGCCCATTTACCTCCTTCTCCGTCTGCACCATTACCCCCTCTTCCGCCATTTTGACCTTTTCCTCCCAAGATTCCATCCTCTCCATTAAGATCAATCTTTGGAATATTCGTGAGATTTTTCACCCAGATTTCAAGTTGGGGAGAATTCAGTCCATTCGCTCCAGTTATTCCTGTTGATCCTGATCTTGCATCATCCCCGTTTAATCCATGTCTGTTATTTCCGTTGGTTACTATTCCAGACCAGCCTCTTCCGTCCAAAGCAGCGTCATTGAGTCTTGGCGGAGTGTTGCCGCCTGGTCTTTTCCACATGATTTCTGCATTCACACCACAAATGATTTGCTCCGCAATAATGATCAGTTTTTCTACATTCGATTCTACACTTAGTCTGATATTGGTGAGATCAAGAGTCCCGGCGATAATTACCGATTGAGTTACCGGAAGAGTGGTCAACGAAAGTACTCTGGTTTGGTTTGTCAGTGTTGGCCAGCTTTGTGGTTGTTTACTCATCAAATTTTTTACGATCTCCGGATCCTTTACCACAAGCTTCTTTGAATCCAGCAGGATGGAAGAATTGATGGGTTGTGAAACTCGGCTAGCTTCCAAAGTTGGACTTGAAGCAATTACAACTTTTGGCATTCTGATTCCTGTCCTGAAATCCGGGGTTAATGTATCTAGTCTCGTACCCAGATTTCTGTTGGTCAAAAGTATACTACTTGTTGAAGCTGGAATAGAAACTGCCGGTTCAGGGGATGTTGGATTTGCTTTTTGTATTGCTGCCTGAATTAATTGACTGCTATTCCTGTTCGGAAGGAACTTGGCGAGATGGACTTTTTTTTCAGCCACCTTTAGTGTTGAAAAGTCTTTTGCGACTAACCCCCAATTTACTCCAGGATTATCATTTTTTCTGGATGCAATCAACACTTTTCCTCTAGTGATATTTGTTGGGACTGAGATTTTTAATTGGTTCAAATCGCTTAGTTTTTCTACCCCAACGGCATTCATGATGTCCTTGATAGGAAGTAATCTGGCATGACTTTCATCCAAATTAGGAATTACTCTGACCTTCGCGTTTACTCCGATTTTAAGTTTGATGGAATTTTCAAGTTTTACTGCATCCTGCATTCTTTTTTGAATTTCTGATCCTAGGAAGGATCCACTTTTAATCTGAATCTCTGAGATTTTACCTTCAAATTGGAAGGCATTTCCATCCATACCGGTGGCCGCTCTGAAACCCAAGCCTCCAACAGGAACCAAATCCCCCGGAATTTTCTTGGATACGACAACCATATTGTCAACTTCCAATGTATTTGTACCATCGGAAGAACGCGAAAATCTCACGTGAAAGGCTTTGTCCTGAGTCAATGGATTGGTAGAAGTAACAACCTGCCATCCTTCCGAAGTGTGAACACTTCCATTTAGTTTGCCAAGATTGTCAAGAAAAACAGCCACCGGAGGTGTTTGTGATTCCAGGATATTTTGTCTAGTGCCAAGAACTTTTTTAGGCTGTACTACAGCCTCCAATGTGAAAGAGGAAGACTTTTCGATTTGTGGAATATTCCCAATATCAATGAAGCCTTTCTTGACTTGAAATTCATTTTCCTTGGTTGTTTGTTGAATGCTGCCAGATAACTTAACTGGATTTCCAGTCTCCGCCCCATCAAACAATTGGTTGTTTTCAGAGCGTAAATAAAAAACTGTTTTTGAAGTTGCCATACGTATTAGATTTTAGGGGTTTAAAAATTTTTGCATCCAAAAAGTGGATGAAGTACTAAACAAATCGCAAACTTGGACCTATTGATCCTTTATAAAAATCTGAGCCTTGACCTAAAGGCTATGATGACAACTCTGACATGTGGTAGTATTAGAAAAATGATCTAACTCTACGACCATTAACTCATGAATTTTTATTAAAGAGGAATAATTAATTTATTAATAACTGATAGTAAGATAGTTATAATAAAATTTCTAGTCAAAAAAACCGAGTTTATTCTTTCTAATTAAATGACTTAATGCGTTAACTTAAGACTCAGACAATCTTTTTTGATTTCACAAAAGCCTTTGAAATTCGAAACTATGACTCCGACATCCCTTCGGTTAAGAAAGAAAGGGGTATTTTTGCAGGAGTTTATTACACCTTCATTATGCAAGAATTTCTTGAATCTTACGGTATTTCTGAGCAACTCTTTGATTACCTGATTATGCCTTTGCTGATATTCTGCGCACGGGTGGGAGATGTGTCGATCAATACCCTGAGAATCATGTTTATGATGAATGGGAAAAAGAATATTGCTCCTTTTCTTGGATTTTTTGAGGCCTTAATCTGGTTGATGGCAATCGGGCAGATCTTCCAAAACATAGACAATCCGCTCTCCTACCTCGCCTACGCTGCCGGATTCGGCACAGGCACTTACGTTGGGATGTATTTCGACGAAAAATTGGCTTTAGGTCGTGTCCTCGTTCGAGTAATCACTCCAGAGCCGATGATCGAATTGATGGAATACATGAAGGGAAAAAATCATCGCTTTACCAATGTCGGTGGTGAGGGTAGATTCGGAAAAGTAAACTTGCTCTTTACTGTAATGAAGCGCGATGCTTTGAAAGAATTTATTTCCAAAGTCAAGAGCGTGGATGAAAAGGCATTTTACACCATCGAAGGCGTGAAAAGAGTGTCGGAAGACGATCTCAACGTAATGGAGGATCGGCCAAGTTTCAGATCCAAACTTCTCAGTAAAGTCCGTACTTAATGGGCAATTCCTGGTTTCAATTTCAGGAGTTCAGGGTAGATCAGGATCGCTGTGCGATGAAAATCAGCACAGATGCAGTTCTTCTTGGAGCTTTGGCAAAAGCTGAGAATCCGAATAAAATCCTTGATATCGGCACCGGAACAGGGGTCATCGCTTTGATGTTGGCGCAGCGATTTCCGAATTCGCGAATTCAGGCCGTAGAAATGGATCCCGCGGCAGCTAGCCAAGCCCAGGAAAATTTCCAAAAGAGTTCTTTTGCTGCACGAATGGAAGTGTGGGAGGGGAAATTTCAAGAATTTTCTTCTACAGAAAGATTCGATTTGATCGTCAGCAACCCGCCGTATTTCCCCGATCACCTTAAATCAAGCGATGCTCAGCGCAATCTTGCGTTGCATACAGACGAGTTGTCTTTTGGAGATTTGGTCAAAAAAGTGTCTGTGATTTTGGCACCAAGCGCGCAATTTTGGGTAATTCTTCCGCCGAGACAAATGACGGATCTGGAAAGAATTGCCCATTTTTATGGACTTTTTCCAACTCAGAAATTTACAATTCAGGATAATTCGTGCAAACCGATTATCAGAGAAGTAGTTTCCTTTGAATTTGAAGACAAGAAAATTTTAATAAATGTGATAGTGATAAAAGATGATTTCGGATCCTTCGATGATTCGTATCGCAAGCTGATTTCAGGATTTCTTTTGAATTTTTGATTTGGAGGGGTCTTTTTTTGGTCAAATTTCTTGAATAAAGGATTACTAAGACTTGATTGAGTTGCGTAGGATTCTATTTTTCCTATTTTTGGTCAACCAATTACTGCCATAATACATGCAAAAATTACTGTCTCTGAGCATTTTATTAGTGCTTCTATTGGGATGGGCTTGTACTGAAGAAGATACCGAGACGACGGTTTTGGTGACGGAAGAAGTGCTTTTTACGAGCGGTGAGCAGGTGCGCCTATTGGGGCGACTGATCACTGATCAAGCCATTGATGTCACCGATCACGGATTTTACCTTTCACGCGACGAGACTTTTTCTTCCCCGATTATCATTTCTTTAGGTGCCAAAAATGGTCCGGGCAGATTTATTGGTCAGGCAACGGGACTCTCTGTCAGTAAATCTTATTTTGCAAAGGCATTCATGGATTTAGGAGGCGAAACGCAATTTGGAAATGTACTGGAGTTAAAGACGCTGAATCCGGTTGCGGAAAGCTTCTCTCCAAATTTTGGATCCGCCAGTCAGGAAATGCTGATTCTTGGAAGGAATTTCACCAGAGACACCAAAGTGTTTTTCGGAGATCAGCCTGCAACAATCCTTGAAATTCAGTTCGAAAGTCGCATGCGCGTTCGGATTCCTGCGCCAAAAACTTCAGCTATTGTTCCTGTAATTGTTCAGGTTCAGGATGTGGTTTTGACTTTTTCTGAAAATTTTGAATATCAAATAGGTACCTATACCAAGCTTGGTAATTTTCCGGATCCCGTCTTGCTTTATGACAATCTGTTTTTTCAAAATGCTTCCGGCTTCTACATTGGACTGGGCTCTGAGTCCAAGCTCAAGTTATATCCAAAATTCCAACGCTATAATCCGGCGGCATCTTCTTGGGAGGCGATTTCATTTCCTGGGACTCCAAGAGTTTTTGGTTTTTCTACCCAAAATTATCTGGGAGGTGGGGCAAGAGAACTTGGTAAGGAACCTTATGTGATTAACCGGACTTTTTGGAAAATCAATGAGAATGGATTTCTGCAGCTTCCTGATTTGGCTTTCGACAGCAGGGAATCAGTCGCTTTCGAGATTTTTGGAAAGCTATATGTGGCTGGAGGAAAAGAAGGCGATCCATCTGCGATAAGACGCTATGATCCTTTGATTAATTCATGGACCAATCTTCCTGCTGCACCGATTTCTGTCACAGGCGAACTTGCCAATTTCTCTTACCAGAATCGTCAATACTTTGTCAATTCTGATAACATAATCTGGGCTTTCGACCCGGCCGCAAATACTTGGGTGAATTTTGAGCGCTATCCTGATTCTTTGGGTGAAGGTTATGGAATGGCTCAAGTGGTCGGAAACAAAGTTTATATTGGTTTATATCGAAAAAATCAAACGATCTGGGAACTTGACTTGATTACCAAGAAATGGACAAAAAAGAATTCAATACCTGGAATTCCGCAAACAGTCACCGTGGGACATTTTGAAAAAGATGGCAAGATCTATATCATGAGGGCACTTGAATTTAACCTCGCAAGTAACTTTCCTATGGAATTTTACAGATTTGACCCTAACGGAATTTAATCCTGATTCTATGAAAAAACTTCTATTCATCTTTTTCTTTTTAATCGCTCAGTTGGGCATGGCCCAAACGGAGGTCAAAAGGGAAGTTGTAGGCAGGGATATAGGGCAGCTTAAAGGAATAAAAATAAGCGTCAGAATTACAGATGAGATCACTGGTGAAGCAATGGTCGGTGCGACAGTAACTGTTCCAGAACTGGGAATTAACCGAATCACAGATGCAAACGGTTCGATTGAGTTAACGCTTGAGCGTGCCGAGTATAACCTGCAATTCAGGTTTGTTGGATACGAAACAGTTGATTATCCGATCACTTCTGTTGGAGATGGAAGGATTGCGATCCGAATGATTCAAGAAGATTTTCAGTTGGATGATGTGGTGATTTTCGGGTCCGATCCTGAGAAAAACATCCGCTCCACGGATATGGGGGCGATCAAGCTGAGCATGAATTCGATCAAGGAACTTCCTCCTTTTCTAGGAGAAGTAGACATCATCCGCTCCATGGCTACGCTGCCGGGAGTAAGCCAAGTGGGTGAAGCAGCGGCTGGCCTCAACGTACGAGGTGGAGGCGCTGACCAAAACCTGATTCAGTTTGCCGGAGCTCCGATCTATAATCCAACCCACTTATTTGGACTTTTCACTTCCTTCAATGCGGATATTGTCAATGACGTCACGCTTTATAAATCGGTGATTCCCTCACGATTTGGCGGAAGAGGATCTTCGATTTTGGATATTTTACCAAAGGCAGGAAGTGTGACAGATTGGGGCGGCGACCTGATGGTCAGCAATGTTTCCGGAAAAGTTGGGATCAATGGGCCGATTATTAAGGATAAAATTTCGATGAAAGCCGGATTCAGGATGTCCTACATCAATTGGTTTCTGGGTGCGCTCAGTAATCCTGATCTGAAGAATTCGCTCGCCAATTTTTACGACGGAAACCTAGTCATCAGCGCACCGATTTCTGAGAATAATGAATTTACGTACAGTTTCTACACCAGCTACGATGATTTCGCATTTTCATCAGACACGACTATTTCCTGGAAGAATACCAGTCATTCCCTTCAGTGGAAAAGCCGATTAACCGAGAAACTCAGCTTGGAGGCGCTAGGGTACTACACTCAATACGATTATTCCATTTTCAACCGCTCTGGAAATAACAACTTTGACCTTAACTCAGGAATTGAGGATTATGGTATCAAGGCTTTTCTTACCTACCAATTTTCCGAAGGAAACAAAATCACAGCCGGTGCTGATATCAAGCAATTGAAGATTCAGCCGGGAGATTTGATTCCCGAGGGTGGCGCTGAGTCAGGAATTTTACCCAAGAAAGTTCAGGATGAATTTGGGAGAGAGTCCGGGGTTCACTTTCAGCATGAGTTTGAATTGGGAGAAAAATTCGGAATGTC
>JBKJKX010000083.1:0-38782 GCA_046597285.1 Algoriphagus sp. | reverse complement strand
ACACAGAGGAAAGGAGAAGTTTGAAATCTGAAATAAATACAAATTGGTACGCGCATCTCGCGGGTGCCAATTTTATTTTTCACACCACAGCGTTTAATAGTCTTGATTTTTCGCGTAAGAGTTCGCCAAACAAAATCCACCTGAATTGCGCCAAGAGTGCTATTTTCACTCCGCAAATAATCACCCCGAATTCCCGATCTCTACCCAACGACTGATCTTCAAATTACCGCTTTGGTAACGCCGCTTCATATCAGAGAAATAGCTTCTAAACTCAAACTTTCCGAAGAGGACCTTGAGTAGTATGGTAAGTACAAAGCCAAACTCCCCGATCACTTAATCGACGAAACCAAAGTTGCTCAAAGTAATCTTGTGCTGGTGACAGCCATTACACCAACTCCGGCTGGGGAAGGAAAAACCGCCACCACGATCGGTTTGGTAGATGCGATGAACAAGATTGGAAAAATGGCCACGACAGTTTTGCGCGAACCAAGTTTGGGTCCGGTGTTTGGGATGAAGGGCGGTGCGGCAGGTGGAGGCTGGAGTCAGGTCATCCCGAAGACATCAACTTGCATTTTACCGGGGACTTTCATGCGATCGAAAAAGCAAACAACCTGCTTTCGGCACTCATTGACAACAACATTCAAAGCAAAAAGAGAAGCCTGAATATCGATCCGCGTAAAGTCCATTGGAAGCGGGCGATGGATATGAATGACCGAGCTCTTCGCAACATTATTACCGGCCTAGGTGGAAATGCAGGAGGATTCCCCCGAGAAACAGGTTTCAATATCACGGCAGCCAGTGAGGTGATGGCAATACTATGCTTGAGTAAGAATCTGGAAGATCTGAAAGCAAGATTTGGTCGGATATACCTCGGGGATCAATTCGATGGTACGCCGGTCTTTGCCCATGATTTGCTTGCGGAAGGAGCGATGGCAACTTTGATGAAAGAGGCCATCAAACCCAATCTTGTCCAAACGCTCGAGAATAACCCTGCCATCGTTCACGGTGGACCTTTTGCAAATATCGCTCAAGGAACCAACTCAATCCTCGCAACCAAAACCGGGATGAGTTTGAGTGATTTTGTGGTGACCGAAGCTGGTTTTGGCTCTGATCTTGGAGCCGAGAAGTTCTTCAATATCAAGTGCCGGGAATCAGGCATCTCTCCGAGAGCGGTAGTATTGGTGGCTACGATCCGCGCACTCAAATACCATGGAGGAAAGCCTTTGTCCGAGTTGACTCAGGAGGATGTGGCAGCTTTGGAAAAAGGCTATGCAAATCTGGAAAGACATATCGAAAGTCTGAAGAGTTTTGGACTTCCTGTAATTGTTTCAATCAATGCGTTCTCCAGCGATACCGAAGCTGAGATGGAGAGTTTGCTAAATCACTGCAAAGACTTGGGTGTGCCGGCAGCAATGAGTTTTGGCTGGGAAAAGGAGGTAATGGCTGTATTGATCTCACTCATTTGGTAGTGGATGCAGCAGAAAAGACTGAGGCGAAATTTAATCCAACCTATGCTTTGACGGATTCGATTCTCACCAAAATTGAAAAGGTTTGCCGAACCATTTACGGAGCGAGAAATGTCATCTTAACTAATCCAGCTAAAGTCCAACTCAGTCGATTTGAGGAACTAGGTTTTGGAAATCTACCGATCTGTATTGCCAAAACTCAGAAAAGTTTAAGCGATGACGAGAAGAAAATCGGGCGACCGGAGAATTTTGATCTCAAGATTCGGGAGTTTGAAATTGCGGCAGGTGCAGGGTTTATCATTCCGATTGCAGGCGATATTCTGCGGATGCCAGGTTTGCCCGGAACTCCGTCATCCGAACATGTCGACATCGATTCGGATGGGAATATTACAGGTCTTTTTTGAGGGATTTTAAATCTCTCAGAACTCCTTCAGCAAGATATATTCATGGAAAGCAGAGCAACCCGTTTGCTTTTGCCCAAGTCAAGATTCATTCCATTTTGTATTTCCGTACCCAATAATTGATAAGGGGAGTGATAAGTAGTGTTGGGAAAAACCAATACATCCAGCCAGGGATGAAATCGGGTAAATACTCAAGATTGACCACTAAAAATGCGGTGAAAGAAGCGATGAAAGCTCCCAAAAGTCGCTGAATATGAATTCGGATATAGGCGAGTTTATCTGGTTCGGGTTTGCCCTTTTTGCTCAGATCATAAACCAGCATTATCATCCCTATTCCTCCAAAACTGATGAGGACCAGGCCAAACATATTTCCTGAAAATAGAAGTTTGGTGCCCCAGCCAATTAGAATAACTCCCGAAATCCCCATCCCAACTTGAAGTATTCGATCAAAAAGAATCGGAGTTGGATTTGATAATTTTGATTTGATAAAACGAACTCCCGTGCCAGTCATATACAACGTGAATACCCCAATCATGAAAAGAAAAGGATTGGGATGCATTGAAGCCAAAATCAGGGAGGAAGCTCCGGCAGTCATCATTCCGAAGACAAAGAGCTTTCCTAAAGCCTTATGAAGTTTTTTGCCTTTTGTAAGGCTGAGTACCATCGTTCCGGTAAATAAGCCAATCGAACCTCCGGCGATATGGAGGATCAGTAAAAATGTGAAGATGGGTTCTTTCATAAAGATTGCTTAAAAAAGCGTGAGTGAATTAAAGAAAGATGAAAATGCGTACTTGAATTATTCTAGGTTGATTTGATCAGCCTTGAAACTTAAAACAGCCAAAATTAATCCTAAAAAAACGATTGCGCAGGCTGTGTACCAATTCCAAAAGGAAACTGGAACAGCCAGAACCTGAAGTCCTAATCCGGCCAGCCAAACCAAATGACCATTTAGGGATTTGGTTTTTCTGCTTTTGATTGGAGGAACTTTGATTTCCTCATCAATTAATGGACGAAAGAAATCCCGGTAATGCCAAAGAAGAATCAAATCAAGCAAAAGCAAAAAGGCCAAAACAAAAGGTGTTCCTTGCCATTTCAGCGAAATCGTCACCATTAAAATATTGATAATCATCGGGATCATCATGATGCTTCCAAGGAGCTTATATCGTGTAGTCAGGAGCGAAAAACCAATGAAAATCTGGCTGTATGCGATGAAAGTGGCATAAAAGGCCAGGTTATATTTAGCCATCTCTTCGACCAACCAGGGTGGTCCGATCCAACCGATAAATTGGTGTTCATTAAAAAGTTTCACCATGCCTGCACCCCAAAAGGTAAACCCAAGAAAGATGGCAATCCCCTGAACAAAAAAGGTCTTCCAATTCATTTATGGGTTGAGTTGTGGTGCCAATAATCTATCGCAAAGTATTAAGAATATGATTATCCCCAATGTTGCGATAAGCAAAAGAATAGTCCTTTGGAATGGGGGAAATCGTCCACCGTCCAAGAGCCATCGGACGACAGTGGCAGTCCGATAGCGATCGAATAGCAGAAGCTTTATTCGAAGTTCAAATCGAATCTTATTTGGCTAATGGTAAAAAAAGAGGATAATCAAAAACAAGATTATCACGAAGCGAAAGTGGTCATCTATTACTCTAGACCCAATGGGTTTTCCTTATTTGATTTCAGCATAGCCTGATTGTATTTTGGTTCAGTTAATTCTTATTTTGGAATTAATAACCCCCTTTTTGATATGGAAGCAAGTGAATTAGCAATCGGAAGCAGGATAGGTCATCCCAAGTTTGGATCAGGAGTGATAGTGGGGATAGACGAAACCTATTACAAGATCTATTTTTCATCCAATGAAGAGGTGAAAACACTCGCCCGTGAGTACGAAAGTTTCACGGTAGAAGAAGCGAAAGTTCTGGATTTCCCCATGCTGACGATGAAAGATGTGGAGCGAGCAATCCGGGAAGCTTTACTCCAAACTTCCGAGCGAGCACCTTTGATTCCACTGGGAGGAAAATGGATGGGAGGAACCGTGACATTCAATCCAAGTGATTCGAGTTTGTTGGGGAAAGAGATTCCAATGAGTACCTTCTTCCATAAAATCGTGATGGTTCGGGAAAAGCTTCGGGTATTGGAGCAAAATATCAACACCCATCCCAAGCTGGATGATGAAGATCGCGTCAACCTGAAGAATACATTACCCGGGCATATGGCTCCCTGACCACCTTCAACATCTTGTTTGCTTACAAAGAAGATCAGTTTAAGGGAAGTGGGAAGGATTGAGATTGAGAGGTAGGAAGTTGGGTGATTGGAGGTAGGATGACGAATGTTGGGGGGTGAGATTTCGGGTTTAGGATTTAAATTAAAAGTCAATAGGATCTAATTTTCCCATAATAAATGTCAACCTATGAAAAACAGCCTCCTTGTTATCTGCTTTATTTTTGGGATTACAGCTTGTCAAAAGCCAGCAGAAACCGGACTGAAAGATCAATTTGAGGATGATTTTTTCATCGGAGCGGCAGTGAATCTGGGGCAGGTCAACGGGACAGAACTTGGAGCTGATTCACTTTTATCGCTTCATTTCAGCAGCATCACCTCCGAAAATGGATTGAAATGGGGACCGGTCCATCCCAAAGAGGGAGAATACAAATTTGAATATGGAGATGCATATGTAGCACTTGGGGAAAAGTTGGGAGCTTTTGTCGTGGGTCATACACTGGTCTGGCATCAGCAGACTCCTAATTGGGTATTTCAAAACGGAGAAGGTCAGTTTCTAAATCAGGATGATCTCATCCGTCGGATGGAGGATCATATTTCTACCGTGGTTGGACGTTACAAAGGCAAAATCGACGGTTGGGACGTGGTCAATGAAGCCTTTGAAGATGATGGCTCCTGGCGCAAAACTCATTGGTACAACGCCACCGGCACAGAATTTATAAAAGCAGCTTTCCGCAAAGTAAATGAGACTGATCCAGATGCCGAGCTATACTACAATGACTACAATGTCTGGAAATCTGAGAAGCGGAAGGCGATTTTGGCTTTAGCCAAGGAACTTCGGTCTGAGGGAATCCGAATAGACGGAATAGGAATGCAAGGACATTATCGCCTCAACTCACCCAATTTGGAGCAAATAGAGGAAGCCATTGTCGAGATTCATGGAGCAGGTTTTCAGGTGATGATCACAGAGCTTGATGTGGATATTTTACCGCGGCCAAGTGATTCAGAAGGCGCCGATCTGAATATAAATTACGCCGAATCTCCGGAGTGGAATCCGTATTCTGATAGCCTGCCCCAGTCAGTAGATAGGCAATTGGTGGATCGATACGTTTCGCTCTTTCAGCTTTTTCAGAAGCATTCAGACAAGATCAGCCGGGTCACTTTTTGGGGTTTACACGATGGGAAAAGCTGGCTTAATAATTGGCCTGTCAGAGGCCGAACCAATTATGCTTTGCTTTTTGACCGGGAAATGAAGCTGAAAGCCGGCTTTCTCAAAGATTTCAAAAATCCTTGAATTTAGTGATTCGACATTAATTCACTTTTTTTCTTCGCTCTACAAAAGTGATAGGAACAAACTCATTTGTTGGGGAACCGATGTAATAAACTGTCCAATTTGGGTCATGTTTGGCCAAGAGCTCTGCGATGCAATCTGCCCGGTGACCTTGGGGATTTTTGCAATCGTCCCAATAAAATAACTCTACTTTGTAATGAAGCGACTGTTTTTCGTTGTTGACAGTGACTTCGATCTCGATGTCCTGCTTTCCGGCGCCCCGGGGAATGGGTATAGCGATGTAGCTCATTATTGTGGAGATTGATACAGTTGGCTACCCACAGTTATTATGCCAGTGAAAATCATTCAAATTGCTTTAAATCAGGTGTTTATTACATTTTTTACCGCTTTTAGCGAACGATTTTGTGCGAAAAAGAACAAACGGAAAACTTTCCATTGAAAGCTAATCTGGAAATTCAATTCTTTTGGCTTAATGCGATACCACTTTCAACCCAACGATTGAAGCAATCAGGGTAGTGATGAAAAATACCCTCCAGAAATCTGTCGGTTCCTTAAAAATAAAAATGCCAACCAAAACAGTGCCTACTGCTCCTATTCCCGTCCAAACACCATAGGCTGTCCCGATGGGTAAATCTCTTGTTGCACGAACCAAAAGTACCATACTGATGGTGAGACAAACCATAAATCCTGCATACCAATAGGCAGCGGTCATCCCGCTTGCTTCTTTGGCTTTGCCTAGACAAGTTGCAAATCCAACTTCAAACAATCCGGCGATAATTAATAGAATCCAGCTCATAGTTAAAATTTAAAGCAATTATCTTAATTCCTTTAATTCAATTTTTCCATTTTCCCTACTTTCTCTTTTAGGAAAAGGATGCTTTGAGGAAGCGTTTCTACACCATGCCCGGCGGGATAAACCTTTATTTCTTTCAAATTTTGAATCAGATTTTTGCCATTAGTGATGGATTTTTGAACTGGAAATAGCAGGTCATGGTCTCCCAAAATCAAATAAAAATTTGATTTGGCTTGTTTCAATTCCTGATTCATAAAGTAAGGCTTTTGGGTTTTGTCTATGTATCTAGTCAAAGCGAATAATTCATATTCTACCAAAAGCACCATGGAAGCCGAAGAAAGAGTATGGTGTGAATTAAGAAAAATAGCTTTTTCGAGAAATTTTTCCACGTTTTTGCGACTTGGTCTGATGATGGGAAGGAGATTGAAGTAAAGATTTTTTAGCGTAAGGGAAAAAGGCTGCAAACAACCTGGGTTGAAAAGGAAAGCTGCTTTGACTTTATCAGGATTTGTAATACTGAGTTTCATGCAAATCAATCCTCCAAAAGATGCCCCTGCAACATAGCTGGATTTGAGATCTAACCTATTCAAAACTTCCGCTGCCCAGTATCCATAATCCAGAGACTTTATTTCGGGTGTATTGCCATCGCTGAGATTAGGAAGGCCATTGGTTTCAACGAGATAGATTCGGAATCGATCTAGGAGATGATCCAGATTTCGGTCTAAGACCCAAATCAAGGCAGTTGTCCTTGCACCAGGAAAAATCACCAAAGGTTCCAGCGTAATGTCCGATGTCTGCAATCCATACACATTCGTTTTACCAAGACCAGTTTCAATCTCGAATTTTTCATAAGTTCTCGTATTGTTTTGCTCGAGTTGGCTTACCCAGTTTTTGAACCATTCTTGATCTTCAGCCGGAGACTTGAATGATGAAGTGAATTTAATTTTCATGATTGACTAGGTGAGGGGGAGTTCGGAGGTAATTTCAGTTTTTCAGGAGCGACCTTATTGAATGCTGCACCCAGCAAATCTTTGATCATCTCCTGTTCCAACTCTTCAATTTTAGCTAAGGTCCAGCCTTGTTTTCCCCATTTATTTGGGATAGGAAAAATGAGCTTAGAATCGAAAAGTGAAAAGAGATCCTGCTCTTTTTCGGAGAGTTTCAGACAGGCTAATTGGGTCTGGAAATCGTAGGTTGCGAAGATCTTTTTACTGACCCGAAAAGAGGTTTTTTCGAAGTGCTGCTCTTCAGTTGTTTCGGGAAAAGACAGGGAAAAGGGGCGTAAAAAATCAAGCATGGATTTTGGGATCTACCCCCGAAACTAGGTAAAATTCAACAGCGCACCTAGGCTTGATCATGCTAGTTTAAACAGAGAGAATCAGCGAGTGGCTATGAAGTAAAGTTTCTATTTCTAAGAAAGGGTTGATGTCGGGAAACTGACCTTTGATCCAATAAAACCATAAAACCCAATTTTTAGTCTTGGCTAAAAACCCAATTTTTATTGGTTGTGGTTTGGTTCAGAAAAGCTGGCAGGCCGGTGGGATTAAAACAACAAAATTGATGTCATTATTTACAGGCCAAATAATATTTCGTTTTTTAAAACTCCAAAATTGCATCCAAGTGTCAATTGATTTTAATGATTTCAATCAATATAAAATCAACTAGTTAAGGAAATTAATTTTTAAATTCATTTCCAGTTTAAGGTCCATTTTCTATAGTTTTTTTCAAGTAAAAATTCAACTTATACCATTTGATTCAAGTCAAAAAACCAATCCTAAGTAGTGGATTATTCCAAGATTCAATTGTTAAACCAGATTTGGGTATGAAGGAGATAGCAGATAAAATTGATGTGAGGAATAAAAAAGTGCGTTGTTTGTTTTTTTCCAGAGTGAAATAGAGTTCTTGTTTTTGATAAGATGACCTCATCTCTAAAGGAGATCTAAGCGGTCGATTTTACCCGCCGAATCCAAATTTTCTGCTGTTACAGAATATTTTTTAGAAGGTATTTTATTCATGAATGAAGAAGGGTATGCTGAGAAATTAAGCTGCAAAATAGGTCGGCTTCCATCTGAAATTTTCAATCCAATCATTGATTTTTAAAGTCTGTTTTTGGCCAAAGAAATTTGAATTGAAAGGTGCCGAAAATGGGTCATTTCCTACGTGTTAAATTCATGATGTCCAATCTGAAAAACATCTCCTGAGATTCGCCACCTAGGCAAATTTCGTGAGCTATCCAGAAATTTTTATCTCCTGTTCTTTCGGTTTACTTACTAAGCCCTGCCTCTGAAACCACTGTGAGCAAGGCTAGTTTGATTGCATCCGTTCCCTTCTCATCAAGCCACCATTCGTCCAGCGCATGGGCATTGTCACCGATTCCACCCCAACCCAAGGTCACGGCAGGAATGCCTTTTGAAATTGGCCAATTCGCATTTCCTGACATGATAAACAGAGTGGGTGGGATGCCGAAATATTGGATTGCCGCCATGGATCTCTGAATTAAAGGCGTATTTGAATCAGTTGTTCCGGATGGTCTAAATCCGATTTGATCAATTTGCATGGATAATACAGGTTCCGTCTTTCGATTGGTGTTGTATTCATTCAATCCTTTTTCAAGCGAAGATTTAAAAATCGAATCCATTTTTCCTAAGCTTTCATCATCTTCTGAGCGCATATCTACTTCCATCCAAGATTCGAAGGGGATGGAATTTACAGAAGTTCCACCACCGATTTTCCCGACATTAAAGCTTGTTTTTGTCTTTGCCACAGCGGAAAATCGAGCCGCCTCATCGGAAAAGTAATTGATCATTTTTGCCAATCCATGGTGAGGATTTACCAAACCAAAATCTCCCCAGGAATGTCCGCCAGGACCTGATACAGTTACTTTATAGCGGATGGAGCCGGTTCCTTGGTTTGCGATATTTCCGGTTCCGAACGCATCGATTGAAATCCAAGAATCGATTTTCACATCAGTTTTCTCGAATAGATATTTAACCCCTCTCAGATCTCCGTTGCCTTCCTCACCTACCGTTGCGACAAATAAAACATCATTCTCTGTCTGGATTTGAGCTTTTTCCATCGCTCTCAGGACGGTTAGCACCACCATGAGGCCACGTGTATTATCTCCAATTCCAGGTGCAAAAAGCGTGTCACCTCTCATTTTCACTTTCACATCCGTTCCTTCAGGAAAGACAGTATCCAAATGCCCATCAATCGCCACTACGCGTTCACTTTTGGTTCCTTTTCGAAGTGCCAGTACATTCCCAATGCTATCAATCCAAACATTTACCCCACCGGCGTCCTCCAGCATTTGCTTGTACTTTTGTCCTCTTTCGGTTTCCTTAAATGGCGGAGCTGGAATCTCCGTGAGCATGATCAATTCCTGAATGGACCGGGGATTAAGTCTTTCTATCTCTGCAAAAGCTGTTGAAATCGTTTTTTCTTGGGCAAGGTTGTGGAGCTCTATCACATATTTTTCTTCGGCCATTTTCACTTGGGCGAAAGTGAAAATATTGATGACTAAAAAGCATGCTGCAATAAGTATGGGTCTCATGTGGACTTGTTGTTTTTGATTGGGGGCCATTTCTTGAGTTTCCTTTTGGAAACTCTTAGAACTTACGATCGAATCTATCAAAAAAATAAGATCAATATCCCTGTAAGATTGCGGAAGGTTCAATTCAATGATGCATACCTTTAGATATTCGATTGACAGACCATAGACGGAACAGATAACCAGAGATGTAGACTTTTCTTAAATTAAAAGTCTTTGATTTTCCGTCTAACTTTCTTCCATATTTAAAAACATGCTTTGGTTTAACCTGTTAACTTAAAAAAGAATCCGATGAAGAATCCCTTGATTTCCTCTCTTATCATTTTGAGTCTGGCTTTGAATCTTTCTTGTCATGCACAAAACAAACCCAAGTCGGTTGATTCTCCATATACCAATAAAACCGCGAGTTCGGACGGAATTGGGAAGGTCTATATGGGCAGGGAAATTTCATTTGTCATGGACTTTCAGGGGAAAGCATGGCTGGAGCGACAAAGCCGGGAGCAGGAGGAAAATACCGTGTTGGCTATTGAAAACTTGCCACTTACTCAAAATAGCGTGGTTGCCGATATCGGTGCAGGTTCAGGGTTTTATACGTTTCGAATCGCGCCCAAAGTGCCCGAGGGAAAAGTCTATGCAGTAGAAATCCAGGATGATGCGATTCAATACCTTACAGATCGAAGCAAAGAGTTGGGATTTGACTATGTCATCCCGGTAAAAGGAGATGAAAAAACTCCAAATCTGCCTCAGAATTCCATTAATCTTGCAATCATGGTGGATGTGTACCATGAACTGGAATTTCCTGTGGAAATGTTGGCAGCAATCAGAGAATCTCTCACTCCAGATGGTAAACTCCTTTTAATTGAATATCGTGGAGAAGATCCAGCCGTTGCGATCAGGCCGCTTCATAAAATGACCGTCAAGCAAGTCGAAAAAGAACTCATTGCGAATGGATTCAAACTGGTGAAAAATGGTCAGTTCATGAATATTCAGCATTTTTTGGTTTTTGGGAAAGCGGACTAAGTACAATTCTCACCACTTTAAACAAAGTTACACGGAGAGTTAGTTTGTTAGGATTCTGTTGAAC
This sequence comes from Algoriphagus sp., assembly GCA_046597285.1. GTDB lineage: Bacteria > Bacteroidota > Bacteroidia > Cytophagales > Cyclobacteriaceae > Algoriphagus. The sequence goes on along the minus strand of JBKJKX010000083.1, from coordinate 27,980 downwards.
TTCAATCGGGTTTGACATTGGTAGCGTTCATTGAGGAACACAGCGTTTAAAAGCGTACGCTTTTTTGGAAGCCTGATTATTGATCTTACCGATTTTGTCTTATTTCTTGTTTAATCACGAGGAAGGAAAGTTTAAATAATAGGTGCTTAGATTTTAACCACAGGTTAAAAAAAAAGGGTGGAATCATCCATTCTGCCCTCCTGTGTTTTCAGGCTGACCCCTCGGTTTTGATTTTATTTGAAATCATAAGCTTTCATCATTTTGTGGAAGATCTCATTGTTTTCATAAATTCCGGAAAAGGCCTCTGAACCTGGCCCATAAGCAAACACTGGAATCATCACTCCTGTATGGCTACCGGTGGTAAACTTTCCATCGACTTCACCGGTCTCTGTATTGCCTCCGTTTATAGTGAATCCACCCGTTTCATGGTCTGCTGTGATGATGACGAGTGTATTTCCGTCTTTCTTCGCAAATTCCAGGACTTTGCCGATAGCATTGTCAAAATCAATCATTTCCTCGACGATGTATTGAGTGTCTTTTGCGTGTCCTCCCCAGTCGATCTGTGAGCCTTCGATCATCAAAAACAGGCCCTTTTTGTTGTTTTTTAGAAGGTCTAGAGCTACTTGGGTAGATTTTACCAATTCATCTCCACGTCCATCAGAAAATCTCCTTTGTTGCTCATCCGCCAAAAAAGCAGCCAACTTTCCTTTTTTAATCTGCTGCACTTCGGCGATCGAGTTGGCAATCTGGTAGTTTCTGTTTTTTAGGGAATCGACCAGATTCAATCCGTCAGATCGGCTAGCGAAAAATTTCCTTCCCCCTCCGATAAAAACATCGATGTCAGTATTCAGAAAGTCTAGGGCGATATTCTCATCCAAAGATCTGGAGGCTTGATGCGAGATAAAGCTCGCCGGGGTAGCGTGGGTGATGGAGCAGGTGGCTACCAAACCTGTAGCAAGCCCATTTTCTTCTGCGATTTCCAAAATGGTTGGCAAAGGTTCACCATTTACATCGACTCCGATTGCCCCGTTGTAGGTTTTTTCTCCACAGGAGAAAGCAGTGGCACCGGCTGCTGAATCGGTCACAAAACTGTTACTCGCCTGGTTCTTGTGGAAACCTACCACAGGGAAACTCTCCAGATTCAGATGGCCGTGGTTGGCGGTAAGTCCAGCATAGATTTGTGCTACTCCCATACCATCGCCCACCATCAAAATAATATTTTTGGGATGTTTGGCTTTTTTCTGGCCCCAAGAAGGACCCAAGCAAAAGAATAGGGCGATGATTAAAAGGATTCGTTTGGTCATGATTAAGGGGAAATTTGGGGGTAATACGTAAAAGATTTTGCTAGGAGCGATTATTTCTGAGTTCAAAAATGACAAATTCTTAGATGCTTTATTCCTTTTTCATGTGGAATTAACATAGACTTCATTTTGTGGACTTCAGATCCAGAAAATTAGGTCAAACATAAATTGACAAAAAAGAAGGGTACAGTTCCGGAATTAATTGGACTGTACCCTTTTGCAAATAAGAATAAGTAAGTCGAAATGTCTGGTTTTACGCTCGTCTCTCTACTCTCTGTAGGTTTTTTAAATTTCAATCACCAAAAGAAAAGATCTGCACTTAGGCGGGTGAGCTTTAAGTATTCAAAGGGTTTAGAGTTCGCTTTCGAATGAGAATGGGTTCAGGTTCATCGCTTTTTGCTCTCCTCAACTCCTCGCGCTTTTTAATCACAGGGTCAATTATGTATTTTTTGAGGTTCTCGTCATCTAACAAGTCTTCCTTGGTTTCATATTGGAGGGTGGGCAATACCCAATGAAATGACTTTTGCAAATCAACCAACATGGCAAATGGACGTGGATCGACGCTAATATCAATAATAGGAACGTAGGGAATTTTAAACTGCTTGACAGTTGCTTCCAACTCCAACGGGGTTGATTTTGGATTGGTAAGATCCGCTATTACAAACATACTCATCCCGGCGAGGGTCTGTACGGTTTCGGTATAGTCTTTGTCTGAAGGGCGATCAAAATCAAAAACAATCGGTAGGAGATCAAAATTTCGCAATTTCTCTCTTAGACCATCCAACACAGCCTTGCGCAGTGGGTCAGAAAATCTTCCAAGAATTAATACTCCTTTCGAAGTGATGGTATTGAGCACATTCCGGATATTCTTATTGTTCAGCATCAGGTAAATGAATTGAGCAACCATCAAATCATCCACTGACATGACAGGTTCATCATTTTTTGAAATGATTAAATCCTTTTGGATTGTATTCTCCAGGTTCAAATTCCAAGCTGAAATTCCGTAAATCTTACAACCTGAAATCAGCGCATTGGTGAAGTTGGTTTCTACCAAATTGGATCGGGTGAGATTGGCATTGGTAAGGTCAGCTCCTTCAAGATTTGCATTTGCCAGATTAGAATTCTCAAGATTTGCATTTTCAAGGTTGGCCTTTTCAAGATTTGCATTGGCCAGATTTGCACTTTTAAGGATTGCATTTCCCAGATACGCATTCTTGAGGTTAGCATTTTCCAGATTCGTATTTTCCAGATTTGCCTTTCCAAGGTTAGCATGCAAGAGATTCGCATTTCCAAGAAAAGCATATGCGAGATTTGCATTTTCAAGATTTGCGTAGCTCAGATCAGCGTTTGAAAAGCAAACCCCATTCATGTTAAGTCCGGATAGATTTGCTTTGCTCAGATTCACGTCTGTGAGGTTAGCATCATCCAGAATAATCTCGGTAAGAATTGCCTTGGCGAAATTAGCATTGGTAAGGTTAGCGCCTACTAAAGATATCTGGGTTAGATTGGCACCAGTAAAATTGGCGTTTATCAGGCTTGTCCCACTCAAGTCAGCTTTGGTCAGGTTGGCCCCTGTTAGATTTGCGTCATCAAGAATTGCATTATTCAATACGCATGCAAAATATTCATCTTGATGCTCGGTTCCGCCCAAGTCGGAATTGGAAAGGTCAGCGCCACTCAGATCTGCCCCACTCAAAAAGGCGGAAGTTAGGTTTGCTCCACTCAGATTGGCATTCTTCAGATTAGCCCCCTGCAAGTGGCACCAAAAAAAACTACCACCTTCGTCTCTGCCATTCAGGAAGGCATCACTCAGATTGGAATTTTCCAAACAAGCATCCTCCAAATCGGCACAATTCAAATCAGCATTTTTTAGATTGGCACCTTGCAGTCGTGCGCCTCTCAAACTGGCATTGAAAAGCTTAGCATTTCTTAAGTCTGCCAAGTCCAGGGAAGAAAGGTTGAGATCAGCGAAGCTAAGGTCTGAATTACTGAGATTGGCTCCATCCAAATAGGCACCACTTAGATCAGCACTATGGAGGTTAGCCCCGCTGAGATTGGCCTTTTCTAATTTGAAATTATGGAGGTTGGCAAATTTCAAGTCTGCGCCGCTCAGATCAGGTCCACCCTTTTTCCAGTTATAACTTAAATACCATTCATTCCACTTCTCTTCATCGCTTAAACTTTGCATGAGCATTTCTAAATGTTCAGTGACTGCCATAAAATTTTCAAGATTAAATTGAATAAAAAATTTACTTCCTATTAAAAATACTAATGAATTGCGCAAAAAAAAACCCAGCTATTTTTAGCGGTATCTTGCTGATAAATAGATTGAATAATCCGTCTGACAAAGGTATTGTTGGTTGAAAAACGTAAAGCTGAATAAATCGCTTGTACCTTAAGTCGACCAAAATTGCAGTAGTGATATTAGGATGCAAAAACGACATTCCTTCATGGCTGAAGAAAAAACCTGAAGCGATTTGAAAAACTGCTTCTTAAAAAGGAAAACTCATACGTTTAAGAACTTTTGAATCATTCAACCTTTCCCCGAATTTCATTGGCAAAAACAAAGGTATTGCCTAAGCATCTGATAGTTAGGTAATAATGCTAAATTCAGGTACTTTTTTTTAAAACCAAATGCTATGTTAAAATACCGGGTTACAGCCAATGAGCTTCGATTGAGAAGCACTCCAAATTCCCAGACCAACCGAAACATTATTGCGGTACTTTCCAATGGTCAACTTGTTGAAAAAATAGCGGATTCCGGGCCAGATTGGTGGGAAGTAAAGTCCTTTAAATCGGGAATGCCGGCTGCCACAGGCTTTGTTGCAAGTCGGTTTTTGGAAGCAATTGCCCCTGAAGCGACCCCTACCCCAAGTTCAATTCCAACTTCAACTTCAGCCCAGATTCTCGCGAGCTTTTTGACTCCTGTTCATTTGCAGGAAAACAGAACGAATGTTACCCGGAAAGTGACCACAGGTCGGGCCTATCCGCTCGGGGAACCCAATCGACCTTCCCGTGACGCAAGTTCAGTTGCAGCTTCTTCTGCCGCTATTCATACTATCATCTCATGGATAAATGTAGAGCAAAGCGCCAGATATGCCCCCAACTCTTCAAGCACCTATTGTAATATCTATGCACACGATTACTGTTATCTCAACGGGGTTTTTCTGCCTCGTGTATGGTGGTCAAGCCGGGCACTTATCGAATTGAGTCACAGGAATCATGTTCCGGTTCAATATGGCCAAAGTGTAAACGAGCTGAACGCCAATAATCTACTGCGGTGGTTTTTGGAATGGGGAGATGATTTTGGCTGGAAGAGGGTTTATGATTTAAATGAGTTACAGGCTGAAGCGAATAAGGGTAAGGTGTGCATTATTTCAGCCCGCAATGTAAATGAGAATTCATCAGGACATATCTGTGCCGTGGTCCCAGAAAGCAATACAGAGAAAGCTATCCGGAATGCTGACGGAAGTGTCAAGATTCCACTTCAATCCCAAGCCGGACGTGTAAATAAGAAATACTTCAATAATAGCTTATGGTGGCTCACCCGAACCTTTGCGGAGTTCGGGTATTTTGTACATGATTGAGAAGCGAAAATGGGGTTTTACACTAAGCAATTCACTGGAATTTCGGACTGAAAGGAAAAAGCTATTTGGCTTTATCCATATCTATAATAGGATTGAGGATGCTCTCGACTGCTTTACAGGATTACAAAAGATGCTGAGTTGCCGGATTACTTCCGACAACTTTACCGAGTCCTGCGTTCGAAAATACTATGGCCCAAGGCAGAGATAGCCAGAAGTGATTCATTCCCAACCGATTTTTTTGCAGCTAATCTGCGGTGTAAACCACTCTAAAAATTTCTAGCTATTTTCCCTCCTAGGCGGAACTTTTAAAACAGCTTTGTGATTGAACGTTCATTCAATCAAAAGTTCAATGCATAGTTTATTAGATAAAAAGAAGTGTATCATCCAAAGCGCTCTCGATTTGATTCAGGAGCACGGTTTTCATGCAAGCCCTGTTAGTCAAGTGGCAAAGAATGCAGGAGTTGCTGCAGGTACGATCTATACTTATTTTGAGAATAAGGAGGCACTGATCATTGGGATTTACGAGTTCGTAGCCGAGGAGATCAAAAAATATGTCTCAGAACGGGATGATACCTCTTTACTATTTAAAGATCGGTTTTATAATTACTGGAAAAATTTGACTGACTTTTATGAGCTAAATCCTTCAATTCATGGGTTTTACGACCAGTTTATGAAATCTCCTTTTAATTCTGATGAGATCCAAAATAAACCTAATGTCTGGCATAATTTTGCTTGCGAGTTTTTCGAATCCGGAATCAAGCAGGGAGAAATCAAAACTTTAAACCCAATAGTCCTTTCAATTCTTGTGAATTCAAACGTGAATTCGATCGTTCGAATAAAGCAGAATTTCAAAAAGAAACTTTCCGGAGAGAATATGGAACTGGATGAAATATCCCATTTGATCTGGGACGGTATCAAAGTAACTTAATCCAAAGAACCTTTTTCAAACTAAAACCCATTAATTATTACAGCTATGATTATCAAACGTTTACTGTTAAGCGTACTGAGTATTCTACTCTTTGTAAAAGCCTCCTACAGTCAGGAACATACCACAGTACCCAAAGGCGAATTGACTTTGGATCAGGTGGTGGAATATGCCCTATTACGGAGTCCGATCATCAGGCAAGCACAGATTGATCAGGAGATCGGAGAGCGCGATATCAAATCAAACTTAGCGGACTGGTATCCTCAGATCACCGCTTCAGCAGCAGGAGCTTATAATATCAAACTTTTGCAGCAGGTCATCGGCGATCAGTTGATCACTTTCGGTCAGCCATACAATTCTAATGTTTTGCTTCAGGCAGATCAGACTTTGTTCAACAGAGATCAGCTTTTCGCTTCGAGATCGTCGAAATTTTACCGTCAGCAACTGCAGCAGATCATAGCCAATGCCAGGATTAATACAGTGGTCGATGTGAGTAAAGCTTTTTATTCGATTCTATTATCCGAAGAGCAAATAAGAATCCTTGATCAAAACCTGAATCGTCTGGAGAAGCAATACAAAGATGCTTATAGCCGATTTGATGCTGGATTGGTGGACAAGACCGATTACCAACGCGCTTCGATTGCATTGACCAATGTGAAAAGTGATCGTAATCGAGTGGCGAACTCTTTTGATTCGAAGTATGACTATCTGAAGCAATTGATGGGCTATCCAGATAGTTTGGATTTCTTCATTGAATTTGATTCTGAAGGTGCGGCAGGCGCAATCGCTGAAGATGCGGCAGATCCATTGATCCTTGAGAATCGTGTGGAGTTTCAACTTTTGCAAACTCAGCAAACACTCAATGAAATCCGGACCGGCTATGAAAAATGGAATTACTTGCCTGAGCTATCAGCTTTCTACCGATACAATTGGAATTATTTCAATTCTGATTTCTCCAACTTATACAAAGTAGCTTATCCAGTTTCGGCTGTGGGGCTTAATTTGTCAATTCCAATTTTTCAAGGTGGAAAGCGAATTCATAAAGTAAAATCAGCAGAACTTCAAGTAGAGCGGGGAAATGTGGAAATCGAAAATCTCAGCAATCAAATTAAGACCGAATATTCCGCAGCTCGAGCGGATTACAACAGTAGTGTTTACGAATGGCAGCTGATCAGAGATAATATGAAAATGGCGCAGGAAGTCTATACCATTATCAAGCTGCAATACGATGAAGGTATCAAAGCCTATGTGGAACTAGTCATAGCAGAAACTGACCTTCAAACAGCCCAGATCAATCATATCAATGCATTTTATCAGGTTTTGGAAGCCAAACTTGATCTAGAAAAAGCATTAGGCACCATCAACTAATTAGAACTAGCATTAAATTTTATAGCATATGAAATTATCATACAAACTTGTAGCTTTTTTCGCCTTGACCCTGGCGGGCTTTTCTTGCGGGCAAAAGCAGCCTGAAGGACAGCAAGCTCCGGATGCTGTCGCAGTCACGACTTATACCTTGGTGAAAAAATCCGTGACAGGATTGGACGAATATCCAGCAACACTTGTACCGCTAAACGAGGTGGAAATTCGCCCTCAAATAGGTGGTTACATTACCAACATCTTCATCCAAGACGGTCAGGAAGTAAAGAAAGGGCAGAAGCTTTATGAAATCGACCGAAGCAAATATTCAGCTTCACTTCAGCAGGCTAAAGCATCGGTCCAAAGTGCTGAAGCCAATTTGTCACGATTTGAAAAAGATTACGATCGCTATAAGAGATTAGATGAACAAGATGCGATCGCAAAGCAAACCCTAGATTATGCACAAACGGAAGTGTTGAATGCCAAAGCGCAGCTGAGCTCCGCAAATGCCCAGTACGAATCAGCTGCTACAGATTATAATTATTCAGTGCTAGTGGCTCCATTTGACGGAACAGTCGGTATTTCCCAAGTTAGACTAGGAACTCAGATCTCTCCAGGTCAACCAGTACTAAACACTTTGTCATCCAACGATCCGATTTCCTTGAATTTTGTGATCAATGAGCGTGAGATTCCACGATTTACTAAAATGCTGAAGGCGAAAGACAACCCAGATTCCTTGTTCAGAATCAAATTCAGTGATGGCAGTACGTATCCGTTTACTGGAAAATTCACCACAATAGACAGAGCTGTTGGAAGACAATCCGGTACTATCAATCTCCGTGTCCAATTCCCAAATCCTGCTCGTGAGCTGATCGCCGGAATGACTGTAAATATTCAAGTTCTCAATGAAGATATAGGAGCGCAAGTCATGATTCCTTACCGAGCTGTCACTGAGCAGATGGGTGAGTACTTTGTGTATGTAGTGCAGTCGGATAATACCGTAAAGCAGCAAAATGTGATCCTAGGCACACAGGTAGGTGATGACATCGTGGTGAGAAGTGGAGTCACAGAAGGCACTAAAATCGTGTTGACTGGGATCCAGAAATTACGTGAAGGCGCTCAAATCACTGAGCAAACTGCAATCAAATAAATCATTTTTTCAATAAGACTTGATTACTAACTAATGATATCAGACGTATTTATAAAACGGCCAGTAACAGCAATGGTGATTTCGATCGTCATCGTGATTGTTGGGGTTTTAGCAATTTTAACTCTCCCAGTCACACAGTATCCTGAAATCACTCCTCCGGTGGTTTCGGTGTCAGCCAATTACACGGGTGCAGATGCGATGACGGTGGAGCAGACAGTAGCGACGCCCATAGAAACACAAGTAAACGGTACGCCGGGGATGGCCTATCTTTCCTCCAATAATACCAGTACCGGTCAAATGCAAATGAACGTCACCTTCGAAGTAGGTACGGACATTAACCTCGCGACTTTGGATGTGCAAAATAGGGTCTCTATTGCTGAGCCATCTCTTCCAGAAGCAGTTCGTCGACTGGGAGTGACCGTGAGAAAGCGGAATCCATCCATAATGATGGTGTTGAGTATTACTTCTCCCGAGCATTCTCACGATGCTAAATTCCTTTCTAATTATGCCAATATTTTTATCAAGGATGCACTGCTTCGAGTAAACGGAGTTGGTGATATCACCCCTATTGGCCAGGATTTCAGCATGCGAGTTTGGCTGAAGCCTGATAAACTGGCTCAATACGGTATTTCAGCAAGGGAAGTAACTGCTGCCATTCAGGAGCAAAACTTACAGGTAGCAGCGGGAAAAGTGGGAAGTATGCCCCAGTACGACACTCAGGTTTTTGAATATCCAATTACCGTAAATGGACGTCTGGAGAGTTCCGAAGAATTTGAAGATATCATCTTGAGAACAAATTCTCAGGATGGCTCTCTGGTTTACTTGAAAGATGTAGCAAGAATCGAATTGGGTCAATTTGACTACAGTAGATATTCTACGCTTGATGGCGAAGAATCAGCGATTTTGCTTGTTTATCAAGCTCCTGGAAGTAATGCGCTGGAAACTGCCGAAGGTGTATATGCAGCTTTGGAAGAGTTGAAAAAGAGCTTTCCAACGGATATGACTTACACGGTTCCTTTTGAATCTGTATCAGTAGTGGAAGTATCCATCAATGAGGTATTGAACACGTTTGTGGAGGCTTTGCTTCTCGTGATCATTGTTGTTTTTTTATTCTTGCAGAGTTGGAGGGCTACGTTGGTTCCTGTTCTTGCGATCCCAGTTTCCATCATCGGTACGTTTATTTTCTTCCCTTTACTCGGATTTACGATCAATACATTGACCCTTTTTGGTTTTGTGTTGGCGATCGGAATTGTGGTAGATGATGCCATCGTGGTAGTAGAGGCTGTGCAGCATTACATAGATTCCAAGAAGATTTCAGCGAAAGAAGCGACACGCTTGGCGATGAAAGACATCACTGCTCCGGTGATTGCGATTGCCTTGATTTTGGCGGCGGTATTTATTCCGGTCGGATTTATCCCAGGTATCGTTGGTAGAATGTATCAGCAGTTTGCTATTACAATCGCGATCTCTGTCTTGATTTCTGCCTTTGTGGCTTTGAGCTTGACTCCTGCGCTTTGTACCCTACTTCTGAAACCTTCTGAGGTGAATGAGAAAGGAAAAGGCTTGAATAAGTTCTTTTACAAATTCAATTTGTGGTTTGAACGTACGACTGGCAGTTACACCAATGGGGTGAGAAATAGTATCAAAAGAGCTCCATTTGTCTTGATTTTGCTCGTGTGTATTTACGCAGGAACTTATGGTCTTTTCCAGACTAAGCCAACTGGTTTCTTGCCTACAGAAGATGAGGGAAGAGTTTATGTGGCACTTCAACTTCCTGAAGGATCTTCAAGTAACCGTACACAAGCAGTGATGCAGCAAATGAACACTATTTTAGAGGAAACTGAGGGAATCAATCACGTGACCGGGATTGGAGGGTTGAACGTGATCAACTTCTCGTTCAAACCCAATGCAGCAACGTTCTTCGTGTCAATGGATCCTTGGGATGAGCGAAAAGACCCTTCTCTTCAGCTTGGAGGGATGCTGGCAACATTGAATCGGAAGTTTGCAGCAATTACCGAAGGAAACATTGTAGTGGTTCCTCCTCCTGCAATTCCAGGTTTGGGTAACACAGGCGGTTTCAGTTTCATGCTGGAGCAGCGCTCTGCAGCGGGTGATATCAAAGAATTTGAAGGAGTCATGGGGCAGTTCCTTGGCGCAATAAATAAGCGTCCAGAAATTGCGATGGCCTACAGTTTCTTTACTGCCAAAACGCCTGGCTACCATGTGACCGTGGACCGGGAAAAAGCCAAGAAATTAGGTGTCCCACTCACTGAGATCTTCACGACCATGTCAAATTACATGGGGAGTACCTATGTCAATGACTTTACCAGATACGGACGAAACTTCCGAGTAGTGGCTCAGGCGGATACCGCTTACCGAGCTGGAATTGATAATCTGGAACAATATTATGTAAGAAGCAGTGGAGGAGAATCGGTGCCATTGAGTGCTTTAATAAGCTATGAAGTAGTGGAAAATGCTCCTGTGATTTCTCACTACAACTTGTTCCGCTCCGCGGAAATCAATGGTAATGCGGCACCTGGCTACAGTAGTGGTCAAGCGCTGGCAGCCTTGGAAGAAGTGGCAGCAGAAGTATTGCCTGCAGGCTATGGCTATGATTTCTCAGGCTTGAGTAGAGAGGAACTGTCTTCTGGAAATGCGACGATTTTAATCTTTGCGTTAGCGATTGTCCTGGTTTCCTTGCTTTTGGCAGCCTTGTATGAAAGCTGGTCTGTGCCATTCTCAGTCTTGCTGGCATTGCCATTGGGCGCATTCGGAGCGATTGTAGCCTTGCACTTCCTTCCAAAATTGGATAATAATATTTATGCTCAGATTGGTCTGATAACGCTAATAGGGTTGGCTGCGAAAAACGCCATTCTGATTGTGGAATTTGCCAAAGAGCGTGTGGATGTAGGTATGCCATTGATTCAGGCTACCCTTGAAGCGGTGCGCTTGAGACTTCGCCCGATTATCATGACTTCCATGGCCTTTATTCTTGGCGTGGTTCCTCTGGCGATTTCCAGTGGAGCTGGTGCCGTGGCGCGACAGACTATTGGTTTTACCGTGATCGGAGGGATGCTTGCGGCGACCTTCTTGGCGATCTTCTTTGTGCCAGTTCTTTATGTGGCGATTACCAAAATCGCCTACGGCAAAAAGACGTTAGCAGAATTGGAAGCCAACTATGATCCAAGTAAGCACGAGAATCATTAAGTAGCGTAATTCTTGCAATAATTCAAATGCCCCCAGAAAGCGAAGCGCTTGATGGGGGCTTTTTATTACCCCATAGCCCACGTCCTGATGACTTTCGGGATCTAAGCCAGGTAAAAGAATGACATTGTTTTTTTTGGTAAGATTGAAGTCAATAGAGAAAAGGTGGGTTCGCCAAAACGATTAATGGTCGATAGTCCTGGGATTGCAAATCTCGAACAACCGGGCTTTTGTCCTGAATAGCTCGGGATTTCTCAAATTCTCTTTCAGCCTTGTATCAGCAACTCGTCGAAGGAGTCTTTGCCAAAAAGTTGCTTCCATTCCTTAAGTCGGGTAATTAGCTGTCTAGAGAAATAATTTAAAAAAGCGATAACCATTATATTCCAAATTCCTTTTTCTGCTTCTTAGATAATGGAGCTACATACGTATCGAGAAATTCATCAAGGTTAATCTTCTTGTAAATAACCAGCTCGTTTTCTTTGTCTTCATTAAAAAAAGAAAATGGCCCGTAATTCTTATATCCTACAATGATATAATTACCGTCAGAGGACAATCCTAATGAAGAAATGTAGTTGCCTTCTCTATGGATTTTTAATAATACAGTTCCTTCTAGGTCCCAAATCCTTGCAGTAGGAAAACCGGGATCAAACGTATTTAATTTTGGAGATGAAATGGTTAGGATAGATTTGCCGTCGGGTGAAAATCCTCTTGGGCTAACGCTTTCATTTTCAAGTTTGAATTCTTGTATAATCTCTCCAGCCAAATTCCACAAATGGGATTTCCCATACTTAGTAGGAAATAGGGAGACTTCGTTTGAAGAGGGAAATGTCAGTATCGTTGTTCCATTAGGAGCAATTGCCACAGGATTGACCTGATCATTGGGTAGATTGAATTTTTGGATTGGCGCCCCTTTCATATCCCACAAAATCGTTCCCTCCTCCGAACTTGTAAGAATCGTCTTTCCATTCGGTGCAAAATGGACAGAAGTGGTTTCTTTGTCGCCTAATTCAAGTTCCTCGATCGAGTTCACCTTCCAATCCCATTTATAAACCGCGGTGATAAACCAAGGCAAATAGCCTTCAGGCTTATTCTTAGACTTAGTGCTAAAAAGGATCGATTCGCCATCGGGAGTAAAAGCGGATAATTCGACAACCTCATCTGTTAGTAAGTGTTCTTGAATTAGGTCCCCATTCAAATTCCAAAGTTGGACGCCGTTAGACTTTTGCGTCATTATGGAATTACCATCCGGCGCAAAAACTGCATTATAAACTTTGCTTTTTTGGCTTCCGAATTCCTTAAGTAATTCCTTCTTGAAATCCCATAAATAGGTCGCTGAATCTTCAGAGGTGATAAGGATAGACTCGTTATTTGGGGCTACATCTATGGTAAGGATAAGCCGTTCCTCCATGTCGATTTCCTTGACTACCGATGCATTCAGGCCATCGATGTACCATTTTCGAATGGATTTATCTATTGAGCCAGTAAATATCGACTGATCATCTTGATCAAAAGCAAACAAATTAATCATCGCATCATGTCCCTTGAATTCATTGATTAACCCCCCCTTTAGATCTATTAATCGGGCGGTATTCTCAAAAGAACTCATCAGGATCTTTGTCCCATCCGGAGAAAATGATGCAGTCCAAGAGCCATTTTCAAAATTCACTAATTCAGGTATTTTAAAATCCCCTTTCGGGATGCCTTCTGGATCAAATAATTGAATGTTATTGATGCTGGAGCATATCAAGATAGTTTCTCCATCTTGGGAAAAAGCAACTGTATTTGTGATGGTATAGGGCTCTCCAAAATTGGGATCATTCGTGCTGAAACTCGCCAATGAATTGCTTTTCAAATCGAACAGGCCCGCTGCAGATTTGGAACCGTTATACCCAATTAAAACAGCATTTCCATCAGGGGCAAAAGCGACTGATTTGACATCACCCGCAATTTCAAATTCCGGATGTCGAATTCCATTCAGGTCCCATATATAAGCTCCTAAATAGGAACCGGTAAGAACCGTTTTGCCGTCTGGAGAAAAGCTAACCGCTGAATAGCTGAATTCCGTTTCTTCTGAGGTCTCTAGCTTGAATTCCGTTTTCAAGCCCCCTTTTAGGTCCCACAGATATACTCCTTTTTTGGATCCTGTAAGAATGGACATACCATCAGGAGCAAATTTTGCAGACCAGATTGCGCCTTTGTCCGTGTTGAATTCTTTAATAACAGTGCCATCCTGCTCACTTAAAATGATGATTCCATCGTCGCTGGCGAGCAGCATGGTATGATCAGTTGAGATATCTATGGCCGTAAAAGAAGCTGTATCCTTGGAGGCAAGTATTCTATAAAATGAATTTCTATTCATTATCGAGAAAGCCGATCTTTCAAATTCAGGATAATCATGGATTTTAAGCGCTTCTTGCTCTAATCGCAAGGCCAAAGTTGGATTCGTACTTTCAATTGCTATTGCCTTAAAATGTAGCAGAGATGCTTTTGTTCTTTTAAGGTTTATCGAGGTGAGTACAATGGTCACACCCATTAGGGAAATTACGATAGCAACTACCCAATTTCTGATCAGCATAGTCCGCTTATACTGTTTGACAGCTTCACCGATCATATCTCCGATCGATTTCCCATGTAGCGTGGCAGCTAACAATACTAATCTATTTTCGAATTCCTGATTTTTCAGATTTAAATTTTCTTCGTTACCTAAATTTCTAAAATCAACATAAAAAGGCTCCCCCTTAAAGGCTCCAGATAGGTTCTTAGGAAGAGCGGTGGTTACCATCCAATCGAAATCGTTTGTGGCCTCATCCCATAGAATTTCTCCTTCGGTCAAAACGATCAAAAACTTCTCTATCGATTTATTTTCCAGCCAATAGTCCACTTCCCGTTGACACCATTTTGATTGGGCATACTTCTGATTTGCCATACAAATGAAGTATTCGGAATTTTCAAGACCATTTCGGATCTTATCTCCTAAATCAGCTGCAACGGAAAGATCGTTTCCATCTCTAAAAATCTCTAAAGCCCGAAGCTTAAAAGTTGGTTTGGCAAATTTCTCAAGCCCCTTTTCAAGACTTGTACCTAGTGGTGTATCCTGTCCATGGCTATAGGAAAGAAAAGCGTTGTATTTCATTGATTTATAAAAATGGTAATACCAGGTTTGAATAATCTAAAATAGGATTTTAGAAATAAATCAAAGCTTTTAGTAGTGCAAAAACGGCTATTTGGCTAGAAAGGAAAAAGAAGCAATTCCTTCTTTGATGTTTTTTTCACGGTCTATACTCATCCAGTTACAAAATTTGTTTACAGACGATCAGATTTTAAAGTTTCACCTAGAATCCATAACTTAATTAGCCTGCTAAATAATAAATCCATGAAAAAATTTCTCGCTTTTATACCTTGTCTTTTCGCTTCTATTGCTTTTTCTCAAACTCAATTGACTTTTACCGAACCTGTCAATCAGCGGGTTTTTGTATTGACTGACATCACCAACGAACCGGATGATCAACAATCCTTGGTTAGATTCCTGGTTTATTCTAATGAATACGATATTGAAGGGCTGGTCGCTACTACTTCCACCCATTTGAGAAGTCAAGTCCGTCAGGATAAGATCGAAGAGTTGATTCGGAACTACGGAAAAGTAAAGCCAAACCTCGATATCCACGCTTCTGGCTTTCCCAGCATGGAGAGTTTAATCAGCGTGGCGTCCCAACATTTGCCATTATTCAGTGTGGAAGGAGTGGGAGAAGGGAAGGATTCGCCCGGTTCAGAACTCCTGATCAAAGCTGTGGATATGGAAGATGAGCGGCCACTTTGGGTTTATGTTTGGGGTGGTGCAAACTGTCTCACTCAGGCTTTATGGAAAGTAAAAAATACCCGATCGGACAAGGGTTTAAAGAAGTTTGTGGACAAAATCCGTATTTATGCTATCTCAGACCAGGATTTTGCAGGGCAATGGATACGGCATAATTTTCCGGGAATCTTTTATATCGTTGACCCTAGTGCCGGAGATAATTGGAAAGAATACTACAAAGCTACTTGGACCGGAATCAGCGGTGATCATTCGTATGTAAACGGGCCTTATTATCAGTTTGAACTAGTGGATAATCCTTGGTTGAAAGCCAATATCCAAGAGAATCATGGCCCATTGGGATACAACTACCTACCTCTCGAATATCTCATGGAGGGGAATACTCCGTCCTTTATCGGCTTAATCCAAAATGGACTGGCTTGGGATCAAAGCCCGGCTTGGGGTGGTTGGGCAGGGAGATATGAGTTATGGCAATCGTATGGTGAGGTGGATAAAATCTGGACTTCGTCAAACTATACAATGGATAAAGTGACCTTGCCTGATGGACGTATAGAAACTTCGAACCAGGCAACTATTTGAAGATTTAGGGATGCTTTTCAATATGATTTTGCGGCAAGGATGGATTGGAAAGTGGCTGATTCCTACCAAAAAGCCAATCACAACCCACTGGCTGTAGTGAACGGTAATGAAGGGAAAGCTTGGGCTAGTGCTAAAATCAAAGAAGGCGAAGAAGTGGCACTATCCGCAAAAGGAAGTAATGATCCTGATGGAAACCAAATTCAAATCAAATGGTGGCTATATCGAGAAGCTGGATATTTCACCGGGATACTTGAGATTGCCAATCCTGATAACCAAGACATCAGATTCACCATGCCTAAGCTGGAAAAAGGACAAGCTCTTCACCTGATTTTAGAAATTCTCGATTACGGAACTCATAGTTTGACTTCTTACCGAAGAGTGGTGTTGACGAATTTTTAGGGAGTATATTGGAAAGAAGGTTTTGCCAAATCGTGAGAAAGATTCGTGCTTCAGAAAAAACCGAACATTCTTCCAATAAACTTCAAAATTAAGAGCTTATCGACTAAAAGTTTTCAGTTGAAATTTATCTCCCTTATCCAAATGCAAATTTCAAATTCGAAAGAATAGAAAGGATGACTTACTTCAGACAACCTTACGGGATCCAACCAAGAATCGAAAAGATCAGTAGACTCGAAATGATTAGTCTACTTCTAGTTGGGGCAGGTCGTTTCGGTTTAAAAAAATTCGCCTTATATTTCTTTGTGAGGACCATGCTCGTTTTCTATTTTTGCACCTTTCTAATTTCGGTTGAGGTTTCGGCACATCAGGTTTTATTCAATCTCAAAGCTGACGAAAAATCCTCATTGGTGACGGATTACCAATACAGTGAGGTCTTGGATCAAAGACTCAAAAATCCAAGATAGGAGAAGTTTTTGAACATGGAGGGCATAAAATCCCCGTGACTATCAGAGGGAATTTGGAACTATCTGCTACTCGATTCTTCAAAGAAAGCATCAATCCTTTCGAATCTGCCAAGACGAAAATCCAGGTCAGAATATTCGAACTTGAGTTGAAGGAGGTTTACAATCTCGAAAAAAAACTCTACGAATAAGATGTTCGGTTGGGTCTTGGATTTTTTATTTTGGATAACAGTGAACCTGAGCATCTGTTAGATTTTGCGGGCTCGATCTAGTACCATAAGTCCGGATTCCAAATGGACAAAGTGGAGGCTGTGGTCAATAAGTTGTTTCACAATAGCATGGTTTACTTTAATATTTGGATCAAAAGTCAGGCAGTGGGCAACCGGGCACTGGCCAAAGATTTTCGGCTGGAGATCATTGAGAAAAACCAATTTTCCGAGCTGTGGCACAATAGCTGAAACCCTTCCTTTTTTGAAACTTACACGTTGGAAAAAGTCTCACAAAGCTGACAGATTCATAATTAATTTCATAGTAGTTTGTCTGTCTTAAATTCAATTTTAATTACAAATATTAAAACATATAAATGTATTTTGAAAACTAAACCCAGGCAAAGGTCAAACATGATTTTGGGTTTGCTGAAGATGGAGCCTTCATCTAGCGTTACTCAAATTATAATCTAAAGACATCAGAATTATTTAGCTATCATCAGGAATTGTGTTGAATTTCTGAAAATGAAGGTTAAGTTTGAATCAAGGTAAAAAAATGGTTTTTTGCCGCTAGCTAAAATAAATTTATGAAGCCTTCTGCACCAAAGAATATTACGTGGGTTATAGGAATGGTTTGTGGTATCCTCGGAATCATCGGACATTTTGCACAAGTTCAATTTCTGTCTGAATACAGCTTCACGCTTTTGCTTGTTGGGTTTATTGTTTTGTTAGTTGGGACATCCGTAAAAGGGATTTAAAAATTTTGAATTTCTAAGTCTAAAATTATTGCGAGGAAATTTATTCAGCATAATCTCTAACCTAACATCATTTCGTTCCAATTTGTAATTGGTTCATAATCCAATATTCTGGATTCACTTTTAGTGAATCTCAAATTCGTTTTGATATTATTCTTAGAAGCAAATTCGATTATTGGGAAAATGGAATTGTAAATTCCAAAAAATAGTAGAGTATAATTGCAAAATTACATCTAGAGTCTACAAAACCTGAAAGCCGAAAGGCAATAAACTACTACGAGGTGGGTGAAATCACCTATTCCACCCTACCTCTAATTTTAGCTTAAAATTTAGTCACTAAGTTCGATTCCATGGTAGATGATATCGAATTGATAGCTTTATCATTGTGGCCGAGGTCGGTGAATATCGGCTACTATCATTTTTATGGTAGATTTTCCCACATTTCTGCCGGAATCAGTTAATGGACCACTAATGAAAGCCATTCCGGTTGGGAATGTCAGTGTGTCTATTCTTCCAGACTCTTCCATATACAAAGCCATACTGCCACCTTCAATTACATAGACGATGTGGTCTGGATGGGTATGTAATCCCCATGATTGTCAGGGACTTACAGAAAATTCATACATTTTCAATCCCAAAGTGTCACCAAATTTTTTCAATTTTTCACCACCCTGGACATAAGGATCCATAGATGAGTCGTAATTTGCCATAGTGGCAGGTTCGATTTTTGGCGCCATCGAAGTTGTATCAATTTCATTGGATACATTACTTGACGTATTTTCATTGCAGCCGATAACAATCATCATACATGCGGCCACTGACATGCAGATTTTGGTTTTTGTTTGTAACATGGTTTTTTGATTTATGCGTGAAAAATTCTCAAACTCAGTTTCCCCAGTGGAGGAAGGAACGAATTATTATATTCCCTTCGGTTGGCATAATCGCTGTCCAGAAATGCTATTGGATATATAAGTTAGGAAAAAATCAAATCTGTTGTCGTGCCAAACGGCTTTCAGTTTAGGATTTATTACTAAAAAATAACATTCTCAGTATGTGCTTCGGAAATGCTGGAAATTGAAATGGTTTTTGGTGAGGAAATGGAATTAAAATTCCAATAGATAGTGGAGTGTTAAAGCTTGCGAAATTTGCCGCGGTTTATATCCAATTTCAATCGAACCGCAATTCTGTAAGACAAAAGACTATTCCCGATTTCGCTTAAAGCAAAATGGGTAATCGGTTTTGCAAAGTAGACTTCACCTAAGCAAGAGAAATTGAAAAACCGAAGAGTAAGTTGCCTCGCTTCTTCGGTCTCCAGTCTTCCCGCTTCAACTATTTCCTCAACCCCTCTAAATAACTCACCAAATCCACCAATTCTTCTTCGCTGAGCGGGAATTTTGGCATCAGGGATTCGTCGAGTTGGGTGATGGATTCGATGCCGGCCAGTTTGTATATCGTTTGTTCACCCATTCCAACTTGCTTCACGATCAGGTCGTTTTCAGTTTTGGAATTGACATTGTTGCTTATTATTCAATTGTCTGATTTGATTTTGCAATTTCCATCGCACGATGCAACTTATCAGCAAACCAACTTTTTCCGGGTAACTCAGTCAGATATTGAGCTACTTTGATTTCATTCTGATCCAACATTAACAACTCAATATGTTCAGTATTTCCCTCACTACATAGTAATAAACCTATCGGACTTTCTTCTCCTGCTTGTGCCTCATTTTTTTGCAACCATTTCAAATACAATTCCATTTGAGCTTTTTACTCAGGTTTGAATTTTCCTAGTTTTAGATCTATTGCAATAAGTCTTTTGAGTTTTCTGTGGTAGAAAAGTAAATCCAGATGATAATCTATACTGTCTACAGCAATCCGTTTCTGTCTCTCCAGAAAAGCAAACCCATTTCCTAATTCCATTATAAACTGCTGTAAATTTTCGAGTAGAGCAGTCTCTAAATCTCTTTCTTTAAACACTTGCGGTAGATTTAGGAAATCCAGGACATAGGTATTTTTAAAAACCAATTCTGGATCAAGCATATTTTCTTTATTTAGCTTGGATAACGCTGCCTTAATAGTTTCATCAGGTTTATTGGAAATAGCTGTTCTTTCAAAAAGCATCGAATCTATTTTATCCCTCAAAGACCTGACATTCCATTTCTCGTGCATAGCCATTTTAATGTAAAAATCCATTTTGATGGGGTTTTCGATAATTCCCAACTCGATAAAATGGCTCCAACTCAAATGTTGCGACACTGTCGCAACAATTTCTGCATCGAATGACCTGGCAACTGTGCACATTCGAGTTAAAGATGAATAGGAATATCCTTTTCCATAAGCCTTCATCAAATCTTGCGACAGTGTCGCAAGATTCTTTTTCCCATAGATCCCTCTATTTTCTTTGAGTAATTCTTTGTTCACAAAATCACCAATCTTCCAATAGAGCATAGTGGTTTCCGCATTTACAAAAACTGCAACTCGCCTTCTGGCAATTTCAATAAGTTGCTCAATTCCTTTAAAAAGGGTTTCATATTTGAAATAATTTCCTCTTTCATTCTATTTTTTAGAATTCTATTTGGACTATTCAGTTTATTCCTACTTCCTCATCCCTTCCAAATAACTCACCAAATCTACCAGTTCTACCTCACTGAGTGGGAATTTTGGCATGAGAGATTCGTTGAGTTGGGTGATGGATGCGATATCGGCAAGTTTGTAGATCGTCTGCTCGCCCATTCCCACCAGCTTCACGATCAGGTCATTTTCGGTTTTGGAGTTGACGATGCAGCGGATTTCCTTCCCGTCCTTGAATTTCACCTGTTGGGTTTCGTAGCCAAAACCCATGCCTTCAGATGGGTTAAGTATGGAATTGTAGAGGGCTTCTTTGGATAACTTATCACCGATCTGAGTCAAAGCTGGAGCGAAGTCTATGCCTTCAGTTCCGATCTTATGACAAGACAAGCAATAGCCGGCAGCGATGGTTTTGCCGTTTTCAATGTTTCCGGTTTTTCCGAGAAGGTTAGCGACATTGACAGTTGGACCTGCAGCTTCACCAAATTTGGCGGTAGCGGCAGCCCGAATTTGAGAGTTCCAGGTTCCTAGCAAAAGCTTCTGCGCAATAGGCATCATGTCTTCTGGGATTTCATTGTCTTCAGACATTTCCCAGAGATAGCTTTCGGAAATAGACCCTCTCATAGCTTCAGCAGAAGCCGTTCGGAGTTCTAGTGGCTGGTTTTTATCGGTAAAAATTGAAGCGAGGGATTTTGCCATCGGCTCAGAATCCACGCTTCCGAATTTCACCACCGATTTGGTCGCCTGTGGGATATCGGTGTTTTTGAATAATTTCTCTACTTCAGCTATTCCGTACAATTCAACAAAGATTCCTGCGGCAGAATTGGAAACTTGACCTTCTTTGGCATTGTAAACCAAGCCCAAAAGTCTTTCTTTCTGCTCCTTTAACTTGTATTTGTTGAGGATTTCGAGGAAATCTCTGTCATCTTCAATTACGCCAGCTTTTTGTTTTGCCAAGTTCAAGACATCGGTATCAGGATTTTTCGAGTCAAACACGATTTGTCTCAAAATGATGATCTGATCATCTGCTGATCCGTTGGCAAGTAATAATTTGAGCGTTTGATTTTTGGCTTCTGAAGGTTGAAAATCAAGTGCCCGATAATAGCGATGATTTTCTCTTCTTGGTTGGGAAAGAATCATTTTCCCCAATAATTCTGCGGAGTTTGCTGCCCTTGATCTCCAGACTAAATCATTTGCTTCTGCTGAAGCCATCCAGTTTTCTCCGGATTTAGTCAGATATTCCGCCAGGTAGGTGTCCCACAATCCATCTGCAGCGATTCCGAGTGCTTCCAGATACCAACGGTCTCCTGTGGTGTATCCTTCTGCAAGTTTCAACCAAACTTCAGGCTGTGACTGGTAGCGAATCGCCAGCGCAACTTCCCTTCTGACTTGAGCAGATTTGTCGCCCGCAAGGGTCAACAAAAACTCTCCATCGTTCATTTTATTGATTCGGGAAGCACGCACAGCAGCAACCCTAATATTCTCATCGCCATCAGTGGAGGCGAGTTTGATGTAGTTGTTTCCTTCGGGAAGCTTTGTCAGCAGCCAAAAAGCCCGGGCTTTCATTCGGCTGTCTTCAGAGGCAAAAAGCTCCTCCAATGCAGATTTGGCTTCATCTCCTTTTTCTTTCAAAGCCATAAAAGCTTTGTAATGAGTTGCTCTGTTTGGGTTTTGAAGCAAATTTATCAGGGAAGGAACGTTGGAATAGTCAGGTTTTTCCACTTCGTATTGGACGCCTTTTGGTGCCAATCTGAAAACACGACCTTTGTCCTGATCTCCCATCGCATGTCCGCCTACTCCCGGATCATACCAGTCGGAAACGAACACGGAACCGTCCGGTGCCACCGTTACATCAGATGGCCTGAACCAATTGTCTCGGCTGTTTCCATCCATCAAATTCAGGATTTCACCTGTGAAGCCTGCACCTGAGGTTTTCACAGGATAAGCCCGAACGATGTTTGGTCCGGCATCTGAGTGGATGACTTGATTTTGATATTCCTTCGGTAAAAGTTTGCCTTCGTAAACCAGGATTCCGGTCGGGGAACCTGCATAGGTTTGGATCAGATTTGGAACGACGCCGGGGTCATTCAAGTGCCAATGCTGCTGGTAAACTGAGTCCTCCATATTGATACGACGGGTTCTCCAGTCGGTCTTGGTGATCTCATCTTTGAAACCATAGTTTCCATAATCCATCACATAGTTGATACGAGTTGAGCGGTTACCGTCGTCATCGTTATCACTTTGCCACATTCTGCCGTAGCTGTCTACTGCGACTTCGTAGTTGTTTCGGAAGTTCCAGGCCAGAATCTCCACATTAGATCCATCCGGATCTGCGCGGAAAACCATTCCTTCCTGATAAGGTGCAGTTTGTGAATTGACCGGACGACCGAGCGGGTCAAGTATTGGGCTTCCGTCTGCTTGGTGAAGTCCTTTACCTTCATTCCCATAATTGAAATAAAGCTTTCCGTCTGCGGCAAAAGTGAATGCATGCATGCCGTGATCGTGCTGCTCTCCGCCAACTCCTGAAAATAGAATTTCCTTATTCTCCGGCACATCATCACCGTCTGCGTCGGTAAAGACATAGACATAAGGGCTTACAGAAACGAATATTTTATCCCCCAAAACTGCGATTCCAAGTGCGGCATTGATGTCATTTCCCTGGTAGAAAACTTTAGAGGACTCAGCAATTCCGTCTCCGTCGGTATCTTCCATGATCAGAATGCGATCGCCTTCAGCGTGGGTTGGGTTCTTAGGATTAAGCTTGGTTCGGTAGTTGTATGCCTCCGTGACCCAGACTCTGCCACGATCATCAACATCCATATTAGTCGGATTGATCATCATAGGTTCGGAAGCGAAAAGGGTCAGATCCAATCGATCGTCTGCCAATACAATTCCGTCGATTGCGTGCTCAGGAGAGCGTTTTTGCTCATCTGTGAGAGCAGCGTACTCGGTGTCTGTAAGTTTGGGTTTTGATTTGGTACAGGAAAAAAAAGTTGCCAGAGCGAGGACACAAAGGGAGGCTTTGAATTTCATAGGTTGGTAGGTTTTGGGTATAGATGAGTTTATAGCTCAGTACTCTCGAAAATATTCTTTTAACGGCTATAAACCAAGGTCTTTTGAGGCTAGTGGTGAAAAGGGTTGCTGGAGAAATTATAGGAAGGTTTGAGATGTAGTGGAGGGAATGAATTTTAAGTATCTCGATATAAAGAATTTCTATAGTAAGATTATGTTATTGAAAATGTCTGAATTTGCGTTTTTGCCTTAGATGATTTGAAAAGCTTTGGGTTAGGTAATGCCATGGGAAATTTACGGTTTTAAAGCGATGATCAAACCGTTAAGAAAATGGGTTAGTTCTCGAAGTGGAACGAGAGAAATCCACCCATTTTTAGGGTTGATCAAGGTTTGAAATCAAATAGACCCGAATCATTCTTTAATTACAAAAGCTGGCCTATTTGAAGTAAATAGCCAGGCATTAAGCTTTTTGGTTACTTTTTGCTTCAAAAAGTGACAAAGGAAAAAACTACGAAAAAGGATTGAATTGCAAGTGAATTTCAGCTCTTTGGGAAAGCGATCTATTTACTCATCTGTTTACACTACGATCAGGAATTAATTTGAAACTCCAGGAAACAAACTCCTATCAATGCCTGGAATTACCTGAAGCGCATTTTCATAATAGACTTTTCTCAGGACAGAATCTGGCAATTCCAACCCATACATCTTCCAGTGCGCGTGACGCTTGCGGTAATAATCAAAATATTCATCGCCAGTTTCGAGCACTCGAAAATAGGTGTAGTATTCTTCTTTCTGATACGTGTCCTTTCCAAACATGACCCTATCCTGATACTTGATCATAAACCCACGTGCAGTTTTCGGCTGACGACCCAACTCCGCAAGCACAGCCCCGAGTTCGGTGTACATATTGGGCATCTCATCAAATAATTTCCCCAGTCGCTCAAGGTCATTTCCAAACCATCCCAGATGAGCATTGATGAATTTCGTGCCCGGATGATTACGAAATACCCGATGCTGCTCTGCCATAATTTCCTCGAAACTTGGATTTAATTTTGGATCCTTGTATCTGTTTGGTTCTTGTTTCAACTCAAGCCAGCGTTCGTTGTGTTTGTCTTTGGGATTCCAAAAGGAATTGGGTTCTCCGGAGTGAATCAACACCGGAATTCCCAGTTCACCACATTTGGCCCAGATTGGATCAAGCCTCGGATCATCCACGGCAATGCGGATTCCTTCATTGTCTTTGTCGGTGAGCCCAAGGCCTTTGTAAACTTTTAAGCCTTTGACCCCCTGCTTTACTCCTTCGTCCAGAAGGTTCAAGGCTTCTTCCGGCCAGCCTGCATCATCCAGCTTTTCGAAGTCAATATTTAAGAAAATAACGAAACGAGAAGGGTGATTTTGGTTGACATTGTCCAGGGACCATTCGAGTATTTTTCCTCTAAATCCGCTCAGATTGACCATGACACCCATATTCAACGAGTCCATTTCAACCACCAAGTCGTCCAGACTCTGGATCGGCATTATCCACTGATGATTGTGCACATCGATGAAAGGATACTTCGCGCGGGTGAGTTTATGCTCAGGAACTATTAAGGTGGAAATCGGCTCATACTCTTCCACGTCCATCACGTTTTGACGGTATTGAATTTTGCCGATCCCCCAATACACCAAACCCAAGAATACAAGAACAGAGAAGGGGAGGAGTATCCACTTCTTTTTGGAGAAAGCCATCCGAAAATTCGACTTTATTGGAGCGAGATCGGAACTCGTACAAGGGTTTGGTCCCAGACCAGATCCATGTTTATTCCTGAATCATCGCGTGCAAAACTGATGGTAAAAACTTCAGTTTCTATCGGAGCAATAGAAACAGGCAGATCTGCTTTCAAGACATCTTTAGAATAGTCTGGTTCGACCGCACCTGAGAATGAACCGATTTCTGAATTCAACGAAATTTGGAAAGAATCAATGCCAGGAACTGCATACATGCGATAGGTTCCTGCGCTCACCGGCTGACCTGCAAAATTGACATCCTTGCTGAATGTAATTTCAGTTGGCGCATTGGCACCAAGTCTCCAGTATTGGCCGTACGGTTGAAGTGCACTTTCAGATTTTTCACCAAAAATTAACCGGCCTTTCTTAGAAGGCTGAGAATAGGTAATAGTAATGTCGAGATCGTTGTCACTGAAAGTTGAGGTGGCTGGTGGGCTCGTCGGGAAAAGAATTGCATAACCAAAATAGGCGACGACGATCAAAATAAGGATTCCGATGGCAGCTAATATTTTCTTCATCATAGTAGGATGGGATTTGGGTTAAAAATTATCTTGAATATATGAACTCTGGCCCAAGTATTAAAGCAGGATCCTAGTATTGTGCTCTGTGGCTGACACCGGAGGAGAAAAAAGCGAAAGGCTAGAAATTGAATGATTTTCTGCACCAATGATGTGAGCCTATTGCTAATGAATCCATTATCCTGAAATAGGTAGAATTTGAAAATGAGAATTATAATTGCCATCGGTAACAATTGTAACCTTGCTCAGGTATTGATCCCCTAGAAAAGAAATCAAGAAATGGAGAGGAAATGATGGAGGTAAAACGATTTTCATGAGGCATATCAACTCGCCTACCTGACGGTATTTAAGTAATTTTCTTCATTTGATTTCTCCGGTTTTGAAAAAACTAAACAGGTGCAAGGGAGTTTAATCTATTAACTTTATGGTCGTTTAAGCCTGAAACCATTTTTCAGCTTAGGCGGTCTTCAGTATAGAGTTTGATTTGGCTTTTTTTACTAGTCAAAGCAAACTCTCTTTCAGTTCAGTTTCACAACTATGCTTTCAATCGCCTCACACTTTTAGGATTGCATAGGGCTAATTTTTATTTTCAATTAAAACACTCAGGCGATGTCAGAGAAAAACGGAGTAATGATGCAGTATTTTCATTGGTACACCTCTAATGAGGGAATACTATGGAATGAACTAGCAAAGAATGCCCAATCCCTTGCAGAAGCAGGGATTTCAAGTGTTTGGCTTCCGCCGGCATATAAAGGCGCAAATGGAGGATATGACACAGGTTATGGAGTGTATGATCTTTTCGACTTAGGGGAATTTGATCAAAAAGGGACTGTGCGAACAAAGTATGGTACCCGTGATGAATATCTGAATGCAATCAAGTCAGCTCAATCGGCAGGAATCGAAGTGTATGCCGACGTTGTGTTCAACCATAAAATGGGAGGGGATCATGAAGAAAAATTTTTGGCAACGCCTTTAAATCCCGAGAATCATAGCGAGCCGATTGGAGACAAGCAAGAGATTATGGCTTGGACACATTTTACTTTCCCAGGTAGAAACGGGAAATATTCCGAGTTGCAATGGCATTGGTGGCATTTCTCAGCTACTGATCTAAATATGTATAATCAGGAAATGGATGCGGTTTACCTTTTTGATGGGAAATCATTAGAAGAGGACAAATTCGAAAAAAATGTGGATTACCTGATGGGTTGCAATGTGGATACCAAAAATCCGGATGTCCGGCATGAGCTGTTCTATTGGGGGGAATGGTATTTGGAAACTACTGGTGTCAATGGATTCCGCTTCGATGGTACAAAGCATTTGGAATTTGATTTTATGCTGGAGTGGATCAAGCATGTAAGGACCAAAAGCGGAAAGAATCTATTTGTAGTTAGTGAATTTTGGACTGGTCATAGTGAAGCCATAGATAATTATATTGAGGTTACAGATGGAAACTTGATGCTTTTTGATGTCAATCTGCATTTCAACTTTTCCAGAGCCAGCAAACAGGGATCTTCTTTTGACCTAAGGACAATTTTTGACAATGCACTGGTTAAAGAACACCCCAACCTTGCAGTTACTTTTGTGAGTAATCACGACACTCAACCTTTGCAGGAGCTGGAGTCAGTTGTTAAAAAATGGTTTAAACCATTGGCATATTCGCTTATCTTATTAAGAAGATCAGGTTATCCCTGCGTTTTTGCCGCTGATTATTATGGCGCTCATTATACCGACAGAGGCAAAGATGATCAGGAATATGAGATCTGGATGGATAGCCATCAACCTATTATTGACGGATTTTTATATGCACGAAAAACTTTCAGCTATGGTCCTGAATATGATTATTTTGACGATCCAACTTGTATTGGATGGACAAGAGTGAGCAATGAGCGAAATCAAACGGGGATGGCTGTGATCTTAAGTATCGGAGATGATGCTATAAAACAAATGGAAACAGGCTCCCCCAATACAGCCTACTATGATCATACCGGACATATTCCGGAAGACGTAGTCACCAATGAATCAGGTTGGGGTGAGTTTAGATGCAATGCTGGGTCTGTTTCGGTTTGGTTGCCCAAGTGATTATTTCAGTTTGCTAGATCGTCAAAATAGAGATCAGGCAGAATATTGTATAATCAAAGAAAGTCCGGTTTATGCCAGGCTTTTTTTGTTGCCGTGGGATTTTGAAAAAATCGCAATTTTAAAAACATCTTAGATAGAAAGAAATCTAGACATCTGTTTTAGACTGTAATCATTTACCACATTTTTGGCAAAATTATGGAGCCAGAATTTTTATTCCATTCTAACGATGAGTATCTCCGAAATTTCCCATTTTGGGGAGATTTTAAAGCAGGAGCGGATTCAATTGGGGGGATGTGATTT
>JBKJKX010000043.1:0-4732 GCA_046597285.1 Algoriphagus sp. | reverse complement strand
TTTTGTCGAGCTCTTTCAATTGATTCAAACTGCACATCGGGAAACCTTTGGTCGCACCGATGATCTGCTCACGGGCTTGCAGCTGACCCACTCCGGTCGGTTCTGCAAACCCAACGACAAAAAGAAGATGGAACCGAGGATTTTATACCCTCACCCGGTTTTGAACAAGAAGTTTGGCTTGCCCGATGATTATCCTTTGATGACGGATTCCGATATTGATCAGCTGATTGATGATTATGTGAAAGCTGCGGTTTTAGCCCAAAAAGCAGGATTTCAATTTGTGGATATCAAGCATTGTCATGGGTATCTCGGTCATGAGTTCCTGAGTGCATACGATCGGGACGGGAAATATGGTGGGTCTTTCGAAAATCGCACACGATTCCTGAGAGAAATTGTAGCGGGAATTCGTGCACAAGCTCCAGGCCTGGAAATTGGAGTTAGATTGAGCGTTTTCGACTGGATGCCATTTCAAAAAGGCCCCGATGAAATAGGCGTTCCTTCCGTTGAGAGTGAATACAAGCTGGCTTTTGGCGGAGATTCCACCGGTAAAAAAGAAGACCTCACCGAACCCTTTGAATTTCTAAGTCTTCTGGAAAAACTTGACATCGAACTCCTTTGCACCACAGCAGGGAGCCCATATTACAATCCGCATATTCAGCGTCCGGCACTTTTCCCACCATCTGACGGCTACCTTCCGCCGGAAGATCCTATGCACGGAGTAGCCCGACAAATCCGCATAACCGGTGAAATCAAAAAGGCTTTCCCGAGTTTTTATGTGGTGGGTTCAGCTTATTCTTATCTTCAGGAATGGCTTCCAAATGTGGCCCAACAAGTCCTTCAATCAGAACAGGCTGACTCGATCGGTTTGGGAAGATTGGTTTTGAGTTATCCTGATTTTCCAGCTGATATCCTTTCCGGAATTCCAATGAAACGAGGAAAAATCTGCCGTACTTTTTCCGATTGCACAACCGCTCCGAGAAACGGAATGGTATCAGGTTGCTACCCGCTTGATCCTTTCTACAAGGCTATGGAAGAACATACACTGCTCAAAAAACTCAAAGAATCATGAACAAAGTAGCACTCATTACGGGAGGCACAAGAGGGATTGGTTTGGGTATCGCCCGGAAACTGGCTGAAAATGGATTTGACTTGGCTCTGAATGGAGTGCGACCGGAATCTGAAGTCTCATTAATTCTAGACGAACTCAGAAACCTAAACGTCCAAGTTTGCTATGCTCCCGGAAATATCAGCCTCACAGAAGACCGAAAGGCTATTTTGAAAGCGGTGAAGGAAAATTTTGGGAAAATAGATGTCTTGGTCAACAATGCCGGAGTTGCTCCGAGAATGAGGGCAGATATTTTGGAAGTGACCGAAGAAGATTACGATCACTTGATGGATATCAATCAGCGCGGGACTTTTTTCTTTACTCAGGATATTGCCAAATGGATGATTGACCTGAAAAAGGAGTCTCCAAAATCGGCCATTTCAATTGTAACTATTACCTCTATTTCTGCAGTTTTAGCTTCCGTAAATCGGGCAGTTTATTGCATGTCAAAATCAGGATTATCTATGCTTTCGCAGGTAATGGCAGTGAGAATGGCAGAGTTTGGGATTCCAGTATATGAAATTCGCCCCGGTGTGATAGAAACAGATATGACCGAAAAAGTAAAAGGAGCTTACCAAGATCGGATTGCTAATGGACTGACGTTGGAACCTCGAATGGGTCAGCCTGAAGATGTGGGAAAAGTTGTTGCTGCTTTGGTCCGCGGCGATCTTCCCTATTCAACCGGACAGGTGATTACCGTGGATGGAGGATTGACGGTGGCTAGACTTTGAGAAAAGGGACTATTAATTGGCAACTATTTCGGACTAAGAGACAGCTGGCTATCAAAGCACGTCACTAGCTCAAGACTCTGATAATATCTTAAAACCACATATTTACACTTGACTTAGACTTTAATTAGGTGTTTTGTTGCTGCTGTCTGGCTTTACCGTCACCCCATAATTGTTGGTGTAAAAGTCAAAATCAAAATAATGTCGCTTGTCCATTATCCAGATCTCACCAACTTCTCCCTTTCCACATTTGTCAATCGGAATCGCTTTACTACCATTGAGCTCTTCCAATGCTCCAAAATAAATAGAGTAAGTTTTTTTGTCAAACTGAATCGCCATCCAATAGGCTTTTGCATTATGTTTTTTCTCCGAAGTAGCAGCTTTATCGTATGCATTTGTCCCGAGATTGTACCTAGTGTTTAGTTTACCGTTCAACTGAAACTTATTTCTTGCCTTAACGCTGATGATAAATTTCTCACCGTCCTTTTCACATTCAATGTCTGCAAATGGCTCGTTAAATTGTCTGTCGTTTAAATTTCTTATTCTATCAAATTCTTTGTCAACAAGTGCCTTAATAGCAAATAACTCACCCAATTCACCAAGAGATTTTTTTCGTGCTGCTTCTTTAACGTTTTCCATTTATATTTTCCTTGAGTCTAATTTTCCACGGAGTTTGGTCAATAGCTTCAAAAGTTTCGAGGCTTTTCAAATGGCGGGATTTTGACCACTAAACTTCTTTCGGAGAACTGAATTTTCGGGTTGAAGAGAAATGTGTCTGAAGATTCTAAAACCCCGCTCATTGCAAATTTGCTGAAATAGCCAGGGCTAATCTCTTTCTTGTATTTCCAGTGTCAGTTTCAGATGTCCTCCAAGACCTTGCTGAATTATTTTCATCAGAGTTGATAGTCGAATGTCAGAGGCATTGTTCTCGATTCTTGAAATGTATGATTTGTTTGTCCCGCATTTTTCTCCAAGCTCCTCTTGGGTCATACCAAGTTTTGTTCTCGCCTCCCCAAGTAATGCACCAAGTCGGAATGCCTCAAATTGCTGTTCCCATTGTTCTCTTTTGGGTTCGCCTTTCTGTCCATATTTTTTTTCAAGAATCTGGTCTAAGTGGTAATGTTGCCTTTATTTTTCATTTTGATATTCCTCCATGATTTTTAGTGCTCTTTCCAATTCCTGTTTTGGGTAAGCGTCTCTATCTTTACTCATGATTTTTAAAGCTGGTGATGTTTTAAACAGAGATTAAATCTTTTTTGATTCTACGTATTTTGATAAATTGATACCTTTATTTAGTTCTGTTAAGTATGAAGATAAAATATCCGATTTTTCAATAATACCTTTCCTTGAAAAGTTATTTTTTATTATTTCATCAGCGTATTTAATACCAAACAAATGAATCATTGTTACAGAGTCACCTTTTGGTGCATTTCCATACATTTCTTTTAGCTTATTGCCTAATTCATTTAATGTCATATATTCAAATTATTAATAGTTTCATATTTCACTCTGTTTTTTACCTGTCGTGCTCTAAAATAGCCGCTAACGTAAAGAGTTTTAAACGCGAACTGGCAAAAAAAGAGAAGCCATGGAAAGAAGGGGTCCCAGATTGCTTTTAAGTTTGCATTTGCGAAACAATTTCGAAAGGCATAACTATTTGGATACATTGCGAAACTAGTTGCGGGTATTTCTAAATTTTTTTTTAGTCTTCTAAATCGCAGTGAACTTCCAAAAATGTTCAAAGGTAAAACCTACCAGAATTTACCTTTTCAACATCAACCATCCTCGTGGATCCACTTCCGGCAGTGAACTACTTTGAACAGAAACCGGTTTGGAACCCAAGATTACTTTTTGAATTCCTTCCGAAGTTTTCACCTCAACGGGCATCTCAAACTCAATCCCTTTCAGACTTATCTGATAACCATATTTCCCTTTTTTCACCAGTTTCACCTCAGGCAAATCAGTTGTCAGAAGATAAAAATCAAAAAATCCCTGCAAATCCTGCCCAGTGTATTCGATCACGAAATCGGTGAAATCCTTTGTATTTATTCTATTCTGATAGGTAAATCGATCATCGGAAGCAAAGGCTTTTAGCATAGGGAAAAAGACTTCATCTCCCAAAATTCCACGGAGAGAATGAATAACAAAGGCACCATTAGTATAGATTTCCGGATGATAGGCTTTCTCTTCCGTGCTGTTGGGCGGACTGACGACAGGTTTAAGGTGCTCGATTGTCTTACCTACTGATTTGGCTTTTTCAAAATATGCTTCTTCGCCTCCATGCTCCCAATAAAACATCCAATCTCCGAAAGCCGTGATTCCCTCATGGATCCACATATCTGCCCAGTCACCGACAGATATTTTGTTGCCGAACCACTCATGCCCAAGTTCGTGATGCAGCAACCAGTCGTATTGGGTCTCGCCCATTGGCACAAACTGGAAATTATTCCCATAGGCATTGATCGTCTGATGCTCCATTCCTAAGTACGGTGTCTCCACCACTGCTATTTTATCTTCCGGAAAAGGAAAGGCCCCGAAGTATTTTTCTAACGTTTCGGTGCTGGTTTTCAGGATGGCGAGAAGTTCCTTTGCTTTGGCTCGATTCTCTTGCAAAACCCAGACATGCATGGGAATCTTATCTCCCGAGACGGATGTAAATTCCAACTTTTCCTCATGGAAAATCCCCACGGTAAAATTGACATTGTAATTATTAATCGGGTAGGCTGTAGACCAATGATAAACCAAGTGGTCATCTAGCGTTTTGACCTCCATCAGATTCCCATTGGAAGCGACGAAGTATGGCTTTGGCACAGTGAAAAACAGGTCAACTCCATCGGTAGGTTCGCTTGAAGGATGATCCAGCGCCGGCATAAATATTTTGGCCCCTTCTCCTTGCGAG
>JBKJKX010000142.1:0-2606 GCA_046597285.1 Algoriphagus sp. | reverse complement strand
ACCAGCGGAAAGATGGATGACTTCGTGGTGGACCTGAGCACATTCGGTTTTGAACTGGAAGATGAAGCAATTGAAGGTCGGATGAAAATTTCTGATTTCGACAAACTCAACTGGGATGGGGCAATCAAAGGAGCGGTCGATCTCGCCAAAATTTTAGCCATTTTCCCTATGGAGGATATGACCATGTCAGGTAAAGTCAACGCGAATATCCAAACAAAAGGATCTTACGAAGCCGTTAAGGAAAAGCGCTATAATGCTTTGGACACTCGCGGAACGATGGCAGTTTCAAACTTTTCCTACCTCTCTTCTGACTTTCCTCAAGGGGTCAAGATCCTGCAGGCAAAGGCTGATTTCACCCCGGAACGTGTTAACCTGAGTGAGTTTGAATCCAGACTTGGAGAAAGTCCAGTCCAAGCAACGGGGTTTCTATCTAATTACATGAATTACATCCTAGGCGAAAATGAGACGCTAAAAGGCCAACTTTCCTTGAACTCCAGCAAATTCAATGTGAATGAATGGATGAGTAGCTCAGTAGATACAACAAGTTCGGAGTCTGAGGTGCTTAGCCTTCCAAAAAACATTGATTTTGCAATGTCGGTATCCGCAGGAGAAGTATTGTATGATAATCTGGAACTGAAAAATGTCCGTGGGAATATGATCCTTCGTGATGGAATTTTAACCTTTTCGGACGCAGCAATGCAGACACTTGGTGGTGAAATCTCGCTGGATGGAAGTTACGATCCCACAGATCTTGCTGATCCTAAATTTGATTTTAACTTAAATCTTGCCGATATCAGTATTCCTCAAGCTTTCCAGTCTTTCACCACTATACAGGCCTTTGCTCCGATTGCTCAAAATCTGAAAGGTTTATTCAACAGTTCATTAAACTTTTCCGGAAGCCTTGGTCAGAATATGATGCCGATTCTTTCTTCTTTGGACGGAAAAGGTTTGGTGAAAATCGCTCAAACCGCCTTACAGGACAGCAAAATCCTAGAGCAAATCACAAAGCTGACCAAACTGAATGATGCCAATACACTTCTGCTTAAAAATCTATTGATTTCTATCACAATCAACGAGGGAGTGATGAATGTCAAACCATTTGATGTGAAACTTTGGGACTACCAAGCCAATATTCAGGGAAGTGCCGGATTTGATGGAACCATCAATTATCTCCTCAAGATGGAAGTCCCTGCGGGAAAATTCGGAGCTCAGGCTAATTCAATATTGGCGACCATCTCTGGTACTCAAACCGATGAAAACTCCATGATTCCCCTTGCCTTAAACTTATCCGGCACTTACAAAAGTCCAAAAATCTCTTTGGCAGGAGGAAATAGCATTGAAACTCTTCTGACGAATGCACTAAAGTCTCGGGTAAGCAATGAATCCGAAAAGATTCAGGACATGGCAACCGAACAATTTAAAGCGGCTCAGGATAGCTTGAAACAATCAATCCAGGTCAAAACCACCGCAATACAAGACAGCGTCAAGAAAGAAGTAGAGAAGAAAATAGGGGAGACCCAAAACAAAGCTGTGGATGAGGCAAAGACGTTACTCAAAGGATTGCTGAAACCGAAGCCCCAACCGGTAAAACCTGATACGACAGCCGTCAAGGATTTTTAGAAGAGTTCAGCGCCCACTCGTTGTTGAAATAAAGCGGGATGATTGTCGAAATCATCCCGCTTTATTTTCTATGAACTTCATGCTTCAACCAAAAACAAAAGGTTCGAAGTTTAGTACACCTGCTGTAGACGGTCGTCTGTGGACTATTATTCCCAAAACCCTCTATTCCACTTTTCCCAGTTCAACTCGTTCGCTTACGCCGTTTTCATTGATGGCTTCGATGGTGAAGTAGTAGGTTTTCATTCGGTCGAGGGTTTTTAGCCAATATTCATTATTGCCGTGTACCATGATGGTGGTGTAAAGTTTGTCCGGAGCAGTGCCATAAGAAATGTTGTAGGCATAGGCATCATTCGAAGGGCTCCATTTGATAAAAGCACTTCTCTTGTCTTTTTCCGTTCGGAAGACCATGAATTGTTTTACTTTTTCCGGTCCTTTTCCATTTCCATTTCCGAAAATCCGGAATCCGCTTAACGCAAATTTCCCGGTTGGCATGTGAATATTTTCCAACTTGATGTAACGCGCCTGAACCGATTCTGCAAGTTCAACATACTCGTGAGGCACATCCGTTTTGTTGGTACTTTTATCCACCAGCATTCTCCACCTCTTTCCATCCAGGGAATAATGAAGCTTGTATTGATGATATTGGTCTGTTCGCTTGCCGAGTCGGTCATCAGCTACATCCTGATCTGCATAATTGATCTGAATGGCATTGACGATGCTTACTTTTCCCAAGTCTGATTGGATCCATTCGCCTGAGTTTCCGGTTTCCGCGCTCCAGTAGGTTTTGAGATCTTCGTCATTGGCTTTGTTTGCCGTGTAATTGCCAAGCGTGGAAGAGACGACCATCGCCTTATCGTAGTTCAGCAGCATCCAACTTGTGAAAGCTCCCACTTTATCAGAACCTGGCAAATAATGGGGATAATCTCCAAAGGCCGTATTGGACCACATCACATCGTCTTTATCAAACCCGGCAGGCCAGATTCCCA
>JBKJKX010000147.1:0-11623 GCA_046597285.1 Algoriphagus sp. | reverse complement strand
TCAGTTTTCAGAGATCTTTATGGGAATTTGTGGGATTTGATCGAGCCTGTGGAGCAGTAGGCAGGGAGCAGTAGGCAGTCGGCATCACGAGCTATCGGGATCAGTTGGCAGTATTCCGTCATATCGAACGAAGAGAGATATCTCATCCGGGTGACCAGTTGACAGTGACTAGTTCGTAGAAGGCGGTAGGCAATAAAGATGAACAGCAGACTTAAAAAATCTGTCCTATGAAACTGAAAGAAATTCAGGTCTAAGGGATGATTCAGGAGGGAATATTTTTTCGTTGAGATTTAACAATCATCAGACTTATTGTGAATTTTGGTAAATTGGTTTCAAATCGGAATTATGAAAGTACTATTGGAAATAAAAGACAGCAAAGCTTTGCAACTGTTGGAAACCTTAAAGTCTCTTCCTTATGTCAAGGCTACTAAAATCAGTAATGAAAAAGCGACTCTTTTGAAGGATATGAAAGAAGCTGTAGCCGAACTTAAATTGATTTTTGAAGGAACCAAACAAGCAAAAGATGCAGACGAGTTTCAAAATGAACTATAAAGTCAAAATCATTTCTGCATTCGAAAGAGAAGCAAAAAAATTAGCCAAGAATTAATTAACCTTCTAGATTTTTTACCAGAATAAAAGTGGACCCCCAACTCAACAATCCCCTTCACGGCATTCGACTTGACCATATTCTTCAGCATTTGGTAGAATTTTATGGGTGGAAGGAACTCGGTGAGCGGATTACTATTCGCTGCTTCACTCATGATCCTTCGATCAATTCAAGTTTGAAATTTCTTAGAAAAACCCCTTGGGCAAGAGAGCGAGTGGAAGGATTGTATTTGAAGATGCTAAGAGATCAGAAGAAGGAATAATATAATTCTCGTAGATCTAAAAGGTATATTTCTAGAAGCTTCGCTGCGTACTGGCAAGAGCTAAAAACAAATCAGAGATTATAATAAGCTCCTATGTCGAAATCCTTTCTTTTACTCTTAGTTCTAATTTCCTATTCAAATCTTAGTCGCGGCCAAGATCGAGACAACCTGAATATTTCAATAGGAATCGGTCCTAATGAATCCTCTGATATTGGCATAAGATTTCAAAAAAATCAAATGCAATATGGCATTGGATTCGGCACTAACTTCTCTCAAAGAAGAGGGACAAATCGACCTGAGATTTTTACTGGTGAATTTTTTTATCACTTTGCCGGAATGGCAGAATTCAGTACTAGAAGGCCATGGTATCTGCGGAATGGATTGATTCTCTTCAAAGATGAAACATTTGACTTAAGAACTTTGACATGGCTTTTTAATCCGAGAATTGGTCGAGAGTTTAATGTTTCGAAAAGAATCGGAATTAGCCTTGACGCAGGAATAATAACGAGTATTAAAAGTAGCAGTAAAGAAATCGGACCCAATCCACAATATAATGATGAAACTGTATTCCCAATTTTCCCAAGTGCCGGGCTTAATTTTATGTATCGCTTTTTTTAGAATTGATCCCTATCCGAAAAAGAGAATTTTGAAGTTTTCAAACCACGAAGCTCTCAAAGTTGTGGCGAATTAATTTCTAAGAGTTAAATCTGATACGCTTATAGCCTATTGTTCTATCCTTATTGACCTTAAAATTTGGAGACTTTCGAAAGTTCGCAAATCCATGTTGAAGAACTTTTCTTTGCGAAACTCCGCGTTCTTTGTGGCTGAAAAAATCATATTAAAAACAAAGGGGTGGTGACAAAAAAAGCCCGGGCAGAACCCAGGCTTTTTATTTTATAGAAATTGTGGTTGTTATACGTAGTTATTGAGCATGACAGGCATCACCAGCATCAGGATGTCCTCGTTTGGATCTTGCTCAGCCGGAAGGATCAGACCGGCTCTGTTTGGTGCACTGAATCTCAAACTTACTTCTTTGCAAGAAAGGTTGTTCAGCATTTCCACCAGGAATTTTGCGTTGAATCCGATTTCGATATCCTCTCCGTCGTGATCACACGATAATCTTTCATTCGCCTCGTTAGAGAAATCCAAATCCTCTGCAGAGATCATCAGCTCGCTGCCTGTCAATTTTAATCTAACCTGATGCGTGGTTTTGTTGGCATAAATTGCGATACGACGCAAAGAGCTCAACAATTCCATTCGGTCGATGTTCATCCTGTTTGGATTGTCAACCGGAATTACATTTTCGTAATCAGGGAATCGCTCGTCAATCAGACGACAGATCATTTTGATGCTGTTGAACTTGAAATAAGCATTAGAATTGTTGAATTCAACAGTTACAGGCACATTTTCCGAAGGCAAAGTTGACTTCAGCAAGTTCAAAGCCTTTCGGGGAATGATCAGGCTTGTCGCATTTGGCGAAGCCACATCCACTCTTCTGTATCGAACCAAACGGTGACCGTCAGTGGCTACGAAAGTAGTGTTGGTTGCTGATAGGTTGATGTAAACACCCGTCATAGCCGGTCTCAACTCGTCACTGCTTGTAGCAAAAATGGTATTGGAAACTGCGCTGGAAAGCACTTCAGTGGACATATCTACCACAGTTGCATTGCTTACGGTTGGGATTTTCGGGAAGTCAGTTGCATTTTCACCGGCAAGCCTGTAGCGGCCATTGTCAGAGCTGATCTCCACAGCGTACGTATCGTGATCGATGCTGAATGTCACCGGCTGCTCCGGTAAGTTTTTCAGCGTTTCGATCAGGATTCTTGCTGGCACCGCGATATTTCCGTCTTCTTTAGCCTCCACATGAATCTCAGTCATCATGGATGTCTGAAGATCAGAGGCAGTGATGGTCAACTTGCTGTCTTTGATCTCAAAAAGAAAGTTCTCCAGAATTGGCACAACCGGGTTGGTGGTAACCACACCGTTAATTGCCGAAAGCTGCTTTAACAGAGCAGAAGAGGAAACAATAAATTTCATATCGTAGGGCTTATTTTATTTTACTTTTGATCGGTGGTAAATTTATAAATAAAATCGATTTGGATAGGACGAACCACCGAAACTCTGGAAAATTAATCAAAACGAAGGTAACCATCCGGCTCGTTTATTTTTTAGAAAATTTTTTTTTCCGGATTCCCCAAACCATTGCTCCAAAAATCATCAAAACCAGCACCGGTGCCAGCACATTCAGAGTTTGCCAAAAGACCTTCTGCTGAGCCACTTTTACTTTATTCAAAGGCCTTATCTGGAAAGTTCGTGTTCGGGAGGCAATGATTCCATCTGGATCAGAAAGGTACTGGACGAGATTTCTTAGCAGAAGCTTATTTGCAAAAGTAGTCTGCACAAAAGGATCCTCTCCTAATGCCAACGGACTTCCATCCTGAAGATTTGTCTGGCTTTGAAATACATCACCATCTCCAAAAACCATCACTTTACCGTTTCCGGATTCTTTGAAATCTGCTTTCAAAAAGCCCTCAGGAATAAATCGATTTTTGAAAAGTGAAGTAAATTCTCCTTCCAGCAAATACGCCATCGGCAGATTCTTCAATCCATATTCTTCCGCCACCGGTTCTTTTTCCATATCCCTGAAAGCCACTCTGACCGGTGCAGGAAGAACTCTGGAAAAGTCAGAAGAAAAGATCAAAGGAGTCTTTTTCACACCAGCTGCTTTGACAGTATCCAGGCTGCTGACAAATCGGAAATTAATCACATCCAGCCCTTTGGTAATCGGGTGTGTTTGCATCCGTCCGGCTTGTACGTAAAACGGCCATGGCAAGGGAACCATCTGTTCTTGATTTCCAAAATTTCCGGCCATAACCGGGAAGTATCCAAAGTTCAGATCCTGGATCAGATCTTTGTTGACCCGGACACCATAGCGAAAAAGCAGGTTTTCGAGACCTGAATCTACCGGCATCGCAATCGTTCCTTCTCCTCCGGCATTTTCTATTTCTACTGCAACGCCGTCGATGAGTACAACCAGATTTCCTCCGTTCATCACGTATTGATCCAGCAAATAAACTTCCCGCTCCGTATATAAATCCCTCGGTCCCTGAATTAAAATAAGGCTGAAATTTTTGAGATCATCGACAGATTTTGCCTGATCCAATGGAACTTTGAACAGCTCAAATTCCCCATCCAAAGCCTCCACCAGACCAAATCCCTCATCTCCGCTCATCTCCCCATGTCCGATGATCATGGCAATCGATTTGGATGTCGGTGAAATTAATTTCTTGATAGCATTGCTCATCTCAAACTCAAGATTCTCGATGGATTGGTTCAGGATCTGATCCGGACTCATGCCGCGTTCTCCTTTCAGAACCAAAGCACCGGTTTCGAATTCTTCATTCAACACTAAAAACCCGGGAAAAATCATGGTTGCCTGTTGACCGGAATTTTGGCTGACAAAGAGATTCACAGGATTAATCCCGTATTCGTTGAGGGTAAAAATAAATTCTTCCTGTTCCGCTGCGGGTAGGCTAAGCGGGTCAAAATAAGAAAAAGTGATTTTCTCAGGACTATAGGCATTGAACGTGCGAACTGTCTCTTCAATAGATTTCTGGAGGCGACGCATCCCTCCCGGAAGATTTTCCCCAACCAAAAGAATCTCAACATGAAGCGGCTCGGTCATTTCGGAAAGAACTTGCTCGGTAGCAGGATGAAGAGAATAGCGCTTTTCCTCGGTAAGGTCTATTCGGAATCGTAGAAATAATGCGAGTAAAACAAAAATCACCAAACCTCCAATCAAGATCAACCAAGGCTTCAAAGTATGTGAGATTGGCGTTTTCATTTGTTTCTCAAGACCAAAACACTACTCCCCAAAAACAACCAAATCATTCCCAACAGGAAAAATATATCGATAGAATCCACCACACCGCGACTCAAGCTGATGTAATGATAGCTCAGACTCAGCTCTTCCGACCAGTATGACCAGATACCCAACTGCAAATCTGCGATGGCAGAAAATCCAAAATAAAGAATAAAGCACAAGAAAACGCCCAATACGAATGCGACGACTTGCTGCGAAGTCAGTGAACTTGCGAACAAACCAACCGCTGCAAACACAGCTCCTATCCCTAGCAATCCAATCCAGGAACCAAAAAATCCGGCCTGATCGAGATTCCCAACTGGGTCACCGAGCTGCACAATGCTGAAGAAATACAAAAGCGTCGGAAGGACTGCCAACGAAACCAGACAAATCAAAGCGAGGTATTTGGCCAAAATAATCTGGACCAATGTCAGTGGCGAAGTACGAAGCAGTTCCCAAGTTCCGGTTTTCCGCTCATCGGCAATTGCTCGCATCGAAAGCGCAGGAACCAAAAAAGTAAATACATAAGGAGTGTAAGTAAAAAGCGCTTCCAGATCTGCAAATCCATATTCCAGAACACTGCTCTCCGGAAACACCCATACGATCAATCCCAGTGCTACCAGAAACAACGCCAGGACGAGATAGCCCAGCAGGCTCCCGAAAAAGGCATTGATTTCTTTCAGAAATAGGCTTGTCATCTGTTTATAATTTGATTTTGAATGGTCAGATGGAATCTCTCATTGCTAATATTCATCCCAGTTTGTGACATTTGCGACATGCTCGATTTCATTTTGTGATTTCGCGAAAAATTTGTTCCAGATTCTTTTTGCTTTGATTCAGGCTGATCAGATTAAGTGAGTGATCACGGACCAGATTCATAATTGCTTTTCTCGCTTCAGAAGGGTCTTGACAAGAAATCCCGATTTCTTTTTTGCCTTTGGCTCCAAAGCTGATTTTCCCCAGGTTTTCAAACCAGCTCAACTCCATTTCCTCTTCCGTTTCCAAAACAAGTTGAGCCTCATCAGCTCCTGACTTCAGACTCTCAAGGGATTCTGATGCGATGATTTTTCCTTTGTTGATGATTACTACATCCATGCAGATCGCTTCGACTTCCTGCATGATATGTGTCGAAAGTATAAGCGTTTTATTCTGGGAAATCTCCTTGATCAGATTCCGGATTTCCACCAATTGATTCGGATCAAGTCCGGTCGTAGGTTCGTCCAAAATGATCACCTGAGGATCATGAATTAATGCCCTTGCCAGTCCAACCCGTTGCCGGTAACCTTTAGAAAGTTGCCCGATTTTCTTGTGTTGCTCAGGTTCCAGACCAGTGCGGTGAAGCAATTCTTTGGTTCGATTGTCAAGATGCTTTCCACTCAATCCATAAACTCCGCCTGAAAAAGCTAAAAACTCCCTCACGTACATATCAAGATAGAGCGGATTATGCTCGGGCAAATAGCCAATTAGCGGACTTACTTCTTTTGGATTGTTGACTGCGTCTTTCCCCTGAACTTTGACCGAACCGGAATCAGGCTGCAAGAATCCGGTAATGATCTTCATGGTGGTGGATTTCCCAGCTCCGTTAGGACCCAGAAAACCTAAGATTCTTCCCGGTGTACCAGAAAAACTCACTCCATCGAGCGCGTTTTGAGATCCGTAAATTTTCGTGAGCTGGTGTACTTCTAGGGACATTGGGATTTATTAGTCAATCAAAAGTAAGGAAAAATGTTTTTCCTTTCGTTGAGACTCAATTGGCAGCGATTTTAGAAAAACAGATTAATCCCAGCTTAGAACTGGTTTAACCTAATCCCAGAAAACTTTGAGACTTATTTACCTTGACTCAAATTCTTCAGCAAAAGATCGATCTCGGTCATCCCCACATATTCGGCTACCAGTTTCTTTTCTGAATTGTAGCAATAAATCGAAGGAACACTTTTGATTTGATAGAAACTAGCCACTTTCATTTCAGCGTCAAGCAAAAAGTGAACATAGGCTTTGTCTTTAATTCCCAGACTGTTCACAAACCCAATCATCTCCTCTATCGGCTGCACTGTCGCTAGGATTAGGTTATAGTCTTTAAATTCAGCAATCCTTTTCGAAATCGCACCAAGTTCATCTTGACATAGATGACAGGTCGAGCTGAAGTAGATGAATAGCGTAGGTTTGTTGCCTGCCAAAGCGTGGATGGAATTTGCCTTTCCATTTATGCCATTTAGTGTAAAGTCCGGAAGGGTATTTGGTGCAGTGAGAACTGGGGTTTCTTCCAAGGCCTTATTTTGAGAAGAAAGACTCATATAGGCAGTGCCTCCAAAAAGCACCGAAATAAGAATAACAATATGAATTTTTTTCATGGTACTGATTGCCGTAAGATTAACATTCAAAATAAACACTTAACCCCTTCAAAAAAAAATTAACCCCTCGTGAGAGTTTGATATTTGTACCAGAAATTGGAGTTAGAATTTCGAGTTAAAAAACTTTCATTAATTTTTACATCAAAAGCTGAGTTTAAAACCGAAGGGACTCAAGTCTGCTAAAAAGATCCAAGCCAGAAGACCTTTCTTCGGCAGGCAGGCCTGCCGAAGAAAGGCTTGGCCCAACTTGTCAGTTCCAAAGTTTGTCTAAGCTTTTTCCATATCATTTGCTTTGTTTCCATTTGGGAAACCTCCTTGACCTGTTGCGGTCAATAAACCTTTAGGTTTACTTTTTCCCCTTCGGTCTAAGCGGTCTGCATTCCACATCAGCCACAAAGTAATTCGGGTGCGTTTCCAGCGTTTGGACAATTGTGTGAGCTACATCGATTGGTCGCATCATGTTTTCAGTCGCTCCCATTCCGGGGATTGAATCAAAGAAATTAGTCTGAATCGAGCCGGGGTATATCGTCGAAACTTTGATTCCAAAGTCCCTCAACTCCATATACATCGAATGAGAAATTCCTCTTACCGCGTGTTTTGTACCCACATATCCTGCAAAATTGGCAACTCCGTTCAGACCTGCAATCGAAGAAACATTCAAAATATGACCCTCATCTGCAAGCTTCATTGCCGGCACGAGTCTTTTACTTACATAGAAAATCCCGTGAACGTTGGTATCAAACATGGACTTCCAGTCTTCGGAAGACAATTCTTCAAACTTACCCGCAATTCCAAAACCGGCGTTGTTTACCAGAATTCGGATATCCGAACCCAATTTTTTAACTGTTTCCTGATATGCTTTTTCTACCTGATCCTCCACTGATACATCGCATGAGAAAAAGTGGAAATTCTCATGCTGGAAGCTGGGAGCTGTTCGGCCCCAACCCGCGACAATGGTTCCTTTCTCCAGTAAAAGTTTGACTAATTCTAGGCCAATGCCTTTGCTTACTCCAGTGACTACTGCTATTTGTTTATCGAGATTCATAGGTTTTGTTTTAGGTTAGAAAGCTTAAAAAGCCCGAATAGTTCTCCATCTGTCAAATTTCTGTTTGAAGCATTCGTAAGGTTAAACTCCAAATTGCTATTTTCACAGCTCTAGAAAATCGAGAGTCAAACTATCAACCAAATAAACGAATGAAAAAACTTATCCTGCCCTTATTTCTTCTAAGCGGGATGGCATTTGGCCAAACCAAGCTAAAACCCGCCATCGACAAGGAAGCCGCGGCAATCGAATCCAAAGTCATCGACTGGAGACGCGATATTCACAAAAACCCTGAAATGGGAAATAACGAAATCCGCACTGCCAAAATGGTGGCGGATCACCTTCGTTCTCTTGGTATTGAAGTGACTGAAAACGTTGCGGTAACCGGGGTAGTCGGATTTTTAAAAGGTGGAAAACCAGGCCCGACAGTAGCACTACGAGCAGATATGGACGCATTGCCGGTAACCGAGCGGGCAGATTTACCATTTAAATCAACGGTTACCACGACTTACAACGGACAGAAAACGGG
Organism: Algoriphagus sp.; assembly: GCA_046597285.1. Classification (GTDB taxonomy): domain Bacteria; phylum Bacteroidota; class Bacteroidia; order Cytophagales; family Cyclobacteriaceae; genus Algoriphagus. Next base: position 2,970 of record JBKJKX010000147.1, on the reverse strand, counting down.
GGTCATGCATGCCTGTGGCCACGATACGCATGTAGCGATTCTGATGGGTGTGGCTGAAGTTTTGGCTGGAATGAAAAATGAACTCCAAGGCAATGTCAAGTTCATTTTTCAACCTGCAGAAGAAGGAATTTATCAGGAAGGTGTAACTACCTGGGGAGCCAAGCAAATGGTAGAAGAAGGTGTGATGAAAGATGTAGATGCGATTTTCGGACTCCATATTTCTTCCCAAACAGAGGTAGGGAAAATCGGCTACCGGTCCGGTCCATCCCAAGCTGCTGTAGACAATTTGGAAATAATCGTGCATGGCACTCAGGCTCACGGAGCTTCACCCTGGTCTGGTGTGGATCCGATTGTAACTTCAGCTCAGATCATCACAGGTTTGCAAACCATCCTTTCACGAAGTGTAAACGTCACCCAAAATCCGGCGGTAGTTACCGTTGGTGCAATTCATGGAGGTATCCGCCACAACATTATTCCTGAAAAAGTAGAAATGATCGGTACCATCCGAACTTTCGGAGAGGATCAGCAGACATTGGTCCATAAAAGAATCACTGAAATCGCTACTAATATCGCGGAAAGTGCCGGAGCAAGAGCAGAAGTAAAGATTACCAAACTCTATCCCACCACGGTGAACGACCCGGATCTGACAGCAAAAATGTTAGCCACCATGGAATCTGCAGCCGGCAAAGAAAATGTAAACGTAAATCCGCCTGTGACAGGGGCAGAAGATTTCAGTTTCTATCAAAAAGAAAAACCGGGGCTATTTATTGGTTTGGGTGGGATGAAAAAAGGAGGGGATCCAACCAAAACACCTTCCCACCACACGCCTGATTTCTACATTGACGAAGGTGGATTTGTTTTGGGAATGCGTGTGTTGAGCTATTTCGTGGTGGATTACATGGGAATGAAGTGATTTAAGATATGAGATGCGGGATGTAGGATTTACTTACAATCCAACTAGAATAGAAATGCCCTGATCTGGAGATTGGGGTATTTTTTGTTCATTAGAAAAAAATTGATTTCATCGGCAAAATCACTGAAAGGAAAGGCCATCGATTTTTATAAAGCAGATTTATCTAACTTGGAAAACCAATATTCTTTTTAAAATTAAGTCATCTATGACAGAATTTTAAATTGATCAAGCTAAACATTAAACCCAAAAATTTTGAAAAAGCTCCTAATACCATTCCTTTTTCTTTCGACCATCAGTTTCGGTCAATCTACCCTCCGTACTAAAATCGATCAATCATCTGATAAAATTGAATCCAAAGTAATCGATTGGAGAAGGGATTTTCATGAGCATCCGGAGCTAAGCAATCAAGAATTTCGCACATCAAAGGTCATTGCTGCACATCTTCGCTCTCTTGGAATGGAAGTGACCGAAGGGGTGGCGATCACAGGAGTTGTCGGAGTTTTAAAAGGCGGAAAGCCTGGTCCCATGGTTGCACTTCGTGCCGATATGGATGCCTTGCCTGTGACTGAGCGAGTGGACCTACCATTCAAATCCACCGTGACCACAACCTTCAATGGACAGGAAACTGGTGTCATGCATGCTTGTGGACACGATTCTCATATGGCTATTCTTATGGGAGTGGCTGAGGTTTTGGCTGGAATGAAAGACCAATTGCAAGGCTCAGTTAAGTTTATTTTCCAACCTGCAGAAGAAGGAGTCTATGATGGAAGTATGGCAGGAGCGGAATTAATGGTGAAAGAGGGAGTCATGAAGGATGTCGATGCGATCTTCGGATTACACATCTGGGCGCAAGTTGAGGCGGGTAAAATCGGTTATAGATCTGGGCCATTTATGGCGGCGGTGGATAATCTGAAAATCACCGTCAACGGTATCCAGGCTCACGGAGCTTCCCCATGGTCCGGAGTCGATCCAATAGTCACCGCTTCCCAGATCGTGATGGGTCTTCAGACAATCCTTTCCAGAAATGTCAATGTCACCCAAAACCCTGCGATTGTAACGATCGGAGCTATTCAAGGAGGGATTCGCGCAAATATTATTTCTGAAAAATTAGAGATGATGGGGACGATCCGAACATTTGGTGATGAGCAGCAAGCTTTAGTCCACAAACGAATCACAGAAATCGCCACCAACATTGCCGAAAGTGCCGGAGCTACGGCAGATGTCTCAATCAAAAAAGGCTATCCTGCCACCATCAACCCGCCTGCCTTCACTTCCCAAATGCTCCCTTCGATCCAAGCTGCAGCAGGAGAAGGAAATGTAATCGCGATGGATCCGATTACGGGTTCGGAAGATTTCAGCTTTTTCCAACGGGAAAAGCCGGGAATCTTCATCATGCTAGGCGGTATGAAAAAAGGAGGAGATCCCTTGACCACACCTTCTCACCATACGCCTGATTTCTATCTCGAAGAAAGTGGCTTTAAACTTGGCGTAAAAGCATTAAGCTACTTTGTAGTGGATTATATGGGAATGAAGAAGTGATTAAGATGTGAGATCTAAGACATGAGATTTTGGGTTTTATACCATCATCATTCGTCAATGGAAAGTCCGATGCTGAGAAGGATAGGGCTTTTTGTTTTCAATTCATTGGTCAAGCCAACCTGAAAAACTACCTGCCTTTATAGCTGGAAATCAAACCTTTATTATTTAAAACCATGACATGAATCATGTATTTTTTAAGATTCTTATTCTATTTTTCAAATCTAACTCAGGTCCAAAACTGGATCTTCTAAAACTAATATCCGCATCATGAAAAAGATCTTAGTCCCAACAGATTTCTCCGAAAATGCCAATCTCGCATTGAGACATGCCATTCACATCGCCAACCAATTCGGCGCCATCATTACCGTGGTGCATATTTACCAGATCACAACCACCACCGGTAGTTTGAAATCAATTGATCATATCGTACAGGACGATCGGGAAGAGGAGATTGCAGTCCTAATTGAAGAAATGAAATCTTTATTGACCAACCATGCCCGCATGGAAGGTCAGGTCAG
>JBKJKX010000166.1:0-39037 GCA_046597285.1 Algoriphagus sp. | reverse complement strand
TGAGTGATGAAAATGCCTTTAACGATGCATTATTTTGTTCGATTTCCTGCAGAATAGGCAGCAATTCTATTGACTGAGCCGAAGCATCAAACGAAAATATGCATACGCACAAAGCGATTACATAATTTTTGAACATGTAAAGTGAGTTAGAATAAATAAAATTCTATGGACAGAAATCCATTAGAGTTTGATGAGGTGCTCATCAAGATATTATTATTCTAAAGTTGGAGGCCCTCGTAAGGAAAGGGATATGTAATAGGGGCTTTTATGGGTTCCCAAGAAATTGGGAACAGCTTTTACTCTTGGAGGACTTGATTCGACAATCTCCAGGCGAAAACTTTCTGGAAGTGTTTTTTGAACCTCTTTTTTGTTCTCTTTTACTTCCGAAGTCTGTTCTTGAGAAGGAAAATTATCGACGAGTTGCTGAGAGTGGGAGTGGTTTGCAAAAAGTAAGGAAAGGAGGTCTAAAGGACTTTTTTTGGTAGGATGGTGCTCATGGGAACTCCTGTGGTGATCATCGGATTGATGCTGATGCGAACTAGCAGAATGTCCTTCCGAATGGTGATCAGAAAGAACTTCTACCTCATGCTGATGATGGGAATGAGGCGCAAACTGATGCAGCATGAACAAACAGAACATGCCGAGTAGAAATCGAGCTATTATCTTGGAGAAAGTGCGCACCTGCAACAAAGGAATTTAAAAAATCCTTTAAATCAAATTTTGGCAAGTACTTTGAAAATTTCTAGATGGCGAGAAAAGGAAAGACAATTCTTTTATCGAATACTTTACTCTTAATCAAAAAGCCACAAGAGCAAGATTTATCAACGCTGGTGCTTCCCCAAAAGATCAATATCCCTCATCAAGCTTCAATCTGAACCTCAGAATATAAGGAATCAAACTACTCTGGGAGCGAGACTATGATCAAGTAGGTTCGGAATCGCATTGAGCCTTGAGTTTGATCATTGCCAATTGACCATTGATCAAATTTGGAAAATCCTTTAAATTAGAGTTTGGAACCATTTTCAGGCGGAATTTTATTACCTTCTTGCCAACTGACTTTCTTTTTAGAAGGTTAACACAGATCTTTTTCATGCAAATCACTACTGAAAATATCCTTTTAATAGGCTCCTTACTTTTGATTCTGAGTATAGTTGCCAGTAAAACTGCAGGGAGAGCAGGGATTCCGGTGTTACTTCTTTTTTTGGGTGTGGGGATGCTGGCAGGGTCTGATGGGATCGGGAAAATCTCCTTTAATGATCCGGGAGTTGCGCAGTTTTTGGGAGTGATTTCGTTGACTTACATTTTGTTTTCAGGTGGTTTGGATACCAAATGGAATTCTATCAAACCTGTGTTAGGTCCCGGGCTCGTACTTTCTACAGTTGGCGTCGTAGTGACTGCGGGTTCTGTCGGAGCGTTCGCTCACTTAGTCGGGGGATTTACTTGGATGGAAGGGTTTCTCTTGGGAGCGATTGTATCTTCAACGGATGCAGCAGCCGTTTTCTCCATACTTCGATCCAAAAGCATAGGACTGAAAGGAAATCTGAGGCCGCTTCTGGAGCTCGAATCCGGAAGTAATGACCCAATGGCTTATTTCCTCACGATCGGGATGACTTCGATGCTTACCTTGGAAGGATTTAGTTTTGTGGATTTGATTCCTGAGTTTTTTAAACAAATGATCATTGGCGGACTAGGTGGTTTTCTGCTTGGCAAAGGAATCGTATTTCTAATCAATCGAATCAATCTAGAGTATGAAGGTTTGTATCCTGTTTTGATGTTGGGCTTGGTTGTACTGGTTTACACGTTTGTGGATTTACTTGGAGGCAACGGATTTTTGGCAGTTTATATCGCTGCTATTACCATGAGTCAAGCGCGTATGCTTCATAATAAAAGTCTGATTCGATTCTTTGATGGGATTGCCTGGCTGATGCAGATTTTGATGTTCATTACGCTTGGTTTATTGGTTTATCCGACTGAGGTGATTCCCGTGATCGGGTTGGGCTTTGTCATAGCTATGTTTTTAATGTTTGTGGCGCGTCCACTTGGAGTATGGATATCACTGTCCTTTTTCAAATTCACGAACAGAAAGAAAGCGTTTATAAGTTGGGTTGGATTGAGAGGGGCAGTTCCGATCGTCTTTGCCACTTTCCCCCTGCTCGCGGGTGTTGAAAAGAGCGGACTGATCTTCAATGTGGTTTTTTTCATTGTCCTCACTTCTGTTGCGTTGCAAGCGACAACACTTTCCCATGCCGCAAAATTGCTTCATTTGGCTGTGCCGGAAGGACTCAAGCGTAGATCGCTTTTGGATATTGAGCTTTCGGATGACTTCAAAAATGCGTTGGTAGAAGTCAATTTGCCTGGGGATTCAGAAGTTGATGGTGTAAAAATTCTGGATCTGGATTTCCCAAAATCCTGTCTGATTGTATTAATTAATCGCAATTCAAAATACATCACGCCTAATGGCGCGACTGAATTGAAGTCAGGAGATAAGCTGATGATTATGATCAATTCGGATGAGGAAGAGTTTGCAGTGAAGAAGGCTTTGGTGCTGAAATGAAAATAAATCTGTCAGGGTTTTATGAAGCCTATTCCTATAAAGGTTAGGTATAATGTATACTTGGTAGGGTAATTTCTAGACCGATAATTTGAGTAAGTTGGATAAAAAATAGAAATCAGGTTTAAAATTTGTCTTGAATTTTTCAATACTTTCAAAAAATCTAAACTTCTAGTGGAAATTCACCCGGAGTTTTTCATTTTTTTTGAATATTGTCAGTTTTCTCCTATCTTTTTTGACTTCAACTATTTGCTAATCTAAGATGAATACAGACGGATACAGTGCAGGCGAACATTTCGATGAAATGTTTACCCCAGATGGACAAATAAGAAGTCATTACGAGGGGTTCTTTCAGAATTTGAAAAAAACCTCAACCAAGAAAATGAATCATTTGCAGTATTCTGCAAATCAAACCCAGCGGGCGATGGGGATGACATTCAACGTCTATCACGATAATCAAGGGTTGGAAAAAATCCTCCATCTCGATATTATTCCCAGGATCATCCCCAATACAGAGTGGCGAAAGTTGGAGGCAGGCCTGAAGCAGCGTGTCCATGCCCTCAATTTGTTTCTGCAGGATATTTACAATGATCAAAAGATCCTGAAAGACGGAGTTGTTCCTGCTGATCTGATCCTTGGAAGTAAGGATTATTTGAAGCCTTGTATGGGATTGACTCCACCAAAGGGGATTTGGTGCCATATCACGGGTACAGATTTGGTCAAAGATAAGAGCGGGGAATACTATATTTTGGAAGACAATCTGCGATGCCCTTCAGGTGTGTCTTATATGTTGGAAAGTCGCGAAATCATCAAGCGTGTTTATCCGCAACTTTTCAACCAGGAAGGTGTGATGCCAGTATCAGATTATCCGACCAAATTGCTGCGAATGCTCCAAAATTTATCAGAAAAACCGAAGCCAGTTGTTGGAGTATTGACCCCAGGAATCCATAATTCTGCGTATTACGAGCATTCTTACCTTGCATTGCAGATGGGTGTGGAGCTGGTCAATGGTGTAGATCTGATCGTGGAAAACAAGAAAGTCTACATGCAGACTACCAAGGGTCTGGAGCAAATAGATGTCCTTTACCGCAGAATCGACGATACTTTCCTTGATCCAAATACCTTCAATCCGGATTCTATGTTGGGTATACCGGGAATTTTCGAAGCATACAAAGCCGGAAACATAGCTTTGGCAAATGCTCCCGGAACCGGAGTAGCGGATGATAAAGCCGTTTATGCCTATGTGCCTAGGATTATCAAGTATTACCTGGACGAAGAACCGATCCTCAACAATGTGCCAACCTACCTCTGCAGAGAGGAAAATGACAGAAATTATGTCCTAGAGAATATTCAAGATCTTGTGGTGAAAGAAACCAACGCTGCTGGCGGGTATGGGATGCTGATCGGGCCAAAAGCCAATCGTCAGGAACATGAGAAATTCAGAGATCTGATCAAAAATAACCCAACTAATTACATTGCTCAGCCGACACTTTCACTCTCGACAGTGCCAACTTTGGTAGGTGATGGAATTCAGGGGAGACATGTCGATTTGCGTCCTTACATTCTTTATGGCAAAGAAATCGAGGTGATTCCCGGTGCTTTGACGCGGGTGGCATTGAAAGAAGGCTCTCTTGTCGTGAATAGTTCTCAGGGTGGAGGAAGCAAGGATACTTGGGTTTTGTATAATTAATCGAACGAAAAATGCTAAGCAGAGTCGCAAATAATATTTACTGGCTGGGTCGGTATCTCGAACGAGCAGAAAACTATTCTCGATTTATAGACGTGAATTTCAATCTCATGCAGGATCTTCCGTTGGATCTGAAAGAGCAATGGCAACCATTGGTTGCTGCAACAGGTGATATTGATCTTTATAAAACGCGGTATGAAGGTTTTGGAAGAGGGCAGGTGTTGTATTTCCTCGCATGTGATCCGGACAATCCCAATTCAATTCTCTCTGCGATAACTAAGGCAAGAGAAAATGCCAGAATTATAAGAGAAAATCTCACCAAAGAAACCTGGGAAAAAGTAAATGAGCTTTACTACATGATTCAGGAAGGGTGTGATAAAAAAATCTGGAAAAAGGAAGACCCAAGATTCTTTTTCGAAAAAATCAAGAATCAGATTTTGCTCTTATATGGAATCGCAGACAGTAGCGTCGCGAGAACTGAGGGGTGGTACTTCAGACAGCTGGGTCAATTCTTGGAGCGGGCGGATAAGACCTCGAGAATTCTGGATGTGAAATATCATATTCTTCTTCCTTCCACAAGCGAAGTGGGTACACCGTTGGATTATCTTCATTGGATGGCTTTGCTGAAGTCTGTCACAGCTTTTAATACATATCGAAGGTTATATGGAAATTTGGATTCTGCCGGAATCGTTGAGTTCTTGGTTCTGAATAAGCTATTTCCAAGGTCTATCTATTATTGCCTCAAAGAGGCTGAAAGCTGTCTGCATCATATTTCTGGCAATTTCGGCGGAGGATATCATAACTCAGTTGAGAAAGCGATCGGGGAATTGAAATCCAGATTGGAATTTGCAGAAGTGAATGAAATTATTTCTATCGGATTGCACGAGTATCTAGATTCTCTTCAACTCAGAATCAATCATATTTCAAATCTTATTGATAGCAACTTCTTTACGATAAAGGATAACTTTGTTACTCAATCATCAAATCAGGAATGACATTTTGCCTTGGAATCAAAACCAAACACGGCCTTATTGGCCTTTCAGACACACGGATTACTTCTGGCAGCGAGACAACTACTTCAAAAAAGGTCTTCACCGTAAACAGGCAAAAGCATTCCTTTTTTATCATGACTTCCGGTCTGAGATCGGTACGTGACAAAGCAATCACTTATTTCTCGGAAGTAATCGCAAAGCGTGACGGATCATTTACCAAGCTTTATCAGGCGGTGAATGAATTTGGAAACCAAGTGAAAGCGGTTGCAAAGGAGGATAAAGAATTTTTGGAGCAAGCAGGATTGAGTTTTAACCTGTATTCGATCATCGGAGGACAGCTGGAAGAAGATGAGACACCCAAAATGTACCTCCTTTATCCACAAGGGAACTGGATCGAGATACGCAGAGGAACTCCTTTCGTCATTATCGGGAATACAGGTTTCGGCAATCCGGTTTTGAAGAGGTCTCTTACTTTTGATGACACCTTGGACTATGCATTGAATTGTGCGTTTCTGGCGTTTGATGCGACTCGGATTTCTGCCAATGATGTAGATTATCCGATTGATACAATGGTTTTGCCAAATGATTCCTATCATACAACAGAGCAGCGATTTGAGCAGAAAGAATTGGAGCATATCTCCGCTTTTTGGAATAATCGCTTGAAGACTGCAATTCAGGAGCTTCCTGCTGAAGTTTTGAAAAAGGCTTTCGAATCAAATGATCTCCTGGTCGATCTTGAGTGATTCTTTATGAAACTCCAGATCCATCACCTCACGCAATACGACTATTCATCTGTAATTTCTCTGGGGGTTCACAGGCTATATTTATTACCTCAGTTCAGGTCCTATCTATCAGTTGCTTCTCAGAAGTTGAGTATTTCTCCCAATCCTTCCGGACTTGGAAACAAGATTGATTTGGCGGGAAATACCTTCAGACAAATCTGGTTTAACGACCCGACTGATTCTTTAAAAATTGAAAGTGAACTTTTGATCGAAACGAAGGAATTTAATCCATTCGATTTCATCATCGATCCGGATTTCTTGACAAGTTCAATAGACTCAGGGAAGCCTGTTTTTTCTTATCCTTCGGAAAATCCTGATTTGATCAGTCCATTTATTCGATTCACTGAATTTGCATCTGCCGGTGAACTTCTCAATTCATCTTGGAAGGCATCCTATGGAATGACTGACTGGCTTGCCAGATTAACTAACCTGATTTACCAAAACTGGAATCATGAAATTCGCCATGAAGAGAATATCTGGGATCCCGGATTCACTTTTTCAAATAAGGGAGGTTCGTGTAGAGATTTGGCGTGGATGGAGATGATACTGCTGAGACAAACTGGATTGGCGACACGTTTTATAAGTGGATATGCTTTCAATCCAAATCTGAATGACGGACATGAACTACATGCATGGCTTGAAGTCTACCTTCCAGGCGCTGGTTGGATTGGTCTGGACCCAAGTTTGGGATTGTTGACCGATCACCAATACATTCCATTGGCCACACATCCAGAACCTAGACAGACTTTGCCTGTCCAGGGGACATTTGCAGGAAAGGCCACTGCAAATCTTCTTACACGAGTTGATTTAGAATTGGTGAAGGATTAAAATCCGGATTTATTAATTTGGATTCCATGCTTTTTACTTCAACCCAACTTAAACAAGGCTTGTAGTCTCTATGGATCAACTTTGGACTTTAGACCAATGATTAATTTGAGAAAACGGCTCCTTCAGGTTTTTCGAAAAGCGATTCTTCAAATTCTTCATCAAGCAAAAGAACATCTCCAAAACTAACCTGGTATCGTATTCCTTTTGTAGAATCATTCTCAAAGGTGTAACCAGTCAATACACGTGGGAATTTGATTCCTCCTGCATCCCGGTAATCTTCGTATTTCAAAGCACTTAGGGTTGGAGTAGGATTGTCAAAAAATGTGACTGTATAAAGAAGGTATTCGATCATATTCGTTGCCGGATCTACCAGCATGAAATATTGATCCTTTGAACTTTCCCCGGTTCCTTCGGCCATTTTAGCCTGAAAGGTTTTGTAGGCTTTTCCATTCAGATTCCTGTCAGCAACTTTTTCTACAGTTACTCCCGGATCTGTGAAAATGTAAGGAATTGAGTAGAAGTAGAAATAAAGGTTGTGATAAAAACGAACCGATTTCCCCTCAAAAGACTCTCTGTTTGGACTGATCCAAACGCTGTCGCCGTCAAAGCCGATTTGAAACATACTTCCATCGATTCTTGTATGTCTTGATCCCAAGTTGATGAAGTGATTTTCGAGCGTGAGATTGGTTTCATGAATCAGGGCATAACTCATTGCCTTTGCATTGATCCATTTGGACCAATCTCCATGTGCATCCAAGACTGCTTTGAATTCCGGGTTTACTTTCGGAGTGGATCTTTTAGGCTCTGAGCAGCTCAAAATTGAAAAAAACAAAATTATCAGGCCGGTAGGAATTAGCAATTTCATCAGTGTGTAGGTTAAACTTCTTGAAAGTTAAGGCATCAAATAACAAAATTCATAACAGATTCAGAAAGTCAGGAAGAAGTGCTAAAAAAGGCAAATATTTTTATTTGTAATTAATCTAAATAATAATTTTGTTTCTATTTTTGCCGCATCTATAATCGATATCAAAACCTACCAATCATGTTTGGAAAAACCGCCTGGCAACTAATTCGAAAAGCCATCATCAAGATTCACCTGTATGCAGGTTTGACTTCAGGCCTAATCGTGATTGCAGTTTGTTCGAGTGGGACGATTTATGTTTACAATACTGAAATCAGAGAGACTTTCAATTCAGAGTTTTACTTTGTGGAGGAGACTGGACAGCGCAAATCAGCATCGGAACTTCAGACTTTATTGGAATCGAGAGAAGAATCAAAAGTCACCGGAGTAAACTGGAATGAGGAATTGGGCAGAACTGTACAATTTTCTCTGAAAAAGGAAGGAGAAGAAAAGCCAAGCACTTTTTATGTCAATCCTTACACAGGCGAATTTCTAGGAAATACAAGTGATAAAACCGCTACGACAGAGTTTATGGGCTATATGTTTAGCCTTCATCGTTGGCTGCTTTTGAATAAAATTGAGGAGCCAATGCTTGAAAGTATGAGTAATCAGGATCTTGGCCGATTGATTAATGGCGTTGCGACGTTGCTTTTCACCCTCGGCGTTTTGACAGGGATAGTGATTTGGTTTCCTAATAAAATCAAAAACTGGAAGCAGGGTCTAAGTGTAAAATGGAATGCAAACTGGAAAAGAGTAAATCATGATTTGCATAACACGCTGGCTTTTTATTCCTTGATTTTCTTGTTTATCATGGGTGCAACCGGACCTTTCTGGTCTTTCACCTGGTATCGTGAGGGATACCAAAAGACATTTGATACCTATCAAGCTCCAAAGCCGGAAGGAAAATCTGAGGATAAGCCTGAAGGAGAACTCATCCCTGCCGAATTAATTTCTTTGGATGTAGTGATTGCAAAAGCGAATGCTGAGTTGGATTATAGAGGAATTGTCCGCATTTCAATCCCCGATAGCGGTTCGGCCCCAATCGAAGTCAGCAAACTCCAAACCGGCTTTTTTGCCCGTGCAGGAGCGGATCAGTTGAAGCTTTCGCAGGGAAATCTGGAAGTTCAGGAAGCTAATCTTTTTTCTGAATTGCCCCTAAGACAACAAATAGGCCGCTCTGTCAAAGCTCTTCATACGGGTGAGATTTTTGGGCAAGTGACCAAATTCATCTGGTTTTTGGCTTGCCTGATCGCGACCTCATTGCCGATCACAGGAACGCTGATCTGGTGGAATAAGCACAAGAAAAAAGAATCGAGGAAACGGAATTTATTTAAAAATCAGGCCGTAAAAATGGCCTGAACATTTAACGCCTCTTGACTACTCAAGAGGTTTTTTTGTGGGTTGATTTTAATGGATGTATTTTGGAGACTATGACCAAAAATCTAAAAGGAATGCTTTTCACGGGAGTGATGATACTCCTATTTCATCCTGCTTTCGCACAGGAAAAATCCTGGATGTTAGGTCCATTCCAAAGGCCTACTGCTGCTCAACCCACTATCTCGCCGCTGCCTGATTCTGAATTTCAGGATCCCATGTCCGGGAGATTGGTGAAGTGGGAATCCATGGCTACGTTCAATCCTGCAGCATTAGTCAAAGACGGGAAAGTTCATGTGATCTATCGGGCCGAGGAAAAGCTCGGAGAAAAGGAAATTGGAGGACATACCTCAAGACTTGGCCTAGCTACTTCGTCAGATGGGTTTACATTTTCAAGGGAAAAGAAGCCTTTTTTCTATCCTGGGGAAGATTCTCAGAAAGAATTTGAATGGACTGGCGGTACGGAAGATCCCAGAATCGTGGAAACGGAAGAAGGCCTTTTTGTACTTACTTACACGCAATGGAATCGGGATGTGCCGAGGCTTGCAGTAGCCACTTCGAGAGATTTGAAAAATTGGGAAAAGCGAGGTCCGATCTTTCAAGAGTGGAAAGAAGGAAAATACCATCATGTCGAATCCAAATCCGGAGCGATTGTGACCGAATTGAAAGACGGGAAACTGGTAGCTGCCAAAATCAAGGGTAAATATTGGATGTATTATGGTGTGCCTCATATTTGGTTGGCCACATCTGACGATCTGGTAAATTGGGTTCCGGTGGAAAATCATGAGGGAAACCGAGTTCCTGTTTTAAGTCCAAGACCGGGATTTTTTGACTCCTGGCTGGTGGAGGCAGGACCTCCGCCACTGCTTACCAAAAACGGAATTGTTGTTCTCTACAATGCAGGAAACTCTCAACAAGTGGGTGTGAAAAATTTGGGAAATCGAGTTTACACAGGAGGACAGGCACTTTTTGACGCGAATGAACCGTGGAAGTTATTGGACCGGACAACAGATCCATTTATTCAGCCGGAGTTGCCATTTGAAAAGTCGGGCCAATATCCTGAAGGAACAACATTCCTGGAAGGCTTGGTATATTTCCAGGGAAAATGGTTGCTCTATTATGGGACTGCCGACAGCATGGTGGGTGTGGTCAGTGCTCCATCCAATTGAAAGTTTAAGTGAATCTTAAGAATGGCATAAGCCTAATAACAAATGGATAGTGAATCTTTGACTTTTCAATCTTGAAATATGCCTGAAATATGCATTATTGTTCCGATTTTCAATGAGGAGGATGCTATTCTTGGGCTCCCTGAGGCATTTTCTCTTTTTTTTGAATCTTCTCAATTTAGGATACAGGTATTATTGGTGAATGATGGATCTACTGATGATAGCCTCAACAGAATCATAGAAGTCTGTGCCTCTGAGGATAGATTTCGATTTATTTCATTTGATAAAAACCATGGTTTAAGCGCTGCAATCAAAGCTGGTTTTGATCATGCCAAAACAGACTGGGTAGGCTATATAGATGCTGATCTACAAACTTCTCCGATGGATTTTTTGAAATTTGAGCCCTATCTCGAAACCTTTGACTTGGTCATGGGCAATAGAACAGGCAGCAGAAAGGACACATTTGTCAAACGCATTGCATCCAAATTCGCCAACTGGTTTAGAGATTCTCTTCTCCATGATGGAGTTCAGGATTCAGGTTGTCCTCTAAAAATCCTCCGGAGAGAGATGGCTGTTTCTTTGCCGTTTTTTAAAGGTATGCACCGATTTATTCCCGCTTTGGTTCAGTTGCGAGGAGGCATAGTCATGGAAATCCCTGTACAACATTTCGATAGAATCACAGGCAAAAGCAAGTTTCATCTTTGGAACAGACTCGTCTCACCTTTGGTAGATACATTGGCCGTCAAGTGGATGATAAAAAGGAATATTACTTACATGATCGTCCCACCTAATCTTTTGAATTTTAAATCCAAACAAGCATGACAGGATATGCCATACTGAGTTTAGGCTTTTTGGCACAAGGACTTTTCTCTGCCAGATTTCTAGTCCAATTGGTTAAATCTGAGAAAGTAGGAAAAGTCCTTTCTCCTGTTATTTTCTGGCAATTAAGTTTAGTTGCATCCTTTCTATTAATGGCTTATGGGTCTTTCAGGCACGATATCGTAATCGTGGGAGGACAGATGATTGGTTATTTTATTTACATCCGAAATCTTCAGCTTCAAAAAGTCTGGCAGACTTTCCCATATCTAGTCAGACTTATTTTCTTTTCGTTACCGACGATTTTCTTTGTGTATTCATTCTTTTATGAGTTGGTAGATTTCACCCATCTTTTTGACAATCCTGAGATTAGTGGACTACTCTTGACGTGGGGTAGTCTGGGTCAAATTGTTTTCACTGGAAGATTTTTAATTCAGTGGTACCAATCAGAAAAGTATCAAAAATCTATTTTCCCCCAAAGCTTTTGGTATATATCAATTGTGGGGTCGCTGATGATTGCTTCTTATGCGATTATCAGAAGTGATGCGGTCTTATTTATCGGGCAGAGCTTTGGGTTGTTGGTTTACATTCGAAATATTATGATTCACAATGGGCCGGAGAATGTAGGCAAGCTTAATTATCTGGATCGGATCAAAGATTATAGGCTTACCCTATTGCTCGGATTTACCGGATTGGTTCTTTTTTTCAACTTAAATGCCTGGTCTGTGACCGAATCCAGCGAGGCCAGGTATGCTCAGATCAGCAAAGAAATGCTGGATTCAGGAGATTGGATTCATCCTCAGTTGATGGGGATTTATCATTATCATAAGCCTCCGATGACTTATTGGATCACCGCATTGTCCTATAAAATCTTTGGTGCGACTCCTTTTGCAGCCAGGTTCTTTTTGCAGCTTTCGATTCTCTTGCAGATTTATTTAATCTTCCACATCGGGAAATTACTACTGGGAAGCAGCCGGTCAGCATTTATGGCAGCGATGCTATATACCTCTTTTCCTGTCGTTATTATTGGAGGAAGGGCGCTCACGACGGATTCTTATTTGATGACTTTCGTATTGTTGGCTTTATTTTATTGGTTTTCATATTTGAAGAGCCGCAGCTATTGGTTTTTGATTGCCACGTATCTTTTTCTGGGATTTGGCTTTCTTACTAAGGGTCCCGTTGTTTTGCTTGTGCCGGCAGTTCTTTGGATATTTCATCTTTATCAAAAAGGGAAGAGGCCGCAAATCAGCCCTGCAGGATTTATCGGATTTCTGTTAATGATGATCTTAGGATTTTCCTGGTTTGTCTGGTTATACTTGGAGGATCCCCGCTTTCTGGATTATTTCGTTTTCAAGCATACGATTGAGCGATTTGTATCGGACACATTCAGCCGAAGTCAACCCATTTGGTTTTACCCTGCTATTCTGGTGGCTACTGCGTTTCCCTGGTTTTTGATTTTGTTGGGAAAAAGTCGGTCGCTGCTGAGGAATACCAAAAGCCTGACTGCCTTCTTTTGGGTTTGGGTTTGCATTCCGGTTCTCTTTTTCTCGATCAGTCAGTCTAAGCTAGTGTTGTATATTCTTCCAGTTTTCGGAGGATTGGCACTGGGCGCGGTGCATATTTGGGAAAAGCAAAGCAGTACCGTTCAGATGCGATGGGAAAGATTTCAGTTGGGATTTCAGTTATTGATTTTGTTGGGGTTAGTTTTGGCTCCGCAATTCGACGATCGATTAGTTTTGAATTATAAATTTCTCTTCGTTTGGGTAATTCTGATTTGCATATTAATCACGTTGCTTTGGTCTGGGATTCGCCGATCCGATAGGGTGATTATCAGTGCCTGGATCTTCACGATGGGGATCACTGCAATGTCAACTTACTTTTTCAGTCAAAATCCTGCAATTGCAAATGATACTCGAGGAGTTGTTGCCTGGATTGAGGAGAATGCATCAGAAACCAACCGAATCCTGATCTATGACAAAAGGCTTCCTTCGATTTCCTTTCAAACGGAAATTCCAATCGTATCCATTTACGCAGGGGATGAAAATCTCAATCGAGAGACCCAATTCCAGAAGGATGAAACTTGGAAGCAGAATTTGGTAAATTTAAAAAGCGATCCAGACTGGATTTTCCAGCCTGAGAATATCAAAGGAATCTGGTTTGCAAAAGCAAAGAAAACAATGCCTGACCTAGGCGATACTGGCTCATGGGTCATACTTCAGGAAATCGATGGCTGGAAAATAATGAGAATTAACGCTTCAAATTGATAAAGTGATGCGCATCCTGATAGTTGAAGATGAACCTGGTATCTACAATTTCCTCAAGCAGGGATTGGAGGAGGAGGCTTTTGCTGTGGATGTGGCTGATAATGGTAAAACTGGTTTGGAACTAGCAATTTCCGGAAATTACGATTTGCTATTGCTGGATTGGATGCTCCCCGGAATGAGCGGAATAGAGCTCACAAGGCAGTTTAGAAAAGAATTTGAAACTACTCCCATCATTTTTCTCACAGCCAAAGATACCGTCGATGAGACCATTTTTGGCCTGCAATCGGGTGCAAATGATTACATCAAAAAACCATTTCACTTTGAAGAGCTTTTGGTCAGGATACGCGTTCAGCTACGAACAAAAACCACCACAACTGAAAAATTAACTTTAGGGCCGATTTCGCTTTATGTAGATCGTCATCAGGTTTTTAAGGATGAAGAAGAAATTCATCTCACCCAAAAGGAATTTGCTCTTTTGGAATACCTGATTAGAAATAAAAATAAGGTTTGCAGGCGAACAAGAATCATCGAGAGCGTTTGGGATATACACTTTGAATACAATACCGGGGTGATCGATGTCTTTATCAATTCCCTTCGAAAAAAGCTAGACTTGCAGCTGGATGAAGACTACATCCAAACAATCAGGGGAGTGGGCTATATGGCAAAGGAATTATGAACACTTCCTACAGAGACAGAATTGCAAGGAGGTTTACCTGGGTTACGGCCGCTATTATAGTGTTGGTTTTTATAGTCATTTATCTTGTCGTCAACTTTTCTGTCATTGAAAACATCGATCGGGAGCTTAGTCTTGAGACCCAGGAGCATGTAGATCAGATCTCTATCGTCGATGGTGAAATTCGATTTACCTATCGAGATGAATGGCTGGAAATGGAGCATAGTCAAATTCAGCTGAATCCAATTTTCATTGAAATTGTGGATTTGAAGGGGAAGACAATGGATCGCTCTCCGAATCTTGGGGATAATCATCTGAACTTTGATTCAACCTTATCCTTGGAAAAAGAAGCTAAGACACTTAAAGTAGGAATTCAGGAGGTCAGACAAGTTCAAATCCCATTGAATTACGAGGGAAAGCCTCAGGGTTATTTATTGGTAGCCACCTCTTTTCAAGAATCAAGAGAATTGCTGACCAATCTCAGGAATGTTTTAATGCTTCTGTATCCAGGCATCTTACTTTCCTTATTTTTTTCGATGAGATTTTTAGCAGGAAGAAGTATTGAGCCTATTCGGAAAATCATCCTTAAGACGAATCAAATCACTCAATCAAACATGAATGAGCGTGTTCCCGAAACGGAGCAAAATGACGAAATAGGCCAATTAACCAGGTCAATTAATAATTTGGTAAGTCGACTGGAGCAAGCATTGATTCGGGAAAAGCAATTTACATCTGATGCTTCGCATGAGTTGAGAACTCCGCTTGCTGTGCTCAGAGGTACATTGGAAGTCTTAATAAGAAAACCCAGAACAGCTGAGGAGTACAAAGAAAAGATTCAAACTTCCCTCAAGAGCATTGATCGGATGTCACACCTGATCGATCAATTGCTGGAACTTGCCCGCGTAAGCAAGACGGATCTTGAAAATCTGGAGGAAGTGGAGCTCCACACCTTTACAGAAGAAATTGCCGATCAGGCTAAAAAAGAAACGGGTCGGTCTATCCGTTTCCATTCCTACCTCACCGAACCACTTTTTGTGAGAGTGAATGAGGATAGTTTGAATATGATTCTTAACAACCTGATTCAGAACGCTGTCAAATATTCTGAATTGGATACAGAAATAGAAGTGTCGGTTGGTATTCATGAGAGCCAACCCTTTATCTCTGTGGAAGATCATGGGCGGGGAATTTCAAAAGATTCTTTGGAAAAGATTTTTGATTCTTTTTACCGGGAACCGGATGTCATCGAGCAAGTGATTCCTGGCACCGGATTAGGACTTGCTTTAGTGAGAAAACTTGCATTAGAATCCGGAATAAGAGTAGAAGTAGCGAGTGTAAAAGGCACCGGAACGTCTTTCAGATTATTTTTTGCCAAATCAGATTTAAGCAAATCTTAAGATAAACCTAAGCTAGGTCTTGAGGCTAAGTATGACCTTTGGATTATAAACTGAATCTCTATCATGCTGGATCGGATCATTCAATGGAGTATTGGAAACAAGCTCATCATCTACCTATTTATTGCTTTTTGGATTGGCTTTGGGATTTATGCCCTCAGCAATCTCCCTATCGGGGCAGTGCCTGATGTGACCAACAATCAGGTCCAGGTCATCACGACTTCCCGAAATCTATCTACGGAGGATGTTGAAAAATATCTCACGTATCCGGTAGAACTGGAAATGGCAAACCTGCCAGGTGTCAAGGAAATTCGCTCGATTTCCAAGTTTGGTTTGTCTGTAGTGACGATCGTTTTTGATGATGATCTCGGTACGTACCTTCCCAGACAGTTGATTGCTGAGCGGATCAAAATTGCTCAAGAGCGAATTCCTGCAGGATATGGTCAGCCTTTTATGGGGCCGATTACTACAGGATTGGGAGAAATTTACCAGTATATAATAGATGTAAAACCAGGCTACGAAGACAAGTATTCCATCGCAGATCTTCGGACTATTCAGGATTGGGTAGTAAGAAGGCAGCTGTCCGGAATCTCCGGAGTGGTGGAAGTAAACACTTGGGGAGGTTTTCTGAAGCAATATGAAGTAGCGATTAATCCCGAAAGACTTAAAGCGATGCAAATAAACCTGATGCAGGTTTACGATGCATTAGCAAAGAATAATTCGATAGCAGGCGGCAGCTACATTGAGAAAACCAACGAAAGCTTTTTTATCCGTGGAGACGGATTGGTCCAGACGCTGGAAGATATTGAAAATATTGTGGTAGAAGTACGAGACGGAACTCCCGTTTTTATTCGGGATTTAGGTGAAGTCGGGTATGGTCATGCCAATAGATTCGGTGCAATCACTGCAAACGGAGATGGTGAAAAAGTTCTCGGCCAAGTCATGATGCTAAAGGGGGCAGATTCCAAAGGAACCATTGACAGAGTAAAAATCAGGTTGGAGGAGATCAAATCAAGCTTGCCAGAAGGCGTCATCATCAACGGTTTTCTGGATAGATCAGAATTGATAGGAAGGACAACTTTTACCATTGCCGAAAACCTGATTTTGGGATGTTTAATTGTGATTTTTGTGGTGGTATTGCTCTTGGGAAATATCCGCTCAGGTCTGGTAGTTGCTTCGGTTATTCCACTTAGTTTGCTTTTTGCCCTTTCGATGATGTATATCTTCGGGGTAGATGCCAACTTGATGAGCTTGGGAGCGATTGACTTTGGAATTATTATCGATGGCGCTGTCATCATTGTCGAGTACATAGCATTCCGTTTTACACATTCACATAAGCATTTTGACGGGCTTTCAGCGGAAGAAAAGCAAGAGAATAAAGATGCTATTGCGCTTAGCGGAGCTTCAAAAATGATGCATTCGGCGATTTTTGGACAAATCATCATTATTATCGTCTTTATTCCGATTCTTTCGCTTTCCGGAGTAGAGGGAAAAATGTTTCGCCCAATGGCTGAAGTATTCAGCTTTGCCCTGGTAGGAGCGATGATTTTGGGCTTGACTTATGTGCCGGTGATTTCTTCCGTTTTCTTAAAAACAACTCCTCCAGGACCTCGTAACGTTTCTACGCTGATCATCAACTGGCTCAATAAAATCTATGAACCTACCATCAAATGGGCGCTGAATAATACCAAGATGGTACTCGCCTCTGCAGGTGGATTATTTATGGGAACGATCCTCCTTTTTGCCAGTATGGGTTCTGAATTTGTTCCAACTCTGGATGAGGGAGATTTCGTGATTCAGCCGTTTTTGAAAACTGGAACCACACTGACAAACACCGTGGAAACAATGACGAAAATCGAGCAGATCTTAATGAAGTTTCCTGAGGTCAACCAAGTGGTTACCAGAATTGGAGCTGCCGAAATACCAACTGACCCGATGTCCATGGAGGAAGCCGATGTAATAGTGACGCTTCATCCGCCATCAGAATGGACGACTGTCGAAACAAAAGATGAATTAGCAGCCAAATTCAAAGAGGCGCTTGAAGTTATTCCGGGACTTGATTTCGAATTTACTCAGCCCATCGAGATGCGATTCAATGAATTGATTACCGGGGTGAGAGCCGATTTGGCGATCAAGGTTTTTGGGGAAGATCTGGATGTATTGCTCATAACTGCTCAGGAAATTAAAGAAGCAATTCAGGGCGTAGAAGGTGCAGCAGATATTATCATAGAGAAAGTAGATGGACTTCCTCAAATGAAGATCGAATACAATCGAAGCAAAATTGCAAAATATGGTTTGAATATAGAAGACCTGAATCAAGTGGTGACCATGGGATTTGCAGGACTTAGTGCAGGGACAGTTTTTGAGGGGGAAAAACAATTTGATTTGGTGGTCCGATTTGATGAACAATACCGAAAAGACATTCGAAACCTTGAACAAGCTGCGATTCAGCTACCTTCTGGAGGAAGCGTTCCACTTTCTGAATTAGCGACAATCAGCTATACCAAGGGGCCTGCCAAAATCTCCCGCGATAATACCCAACGCAGGATTGTCGTAGGAGTCAATGTGAGAGAGAGAGATTTACAATCTGTAGTGGACGATATCCAGGCTATTATTGCTACCAAAGTGAATGTGCCTGAAGGATATCGGGTAACCTACGGTGGTCAGTTCGAAAATCTTCAACAGGCTCGGGCCAGATTGATGATTGCCGTTCCAATAGCTTTGGTGCTGATTTTCGTCTTGCTCTATTTCGCATTTTCATCTACCCGCGATGCCTTGATGATCTATTCGGCCATCCCGCTTTCTGCTATCGGAGGAGTTTTGTTGCTTTGGATGAGGGATATGCCGTTCAGTATTTCCGCAGGAGTAGGATTTATAGCGCTGTTTGGAATTGCGGTATTGAACGGGATCGTATTGATCGAACATTTTAAATCTATGGAATCAAGATTTTCGGATATCAAAGAGCTGGTAGTCATCGGTGCCAAAGAGCGACTAAGACCAGTATTATTGACTGCTTCGGCTGCTGCATTAGGATTTTTGCCTATGGCAATTTCTGGTTCAGCAGGCGCTGAAGTACAGCGGCCATTGGCCACAGTAGTTGTTGGAGGTTTGATTTCTGCAACGATTCTGACGCTGGTGGTTCTGCCGGTGATGTATGTTCTTTTCAAATCAAAAGGGGTCAAACCAAAATTCTCATCTAAAAAAACCGCTTTAAGTCTGTTGCTGATCTTTGGTTTTATCGGACTTGGCTTTGCCCAAGAATCCAACATTCCACTGACTTTGACCGAAGCTTTGAACAGATCTCAGGCCGAAAACCTGACTTTGCGAGCAGCTAATCAGGGATTGGAAGCTGCCAACGCAAGAATCGGTGCGGGGTGGAATATAGATAAAACGGTCGTCTACTACGGATATGATAAAAATGACATTGCCGAGAATGGAGTCTATAACCGTGTTTGGGGAGCCAGTCAGCGATTCGCTTTCCCATCCCTTTATGCAGCGCATAAGAAAGTATTTCAGGATGATGCGCTCATGATGCAAGCTACTGTGGATCTTAAAATACAACAGGTGAATGCAGAGGTAAGCAAAGCCTTCGTCACTTCGGTTTACTGGAAAGACTTAACGGCGCATTACAACTTTCTTGATTCCTTGTACAGGGATTTTTCCAATGCCTCCAAAAGAAGATTTGAAACCGGGGAAAGTAATTTTTTGGAGAAACTAACCGCCTCTGCAAAGCAGCGAGAAATCGGGCTTAAAAAAGAAGAGTCAATCCAACAACATCAAATCTCTTTACAGCAATTGAAGTTGTTACTCAACTGGGAGGGTGATCTAAATCTGGCAGAGGAAGAAGTTGACTTAAGGCCGATTTCTCCAAGTGACTGGAATGCTCATCCGGGGATTTTGTATTTTGAAAATGCGCTTCTTCGGGCCGGACATCTTACACAAGTCGAGAGAAGAAAACTTCTTCCGGATATTCAATTGGATGTATTCAGAGGAACAAATCCTGGCCCTGAAGCAAAGGTTTATCCTGGATTTCAGGCAGGATTAGCTATTCCCTTGTTTTTTGGATCGCAAAAATCTCAGGCAAGAGCGGCAGAATTTGGGATGAAGCAGCTTGAATTCGAAGGAGCTCAATACCAAAATCAACTGGAAAACCGGTATCAACAGCTTTTGCTTCAATTAGCTCAAAACCAAAAAGTGATTAACTATTACAATGAAGAAGGAAAAAACCTTTCTGAACAACTGATGCAACAAGCTCAGCGATCATTTCAGGAAGGAGAAATTGACTTTCTTCAGTTTGTCCAACTCATCGAAAACTCTCGCGGTATCACCTTGCAATACCTGCAAAGCCTGCACGCATATCAACTTACAATTTTAGAAATTAACTATCTGATCAACTGATGGACGCTATAACAACCAAAAAAATCTCAGGCTTGATTGTGCTTGCCCTAGGTTTAGTTCTTTCAAACTGCTCAAGCAAGGAAGCAGATACTTCAGAAGCGATTGAAGTGGCGGGAAGCCCGGAAATGGGCTTAATCCTGACACAGGCCCAATTTGAAACGATGCAAATGGAGTGGGGAAGTCCCGTCATGGAAGAATTCTCTGAAGAACTCAAGGTGCAGGGTATGGTCAAAGTTCCGATTGAAGGTATGCAAACCATCTCAGCCTATTTTGGCGGATATGTGAGTGGGTTGAAGCTACTTGAAGGTGAGGCGGTCCGAAAAGGTGAAGTTCTTTTCTACCTCGAAAACCCTGAATTCATCCTCCTGCAGCAAGATTACCTCGATGCAAAAAGTCAGTTGGCCTATCTGAAAGCAGACTTCGAAAGACAAAAAACACTTTATGGTGAGCAAATTGCTGCTCAAAAAAATTACCTTAAGGCAGAAGCTGATTATCAAAGCACGTTGGCCAAAGCAGAAAGCCTGAAGAAGCAATTGGCAATGATCCATATCAATGTGGAGGAACTGAAGCCTGAGTCGATCAAATCCCGAGTTCCGGTTTTCTCTCCTATTTCGGGCTTTGTGGAAAGTATCCATGTGGTACCCGGAGCATTTTTGGCAGCATCTGAAAAAGCTGTTTCGCTCATCAGCAAGGCACATTTGCATGTCGAACTGAGTGTGTTTGAAAAAGATGCAATCCGAATCAAGAAAGGTCAAAAAGTAAGTTTCTATTTGCCGGATGCGCCCTCCAAGAAATACATGGCAGAGGTTTTTGTAGTCGGGCAATCAATCAATGAGCAGCGCTTTGTGAATGTACATGCAGAATTGGCTGACGAAAGTCAGGCAGACGAATTAGTCCCGGGGATGTTTGTAGATGCAACTATTGGGAGCGATCCACAGCAAGGCTGGTCATTGCCTTCCAATGCCCTCATAGAAACTGAGGATGGCTATTATGTATTGGTTCAAAAAGGCAAAACAGATAAAGGGTTTGAACTGAAAAAAATACTGGTGAAAGTGGGTCGTCAAACTGCAGACCGAACTGAAATCCTGCCAGTGGATGGAATTACAGAATCAACGGTGATCCTGGTAAAAGGAGGGTTTAATTTACTTTGATGTAAAACTTGTTTCGATTCTAAATTAAGACCTCCTTCGAGAGGTTTTTTTGTTTTAAAATTTGTTTAAAAATTGGAGTGAATAAAGCTGGAATACAAAAACCGGTATCACTTCATTGGTTACGGAAGTGGTATGCTACTCACCCATTGGAAATGGGAAAAGACTTGCGATATATTCCGGAACTAAAAGTCCATGAGAGCAGTCCCAAAGGCGATCGGGATTGCGTTTATGGAAATTTAGTTTTGCATGCTTCACGTGCGGGATTGTGGTAAAAATCGCCACCTTCACCAAGCCGCAAACCCACACCGCCAAGTCTAATCAATCCGCATCAATGAAAAAGTGGCATTACAAAAACATGAAGCTTAGAATTCTGAATCGATTGGGAAGTTAATCGGGAAAAAAAATAAAAAGTGAAGATCAGAAATCACTCAAAAATAACGGGGCAGAACCTGAAATGCGAAATGAGTAAGGAAATTTAAAATAACTAAAATGGAGAATTTATCAGTGATCGCGCAACTCATTGTTGCTATTTCTGTTGTGTTTGTATGGGTATTTCGTTTTGATAATATTGTGAAAGAATTTAAGCAATATGGCCTGAGCGATTTGACGCGTACGATTGTTGGTGCCACTAAAATAGTTTTAGCCACATTGCTTGTAGCAGGTATATGGTATCCTTCGCTTGTTCTCATTCCGGCACTTTTAATGGCTTTCCTGATGGTGAGCGCGCAGTATTTTCACTTTAAAGTGAACAACACTTGGCAAAAGCGTATGCCCTCCTTGTTTCTTTTGCTTCTAAGCCTTTTTATAGCTGCTGTCTCCCGTAATCTAATTGTCTAATGGGTTTATTGGAAGGATTAGTGCTTTTTTCGAGTCTCTCTTTTTTAGGTTATGGTATGGCTTATTTTTTATCTCCAAAAATGAAAAGTGAATTTGTCCGATTTGGATTGAGTGATTTTGGAGCCCTTACTGCAATTTTAGAAATTGTAGGGGCTTTAGGTTTACTGGTCGGCTTACTATTGAACGATATTTTACTGATATCTTCAGGAGGCCTCGCTTTACTGATGTTTTTAGGCGTACTGGTCAGATTAAGAATCAATGACGGTTTTTTGGCAACCTTGCCTGCTTTATTTTTCATGACTTTAAATTCATACATCTTTTTTGTATCAGTGAAAATATTCTTGGATTAAGGATTTTATTCGGCTCTTGTACTTGGCTTGCTTGAAATATGAGCTAACAAATTGATTGTGCCATTAAAGGGCGCAGTTAGAATTTGTAGTCTAGTTTTAAATTAACGATTAGTCACGCTGGAGAGTGACGCGCTTCGAAAGCTCGCCAATCCTGATGCGCCTAGGCTACACTCAACCTTAAAAAACAACAAGCCCAGCCCGGATAGACAAGAGTACCGGCCGGCAGGACATCCATAAACAGTGAAAATTAAGTAATGGACAACATTTTGAATAATCAGAATGTTTAATATATGTATACTTTTTAAAGTGAAGTTTTGGTAAAAAGAAGGAAGCAATTTGATAATCCAGATACTGGAATGTTTTCATAAAAGTGCTTCCAGGTATTTTTTTAGCACCTATTAGAATGGATTTGAATTTTATTTATTCATTTTTTGGTAAAACTTAATTAACCTCCATTAAAATCTGAGAGTATAGTTTTGTTAAAGTTTTAACCAAAAAAGTTTTCTTATTCAAAACCTCTACAGTAAAATGGCTGCTAAAAAAAGCATTTGGCAATGGGTCCTGACAGCGTGCATGCTGCTAACCCTGAATTTTTCATTTGCCCAACAATCAAGGGTCCAAGGAAAAATAAGTGATGCAAACAATGAACCACTTCCGGGTGCCTCGGTACTTGTGAAAGGTTCAAATCGTGGAACGGTGTCTGACATTGATGGCACGTATAGTATTTCAGCTTCAATGGGAGAGACGTTGATCTTTTCCTTTGTGGGATTTGAAAGTGTCGAGGCAGTTGTTGGCAATTCCAACTCGATTAATATTTCTTTGGAAGAAGGTCTAGCCCTTTCGGAAGTAGTGGTGACTGCACTCGGTGTAGAAAGACAGACTAAAGCGCTCGGCTATTCTGTACAGGCTGTCTCAGGTGACCGATTTACAGAAGCTCGGGAAACCAACGTGATCAATTCCCTTAGTGGAAGGGTTGCTGGTGTCCAAGTGACCAATGGTTCTTCCGGACTTGGAGGTTCTTCAAGAGTGACTATCAGAGGAGAATCTTCTTTGAACATCAATGCAAATCAGCCGCTTTTTGTAGTTGATGGAGTTCCTATTTCAAACAATATCGTAGGTTCCTCTGGATCAGGAAATCAGGAAGTGGATTACGGTAATGCGGCTGGGGAAATCAATCCGGATGACATTGCTTCCATGACTGTATTGAAAGGTCCTGCTGCTGCTGCCTTGTATGGTTCACGAGCTGCAAATGGTGCAATATTGATCATAACCAAAACAGGCAAGGGAAAAAAAGGCCTTGGTGTGACGATCAACTCCAACACGACATTTGAAAACACGTTGCGTTTGCCACAGTGGCAAAATAAATATGGCCAGGGAAATAATGGTCAATTTGCATTTGTCAACGGTTCAGGTGCAGGTGCTGCCGATGGCGTCGATGAAAGCTGGGGTCCTGAACTGGATGCAGGCTTGTTGATTCCTCAGTTTGATTCTCCAAGGGATGTGGCAGGATTTCGAGGTGGTGATTTAAATGCTCCTTCAGGAAGTAAAATTATACCTACGCCTTGGGTGTCCCAACCAAATAACGTTAATGACTACTTTGAGACAGGATTGACGCGTGCAAACAACATATCAATCGAAGGATCCAATGAAAAATCAAACATTCGACTTTCTTGGACAAATCTGGATCAGACAGGCATTGTGCCTAACACCGACCTGAAGAGAAACACGATTGCGATGAATGGCGGAATCAATGTGACTGATAAACTTACTGTCAATTCCATTTTTAACTTTCAAAGAACAGACAGCGGAAACCGTCCAAATATCAGCTACGGTACTGAAAACCTGATGTATCTGTTTATATGGTACGGTCGTCAGTTGAACAACAACAGCTTAAAAGATTATTGGATGCGGGATAGAGAAGGCGTTCAGCAGTTCAATTACAACTACAACTACCACGACAATCCGTATTTCAACGTGTATGAAAACACAAACGGGCAGTCGAAAGACAGAATTTTCGGTAACATCTCCGCTACTTACAAATTTACTCCGAAGCTTAGTCTATTGTTCAGAACAGGTCTGGATACTTACAACGAACTTCGCGACAGAAAGAGGGCTTTCAGTACCCAGCGATTCCCCAAAGGAAGTTACCGGGAAGACAATGTGTCTTTCAGTGAGCAAAACACTGATTTCTTGTTGACGTATTCAGAAACTACAAAGCCTGTTTGGTCTTATAGTTTGGCCTTGGGAGGTAATCAAATGCGTCAGGAAAACAGGTATTTACAAACTGTTGCTTCTCAATTATTAATTCCTGGGATTTACAATTTCACCAACACTGCAGTAAACCTTCAAGTGAATCAATCTACTTCTGAAAAGAGAATTAATTCGCTTTATGGATTTGGCCAGATTGGATTTAAAAATGTCTTATTCATGGACATTACTGGAAGAAATGATTGGTCGAGTACACTTCCTGCTGCAAACAACAGCTATTTCTACCCTTCGGCTACCTTGAGCGCTGTGATTTCTGACATGATCACACTGCCTTCTTCGATTTCATTCCTGAAGGCCAGAGTAGCTTATGCAGAAGTGGGAAATGATACAGATCCTTACAGCCTTACAAATGTGTATAATTCACAGACAGCTTGGGGAACAGTTCAAACCAAAGCCGAATCAAGCAGATTGTCCAATGCTGATCTGAAGCCGGAAAGAACATCCTCATTTGAAACAGGGATTGATATTAGATTGATGGATGGAAAGTTGGGATTTGACTTTACGTATTTCGACAACAGAACCAGAAATCAAATCATCCCGATCGAACTGGACATCGCTACTGGTTACGCTTCCCGAATAATCAATGCCGGAGAAATCCAGAACAAAGGAATTGAAATCGTCTTGAGCGGCAGTCCAATAAAGACAGCGAGTGGTTTCAGCTGGGACTTCATGGCAAACTTCACCAGGACAAGAGGTACTGTACTGGAACTGACCGAAAATCTTAGCACTTACTCCATGACGGGTAGAAATGGTGCAAATATTCAGGCAAGAGTTGGTGAGCGAATGGGAAATATCTATGGAGCAGGATTTTCAAGAATAGAAGATCCGGCAAGTGAATATTTTGGCGAGATTATCCATACGACCACCGGAACTCCAATCACAAATCCAACCTTGAAATTGCAGGGAAATTACAATCCTGATTGGATGTTGGGACTTCAGAATAATTTGAATTACAAAGGATTTAATCTTGGTTTTTTGTTTGATTTCAGATATGGAGGAATTGTGGTTTCCCGTACCAAAACGATCGGAAGTACATCGGGTCAATTGGAAGAAACTCTTTTTGGAAGAGAAAATGGATATGACCTGACTGTAGCAGGCAACGGTATCATCAGTCCGGGTGTCATCAAAAATACAGATGGATCGTTCTCTCCAAATACTGTGAGAATCTCTTCACGTAATTGGCACAACCGATACTACGAAAGAAACAACGTTGAAGCAGCCTTGTATGACGCAACATTCCTTAAACTCAGAGAAGTGACTATTGGGTACACGATTCCAAGAAGCGTATTGGGAAGGATGCCTATTCAGGATGTAAAAATCTCGCTTGTTGGCCGTAATCTGGCACTTTGGACAGAGAATCCGCACTTCGACCCTGAAACATTGGCGATGGGCGGAGGGACTTTGATTCCCGGAGTTGAGGACATGTCTTTGCCTTCTACCAGAAGCTTTGGATTCAATATTAACGTGAAATTCTAAGCTAACTACTGAATCAATAATTTTCTAAAAACAGAAATCATGAAATTCAATAAAAAATATTTCACAGGATTCGGGATGGTAGCTTTGCTTGTCCTAAGTAGCTGCGATAAGGATTTTGAGGAAACCAACATCAATCCAAATAGTCCTGAAGCAGTTTCTTCCGCTCTTCTGCTTCCTAATATCATTCGAAGTACGACCAACGAAATCGCTGGAAAATCCTGGGGACTCGGAAATCTGGTGATGCAACAAACTGCCAAAATCCAGTTTACAAACGAGGACAGGTACAACTGGGGACCACAGGGAAACCCATACAGTACGTTTTACAATGCACTCAGAGATATCAATAATGTAATTATGATATCTGAAGCAGCAGGCGAGAAAAACTACGTTGGAATTGCCAAAGTGATGAGAGCAAACTTGTATTCATTTATGACGGATGCCTACGGAGATCTTCCATATTCGGAGGCAATTCAGGCAAAATCTGAAACCAACTATCCGAAATTTGACAAGCAGGAGGATATTTACATCGGTATTTTGGCAGAATTGAAAGAGGCGAATGACTTGTTGGGAACTTCTACTGAAAAGGTGGAAGGGGATATTCTGTTCAACGGAAATGTGCTACGCTGGAAGAAGTTTGCTAATTCCCTTCGATTGAGAATTCTGATGCGACTTTCAGATCGGAATAATCCATCAGCGGAAATGCAGGCTATTTTAGCGAATCCAACTCAGTTTCCGATTTTCGCATCTAATCTTGACGAAGCAGCTCTTCAGTTTCTTCAGGATGTGCCAAATCAGCATCCATTATACACGACAAGATCAGGTTCGTACGATGAAATTAGACTAAGCGAGAAGATGGAGAATGTGCTCAAAGGCATAAATGATCCAAGATTATTTGCTTATGCTCAACCTACAAATGCATCAGGAGCAGGTGTAATTGGTGCTCCAGAAGCATATCAGGGAGTCCCAAATGGACTTGGTGATGAAGAAGCGTTGAAGTATTCCCCATCCGGAGATGCGACAAAGGGCGGATCAAACTTTATCTCGCGAGTAGGTTTGTTGTTTTCTTGCAGTGCATGTACTCCATTGGCTAATCCAACAGGCTACCAGGCAGTTTTGATGAGCTATTCTGAACTGCAGTTTATTCTCGCAGAAGCCAGAGAAAAGGGTTTTATCACCACAGAATCAGCTGAAGAATTTTACAAAAACGGAATCCAATCATCAGTCGATTATTACAAGGGAAGATATACGTTGATCAACCTTCCTCAGATTGCATCCAAACTTGTAGTAGATAATACCTATTATCAGCAAGGTGGTGTGGCTTACACCGGTACTTCTCAGGAGAAGTTGAGTAAAATCGGAACCCAGAAATGGTTAGCCTTATTCTTCACCGGAATGGAAGGCTGGTATGACTGGAGAAGAACCGGATACCCTCAAATTGTCCCTGGTCCGGCGGCGTTTATCAACACGGTTCCGGTAAGATTTATCTACCCGGGAAGTATCCAATCTCTGAATGCCGAGAATTACAAGGAAGCAATTGCTCGCCAAGGTGAAGATGCGCTTACCACTCGGGTATGGTGGGATGTGAAGTAGGATTTCGGAAGTTTGAAGTGAGAAAGATGAAGTAAATTCAGAAAGCTGAAGTTTGAAGTTTGAAAAAAGACCGAAAACCGTAAATTGAAATAAATAGATAAAAATCCGCTTCCAGGTAAGGAAGCGGGTTATTTAAAACTTAAAAACACTATGAAAAAAAGTTTTGCTACCCTTTTTCTGCTTTGCTGCATACTAGTTGGGAGTGCTCAAGCTCAAGATTATAAGACTGAAAATATTGTTCTGATCACGTTGGATGGAATGAGATGGCAAGAGATTTTCAAAGGTGCGGATTCGATTTTGGTCGATGATACAGGAATGATCGAAAAGCCCGGCTCACTTCTAGAGGATTTCTGGAATGAAAATCCGCTTGAAAGAAGAAAGATGTTGATGCCATTTTTCTGGGAGACTCTTGCTGCAAAAGGTCAGCTTTATGGCAACCGTGCTTACGGCAATAAGGTCAACAACAGCAACAACATGTGGTTTTCATATCCTGGTTACAATGAGGTTTTAAGCGGATTTGCAGATGATGAACGGATCAACAGCAATAGCAAAATCAATAATCCCAACGTGACTTTGCTGGAGTATTTAAATAAAATGCCTGAGTACAAAGGGAAAGTAATGGCGTTTGGTTCATGGGATGTTTTCCCTTATATCGTCAATGAAGAAAGAAGCGGCGTGCCCGTGAATGCTGGTTTTGACAAGGCGGAGGGTTCTGATTTGACCGAAAAGGAATTGCTGATCAACCGGATGCAGGATGAAATTCGCGGCCCTTGGGATGGAGTAAGATTAGATCCTTTTACCCAACACTACGCTTTGGAATCAATCAAAAAATACAAGCCAAAAGTAGTTTATATCGCTTATGGAGAAACTGATGATTGGGCGCATGGCAATCATTACGATCAATACCTTTGGTCTGCCAAACAAACTGACGCTTACATTAAAGAGATTTGGGAGATGATCCAGTCAGACCCTCAATACAAGGATAAGACGACTATGATCATCACTACAGATCATGGACGCGGTACCTCAAAGACGAGTTGGAAAAGCCACGGATCAGAAATACCTGTTGCCGGTGAGATATGGATGGCTGCAATCGGGCCTGATACACCTGCTTCCGGTGAAATGAAGGTTGAAGGACAATGGAGTTCAGCAATGATCGCCCGCACGATTTTCCAATTGCTCGGAATGGAATATCCAGAGGAGAAAGCTGCTCCTGCGATCAAGGAGATGGTCAGATAAACATGCTGATTTTGATCCAAAACATCAGTTTTAATTTACTCAAAGCAAATCAAGTTGGGTTTTGCTTGATCCTCTTGTTTCTGGTGGTAGCTGGAAATTCCCAGGGTCAGACTGTCTATCGAAACGAAATGGGAGGCCCAATTACCCAAGAGGTTTTCGAAGAGAAAATCACCAACGGTCCATACTTCGGTGTACCAGGTACGCTTCCGAATGAAAAATTGCTAATTCACCGGATGCCTTTTGGAAAGGTGGACCCCGATTTATTTTACCGAATGCTAGGAAAGGAGGAAGCGCTGAAAGAAGGAAAATCACTTGTTGTGATTTTCTATCCGGGCAAAGACGAATGTAACTCGACTGGCTTGCAGGCAAATGACGTCTCACATTTCAAAAAAAGCTACCAATATCTGCTTACCGGAACCGCTAAACGAAATGAAATAGAGCCTGTTTATATCTACAAAAATCCGCATGGATTAGAAAAATACAAAGGGATCATGGAATGGATTCCTGATCCGGAGGCAACCTTTGAAAAGAACTTTTTCAAATATCCATACCCTTGTCGTAGCTTTGTCGTCATTCATCCAAGCGGAGAATACAGAGCGATTTTTGGGGAGTTTCCTGATTCTCAGATTATTCAAGCACTGAAAATCCTTAATAAATAGGCTTAGAACCTGGTAAAATTGAAATTTCTCCAGATCCCAACTTTTTCAAGCCAACCAACTATTAGTAAAGAGAATCTAATCTAATGTGATTGATTTTAATCTCAGAACTACTTCAGAAGGATAGCCTTCTGCAATATTTTCAATTTCCGGGTAGATGCGAGTATTTATTCCGGCTTAACTTTTTGATTTATTATCTTCCTCTCTGGAAAATCTTTACCAAGAAACCAGTTACCCTTTCATAAATTGGAAATTCCTGATCAACAACTTTTAGAATTACTTATCAATGGGAACGAGCTAGCATTCAAGCAGCTCTATGATCGCTATTCCAGCAAGGTTTATAATACGCTGCTTAGTTATACTAAGAATTCGGAAGATGCGGAAGAGCTACTTCAGGATGTTTTCCTGACTATTTATACTTCAGCGAGCCTTTTCCGGTCTGAAGCCAAAGTAAGTACCTGGATATACCGGGTTTCGGTAAATAAATCCCTTGATTTTCTTCGAAAAAAAAACAGCCAAAAGCGATTCGGAATTTTCAGTTCGTTGTATAGAAAAGACAGTGGAGAGATTCAATTTGAATCAGTGGATTTTGTGCATCCAGGGGTAAAATTAGAAAATCAGGAGGATGCAAAATTGCTTTTTGGGGCAATCGACGAATTGTCTGAAAATCAAAAAACAGCTTTTATACTTACGCAGGTAGAGGATCTTCCACAGCAAGAAGTTGCTGAAATCATGCAAATTAGCCGTAAAGCAGTTGAATCGCTTGTGCAGCGGTCGAAAGCTAATCTTAAAAAAGTTTTATCAAATAGATATCCCGACCGAGGGATTTAAATAAAATTGACGTCTTAAAAAAATGAAGGACTGGAAAGAAAAAATACTGACAAGTATTGAAGGCATCGAACGGGCAGAGGCACCTGTTCGTGTTTTTGAAAAAATCCAACAAAAAATCCAAGCTCAAAAAATAAGGGAGCGCAAACTGAATCAAATGCAATGGCTTGCCGCGGCAGCATCAGTTGCATTGGTGATAGTCGGAAATGTAATTTTTATTATCTCGTATCAAGATCAACCGGAGGATCTTCCTCAATCCAAGCCCTATTCAGAATTGGTCTCCGATTTTAATATCTACTCCAATGAAAACTAATACCTTTTTGAAAATAGCAGTTCTGATTTTGTTCTTGATCAATCTGATTTTGATCGGGTTAATGGTTGTCGGGAGACAAAAAAAGCCACTTAGAGGTAATCAAAACGACTTAAAAGAAATCATTGCCGAAAAGCTAGACCTAGATGAGAGGCAGCGCAATACTTATTTTGAGCTGGCGCAAACCCACAACAAAGCCATGTCCGAAATCAATAGAAAGACGAAACCTCTGATTAGAGACTATTTCAATTCGTTGAAAATGGAAGAGCCAAATCGAGCAATTGAAGATTCACTGCTTACTGTTCTTGACCAGCTGAATCGTGATAAGCTTACCCTCACATATTCACATTTTGGAGATTTGAAGAAAATTTGTAATCCGGAGCAAGTCCTTGTTTTCGAGGGAATTATGGACGAGATCATTCAAGTATTGCTGGGTAATCAAAAAAAATCTCCACCTCCTCCGAGGGATTAAATTTCAATTTGCGTCCAAAAAGGAGACTAAACAAATCTATAATGCGACTAATCAAAATCACCCTGCTCCCGATCCTCATTCTTGGAGTGATTTTTATCTCCTGTGGAAATGATGAGGAAAACGATCCTATTTCCACCATCAATGAGGTGCCAGAAGTTTACCTCAAAATCTATGGATCCAGTAGCATCACTTCTGATGGCACATTCATTACGATTAAAACCACAGGCGCACCGGATCACAAGAGCATCTACTACGCCTCAAATTCTCCTCTTTACGAGAATTTTAGCGGGGCTACTTTTGGAGGCAATACCTTTCAGAAAAATCCTAATACGATTCGGACATTTTCTTACACCTTCAAAATCCCTTTGATTCCGACCAAAGCAACTAATTCTTCAGCCACCCCATTAGGTGCCATAGGGGTTTCGATCAATGGAGTGCCTTTCTTCAATCAGTATGCAGGACCAAATCAGCCTCTTACGAATGAAGTGGGAAGCTTTGATCAATACTATGGACATCCGCAGATGGCTGGGGCATATCATTATCATGTGGAACCGATTTATCTGACTCAGGTGAAAGCTTCTAAATCAGCTCTGATGGGCTTTCTGTTGGATGGTTTCCCGGTTTATGGGCCAGAGGAGAATGGGGTAGTTGTTTCGGAATCTGCTTTAGATGCTTTTCATGGACATACGACGGTTACAGCTGATTTTCCAAATGGAATTTACCATTACCATGTGACCAATAAGGATCCTTACATTAACGGAAGTGGATTTTATGGGACTCCGGGGACTGTATCTCAGTAGTTGTATTTATTGGATGATTAGCTGTGGATCACCTCAGGTTTCTGAACGGGACTTGATGCTGGAAGAGAATAATCAGCGTTTCAATATTTCCGGTGAATTCCTTTTGATCGATAAAATTCCTTTTTCAGGTAGGGTTTATGGATTTTATCCTAAGAGTCAAGATACCTCCTACGTCTCTACTTACAGAGAAGGGATGCTACATGGAGAGCGTAGGTATTATTGGGAAAATGGCGCGCCAAAAGAAAGGCGCTATTTTAATCAAGGAGAAAAGGAGGGGGATTATGAAGCTTGGTGGTCAAATGGTCAAAAGCAATTGCACTATTTCTTTAAAGACGGGGAATACCAAGGCGAATTGAAAGAATGGAACCCGGAGGGATTCCTAACCCGAATCATGAATTACGATAACGGACATGAATCCGGGGTCCAAAAATGGTGGTATGATTCAGGAGAAATCAAGGCCAATTATGTAATCAAAAATGGAAGAAGATATGGTTTACTGGGCACCAAAAATTGTACAAATGTATCGGATAGCGTTTTTGTGGGGGGCTAACTTATGCTTCGTTGGTTTCCTTATTTCCTGTGGTGAGCAAAGAGAAATTGATGCCTTGCCTTACTACAATACGCCGGACTTTGAACCAGTTTTTATTTCATCGATAGGTCAGGAAACGGAGATGATTAGCCATCAGATTGCAGACTTTTCATTGACTGATCAGAATGGCCAATTTATAAGTCAGGCTTCCATTGAGGGAAAAATCCACATTGCTAATTTCATGTTTACAAGCTGTGGCAGTATTTGTCCCGTGATGACTAATCAATTTAAAATCATTGAAGAGAAATTCGGGAATCATCCTGATTTTCTAATTCTTTCTTATAGCGTCACTCCATGGATAGATGATGTACCCCGGCTTAAGGAATATACTTCCGCTAATGAAATCACCGCTCCGAATTGGTATTTTTTGACAGGAGGTAAAAGTGAAATTTATACGCTCGCCAGGCAATCCTATTTTGCAGAAGAGGACTTGGGTTTTACTAAAGACAGCACTGAGTTTTTGCATACCGAACATGTGCTTTTGGTGGATCAAACCAAGCGAATCCGAGGGATCTATAATGGAACTTTAAAACTGGAAATAGCCCAATTGGCAATGGATATTGAATCTTTGCTCAAAGAAGTGAAAAAATAGATTCAAGATTAGGTGAATTTTTAAAAGTTTCTTGAGTCTACTAAAAAGAGATCCTGTTAAAACCACAATTGTTGTGATTTTCTATCCGGGCAAAGACGAATGTAACTCCACTGGTTTGCAGGCAAATGATGTCTCCCATTTCAAAAAAAGCTACGAATATCTGGTATCTGGAACCGCTAAACGAAATGGAACGGAGCCTGTTTATATCTATAAAAATCCTCACGGTTTGGAAAAGTACAAGGGAATAATGGAGTGGATTCCTGACCCGGAGGCAACGTTTGAAAAGAACTTTTTCAAATATCCATACCCTTGTCGTAGCTTTGTAGTGATACATCCAAGCGGAGAATACAGAGCAATTTTTGGAGAATTTCCTGATTCTCAGATTATTCAAGCGCTGAAAATCCTTAATAAATAAGCCTAATCCAGTAAGATGGTAGATATAAGAATTGCCAATAAGAAAGATATTTCATCTTTGGTTGAGATGGCCAGAACTTCTTTTTTGGAGGCATTTATTGCCCAAAATAAACCTGAAAATGTGAAAGCGTATCTGGAAGAAGCGTTTACAGAAGAGCAATTTCTGGAAGAAATGGAGGAGCCATCGTCTACTTTTTACATTGCTGAAGTTGAAGGGAAATTAGTTGCGTACGCAAAGCTCAATCTGATCGCTGCCCAAACGGATGTCCACGATCCGGAAAGTCTGGAAGTAGCCAGGCTGTATGTGCTTGAAGAATTTCATGGATTGGGTATTGGGTCAATCTTAATGCAGTTTGCAATTCGGTTTGCAAAGCAAAACGGAAAGAAATACCTCTGGCTGGGAGTATGGGAAAAAAATCAGAAAGCACTTCGTTTTTATGAAAATAAAGGTTTTCGTCGGTTTGGACAGCATCCTTTCCCATTTGGAGATGAAGTGCAGACTGACTACCTGATGAGAATAGATTTTGAGTAGAGGGATTTTTTGCTCAAAAAGAACTCAGAAGTCAGTTTTTTACCGCGAAAAGTTTCACCATCCGTTATAGCTAAATCGTACAGGATTTGGTATTTGCTGATCTTGGTCGCGCTAGTTCAAGGTGTGATCCATAACCCTTTTCACGAATTGGTTGATTGCCGATAAAGTCAGGGAAATCAGACCTAAGCAAAAATAAAATTCATTTTTTTCCGAAGAAGATCATTTGGGATGGAAATGAAATCTTCCCGGAACAAAAAAAGGTGACCGTTTGGCCACCTTTTAATTAATTGACTGAGAGTGAAATTAGGGTCTATTTCCTTTAATTTCTCCTTTTTTAGCTTCCTCCTGCATTTTCTCATTTGCAACGATTCCGATTTCAACTCTTCTGTTTTGTGTTCTTCCTTCAGGAGTATCATTAGTTACTTCAGGCAAAGATTCTCCAAATCCATTGGTTGTAATTCTTGAAGTACTTACTCCCAGATTTCTAAGATATTTTTCAACCGTAGCAGCACGATCTTTTGAAAGAGCCATGTTATGCTTTTCAGTACCGGTATTATCTGTATGTCCGTCAATTACAATGTTTGTATCCTCGTATTTATTGAGGGTTTTGGCCAAACTATCCAAATTTGCTTTTGAAGCAGGATTTAGAGTAGACTTATCAATTCCAAACAACAAACCTGAATCAAAGGTCACCTTGATACCTTCTCCTATTCGCTCAACTTCAGCAGCTTCAAGCTCTCTTTCCAATTCCTCAGCTTGCTTATCCATCTCTCTTCCGATGATCGCTCCTGCAGATCCACCGATCGCAGCACCGATGATAATCCCGGTTGCTGTATTATTCCCTCCCGAAATCAATCCACCAATCACTCCACCTGCAGTTCCACCGATTGCTCCGCCTTTTACCGCATTACTTGTTTTGCAACTGATCGTGGCTAATGAAAGTGATGCGACTAACGCAAGGCCTAAAATTTGTCTGTTTGTCTTCATGTTTTTTTGCTGTA
Organism: Algoriphagus sp.; assembly: GCA_046597285.1. Classification (GTDB taxonomy): domain Bacteria; phylum Bacteroidota; class Bacteroidia; order Cytophagales; family Cyclobacteriaceae; genus Algoriphagus. The sequence continues at coordinate 4,109 of JBKJKX010000166.1, read as the reverse complement.
TTCAGCTTTAAGTTTTTCCTTATTTGGTGTTGACGATTTTCACTCGAAAACCTTCAACAACCTTTTTGATCCCGTTTATATGAGAAGATCACAGGTAATAATCCAATTCCTATTCCATCTCATTTCTAAGCCGATTTGAGGGTTTTTAGAATTTTTGTTGGGGATAAAATCCCCGATTTTGAGGTCATTCCCCAACATGATTTTTTAAAAATGCGAGCGACTTCAGATTTGATGTTACTTCTTGGCAAAGCCAATTTAGTATCAAACTCAAACGTCAATTAAAGAAAAAATCCAATCCCGTGAAGTTTCAACTTTTATGTAAAACCTGATATTTAGGTTGGTTTGGACTTTGGACAGGGGTATTTTTAGGAAAATTCTAATTGATGAAGCGATTACTATTTATTGCCCTGGTTTTTGGGATTGTTTTCTCAGTTTATAGCCAGAAGTCAAAGCTTCCCCATGTGATTCTTATTTCACTAGATGGCTTTCGATATGATTATGTAGACCGATTTAGGCCGGAAAATCTTTCCCGATTCATTGAATCAGGGACTGCGGCCGATGGCATGATTCCATCTTTTCCAAGCAAAACATTTCCAAATCACTACACCATAGCGACAGGGATGAAACCTGAGCACCATGGTCTGGTAGATAATTCATTTTATGAACCGTTTAAAGATCAAGTTTACACGATGGGAAATCGGGAAATCATTGAAGATGGATATTGGTATGGTGGTACGCCGCTTTGGGTTCTTGCGGAGCAAAACGGAATGAAGGCAGCTAGTTACTTTTTTGTGGGGTCTGAAGCTCCTGTCAAAGGAGTGAGGCCAAGTTATTATTTTCCTTACGACGGAGATGTTCCAAATCTGACTCGGGTTGCAAAAGTTTTTGAGTGGCTTCAGTTGCCTGAAACAGAGCGTCCAAGATTGATCACACTCTATTTTTCTGACATGGACAATACTGGGCATAGATTCGGACCCAATAACGATGAGAAATTGAAGGTAACCTTGGACCGATTGGATCGTGAATTAGGAGCTTTGTTTGAAGGGCTGAAAAGCTTTGATCTCGATATCAATATCATTTTGGTTTCGGATCATGGTATGGCGGATGTGTCCAAGGACAAACTCATCAGTCTGGATAAATTAACTGAGGGAATAGATGCAAGGGTGGTGAATAACGGAGCTTTGGCACATTTGCATTTGTCGAAACCGGAGCTAAAAGCTGAAGTGATCGAGATGCTGGAAAGTCGAGGAGGAAATTTCAAGATTGAAGATGTCTCAAGCCAGAAGAGCTATCAAGATATTTCGAAATTTCCAGATCGAATCGGGGATTTGCTGATCCTGCCTGAACTCGGATATTACCTGGCGGATGAGCGCGGAATATTCAGATATCAAAATATCTCAGCAAGGATGAGGACTGATGTATTCGGTGAGCATGGTTTTAGTCCAGAGTATCGGGAAATGCATGGGATTTTTTATGCAAAAGGACCTTCCATCAAAGAAGGACTCAAAATTGATCGATTTGAAAATATTCATGTTTTCCCGCTTATCTGCAAGATTTTGGGGTTACCAATACCAGCGGAGATTGATGGGAAATCAGAAGTTTTATCCCCTATCTTAATAGACTGATCATGGAAAAGATTGACATTAAAAGTCGGAAAGAAGTGAATTTTTTGGTTCGAAGATTCTATGATCAAATCCGCGTTCATGAAACCCTGGGTCCGATTTTTAATGAAGTTGTAAAGGACTGGGATACCCATTTGATTCATTTGAGTGATTTTTGGGAGATGATCCTACTTAATTCAGGACCGGGCGTGGTCAGATTCAATCCAGTCCAAGTTCATCGGGAAGTGGATGCTGCCGTTGATAATAGCATTGAGCAGGCTCATTTCGGAAATTGGCTGGAGCTTTGGTTTACGACCATTGACCGATATTTTGTGGGAGAAGCTGCTGACTTCGCAAAAGAACATGCTCGGCGTATGGCACACATGCTATTTATTAGAATTTGGGAAGCAAGAGTGAGATAAACTTCAAATGCGAGTTCTTTTAGAAAAAGAAAGTAGGATTCTTTAAATAGGCTTTACGAGATTTTTGAATAATTTAGGTAAGATAATAGGATTGTTCCTTTTCATTTTTGACATAAATCCCGAAACAAAATGAATAAATTAGTTTGTTTAATATTGATTTTTGCTGCCAAGCAGCAACCTATTTTAGCTCAAGAAATTTCTCCGTTATTCAGTTCTAATGATCCGATTGAGATCAAGATGAAATTTTCAGTCAAAGAGCTTAAATCAGAGACAAACGATTCCACTTTCATGGATTCTTTTCTTCAATACAAAAATGAAAAAGGAGAGTGGGATTCGGTTGACGTTGAGCTTAGAACCCGCGGAAACTTCCGATTGAAAAATTGTTATTATCCCCCTCTTAGGATGAAAATCAAAAAAAAGGAAGGCGAAGGGACGATTTTCGAAGGGAATAAGAGTATGAAATTGGTTCTTCCATGCAACAAGATAAAAAATGCTGATGGCTTCATTATGAGAGAATATTTATGTTATCAGCTTTTTGAAGAAGTAAGTCAATACACGTTCGATACCCGATTGATTAAAGTTACTCTTGAAAATGAGGATGAAAAAGGTGGGGAGCTTGTCCAATTGATGGGCTTTCTCATTGAAGATGATGACGAAGTAGCGAACCGATTTGGAGGGAATATTATCGATGATAAAAAGATTCCTGCCACATTTATGCAGGATTCTGCCATTGTTCGCCATGATTTTTTTCAAATGATGATCGGAAATACGGACTGGTCAAATCTTTTTCGGCACAATGAAACCGTCCTGCAATTGGATGAGAAAACTGTAGTGCCGCTCGCGTACGATTTTGACATGACTGGATTAGTAAATCCTCCCTATGCGCAAGTCAGTGATCAGGTTGAAATCGAAAAAGTGACCGAGCGACTTTACAGGGGATATTGCAGAGACCCGCAGTTACTAGAAGCAATTCGTCAGGAATTTATTGCTGCCGAACCTAGGATTTTAAAGCATGTAGATTTATTGATAGGCACAGTTGAAGAGCGTGATATCAAATTTGTAAGGGGATTTCTTGATGATTTCTTTAAAGTATTGAAAGATGACAAGCAATTCAAAGTAGAAGTTCTGGATGCGTGCAGATCTCAAGGCAGCTGATTCAAATCATTCCCAGAGGTTGTACGAAAGGCAGGCTGCTTTTAAAATACTGGATTCTTAAAAATTAAGATCTTGTCTAAAATTCTTTTTAGATTGAAATCAATCAAACCCATTCCTTGTGAAAAAATCCGTTTTGCTAATTCTGTTTTTAAGTTGTTTTCAATCGATTCTCTTTGCCCAGATTTCACTTTTTGATGGCAAAAGCCTTCAGGGTTGGTATATGGATGTGCCTGATCTGCAAAAGGATAGTAGTTTGCGTCGCCCGTTTATTGTGCGGGCTGGGCTTTTGGTTAGTTTGGGCACACCAGGAGGTCACTTGATCTCAGAAAAAATCTACCAAGACTACACGCTGGAATTTGACTATCGCTTTGCCGGTGAACCTGGAAACTGCGGAGTATTGGTTCATGCTTCTACACCGCGAGCCCTATACGACATGTTTCCCAAATCGATTGAAGTGCAGATGATGCACAGCAACGCAGGTGATTTCTGGTGTATTCGGGAAGATATTCAGGTCGAAGAAATGGAGAAAAGAAGAGGTCCAAAGGAAAACTGGGGAATCACAGAAGGAAAAGAACGACGCGTGATCAACCTGACTGATGGATCAGAAAAGCCGCTTGGAGAATGGAATCACATGAAAATCAAATGCGAATCAGACAGGATTACCGTGTGGGTGAATGGAGATATGGTCAATGATGGATTTGGTGCTACTGCCCAAAAAGGCCAAATCGCTCTTCAGGCAGAAGGTGCTGAGGTGGAGTTTAAGGAATTAATGTTGACTCCACTAAAATAGGTTGACTCCGGATAAAAGATGATTTTACAAAAATGTTAGGGATAATACAACTCTTTATTCCCCAAGATTCCGTCCGCTCGCACTTATTCTCCTCGATGCTATAGAAGTCAAATGTTCATTCCTGATTTTAAATTCTACTCC
>JBKJKX010000140.1:0-5631 GCA_046597285.1 Algoriphagus sp. | reverse complement strand
CTCATGACGGTATCCTCGATCAAATCAAAATCCAGAACTTTAGTATAGAATTCGATCGCCTCGTCATAGTTTCTGACCAGTAAGGCGATTTGAAAGAGTTGTTGTTTCATTTTAAGTAGGCTTTGGGCACTGAGCTGTTCAGGATTTGCAATCCTGAACCCATATCATAGGATTTTCAATCCGAACAAATATTAATATACTCTTTAGAATAGGAATAACTGTTGAAAGGAAGATTACATCCGCTATCGGGACTCGGGTCAAGTTTTGAGATTGTAAATCTCGAAGAGTCTTTCAACTTTTCAGAATTTGCAATCCATACATTCCCAGTTCAAATTCCCCTAGCTTTAATAGCATAAGAAAGGACTGCGGAACTTCTCCCGATAATAGAAGATTTTGAAGAGTGGAAGTTAAACTATCCAGCGGTCTTGGCCGCCAATTTGAGTTGTCGATTAAGGACTTTGAGCGGGAGTTTGTATCCTAAATCAATTAAAAATCCATTGATAGATCCGGTACTTTCGACCGAAACTGGCGTGCCGTTGATCACATAGTCTGCATTTATCTTCACAAAGTCGGATGAAGCAAAGTTTCTTGAAAGCTTAAACGTTAGCATACTGGAGTTTAAAATGGACATCTCTGCCAAGAACCCTGCATTGAATGCAAACCGGCCACGCTCGAGATCACGATCTGTATATTCTTTGCTGGTGTACTCAAAGCGCTTGTCGCCTTTTATGGTACTTCCAGTCCCCTCTGAAGTAAACCAGTATTTACTCTGATCCTTTAGCAAAAAATAGGAACTGAAACTAGGGCCGATTCTTATGGTGTTTTGATCATTAACCGGGATTTGGTATTTGAAAGTGAGGGGAATCATAGGCATGCTGTAATGCTCCCATCTCATGACCACAGCTTCTTCCCCATCCATATCGATTTGAAAGTTGGCGTTATAGCTAAAACTCCCGAAGCCTGATTCCAGAGAAAACCCGTTCAGATAATATCCCAAAACAGCCTGAAATTGTCCGCTGGTATTGGAATAGGTAAAGTCGTTAGAAAGTGGATTTTCTCTCCTTCTCAACCCTCCATATATCATAAAATACCAACCGTCTTCTAATGAAAGGTCATGCTTCAACAACTTATTACCATCATACAGTCGCTTTGGCGAACGACTTATCGTGGACTTCATATTTACTCCATTGATGCCATACCCCACAAACATCCCAAAATACGAGCCTTTACTTTTGGCCGACAACACATGCTCAATCCGCTCATTGTATCGAACAGCGGCATTCATTTGATCCATTACCCAAAGTCCCTGCTGATACCTGAGTCCTCCAAGAAAGTAATTCCCTCTCCGGTTGTAGATCTTCGTACCTCCTTCCAATCTTAACCCAAGTCCGAAATCAGCGACAGATCTAACTCCAAGCGGAATCCCATTCCATTCCCTCGAACTCTCATATATATCTAAAATCGCAGGGCTTTTCATCAAACTGATACTGGGATGGAGGTAGAGATTTCCCCAGGTTTTTCTTGCTCCCAAAGCAATCAGTGGAATTCCCTCCGTCGAATAGCCCGTGATCTGTAGCGTATCTGACTGTTTGAAAATGCCGTATGTCCCAAGTTCTCGCTTGAAAAATTCTAGCTGGGCAGTTAGTTGCCAGTCGTTTTTCAGCCCCCAAAGAAAATTGGATCCAATATGCCAATTGATCTCATTACTCGGAGAAATAAAGTCATTATTCGGAATGACTTCATAAGTTAAAAGTGCTTTTGATGGGCTGCCATATAGCTCAATAGCAAATTTCTCCTGAGATAAAACGGAGAAAACAGTCCAAAAAGTGCAGAAAAATAGAATCCATTTTTTCATACCTAATAGAATAAGTTAAAAGTTGAAATAAAAACTAAAACAACTGTAATTTATTGTATTTGCTATAGAAAAATTATTCAGATGTTCAGGTACCGATAGTCATCGGCAGCAATCCTGAACCTAGATCATAGGATTTTCAATCCGAACAAACCTTAAAATACTTTTTAGAATTGGAATGGCTGTAAAATAGGAAGATTAAAATCTTCGGTTCAAGCTTCGAGATTACAAATCTCGAAGAGTCTCGGGCTTCTCAATCTCGAAGAGCGTGGTTTAAAAACGAAAAAAGCTGCCAAATCTGGCAGCTAAAAGTCTTAACCTCTTTCATTCGTCAGCGTCCTTCTGATAATATCCAAGTTCGTTCGGATTTCATCGATACTTTCCCACTCGCGGTCTTTGTCCCCGTGCTCGATTCCCACATAGCCATTGAATCCGTGTGAGAGCACAATTTTCATCATTCGCTCATAATCCAGAGGGTGCTCTTTTCCATTGTCGTCCCAAACAACAGGCTTCATGCTTACACCCTTAGCTCTTGGCATGAGCTCGTCGACACCGCGGTAAGAATCATAGGAGAAGATTTTTTCTCCTTCTGTGTTGATTCTGAAATTTCCAAAATCAGGAAGAGTTCCGGCACGATGATGTGATGTTTGTTTGATCATTTCCGCCAGCCATTTTCCATCGCTGGAAAACCCACCATGGTTTTCTATAATCACATTGACATCAAAATCGTCTGCAAATTCACAAAGTTGGCGCAAGCCTGAGCTTGCAATATTCATGGCGTCTTTTGTCAATCTAGCATCTCTTGTGTAGGGAATGGCTGTATAAGCATTGACACGAATGGAATGACAGCCGAGGAATTTTGCTGCCTCGACCCATTTCTTGTGATTTTCTACAGTTTTCTTTCGTTCTTCGGAGGTAGCTGCTCCGAGCATTCCTTCCCCATCACACATGATCAGGACGGAAGTGACGCCTTCCCCATCAGCTCTCGTCTTCATTTCCTTCAGATAATTCATGTCTTTTGCCTTATCCTTGAAAAACTGATTGACGTACTCAATGGCGTCTATTTCGTGTTTTTTTGCTAGTTTGGCGAAGTCAAGATGATCCATCTGCTTCGCGAAAAGTGGCCTTTGGAGAGACCATTCAGCCAATGAAATCTTGAATATGGGATCCGCGTTTTTAGGCGAAAAAGCCATGTGAGGTAAGCCCAAGCCGATAGCAGCTGAAGCCAAACCTGCAGTTTTAAGAAATTCTCTTCGTTTGTTCATTTTGGTTAATGTTAGGTTGATGATTTTAGAAAAATATTTATTGATTCACACTGTCTACTCTACCTATTGCAACTGCCCACTGTCAACTGGTCACCCGGATGAGATATCTCTCTTCGTTCGATATGACGGAATACTGCCAACTGCAACTGCCTACTGCCCACTGCCTACTGCCCTCTGCCAACTGATCTAAATCTCCCAGCCGGATCTGTACTGACGGGTTAAGAATTGATTAGCATTTTCATCATTCGTGATTTTGATTAATTCTGCATCAAAATCAACTTTCTTATTTGCTCTGAGTGCTACCGAAGCCAGATTAATGGTATCCGTGATGGTTTTTGCCCGGATGAAACTACCGGGAGTTTGCACTCCGGACTGGATTGCTTCTACCCAAGCAGCAGTATTTCGCTCGACACTTCGTGAGTCGATTCGCTCAGATTCAGGCCTTGTAGCCATTTTACTTTCCGGTAAAAGCACCGGGTTCTCGCCTCGAAAACCTCCCAGGATTTTCCCCTTCGTACCTACTAGCAACAGTCCTTCATCGGGCGTGTCCTTGCTGTCTATTTCCAATTCTTCGCAAGCAAAAGGTTTTAATCCGCCGTCATACCAAAAAAGCTCGAAAGCTGGAAGATTTTCCTGCTCAGGAAACTTCCATTTGACGTTACAGCTGGCAGGAAAGGCCACGTCATTTTTCACCCACTGATACACTTGATTTATTTCTTCACGAGAAGTAGTGCCAAAGGCTCTGACAGATGTCGGGGATTTGTGGATTCCAAGTGTTTCAAAAAGTGGAAATAAGCTGTAATGGCCCATGTCCGCGACGGATCCTCCGCCGAATTCATACCAACCTCGGAAGACATTGTGGGTGTAATTTTTATGGTAGGGCATCTCCGGAACAGGTCCCAGCCAAAGATCCCAATTGAATCCTGCCGGAATGGGTTGGATTTCTGTTGGACGCTTCGTCCATTGCTGCCAAACCGGGCGATAAGACCAGTTGTGAATTTCTTGAAGATCACCTATTAATCCTTCGTCCATCCAAGCTTTGATTTGTCTGTATTCCGGTCTGTCAGACCAAGCGAGGAGATGAGTGATGACTCCGGATTCTTTGGCTTTTTCGATTACTTTCCTTCCTTCGATGAGTCTGTTGGAAATGGGTTTATGGGTTACTACATGGATTTTTTGATTCATTGCTGCCAAAGCAATCGACGCATGCGTATGGTCCGGAGTCATGATTTTTATAGCGTCGATTCCCTTTTCTTTGGCAAATAACTCCCTGAAATCTTCATAAGATGCGCAGCCTTTATACCGTCTGGATGGTTTGTTTTTCGCGTAATATTTCTCGACATATTCCTGCCCGATATCGCGACCACCGGGAATTCCCGGCTTGCCCTCCCACCAAGTTTCATCACCGAGGGTTTCACGAATATCATTTCTGATTCCATTCGCCGACCAATCTATGTAGTCTGTTGAGAATTTATTGGAGTCGCAAACTGCCACGACTCGGACTTTTGGATTTAGGAGCAATTCCCCCATCTCTCGCATGCCTTGCGTGCCGCAACCTATATTGGCGACCGTGATCTGATCAGAAGGAGGTATTTTTCCTAGGCCTGCAATTACATTGGATGGGACGATGGAAATGGAAGCGGCGACAGTAGCGGCCGAACCAATAAACGCTCTTCGATTCAATTTATTAGAAACCATTAACAGGCATTTGGGGATTAAAAGATATAATTTAACAATCTAAATGCTTAAGTCAAAGTCCTATAGCAAAGATCATTTAGAATGGATTCCTACTTTTCCTTGAGGATTTTCAAAAATTCAATTTCCAATGCAGGCGAATCTCGCGGAACTTTCTTTCCACATATTCTTCCGATTTGCCGATCCGAACCTAGATGATTGGGGATATCAACTCTGAAAGGGAAGAGAGCGTTTTTCATATAGGCTTTTTTGGGCAAAATTGAAAATACGAAATTTTCTACTTGCTAACCTCCATTCTGGATATTATGGAAAAAGGGATAACTTAAGGTGCAAGCCCAAATCAACCCTCATGAAGAATTTGATTTTCTACCGTTCTTTAGTCCTCATTTCGAGTTCCCTATTACTTTTCTCTTTTCAAAAAGAGCCTAACAAAAATCTTGACACTGATTATCCCGATCGACCTAATATTGTCTGGATTGTAACGGAAGATATGTCTCCTCAGCATCTCGGTGCATATGGCGGAACTGGCGGAAATACGCCGGTTTTGGATGCTTTTGCAAAAGAATCGGTGCTTTATACGAATCTTTTTTCCACTGCCGGTGTCTGTGCACCAAGTCGCGCGTCTATCATTACCGGAGCTTATCAGACAGCAATCGGAGCCCAGCATATGAGGACATTGGCTGTTTCTGCTGTTGCAAATACTTCCTACCCGGGCGGATTTATGCCTTATTCAGCAATGCTACCGGAGGGAATGAAAGGATTTCCTGAATACCTGAGGATGGCGGGCTACTACGTGACTAATAATGCCAAGCAGGATTA
>JBKJKX010000039.1:0-9221 GCA_046597285.1 Algoriphagus sp. | reverse complement strand
GGGACTAAAGACGCTTCACGATCAGGGATTTTTTATGTACCCATACCTGATGTAAAAAAATACAATATGTATTCAGATGAAGCTCTTTTTCTACATGAAGCTATTCCTGGCCACCATTATCAATTATCCCTACAACAGGAGAATAAAGATTTACCAGAATTTTTACATCCAGAAAGCATGGGCGTCTTCGTGGAAGGCTGGGCATTATATGCAGAATCTTTAGGCGCTGAACTTGGCCTTTACGAAGACCCTATCCAGTATTTTGGAATGCTAAGTATGGAAATGCATCGGGCTATTCGTCTAGTCGTTGATACTGGAATACATAGTAAAGGATGGACACGTGAGCAAGCCATTCAATATTCATTAGACAACGAAGCAGAATCTGAAGAATCGGTTATTGCTGAAATTGAACGTTATATGGCCACTCCGGGCCAAGCATTGTCCTATAAAATCGGTCAATTAAAAATAAGAGAATTAAGAACTAGAGCCGAAACCAAGCTAGGCAGTAAGTTCAGAATTACAGAGTTTCACAATCAAGTGCTAAATTCTGGAAGTTTGCCTCTAGTATTATTAGAAGAAAAAATTGATAATTGGATTAATTCACAAATTTAGATTAACCCCTCTAGGCGTAGTCAATTCTTTTCTGGAACAGATACCCAATAGGCGCTAGAAACGGTGAGTTTGCCCACCCTGCCAGCTGGCCCAAGCCTAAAACAATCCACGCCGGATTGTTTTTTCACAGCTTGCCCTACCCTAATATCCTAACCGTCCCGACGATTGTAGGGAGTAATCGGAAACACCTCCAACCTATTATCTCGCGATGAATTCGAATTGAAATTCGTTCGGATAGAAAAGGGTAGTTACACCCAATACGCCTTTAGGAGCCCCAATTCCAAAAAATTTCCCCTAATTTGGTTGAAATTTAAACTAAAATTATTTCGACTATGAAAATCAGCAAAGCAGACTTTGAGTCAATGAGAGGCAAGTATGACAAAGAAGTAAAGAAAGGCAAACCAGCCAAAGACACGAATGGTAATGATAAAACCAACCAAACCAATTGGATTTTTTTGGACAGAGGAACCTTGGAAGAATTATTGGCCAAAACAGACAAGGATCCTAAAGTGGGTGGAGTCCAATTCTATTTCACCGAATACACAGAAGAAACAGCCAAAGAGCGCTATCCAACTGAATCAGAGAAATATGTTGGCCAAATGACCTTGGTCATGCGCGCTGCTAATCTCAAAGAAAACAAACTTCAGTCTGTCAATCTGGACGCAACAGGAGACGAGTACCAAAGCAGTGGAACAGAATGCCCCTATCGCTGCGAACCGGACCCAACAGCTGCCTGATGATGGACAGTAGATTTTGGATTGCCTTTGGATATTGGAGTCTGTTGATATCTGACATTTTCCTACTCCTCGGCATAGTCTATTTCTTTAAATTACCGATAGAAAAAAGAGTCAATAGCAGCTATTGGCTTCCTTTTTTAATTTTATGCCACATTGTTATTTATTTGAATTTTGGGGCCTATACCAATTACAATTTTGAGTTTAAAAAAGAAGTCAATGCTTATTTAGGCAACACGGAAAATCCAAAGTTCAATCTTTGGCTTTTTAACATCACAGAAAGACAGATATTAACCGTCCTCTATCTTTTCCTAATCAAATCCTGGCTGGAACCCACCAAGAAGAAATACATCAATTGGATGATTTTATTTTTTGTAATCACCGCCTTTACTCTGCAAATCACCCGCATTGAGCTAATGTATTCAGAACAGCCCATCATTTTTGCCATAGGCGCCAATATGATCCTGATTGCCTGCGGGCTATATTTTATTGGACTGATCACCAATGAAAAATACCTGCAGTCTAACCCCGTACAACTTCTGTCATTTTGGGCCACGACCATTTTATTGTTCAACTATTCTTTGACCTACATCTATTCTGTTTCTTTACTTTACCTCTATCGAGAAAATCCTACGTTGGGAAAAAGCCTTTCTCATATCGGAGAAGTAATGGATATCATTAATCTTATGGTGTTGGTACTGCTGATCGCCTCTCCTTTTCTCACCAAACTATTTGACAGAGAACCGCTCTATGAATCCACCTGATAATCAGATATACATCATCATTTTTAGCACACTCTTTTTGGGAGGATTGATGTCCACCTTCGTCGTGGCGATGGTCTTCATTCACCGTCAACGACATGCAAAAATCCGTCAGAAGCTTGACCAGATTCAGGCGGAATTTGAGAACACCATACTCAATGTCGAAAACGAAATCCAACAGGAGACCCTTACCCAGATCGGCCGGGAACTTCATGATAACATCGGGCAATTGCTATCTCTAGCCAAGCTGAATCTCAATTCCGGCAAACCCGAAAAACAATTAGAAGCCAAGGAAAACATCAATCAGATCATCAAGGAAGTTCGAGCTTTGTCAAAAACCCTCAATCTGGACTGGGTAGAGGCCGTTACGTTGGATGATTTTATCAGCCAACAATTGGAAAAAATCCAGTCTACAGGCTATTGTCAAACTTCATTGGAATCAAATCAGGCTTTTCAAAATCTGAATAAAGACCAAAAGTTGGTTCTGATCAGAGTAATCCAGGAATGCCTGAACAATGCCATCAAACATGCTCATCCGGATCACATCACCATTCAGATCTCAAATACCAGCGATTCCCGAAAAATCAAAATCGCTGATGACGGTAAAGGTTTTGACACCACCCAAACATCCCAGGGAAGCGGGATGTATAACCTCGCAAAACGCATGCAAACGATCGGCGGTAAATTTGAATTAACATCAGAAGTCGGAAAAGGCACAGAAATCAAGTTAACGTTGCCTTTTTGAAATGAGGGTTCTAAAATCCGAATCATTCAATAATCCCTGTCTTTCTACCAAAGTCATTTGCAAATCAAACTGATCCGAACAGCTTTACTAGGCTATGGTTCAGTGAAGGAAAGTCATCGAAGAATTGGCTTAAATCTCGAATCGATTGTCCATTAATTCCTCTTTGAATTTGGTGCCAAAAGTGTAACCTTTTTTAAAATTCAGCTTCTACTTTACCGCTTATAATGTCAATTTTTTAGACTTATAAATCGCCGATAGGTTTAAAAAGAATTTGTTCGAATAGCCCACTAATCGTTGACTAAACATTGACTAAACATTGACCTAAGTGTGATGTATAACAAAGACTCGTGAACGGCAATGCTCTGTTACTACAAGAAATGGCACTATTGTATTATTTCTCGACCTTCGGGACTTGGACTAATCCCCTCTGGGCGAAGTCTATTATTTTCTTGAACTGCTACCAAATTGTCGCTTAACTAGGTGTAGTCCGCGATAATTATCGGGAGCAACTACACCCAAATGTCCTAACCATCTCTACGATTGTCGGAAGTAATCGGAAACGCCTTCAACCTAGCGGCAGCAATGAAATGTAAATTCGTTCGGATAGGAAGGCATATTTGGCGGTACGGCTGTTGGGAATACACCTCTATTAACTATTTAATTCCTTCACCGATAACAAATTCACCTGGAACGTCATAGGAATCGCCATTTCTATAGGATTCAATTGAAGCCAAGTATTCTTGGCAGACTTCTTTTTGAATTTCACGAGTAAATTTGAAATAAGCCAAGGCAACTGGACCTCCTTCAAAGGCAGCAGCACAAGCTTCGGCTCCAGAATCGTAATGCAACACAGCGCTTATTCTTTCCAAATGTATTTTTGAAAAGCCCGCTTCTTCAAAATTCATTTCGAGCACCTTTTCATTGCCTAGTTGAAAAAACATTGGGCATACATCTGATGAAACTCTTTTGTCAACAATTTCAAATAGGTCTGCCCAGCCGCAAGAAATCCGTTTGCCCCAAACGGCAGCAATGCAGCGTCCTCCGGGTTTTAATACGCGATACATTTCTTTTAAAGCATTAATAGGAGTAGGAACATACATCAGTCCAAGTGCGCACAAGGCAACATCAAATTCTCCATCCGGTAGCTTAAGTTCCTCTGCATCCATCCTTTCGAATTTAACGTTCAGCAGCTTATTTTCCGCGGCCGTTTTGGTGGACATCTCTACCATTCTATCCGATAGGTCCGTCCCAAGTACCATCCCCTTTTCTCCTGTTGCTTTCAATGCCCGAAAGGTAGTGAGCCCTGTGCCGCAAGCCACATCAATTACTTTTTCTCCTGCCTCAATTTTTGCCATTGCAAAAAATGCATCGTGTGCGGGCTTTAATTGATGCTGCCAAGCATTTTCGTACTGAGCGGCAGCTTTATCCCAACCATAGCGTTGCACACGTCTTTGTAATGCCTCTTCCATCAGGTTAAAGTTTAGTAGAGTTTATGTTCACCTTTCTAATGCATTTTTGAGCACGGGTAAAAACATCGAGATAGGGACTGCGTGCATCTCCGTCATCCAACAACTGCATAATCGTCTCCTCAGGAGCATTACTTTCAATATTTATGGTGTATCTGATCTCAAGATACCCGGGAGGAACATCACTAGCTGCCGTTCCAAATATTGCTCCATCGTCAAAATCTGCCTCAACGACCACCTCAAGGCTACTGATTGGAATCTCCAATTCGGCGGCTTTCATCATATAACCTATGGCAAGGCAAGAACCCAAGGCAGCCCGACCGTACACACCAGGCGTGGGGGCAGTCCCATCACCTCCTGCTCCGCCAGGCATGTCAGCATTCATTTTCCAGTTCCCTTCCTGTATTTCGCAGGCAAGGCCGTTTGTGATCCTGACTTTCGAAATACCAGTACCAATACCCAAAGCAGGTTTGAGTGCTAACGCTTTCTTGGTGCGTTGAATGGCTGTCTTGATTTGTTGCGTGTCGCTCATGGTGAAAAATTTATAGTGACATCAAGCTACTAATAAAAAAAAATCTCCGCAATATTATTGGACTGGCAAAATGATTAATACCAATATTTTATGTCAGAAATTCTGGCTTTTTCAAAGCTAAACCTAGTCCAATCTTTTTCAGCTTTGAAGGTCACGAGGGCGCTGGAATGTGTGTAGTTTGCCCACCCTGCAAGATAGCCCAAGCCTAATATCCTAACCGATTTGAATTCGGAAACGACTCCAAGCTATGGTACCGAAAGAAAATCGAATTGCAAATTAGTCTCGATAGAAGGTGTTAATACAAACTACGCTTGGGCATTTCCTCCCCCCTATTTTTCATACTCAATCTTCCTAATTCGCCAGAGAATCTGAATGGTTGGGGTTTGTACGAGAGCCTCCTCTCCTTCTTCTTTTTTCAGGAGGGCTTGGGCCATAGGAGAATCAATCGAGATATAGTCCCTGCGCTCAAAAATCTCCTCTCCGCCCACAATGCGGAAGCGTATCTTTTGACCTTTTGTATTCTCGATCTCAACCCAAGCCCCAAACATCACTTTTCCTTCCTGATAAGGCGTATAGTGGATCACCTTCAAGTCATCGAGGCACTTGCGGAGGTAGTGGACTCGTTTGTCTATTTCGCGGAGCCGCTTTTTGTTGTAGTGGTAATCGGCATTCTCCGAGCGATCCCCCAAACTCGCTGCCCAAGTGACTTTTTGGGTGGTTTCAGGACGCTCCACCTTCCACAGGTGTTCCAGTTCGGCCTTCACCTTCTCCAATCCTTCGGAAGTAACCCACATCGTCTTCATTTTTGTAAATCGAGGAATTAAATTTCGGTTTATTAATATTCAAAAATTAAACACACCCTACTCCTTCCTAATCACCTGCACAGCATCCAATCGCACTCGTGCTTTTTTGATAAGGAAGGCTAAGGTGTTTCGTTCCTTAATTGCTGCCTGAATTTCGTCAGGCCGGATGTCTTTGTTCTTTTTTTGTAAGGCGGTAAGGCGATTGATTTCATGATCCAGGGTGTGTTTCATCCGCTCCAAACCCTTTTCTATTTCTTGCTCAGCCCTTTCCTCGGCGATTTCCGTTGCTGATGAAATCATTTCTGGCAGTAGAATCTCAACGAAGGCATCATTTTCAAGCAAGGAGTCTATCTTACCGGGAACGACATTCTTGTTGAGCATGGCTACAGAATAGTCTTCTGTCACATCCTCGCCCAAATGGTCCACCACTATTCTCAGAGGGGTGTGAGGAAGGAAGCGATCGATGTCAATCCGTTGCTTACCCGCTGTTTCCAGTACGAAAATCAGCTCAAGCACCAGACCCTTACCCCCTCCACGAATCAGCCCACAGCTGGCAGTTCCAAGGTTGGAGCTTAGCACTTTATCTATCGCTCCTGTCGCCATTGGATGATCCCAAGTCAGAAAGCTCACATCCTCTCTGCTGAGTGCTCGCAGTCTGTCGAAGGTAATCTGCACTCCTTCTTTAGGAACAGACGGAAACACTTCTGCGCTGAACGAAGCGGGATGCAGCAAGTACGTCCGCGCAGCGAGATCTTCCATCTCAATGTCAAAATGCCGGAAAACTTTGGTAAGATAGGTTTCCAGCGCAGGATCATTGTCTTCTCCTTTGATCTGCTCGATCAATCTTTCGGCAACTTTCGGACGAAATGAATTCATCTCCAGCATGCTGTCACGTCCTTCAGCAAGATTCTTCTTCAGCATTTTTTGATAGTCCGCAGTTTCGGAGATCAAGGCTTCCAATTCGGATTCGGCATCCGCAAAGGAGTTCAACTTCGAAATAGCGAGCAATCGACTACTGAATAGTTTGGAGATCATATTTCCACCTTCCAAGTTGGCATTAAGCGCATTCAAGCCCTCATGAAACCACCTGACAAGGAGTTCTTGTGGGCTACCAGTGAGATAAGGAATATGAATAGTGATGTCCTTCTTTTGACCGATGCGGTCAAGTCGGCCTATCCGCTGCTCCAGTAATTCGGGATGAAAAGGCATATCGAAAAGGACGAGATGATGGGCAAATTGAAAATTTCGTCCTTCACTCCCTATTTCTGAGCAAAGCAGGATTTGCGCACCATCTGGCTCTGCAAAGTAAGCGGCATTTCGATCACGCTGCACCAAGGTTAGATCTTCGTGAAAGACACTTGCCGTGAATTCTGGGAATGCGCTCAATTCCGATTCTATGGCCAGCACCTTTTCCTTGGAGGTGCAGATCAAGAGGATCTTTGCAGGATCTAATTCCTGCAATTTCGCTACAAGCCACTTCACCCGCGGATCTTCATCAAACCAAAATTCCTGCTTGCTTCTTGATTCAGAAGCACTTTCCATATCATTGGAAAACTCATTTCGCAATCGCTCAATCCATAGACTTTGATTCTCCTCCTCTTGAAGCGGAATCAATTGGGCTAGGCGCTTAGGAAATCCGCTCATGGCCAATCGGGTATTCCGAAACAGAACTCTACCCGGACCGTGCTGATCTAGCAAATCTTCGATAAGGTTGTTAGTAGTTTGCTGATCCTTCTTGTCGAGTAAGGCGATTCTTTCTTTGGGGAAAATAGACTCCAAGAGCGTTGTTTCTTTTGCTTTTAAAGCTTTGCCTAAAGACAGTTTCTCGACAATCTCGGCAATGTCTTTGTTGCCATCATGTTCGTTGACAAAATCATTGTAGTTGTTATACCGATTGGGGTCAAGTAACCGAAGTCGCGCAAAATGACTTTCTACTCCTAGTTGCTCCGGCGTAGCAGTCAGCAGCAGCAAGCCTTTTGCAACTTGACTCAGCAAATCCACAATGCTATACTCCGGACTTGCTTCCTCCACGGACCATTCGAGGTGATGCGCTTCGTCTACGACCAACATATCCCAATTAGCAGAAACGGCTTGTTTGGTTCTTTTTTCGGAACCTGCCAGAAACTCAATGCTACAAATCACCAGCTGATCATCGAGAAAAGGATTTCCTTCCGGCGCACCTTTTTCAAGAGAAGCACAGCGTTTCTCATCGAAAATATTAAACCACAGATTGAATTTTCGGAGAACCTCCACAAACCACTGGTGCACCAACGATTCGGGCACAAGAATCAATACTCGTGAGATTCGACCAGTTACCAACAGTCGATGTAGAATCAGGCAAGCCTCGATGGTTTTTCCCAATCCAACTTGATCCGAAAGCAAAACTCGAGGCGCAAATCGCGAACTCACCTCATGGGCGATGTACAATTGATGGGGAATCAAATCTACTTTCCCCCCAACAAACCCATGTACTGGAGAAATTCTTCGTTGATAGTTGTAATCAAGCGTTTCTCGACGCAAAGCAAATAATTCTGGTGAATCAACATCTCCAGAAAATAATCGATCATCCACTGTATGCGAAGTAGTTACTGCTCCAAGTTCAGCTTCACTAATTTCTCTTTCCGCTCCGATATAGACATATAGCCCGCCTTCGAGCGCAACTTCCTCGATCAATATCGATTGGCCTTGCTGATCTACGATGGTATGTCCTGGTTTGAAAATCGTTCGGAGCAAAGGAGCGCTTTCGGTGGAATACTGTCGAACTTCGGCTGCTAAGGGAAATGAGATCCGGACTTTTCCTTTGCTGACTTCAGTTACAGTGCCTACTCCTAGCTCAGGTTCCCCGGAACTGGTATATCGTTGGTTTAGTAAAAATTCTTCCATGTTGTGTTAAAGGTGTAAGATTCCGGATAAACGGGTCAGGTTTTAGGTTCAGAATCGCACAAATGTAACCCTCTCAGGAAGCCCGATGGGATAAAACTTCAAGGGATTCTGTTTTTTTCCACAAGACTAAGTTTAAAAGCAGGCGGCTAGGCGTAGTTCCGTTCAAGTAGTCGGAAGTAACTACGCCTTCCTATCCGATCCAATTTGTAAGGGGAACACAGTAGTCAGTAAATCAATTTCAAATTGTCACTGATAGTTGATTCAAGGAGGATTATAGGTAAAATTCCCGAACTTGGTTCCTTGACCAAGACCATAAACTAGCATGCTTATAATACATGATGAGAAAATCAGTGAATACCTGGAATACAAAAAACTGATTGAGGCGCTTCGTGAGATTTTTCGGTCTGACTACACCATGCCGGTTAGGCACCATCATTTTTACAAAACGCCAGAAGGAAATGATAACACCCTGATCCTAATGCCAGTTTGGAACAGTGAATACATGGGCATGAAGCAGGTAACGGTTGCGCCTGCAAATGCTAATCGTTACCTACCTTCTATTTTTGCACAGTATATTCTGAGCAATTCCAGAACGGGCGAACCTTTGGCCATGATGAATGCCACGGAGCTCACTGCCAGAAGAACGGCTTGCACCTCCGCACTTGCGACTTCTTACCTATGCAGA
>JBKJKX010000026.1:0-49268 GCA_046597285.1 Algoriphagus sp. | reverse complement strand
TCAGTTTATTATTTCCATGTATTTCCTACCTATTTCTTGATTGCAAATCTATTTGTGATTCCCATTTCATTTCTCATAATGCAAGTGGGCGTCCCCTTGATGATTCTGGGATGGATTCCATTTCTTGGAGAAGTTTTGGGTTGGATTTTAAGTTGGTTGGTTTGGTCACAGAACCAAGTAACTCTCCTCATTCACCAATTTCCGGCAGGCACCATTAATCGACTCACAATCGGCTTTCCGGGGATGATTCTAATTTGGGCGCTGATCCTGATTTGGTCAGGTTGGGAATTTGGACCGAGGAGAAACCTCACATGGACAGCTTTATTCCTGATTTTCATTTGGTCTGCTTCGGGATTAATTCAGGAGCTTTCTAAGCAGGATGAGGAGTTGATTATTTATCAGGGAAAAAAGGGAAACATGTTTGATTATTCCTCAAATGGAAAAGTGTATTCCTGGAATCAGGGTTTGGAAAGTGAGGAAATCAGTTTTATCACAGATCCAAATAGAATCGCAAATCAATGGTCTCAGTTCCCGGAGGAACTTTCAGCAGGAAAAGAAGAAGGTGCAAAACTCTCTTTCCTATTCCATTCAATTGTTTATTATTGGGACAAGAAGCTGATTATTTTTTCAAAAAAATCTCCAAAATCCATTCAGATTTGGGAGAGTGATCGATGGGTGAATCGGGTTAAGTCAGATTCTTTAAAGTTGGGAGATAAAGCTTTTCGAATACTTTTTTGATTCCCTTTTTTGGCATTGCCTTTTTCTGAACTTAACTTGATCAGAATCAAAAAATAAATTCATGAGTAAATCAGTGTTGACAAATGTGTCTGATCGAATTGGCTACATTACCCTCAATCGACCGGAAAAACGAAATGCACTGAGTCCCGATCTGATTTCGGGGCTGAAAGAGGCTTTTGAAGAAATGGATATACGGGATGATGTCAAAGTAATTATCCTTCGTGCAAATGGGAAAGCCTTTTGTGCAGGTGCGGATTTGAGCTACTTACAAGCTATGCAGAAGTTTACTTTTGAAGAAAATCTGGAAGACAGCAACAAGTTGAAGGATTTGTTTTCATTGATTTTCACTTTGCCAAAAGTCGTCATTGCGCAAGTACAAGGTCATGCTTTGGCCGGAGGATGTGGATTGGTTACGGTTTGTGACTTTGGTTTTTCCGTTCCTGAAGCACTTTTTGGTTATACCGAGGTAAAGATTGGTTTTGTACCGGCGGTTGTTTCCGTATTTTTACGTGAACGAATCGGCGGAGCAAAGACTCAGGAGTTGCTGCTTTCAGGGGGATTGATCACGGCTGCAAAAGCTTCAGAATTGGGTCTAATCACGGAAGTAGTTGGCGACGATTCTTTGGTTAAAGAAGTGGAGATCTTTGCTCAGAAATTAATCCACCAGAATTCGGGATTTTCCATGGGGCAAACCAAAAAACTTCTTCGTGCATTATCACAATCTTATAGAGAAAATGCCTTGAAATTGGCAGCAGAGGTCAATGCTGCAGCTCGCTCACATGAAGATTGTGTCAAAGGAATTTCTTCCTTTTTGAATAAAACCGAACCAAACTGGTAAGTGCAAACTAAGGCTCAAGATATCCTGAGAGAAGTTTTTGGGCATGAGGACTTTCGTCCAGTCCAGAAACAAGTCATCGATGCCGTGCTTGATGGAAAGGATACGCTTGCGCTTTTACCAACCGGTGGAGGAAAATCAATTTGCTTTCAAATTCCCGGATTGGTCAATGAAGGGATTTGCCTGGTCGTCAGTCCGCTGATTGCGCTGATGAAGGATCAGGTGGATGCCTTGAAAAGCAAAGGAATCCTAGCTGCGGCGATTTACTCCGGCATGAGTTATCGGGAGATTGATCGGACGCTGGACAATTGCATTTATGGGAATTATAAGTTTCTCTATGTTTCCCCAGAGCGATTGAAAGCCGAGCTATTTATTGAGCGGTTTCGCCAAATGAAGATCAATCTGATCGCTGTGGATGAGGCGCATTGCATCTCGCAATGGGGATACGATTTCAGGCCACCGTATCTGGAAATCGCAGAAATCCGCCAATACCATCCCAAAGTTGGAGTTTTGGCACTGACCGCTTCTGCCACTCCAGAGGTTTGCGCAGATATACTTGAAAAGCTTCAAATGAAAACTCCCATGGAGTTTCGTCAGAGTTTTGCAAGGAAAAATCTAAGTTACAGTGTTAGAATTGTAGAAAATAAAATTGAAAAAGGTACAGAAATTCTGAATCGGGTTCCGGGTTCTGCGATTTGGTATGTCAGAAACCGCCATGCAACTCATCAAATAGCCAAGGCACTTACTCAAATGGGAATATCGGCTTCAGCCTATCATGCAGGTCTGAGTATGGCAGACCGGGCTCAGCGACAAGAAGGCTGGAAAGGAAATAAAGTTCGTGTGATGGTCAGTACCAATGCCTTTGGAATGGGTATCGACAAGCCGGATGTGCGTGTCGTAATCCATAGTGATCTTCCCGAAAATCTTGAAAACTACTATCAGGAAGCCGGTCGTGCAGGACGAGATGGGAAGAAAGCCTATGGTGTTTTGATGGTAAATGAAGAAGATTTTGAACAAGTCCTGACCCGATCTGCATTAGCCTATCCACCCACAGAGTTCTTGAAGCGGGTTTATCAGTGCCTTGCAAATTTTTATCGTATCGCAGTCGGCAGCAATATGCTCAGCAGCTTCGATTTTGAATGGAATGAATTTGCGAATACTTACAAGCTTGGTGTTTTGGAGACTTTTTATGCGTTGAAAGTTTTGGAAGAAGAGGGATTTATTGGCTTGAGCGAAAGCTATTATTCACCTTCGAAAATTCATTTTTCGGTCGATCCGGGAAGATTATATGAGATTCAGATTGCTCACGCAAAGTTGGATCCGATCATCAAAATGCTATTGAGGACGTATGGAGGCAATGTTTTTTCAGAGTTTATCAAAATCCAGGAAAGCAAGCTCGCCAAATCTCTCGATATCAAAGAATCCGAACTCATCAAAGGGTTACAGCAATTGGTGCTGATGGAGTTGATGGATTACGATCAGCGAAAAGACAAGCCTCAGCTTACATTTCTGACTCCGCGGTATGATGCCGGGAAGTTGCCGCTAAACCTGAAACGTATTGAACTCCGCCGTGAACTTACCTTGCATAAGGCAATCAAAATGGTAGAGTATGCACGACAAAAGTCAATTTGCAGAACTCAATTCATTCAGGAATATTTCGGAGAAAACTCGGATGAAACTTGCGGAATTTGTGACTGGTGTCAGGAAGACAGAAAATCGAGAGATCCTGAAGGAACCGAAACTCGGTTTCAAACACGAATTCTTGAAACTTTAAAGCAAGCTGGAGAGTTATCGGAGCATCAAATGCTGGATAATCTCAGACTGCCAGCATCTGAAAAAAACCTCAAATTCATCCGTGAATTACAAGATCATGGCATGATTACTCTTCTGCAAAACGGTAAATTCACAATCAATCAACATGGGTAATTTCTTGGACGATCTTTTCAATAAAGTTTTCAAGGCTTCGGACAATTCTCCGATGAATCTGAAAGAAAACTTTGTCATGAAGGATTCGGAAATGCGTGAATCGGAAGAATGGATTAAAGGCGAGGAAGGTCAGGCACTTTTAGCCAAACTTTATAAAAATTACCATTTTAAAAAGGCTCAGATAAATGATACTCCTCAGGTTCACGTCTTCGACTCTCGTTATGCCAAAGGTTTTGCGATTACGTTTGAAGAGCCTTTGACCCCCAAAACATTTTCTTGGGTTTTCTTGGCTTTTGCCAAGCGAGTTTTAGCTTTGGGATATCAGCAGGTAAGTTTAGACCGGAAAATGGAGGAATTGAATGAGCAAGTGAAAGTAACGGAGAAATTTTACTTCAAGCCCCCCATTCAAATACCTGCGGACGGGGAGTTAATCTCCCAATTGTATGGAAATATTGCGATTGAAAAAGTAAGCGTAAATAATCAACCCAACTACCTAAAATTCTTAGCAACTTTCTATTCAGACAGGTTGTATCAGGATCCAAAACCTTTCGACCACCTGCTGGATCGATTATTTGATGCTACTACCAATGGAAAGAATTCAATTTAGAAACCAACTTAAGAAATACCGCACTCCTTACGAGGACGAGGTTAGTTTTATCCAAGACTTTGACGACCTCACCCAGGATCCGTTGGCATACAGTCGAGAGCGATTGGAGGGGCATTTCACGGCATCTGCTTGGGTAGTTAATAAAGAGAGAACTCATACTTTGCTCACGTTGCATCGCAAATTGGGAAGATGGCTTCAGCTTGGAGGTCATGCAGACGGAAACGAAAATTTATTGGAAGTTGCCATGCAGGAAGCTACCGAGGAGAGCGGACTGAAAAGCCTTGCTTTGGTGGATTTGACCATTTTTGACCTTGATAAGCATATAATTCCTGAGCGTCCACATGTGCCTGAGCATTTTCATTTTGATGTGAGGTACCTTTTCGAAGCAGAAATCAATGAGCCGCTTCATGTGAGCAAAGAAAGTATTTCCCTTGCCTGGATCGCTTTCGATTCTGTCACGGACATGATCGGCTACAATCCTTCAATTCTGCGAATGCTTGAAAAAACCAGTAAATCAGAAATTCTCCTTTGATGGAACGAATTGACCCTGCGCAGATTCAGCGTGAGATTGATTTTTTCACCCCGATCCAAATCCGATTTTCAGATATCGACGGATATTCTCACGTGAACAACGGAGTGTATTTCAGTTATTTTGAACATTCCAGAGCTGTTTATCTCTTTGAAGTTTGCAATTGGAATATCATGGCGATTGGCACCGTAGTAGCCAGGATTGAAATCGATTACATGAAGCCTATCCATTTGGAAGATGAGATCAGCTCTTTAGTTCATTGCACCAGAACAGGAAATTCATCCTTTGACTTGGAGCAGTATTTAGTAGGTGAAAGTAAGGCTGGAGGTTCCTACGTTTTTGCAAAATGTAAGTGCACGATGGTGGCGGTAGATATGAAAACCATGCGCCCGGTTCCGATTCCTGCTGATTCCATGAGTAAACTCCGCATGAAAGCCTGATTAAAAAGGCCTGATTCCCTATCTTTGCCAAAAAATTTATCCCGTGAAAAAACTTTGGTTGATTGCTGTGATGTGTGTTGGTCTGCTGAGTTGCAGCCCGAATGAAGAGGAACTGCTCAAGGCAGGAATGGAAAAAATGGACACTGAATCCTGGAATGAGGCCATTGAATATTTCGATAGACTGCTGGAAGTAAATCCTGTAAATGCCCAGGCGTTGAATGCGAAAGCTGTGGCACTTTTTCAACAGGAGAAATACAAAGAGGCGATTCCGGTATTTACCCAAGCCATCCAAAGTGACTCGACTATTTATAAGCCCTGGTTTAATCGGGCTAATTCTAATCTTGAACTTGGCAATTTCAAAGAAGCGGTTTCTGATTACAACATGGCTAACGGACTTGACCCTGCCCAAACAGATATTTATTACAATCGAGGGCTGGCTTTGCTGGGAATGGAAGAATATGAAGATGCGTTGCTTGATTTTGATGCGGCTCTTCAGGTAAATCCAAATCAAGCTCTGGTTTATTTCAACAAAGGAAAAGCTCAAATTGGAAACAACGATCCTGCAGGAGCGATGGAATCGCTGACAAATGCCGTTAATCTTGATGGTAAAAATGGGGCAGCCTATTACCTGCTTGGTGTGACTCGGATGAGCGCTTTGGGTGAAAAGGAGGTGGGTTGTGTAGATCTTAAAATGGCGCTAACTCTGGGATATACAGAAGCCAAAACCTGGGTGGATGATTTCTGCAAGTAAAATGGCTGAGATAGGTCAAAATATCGAATTGGCTGCTAATTATCTGAAGGAAGGGAAATTGGTGGCAGTTCCTACTGAGACAGTTTATGGCCTTGCAGGAAATGCCCTGAATCCTGAGGCGGTTGCATCTATTTTTGAAACCAAAAACCGACCCAATTTCGATCCGCTGATCATTCATGTTTCTGGGATTGGACAGGTTGAGAAATACACAAAGGATTTCCCGAAAACTCTTCAAAAGCTGGCTGAAAAATTTTGGCCGGGGCCGTTAACGTTACTTTTACCCCGAAAAGACATCATCCCTGATCTGGTTACGTCAGGCTTGGATCGAGTGGCGGTTCGCGTTCCCGATCATCCTAGTGCGTTGGCTTTGTTGAAATCACTGGATTTACCTTTGGCAGCTCCAAGTGCTAATCCTTTTGGCTACATCAGTCCGACAACTGCTGAGCATGTCAATGCCCAATTGGGACAAAAAATTCCTTACATCCTAGATGGGGGCGCATGCAAGGTAGGATTGGAAAGTACGATTGTAGGAATGGAAGGGGAGGAAGTGATAGTTTATCGAATTGGCGGACTTGAAATTTCTGAGATTGAATCCATCATA
The DNA here is from genome assembly GCA_046597285.1 of Algoriphagus sp. Classification (GTDB taxonomy): domain Bacteria; phylum Bacteroidota; class Bacteroidia; order Cytophagales; family Cyclobacteriaceae; genus Algoriphagus. Next base: position 42,841 of record JBKJKX010000026.1, on the reverse strand, counting down.
GGAGAGGTGAAAATCAAAGATCACAGCTCTTCAAACCCGCAGGCACCGGGGTTACTCGAAAGCCACTACGCTCCGCGAATACCCTTCCTGCTCGGGAATCTGAACGAAATGATCCCGGATTTTCAAACTCGAAAAGTTGATTTTTCGGTATTGAGTTTTGGTCGTAAAATTGAAGGAATTTCAACTGAACGGCAGTTTTGTCTAAGTGTGAACTCGGATTTGAAAGAAGCTGCTGCTACTCTTTTTGCAGCCATGCGCCAGCTTGATGAATGTGGAGCAAAAGTGATTTTGGCTGAGTTGATGCCTGAATTTGGTTTGGGAAGAGCGATCAATGATCGTCTTAAAAGAGCTGCTGCAAAAGGCTGAAATTCGTTCTTAGAATTCCAGGTGGAATTAGATCATTTCTTTAGGGCGGTTTTTGATGGAATGTTTAATAAATTCGTGCCTTATTTTTCCAGAAGAACTAACTAAAATCTATTAGCCCATACTCATGAATCCTAGAATAAAAAATGTCGATAACCTCAGCTTTGCAGGAAAAAAAGCTTTGATCCGAGTGGATTTCAACGTTCCGCTTGATGAGCATAATAATGTGTCTGACGACACCCGAATTCAGGCTGCAATTCCTACCATCGATAAAATTTTGAAAGATGGTGGTTCAGTGGTTTTGATGTCCCACCTTGGAAGACCAAAAGGCGGGCCTGAAGAAAAATATTCCCTCAAACATATTTTAGTGTGCCTTGAAAAAGCACTTGGTAAGCCTGTAAAATTCGCTTCTGATTGCATTGGCCAAGAAGCTGAAATGTTATCCATGGGTTTGAAACCAGGGGAGGTTTTGTTACTTGAGAACTTGAGATTTTACAAGGAAGAAGAAGCGGGAGATATTGGGTTCGCAAAGAAACTTGCCAAACTTGGTGATATCTACGTGAACGATGCCTTTGGAACTGCCCACAGAGCTCACGCTTCTACAGCTGTAATTGCACAATTTTTTATTGAGAAAGTTTGTGGCTATTTGATGCAATCTGAATTGAAAAATGCGGACATGGTTCTTGACAACCCTGAGCGACCGTACACTGCCATTATGGGCGGGGCGAAAATTGCTGATAAGATTTTGATCATCGAGCGCTTGTTGGACAAAGTGGACAATCTGATAATCGGAGGGGGTATGTCTTACACATTTGCAAAGGCACTTGGCGGAACAATCGGAAATTCCTTGCTGGAAGCAGATAAAATGGACTTCGTATTGGAGCTGATGGAGACTGCGAAAACAAAAGGTGTCAATTTGATTCTTCCGGTTGATTCAATTACTTCTAAGGCATTTGCCAATGATGCTGAGCAAGGTGTTGCCAATAAAGGAGAAATTCCTGACGGCTGGATGGGCTTGGATATCGGACCAGAATCCCGAGAGATTTTTAGAGAGGTAATCCTTAAATCAAAAACTATCCTTTGGAATGGCCCAATGGGTGTATTCGAAATGGATTCGTTTGACAAAGGAACCAAAGCGGTGGCCGAAGCAGTGGCCGAAGCAACCAAAAACGGAGCTTATTCTCTAATCGGTGGAGGTGACTCTGCTGCAGCTGTGAACAAGTTCGGATACACAGATCAAGTTTCGTATGTCTCTACTGGTGGCGGAGCATTACTTGAGCACATGGAAGGAAAAGTTCTCCCAGGAGTTGCCGCTCTGGAACCCGGCTACAAAAGCAATAATTAAACACTTAGAAAGGGCCACAGAGGCCCTTTTTTTATTTCCAGTTGATTTCCACCATCACGGGGAAATGGTCGGAAGGATATTTTTTACCGTAATTATCCGTCAGAATTCCGTGTCTAATTACTTCAATTTTCCCATTGATAAAGATATGATCGATGATTCCATCTGGCATTTTTTCCCAATCAAATCCCGAAAAAGTCCCACCTGGCCCATAGGCTGGAATCTTCGAAACCAAGCGGGCATCTTTCCAGACCGGATTGGAAGTGATAGTGGAGTAGGCCGGATTGTCTGGAGTCACATTGAAATCCCCCATCAAGATCGCAGGCAATTTTTCGTTGTTGATTTTTTCGATTTGGGCCATCAGCAATTTACTGCTTTCCTCTCTCGCTTGTTGGCCAATGTGGTCGTAATGGATGTTAAATACGAAGAATGTTTTTTTTGACCCATCTTTGAATTTTCCCCAGGAACAGATCCGATTCAAGGCTGCATCCCACCCTTTGCTTGGAGTTTTGGGAGTTGGGGAGAGCCAGAATGTGCCTTGGTCCAGTAATTTGTATTGAGCAGGGTCGAATAGAATTGCGGTGTATTCACCTTTTTGAGCTCCGTCATCTCTGCCAACCCCGAGGTAGGAATAACCCAAGCCCTGACTCATTTGCTCGATTTGGTGATGCAAACCTTCCTGAGTGCCGAATAGTCCGATCTGGTGAAATTGGATCAAATTGATGAGGTAAGGAAGACGGTCTTTCCAAAGATTGCCAACATCATTTGGGTTGTCCCATCGCACGTTAAATGTGGCCATATTGTGGTTTTGGGCAAAAGACTGCTGATAGAACAGTGGGCTTATAAATAATAGAAGAAGGAAAATTTGGAGGATTTTTGCAGGAATGATTTTCATAAGTACAGAACTAATTGTTGGAAAATGGCTTATCAATTAAAATTGCAATCTATTTTTATCATATGAAAACCATTTATCCCAAAGACCTAGGCACCCAGGATTTTCACAGTTTGCTTCAGGGAAGCGTGGCACCTCGACCGATTGCTTTTGCCAGTACAATTGATAAGGAAGGAAATGTCAATCTAAGTCCTTTTAGTTTTTTCAACCTATTCAGCACGAATCCTCCGATTTTGATTTTTTCGCCTTCGAGAAGAGTACGGGACAATTCTACCAAACATACGCTGGAAAACGTGCTCGAAGTGCCGGAAGTGGTTATTCACATTGTTAATTATGGCCTGGTGGAGCAAATGTCGCTGGCCAGTACCGAATATGCGAAAGGAGTGAATGAGTTTCAAAAAGGAGGTTTGTCAGCCACCAATTCTATCCAAGTGAAGCCGCCTAGAGTGAAAGAAGCACCGGTTGCTTTTGAGTGCAAAGTGATTGAGGTGAAGCCATTGGGAAATGTCGGAGGATCAGGAAATCTGGTGATTTGCGAAGTATTGGTAGCCCATATCAGCGAATCGATTTTGGATGATTTCGGCGTAATTGATCCTCACAAACTGGATGCAGTTGCCCGTCTTGGCGGAGATTGGTACTGTAGAGCAAGCGGAGATTCTTTATTTAAAATTGCGAAGCCGCTGCGAACTGTTGGAATTGGGATAGACTCAATTCCCGATGAGATTAGGAACAGCTTGGTGCTGAGCGGGAATAATCTTGGCAGATTGGGGAATGTCGAAAAATTGCCAAAAGAAAAAGAAATAGCATCTTTTGGCCAAACGCCCGAAATTCGAGAAATGCATATTCGATTCAAAAACGACCCCGAGTCATGGTTGGATCATTTACACCGCTTTGCGAAAGTAGAATTGGAAGCAGGAGAGGTAGAAAAAGCCTGGTTGATTTTGCTTCAGAAGCAATAAAAAATTTGTTCGAGCGCTTTTCTGCCAGTAAGCGAATTCTCTTTGGTTAATGAGTTGGAAGACCGAAGGAAACCTGAATTCAATGTGTCTTTAAATTTCCGATTGGTTAAGTTGGCTACTGGCAAGATTGCGTATATTCAGATTAAAAAAAAATGGCCCCGCTAGATAGTGGGGCCAATTTTTTTTTATTTGATAGTTATTTCCTGTGGCATCCTGACTTGAATCCCTTGATAGTTTTTCAGTTTTTGAACCTTCTGGTACATCGGATAAGTGTCTCCTAATTCTGCTTTGATCCAACCCATGCGAACATTGTCTCCAAAGTCTTCAATGATGGATTCGAACCATGGTTTTTGCTCCGGATAGTAAACCACCCGATAGTCATCGCCGGCTCCGATTTTGGCTGCAGCAATTTCAATTGTAGTTTCTAATCCTCCTAATACATCAACCAAACCTCTTTCCTTGGCTTGCGCCCCTGTCCAAACTCTCCCTGAAGCGATTTCTTTCACAGATTCCGGATTCATTTTTCTGCCATCAGCCACTCGTTTGATGAAAGTCTCATATCCATCTTCCACGTTCGTCTGAACGATCATTCGCTCCACTTCTGTCATATCTCTAGTCGGATTCATGAAGTCAGAAAGTTCTCCGGTCTTCACAACATCCGTAGTCACACCTAATTTATCGTTCATCAATTCTTCAACGTTAAACCAGAGACCGAAAATCCCGATCGATCCTGTGATAGTATTCGGCTGTGCAACGATGGTGTCGGCCGGCGCTGAGATGTAATATCCACCTGATGCAGCCACCTCGCCCATTGATACATATAAAGGTTTTGCTTTTTTCGCTTCTACCATCTCTCTCCAGATCACTTCAGATGCCAATACGGATCCTCCCGGAGAATTAACTCTCAGTACGATTGCTTTAATATTTTCGTCCTTTCTGGCTTTACGAATTTCCTCCGCGAATTTATCTGAGCTAATCACGCCATCTGCTTCTCCACTCACAATTTCTCCTTCGGCAATGATCACTGCGATTCGATTCTTAGAAGTCACATTTTTGGATTTGACGGTTGAGTTCAGCTCGGTAGCATTGATTGTGGAAATTTCATCGTCTTCACCGATTCCAAGCTTGCCTTTCAGTTTGCTGTCGATTTCATCTCCATAAGCCAAAGCAGTCGCCAAACCATATTTTACAGCATCTTCAGGTTTTCTGACCAGCATTTGTACATTGATTTTGGTCAGACTATCCAGATTCATTCCTTTGGATTCAGCGATACCTTTCAATGCATTGTTGTTAATGTCATCCAGAAAAGACTGAGTTTGAAGCCTGTTTTCTGGACTCATTTTATCCAGAATAAATGGCTCAACAGCACTTTTGAATTCTCCTACACGGAAAACTTCCGGTTGGATCCCAACTTTTTCGAAGAAGCCTTTTAGGAAAATCACTTCCGATGAAAAACCATTGAATTCGATCGCTCCCAATGGATTCAGATACAATTCATCTGCTACGGATGCGAGGTAATATCCGCCTTCAGTATAGGCTTCGTCGTATGCCAGAATAAATTTTCCGGAAGTTTTGAAATCCTCTAATACTTCTCTCAACTCTAAAAGGTTCGCCTGTCCTGCCATGATTAAACCTGTATTGAGATAAATTCCCTTGATGTTATCGTTGGTTTTGGCTTCACCGATTGCCTTTTTAAGGTTGACAAGTCCGGCGTTAAACTCACGTCCAAATGGGTTACCCAAAAAGGAAAGATCCATTTCGTCCTCTGAAGTTCGCTCTACCAAAGAACGTCCGTTCAGATTAAGGTGAAGGATTGTATTTTCCTTCACAGTTACTTCTTTTTCACCGGAAGATGCAATTATCCCTATGATTCCGAAGGTAACTAGGACACTCAGAATACTGAAAATGAAAAGTCCGACGATGACGGCAAGAACGTTTCCTAAGAATTTCATGTGTAGTAATTTTAAAGGCCAAAATAACTTATTTTGGCTGATGTTTACAAAAGGCTAATAACGAAGTAAATGTTTGCAAAGGTTGTGCTGATTCTTGGAGGAAACCTAGGAGACCGGGAGGAATTAATAAATCGCGCTGTAAAATCCATCGCTGAAAAGAATCCTTTGATCCTCAATTCTGCCTTGTATGAAACTCAGGCGTGGGGAGACGTCGCTCAAGGCAATTTTTTGAATCAAGTAATTCAGATAGAAACTTCACTTTCTCCTGAGAAACTTTTGGGACAGATTCAGCAGATCGAAGAAAAACTAGGACGAAAGCGGACAGTAACTTGGGGTGACCGGACAATGGATATCGATATTTTGTATTTCGGTGATGAAGTCATCGACACACCGGAGTTGACTATTCCACACAGATTGATTCAGGAAAGGCGATTTGTGCTGGTCCCACTTTTCGAAATTCTGCCTGATATGATTCATCCTCTCCTCTACAAATCCAATCGAGCACTTTTGGAGGATTGTCAGGATTCGAGTGAAGTGAATATTTTCACGGGAAAGTAAAAAGACCCGTTTAGGGTGCAAGTCTTTTTAATTTATAATCCTGAAACTTCAGCGTCAGGATGGATTTTCTTCACCAAGCCTTGGAGGACTTTTCCGGGTCCGCACTCTACAAACTGAATCGCACCATCTTTCACCATGTTTTGAACAGATTGAGTCCATTTTACCGGAGCAGTCAATTGGGCAATCAGATTTGCTTTGATTTCGTTCACATCGCTTACAGCCTTAGTGCTTACGTTCTGGTATATCGGACAAATAGGAGTGCTGAAATGAGTTTCTTTGATAGCTGATTGCAGTTTTTCTCTGGCCGGCTCCATGAGGGGAGAATGGAAAGCGCCTCCCACCGGAAGCGGTAAAGCACGTTTTGCACCTGCCGCCTTCATCAGCTCACAAGCGATTTCAATTCCTTTGTTGGAACCAGAAATCACCAATTGGCCTGGACAGTTATAATTAGCCGGAACGACGATTTCTCCGGCGATTCCAGCACAGATCTCTTCAACTTTTTCATCAGCCAGACCCAAAATAGCCGCCATAGTCGAAAGGTTGATTTCACAGGCTTCCTGCATGGCCATCGCGCGCTGGTAGACAAGTTTCAACCCATCTTTGAAAGACAGAGTTCCGTTGGCAACCAAAGCTGAAAACTCACCAAGTGAGTGACCTGCCACCATGTCCGGAGCAAAGTCCGGAGTAGTTTTAGCCAAAATCACAGAATGAAGAAATATTGCAGGTTGGGTTACTCTGGTTTGTTTCAAATCCTCATCCGTCCCTTCAAACATGATATCCGTAATCCTGAATCCAAGTATTTCATTGGCTTGTTCAAAAAGGGCCATAGCCGAAGGATTTTCTTCGTAAAGTGATTTTCCCATTCCGGGAAACTGGGCACCCTGGCCCGGAAAAACATATGCCTTCATGGAATTGATTGATGATTGTGAGCCGCAAATATAAGGTTTTCCCTCAGTAGGAATTTGGCTTATACACTTGCCTTCTTATGAAATGACATGACTGAAATGGGCTTTGAATACAGATTCTTTATTTATCTCAATCCAATTCAAAAAGGCTTTTACAGCTGGGTTTTGATTTTTTTGTTTCAGCCAAATCAATGCCCAATTGGCTGAAAGAGGAAGTCCTGGATATTCTAAAATAGCAATTCTTTTATCAAGAATTTCCTGACTCATGGAGAAGTTTGACAATAGTGACGCTCCCAAACCAGCCATAACAGCCTGCTTTACAGCTTCATTGGTGGCAAATTCCATTTTGCTTTTTAAGGAAATATTAAGGTCTGTGAAAAATCTCTCCATCATCATTCGGGTTCCGGAGCCTTTTTCTCTCAATACAAATGGAATTTTGTCCCATCTTCCATTTTCAATTTCCGTCCGGTAGGCATTGATGTTTTCAGGCGAACAAGCCAGAAACCATTTATTTTCAGCAAGTACGATCTTATCCAAATCTAATTCTTCGGGTATTAAAGAAACCAGTGCCAGGTCTGCGGTATTTTCCTGAAGGGTTGAAACGACCGTTAGCCGATTGGAAACTTCCAGATTCATCTCTAGGTGTGGGTGAATTTTCATAAAGTCTGCCATCAGATATGGGATCAAATACTTGCCTGTAGACACCGTAGAAATCATAATTTTTCCAGTCAGGAGGCCTTTCATTTCCATCATTCTATTTTCGATCATTTCGATTTCAGCGAAGATCTTTTTAGCAGATTCAACCAGTTCCATCCCAAACGGTGTAATATAAATCTGCTTCCCTATGATTTCGGAAAGTGGTACTTCAAACTGGTCCTGAAGATTTTTTAGCTGGATCGAAACGGCTGGCTGGCTCATTCCTAGGGCTACGGATGCCTTTGTAATACTTCTTTGCAAGTCAATTTCCTGAATAATCCGGAGTTGATGGAGCGATATATTCATAAATAAAATTAATGTTAAAAATTTTAATAATAAAAAAATATTATGATTTTCTTTTTTATTCTGATTTCCAACTTGATCTTTGACGCATGGATTTTCAAATACTTCTCAATAACCTAACGAATCCAAGTTTGCTGTTTTTCGTACTGGGCATTTTGGCAGTCAGACTTAAAAGCGATTTAGAGATTCCGCCTACGAGTGCCAAGTTTATTGCGCTTTACCTTATGCTTTCAATTGGCTTCAAAGGTGGGCAAGAGTTGTCACACAGTGAATTTGATGTGGGAATACTTGTGGCGTTGGCATTTGGAATTATAATATCTGCCGCTATTCCTTTTTACACTTTTTTCCTACTGAAAAAAAGACTTGGAACCGCTAACGCAGCAGCGATTTCAGCTGCTTACGGTTCTATCAGCGCGGTGACTTTTGTAGCAGCTGTTTCATTTCTCGATATCCAGGGACAGACTTTTGGCGGGCACATGGTTGCCGTAATGGCTTTGATGGAAGCTCCGGCGATCATTTCAGGTGTGATTTTGTTGGAGAAATATTCTGAAAATAAGTCCCAAGGGGGGAGAAAACAAATCATTTTGCATGCTTTTACCAATGGAAGTGTGTTGCTGATTTTAGGGAGTCTCGTGATAGGATTGATTGCTGACGAAAAACAAGCAGAAGGAATCAAGCCATTTGTCACAGATATTTTCAAAGGATTTTTAGCAGTGTTCCTATTGGATATGGGGATCTCAAGTGGTAGAAAATTAAAAAGTTTCTTCAAATATGGATACTTCTCAACCGTTTTCGCTATCGTGGTACCGTTGTTCAATGGATGCCTTATTGCTTTCTTGAGTTTTTGGATTGCTCCAGAGGCCGGTGACCGGTTTATTTTTGCGATTTTGGCTGCAAGTGCATCTTACATCGCTGTACCTGCTGCTATGAAGCTGGCAAACCCGGAGGCTGATGAAGGATTATACATTCCGATGGCTCTTGCGATTACTTTTCCTTTTAATTTAACTGTAGGAATGCCAGTTTACTGGATTATCATCCAGTATTTTTAATGTGAGAAGTTATCCTTTGAAAGGAATTTTATCTTTTCCTCAGGGCTTGCAATTCGGCAGGTATTTTTCTTTCCAAACCAGCTGTACCTATTTTTTCCTATAAAATCATAGACTGGGTCACGGAGCCAATTTGGAAGGAAAATAAGAGGATAAAAAACTGGCCAAAGGCCGGAAAGATTCCTTGCTATTTTCAACGCAGCAGTGCTTCTGTAAAAGATCTCACCATCTTCTAACAAGACAAGACTATCGAGGTAATCTGCTTTTACCTGATATTTTGAAAGAACTTCTATGCTAAATCCGTCTTGCAATGCTCCCACTAAGAATTGATTTTCACGATCCCATTTGATTATGAAATCTATGGAAGCATTGCAGAGGTTGCATACACCATCAAAGAAGACGATGGATTTGGTTTGGCTCATTTAAGCAGTTGGATGGTTCCTTTCAGACTTTGCTCCTTTTTAGTAGGATCCAGAACATCAAACTGGACTTTCCCAGAGTAATAATATGTTCCTGCCGGTAGCTCATTTCCATTCTTGTCCCTACCATCCCAACGAATGAAAACATCGTTTTCGGTTGATTCCAAGCTGTTGTAGGTGAACACTTCAGCACCCCATCTGTTGACGATGAAAATCTCCACGCCGAGTACAAATCTTGGACATTCAGAAAATGGATTGTCGAATGCCATGAAGGTTTCGTTCAGACCGTCACCGTTTGGAGTGAACGCGTTTGGCAGAATAAATTTCGGGCAATTGTCCACACATACGACATTGCTTGGCTTACTTTCATTTCCGGATCTGTCGATTGCAGTGATGTAATAGCAGCCTCTGTAGTTTGGAAGATTGTTGATTCTGGTTTCAAGCTCCAACGCTGAAAGTTCGGCTACCAGCTCAAATTGGCCATCTTCTCCGTCTGGAGTAAAGTATAATTTGTAACCACTGAGTTCATCATCACACGAACCTGAGAAATCAGGTTTCCAACTTAAGTCATGGTAATAGGTATTCACATTGCAAGGAACCTCAGAGAGATACTTCTCGCAAACTGGGCCATCGAAAGTTAATACTGGCGGACACGGAAGTCTATTGTCGTCAGGCTTTGCACAGACGATTTGTGACTTATTTTCCAAAGGATAAATTAGCCCGGCCACATTGTAGGCTCCCTTTGTCACCACGTAATAGCAATATTCGATTTCTTTTTTAAGAGGAACCCCATTCGAACTTCCGTCATCGAAGTAAGTAAAACCGGCCTGAGTCACATCTACTTCAGCGATTTTTACAAAAGCACCTACATCCGCAGCATCCGTTCTATTTCTATAGACGTCATGCTTGTATTGGGAAATTGAATTGTTCCATGGAACAGTGAATTCCCAATTCAATTCTATAGCCTCATTAATAATAGTAGGCTCCAATCTTACAGAAGAAGCCGAGGAGGATGTGTCAATTTTGAGGTTGTTGTCAAGCAAAACTACCCGATAATTATACACCAGATTTTCAGTATTGAGGCCTTTGTCCGTGAATAATGTGTCGGTGGTGACCCCGAGAGAAATTCTGCCCTGGCTTCCTGTAAAACCATTATTCCGGATCAACTCATAACTATAGGGACCCGGGAATTGGGTTTTGTCAATGTCATAAGGAGGCGTCCATTTGACGAATATTTCACCCTTTACCGGATCGGTAGCTTCTACGCTTACATTCGTAATAATGGGAACGTCAACATCAATTGTGATACAGATTTCATCAGAAACGATACTTTCTCCAGCTCTTGGCTGAGGATAGGCTGCAACCAACCTATAGCAATACGTATTTCCCGGTGCCAAACCTTCTCCTCCATTCAAGTCCTTGAAACTAAACGTAGCCATGTCGGTGGTTCCGATCAATTCATAACCCGGTCGAATTCCGGTTTCGCAGGAGTCGGGCTCATACGGATCTGAATTAATTCTTCTCCAAATCTGCATTTCATTTGCTGAATTGGCGCAAACATAAGGGTCCCAATTTAGCTCGACTGATCTTCCCTCCAACTGTTTTATTTCATCAAAAACAGGAGGCGGACCAATAATTTTTATTTTCCAGGTTTTAATATCCACCAACTTTGGGCCTGACTTTGGTTGGTCTGTAATTCGGACGCGTACTTCATATTCTCTGGCTCTGACATGGTTGCAGACCGTTTGCCAGGTAAAGTTAACAATCCCAGGTGTTGGCTGGAATTTATTTTGAGGATTATAAGATGCCGGCGAGGTGTTTATTTCAATCGGTTCACCAAAAATCTCAATTTTAATCGGGTCTCCATCAGGATCTTCCCCTTGGATAATTTCCTTGATTAAAGTGCCTGCAACTACGCAAAGGTCAGGAGGCAGGATCAGTTCAGGTCGCCTATTATTGGAATTTTCGATGATAATCTGCATGTCACGTATGACAAAGCCAATCAACTCCCATTTTCCGTCCAATTTTCGATATTCTTTGATTTTAAAGGCAACGTTAAATTGCCCTACCGTCCCGGGCGCATCCCACACCAAATCACCTGCTATTGGATCCAATGTCAAAAACGGAGGAGTTGAGCCATCTTCCTGCTTAAAGCTGAATTCTGAAGAAGCAGGACTTCTGTAGTTATTTACCGGTCTCTGGAAAGCCTGCTTCGGAACATCCAATTCGTAAGCCAAGCTGTCTCCGTCAGGATCGTATGCTCCGGGATTGTGGATGTAACGAACGTTGATAGCGCCATTATCTACAGGAGGGATAGTTAAAACAGGTGAATTATTTACTCCAATAAAGGGATCAATAGTAATCTGTGTTTCCACATAAAACGGAGTGTCCACCGAATTATCCATGTTCAGAGTCCTGTCGTTTCGATTAAATTCCTGGAATCGAATAGTGTAGGTTCCCGGACCTTGGAAGGTGTGAGTGATGACAAACGTATTTTTCTCGATTTGATCGCCAAGACTTTCCACCAGTGAGAAATCACTTTGAGTGTTTAACTGTTCAACTCTTCCGTCTCCAAAATTAATAGTTCCTGGGCCGAAAATTACACTGGATCTTGTATCTGTGTAGCCGACAACTATGATTCGATAGGTGAGTGTTTGAACAGATATTCGCTCTGCTATGATCTCACCGGCTCGAATATGGGTAGCCCAAGCGTTTGAAATATCGAGAATCAGGAATGTTAAAAAAAACCCAAGGAAAATTTTAAGCTTCATATTTAGTCAACTTTGGTTTTTTATAGATTTAAAACTCAGTTCCAGCCTAAAAGTTGAGCTGTTTAGTTTTATTCTTCACTTTTTACCTATACGAAATAAATGGAAGTAAGGAGAAATTCCCCGTAAAGTCAAACAATAAAAATCAACAGACTGTTAACAACCAAATTGAAGCGATGATTTTAGATCCTCAATTTTTTATTTATTTAGAACCTTTTAAAATAACTAAAGCGTGTTTGAATGGATTGTTTACTAACCCTACCAAATGTAAATTTGCCCGCATTGAACTCGCAGAATTCGTTCTAAACTAATCGAAAAATTGATATGAGCTGGGTTAAAAAAACCTTGAGTAGCACACTTGGAAGAAAACTAATGATGGCATTGACGGGACTCTTCCTAATCCTCTTCCTGACAGGTCATGTTTCCGGAAACATGTTGCTGTTTAAAAATGATGGAGGAGAGGCATTTAACATGTATGCCAAGTTCATGACTACTAATCCAATCGTAAAACTTCTTTCTTACGTCACTTACCTTTCCGTTATAGGTCATGTTATTTATTCTATTTTCTTATCTCGTCAGAATAAAACAGCTCGTCCGATAGCCTACGCTCAATCTAGGGCTTCTACGAATAGTAGCACAGCATCCAGGAATATGGGAATTTTAGGTACTGTTATTTTAGTGTTTTTGGCAGGTCACATGTACACCTTTTGGTTTCAAATGCATTGGGGAGATATCCCTATGGTAAACTACGAAGGAGAGGATTATAAAAACCTTTATTCCGTTGTTCAGGTCGCATTCCAACAGACATGGATGGTTGGATTGTACTTGTTGGCAATGGCATTCTTAGCTTTTCACCTGTCTCATGGATTTGCCAGTGCTTTCCAAACTCTTGGCTTGAGTCATCAAAAATATTCTCCTGCGATTCAATTTGTAGGGAAAGTTTATTGCATACTGGTTCCGGTATTATTTGCCAGTATGCCACTTTATATCTATTTCACATCACAGAGCTAACAACTAGTCCCGTATGATATTAGATTCCAAATCACCTGCAGGTCCTCTGGCCGAAAAGTGGACTAAACATAAGTTTAACAGCAAACTTGTCAACCCAGCTAACAAAAGAAAATACGACGTTATCGTCGTAGGTACAGGATTAGCCGGAGCTTCTGCTGCAGCTTCTCTTGCCGAGTTGGGTTATAACGTGAAGGCATTCACCTTTCACGATAGCCCAAGGAGAGCACACTCAATCGCTGCTCAAGGCGGCATCAATGCTGCCAAAAATTACCAAAACGATGGTGACTCTGTTTTCAGATTGTTTTATGACACCATCAAAGGCGGAGATTATCGGTCAAGAGAGTCCAATGTCTTCCGTCTTGCAGAAGTTTCTGTAAAGATTATCGATCAATGCGTAGCGCAAGGAGTTCCTTTCGCAAGAGAGTATGGAGGATTACTTGCCAACCGGTCTTTCGGAGGAGCACAAGTTTCCAGAACTTTCTACGCACGAGGCCAAACAGGACAACAACTACTTTTAGGAGCCTATTCCGCCCTTAGTCGTCAGGTCGCCAACGGCAAAGTTAAATTATACCCACGTACGGAATTGATGGACGTGGTTGTAATTGACGGCCAAGCGAGAGGGATTGTGACAAGAAACGTGATCACCGGCGAAGTAGAATCTCACGCTGCTCATGCTGTTTTACTTTGTACAGGAGGCTATGGTAACGTCTTTTTTCTTTCAACCAACGCAATGGGATGTAATGTGACAGCTGCCTGGAGAGCTCACAAGCGTGGTGCTTATTTCGCAAACCCTTGCTTTACGCAGATTCACCCAACTTGTATTCCGGTTTCGGGAGATCATCAGTCCAAGTTGACTTTGATGTCCGAGTCACTGAGGAATGACGGTCGAGTGTGGGTACCCAAAACTACAGAAACTGCCGAGAAACTCCGTAAAGGACAAATCAAGGCTGGTGAAATCAAAGAAGAAGATCGCGATTATTTTCTCGAGAGAAAATATCCAAGCTTTGGAAATCTTGTCCCTCGGGATGTGGCTTCCAGAAATGCGAAGGAAGTTTGCGATGAAGGAAAAGGCGTAAATGAAACCGGAGAGGCAGTATTCCTGGATTTCCGAGATGCAATCAAAAGAGATACCGAGGCTTTAATCAAAGCCAAATACGGTAACCTTTTCGATATGTATCAACAAATTACCGGGGAAAATCCTTATCAGACACCGATGATGATCTATCCGGCTGTTCACTATACAATGGGTGGACTTTGGGTAGATTATAATCTGATGACAACTATTCCGGGATTATATGCTTTGGGAGAGGCCAACTTCTCAGATCACGGAGCAAACAGACTGGGAGCTTCTGCTTTGATGCAGGGTTTAGCAGACGGATATTTTGTGATTCCTTACACTTTGGGAGATTACCTTGCTCAGACCCCACCTGTAAAAATAGATGTTTCTCATCCGGAGTTTGCAAAAGTATCCGGAGAAGTAAAAGACAGAATCAGCCAATTACTCAATATCAAGGGAGAAAAATCAGTTGATTATTTTCATAAAAAATTAGGTAAAATCATGTGGAACGAGTGCGGAATGGCACGATCTATTGAAGGCCTGACGAAGGCTAAAGCTGATATAAAAGCGCTCAAAAAAGAATTTTGGTCAAATGTGAAAGTATTGGGAGAAAACGAGGAACTCAATCAGTCTTTGGAGAAAGCGCATAGAGTTGCAGACTTCTTGGAATTGGGAGAGCTGATGATCGACGATGCATTCAATAGAGATGAATCTTGCGGAGGTCACTTCCGAGTAGAATATCAAACTCCAGAGGGAGAAGCATTGAGAGATGATGAAAACTTCGCTTACGTAGCTGCCTGGAAGTATATGGGAGAAAATCAGGAAGAAGAATTGAACAAAGAAACGTTAGAATTCGAAAACGTGAAGTTGACCCAGAGATCATACAAATAATTGCCTAGCAAAAATTCATAAGGTTATGAAATTGACATTGAAAGTATGGAGACAAAAAAGCTCTGTGGAAAAAGGAGGATTTGTCACCTATCCGATAGACGGAATATCTAAGGACATGTCGTTCCTCGAAATGATGGACGTCTTAAATGAAGAATTGACAGAGAAAAATCAGGATCCTGTACACTTCGATCACGACTGTCGTGAAGGAATATGTGGAACTTGTTCTCTATACATAAATGGAAAGCCGCACGGACCACTTCAAACAACCACTTGCCAGCTTCACATGCGTTCATTCTCTGATGAAGATGTCATTACGGTTGAGCCTTGGAGAGCTAAAGCTTTCCCGGTTTTAAAGGACTTGGTGGTAGACAGATCTGCTTTTGATAGAATCATCCAGGCAGGTGGCTATGTCTCCGTCAATACAGGTGGTGTGCCCGATGCAAACGAAATTCCGATCCCAAAAACGATGGCTGATCTTGCAATGGATGCAGCGCAGTGTATTGGTTGTGGAGCTTGTGTAGCAGCTTGTAAAAATGCATCAGCTATGCTATTCACTTCTGCCAAAGTTTCCCAGCTAGCTTTATTGCCACAGGGACAAATTGAGCGCAAAACAAGAGCTGAAAAGATGGTTGCTCAGATGGACGCAGAAGGCTTTGGAGCTTGTACCAACACGGGTGCATGCGAAGCAGAATGTCCAAAAAGTATTTCGATCAGTAATATCGCACGAATGAACAGGGAGTATTTCTCTGCTGTATTGAGTAGTAATAACATGTGATTAACTCACTATAAGAAGATACAATTTGGGGACAGGATTTATTTCTGTCCTTTTTTCGTTTTGTAGACTTCAAAGACTAGTCAAATTTCCTTTTTTTTGAGTGATTGGTCATTGCTTTTTATTGGCCTTTTGTTTTTTTGGCACTATCGTAGTAAACCAACATGGGTAACCAATTATTACAAACTCATGAAAAAATTAATGTTTTTGCTGGCCTTTGGCCTCTTGGGAATCCAGTTTGCGCAAGCACAATCTGGAGTTTCAACCGGATTCGGTATTCGAGGTGGAGCAAACTTCTTCAATTTTGGAGGAGAAGACGTCTCTGAAAATAATTATTCAAATCGAACAGGATATCATGCCGGTGTGTATGCATCTATCTTTGCGACAGATAGAATAGCCATAGAACCAGGTGTTTATTATTCTATAAAGGGAACTCAAAATGATGATGCTGTCAATAGCAGAGCGATTTTAGATTATGTAGATGTGCCTTTGCTTTTAAGAATGTATGTTTCAGATGGGTTCAATTTGTTTGCTGGACCTCAAGTATCATTTCTCACTAAATCCAAATTCGAAAGCGACTTTGGCGGATCCACTTTAAGCTTCGATACGAATTCAATCAAGGATACTGATATGGGATTAGTCTTCGGTTTGGGGTACAATTTACCCAAGGGTTTTAATGTGCAGGGATCGTATGATCTAGGCTTGACACCAATTTTTGAAAACAGCGATGCTGATGTTTATAACAGAGGATTTAAGTTTTCTCTGGGGTATTCATTCTAATCCAGACCTCCAAAAACGAAAAAGGCTTTCCAAATAGGAAAGCCTTTTTTTATTACTTTTTCAATTTAAAATTGAACTGAATGACGAGAAAAAGGAATATAAACTCGTTAATTTTTAAAAATGAGCCATTTTGACTAACTTTGAAAAATTATATTTGAAAATAAAATTAGTACAAATAAATTTAAGTAATGCATATTATTGATATAGGAATTTTTTTAGCCTACATGGTGACGATGCTTGGGGTTGGATACTTTTTCATGAAAAAAAATTCGGATCAGGAAGGTTTTTATGTTGGAGGTCGGAATATTGGGAGCTGGCATATTGGCCTTTCTGTAGTGGCAACTGATGTAGGAGGAGGGTTTTCGATCGGGTTGGGTGGCCTTGGTTTTGTGATGGGGATTTCAGGGTCCTGGATGCTTTTCACCGGCTTACTTGGAGCTTGGCTCGCTGCGGTGATCTTAATTCCAAGAGTGAAATCTGACCCGGCCTTTGCCCGATTTTTTACTTTTCCTCAAATCATCGGACACCTCTACAACTCCACAACAGCCAAAGTAGCAGCTGTCATTTGCTTTTTGGGTTATTTAGGTTTTACCTCATCTCAACTATTAGCAGGAGCAAAACTAGCTTCTGGGACTTTCGAGGGATTGGATATTCACGTTGCCTTAATAATAATGGGCGCTATAGCTGTGATATATACCGTAATGGGTGGTTTGAAAGCTGTGATTTACACGGATACCATTCAATGGATAATTCTAATGCTGGGCCTTATGCTGATTGGAATTCCAATAGCTTATTCATATGTGGGTGGATGGAATGGTATTCGCTCCACTTTGCCGGATGAGTTTTTTTCCTTTAGTAATCTTGTATGGCAAGACCTAGCCAATTGGGGCATCACAATTATTCCGATTTGGTTTGTGGGGATGACACTTTACCAAAGGATTTTCGCGGCAAAAGATGTGAAATCTGCCAAAAAAGCATGGTTCATAGCGGGGCTTTTTGAATGGCCGGTTATGGCTATGCTTGGAGTTTCACTCGGGCTTTTGTCAAGAGTGGCGGTAGAACAGGGTGCGTTGGAGGGATTTACAGCGGAAATGGATCCTGAAATGGGACTTCCAGTCCTATTGAGCCAGATTTTACCTGTAGGAATCCTTGGGTTGATGATGTCGGCGTATTTTTCAGCTGTACTTTCTACAGCTGATTCTTGTCTGATGGCAGCTTCTGGAAATCTTAGCATTGACCTTCTTGGGCCTATTATAAAAGGAAAAACGCTCAAACAAGAAATGCGAATCAGTCAAATCATCACGCTCGGCATAGGAATTATCTCCATTCTCATCGCATGGAAAATGACGGAAGTGTTGAGTCTAATGCTTTATTCTTATGCTTTTATGGTCTCTGGTTTGCTTGTTCCTGTAGTTGCAGGGTTATTTTTTGGTCAAAGGAATTCAAAAGCAGCTCTTTCTTCCATGATAATAGGAGGATGTGTTACAGCGGGATTGACTATTATGAAGGTAGAAATGCCTTTTGGTCTGGACGCTAATCTCTTTGGATTATCACTTTCACTGCTGGCCTTTTGCACAGTCATTTACTACGAAAAATTCACTAATTCTAAGCTTAATCTCAAATGATCACATTCAAAACTTTGTCCGTATTAGACAATACTACTGATATTCAAAAAAGTGACATCGCAGATTTTCTAGTTTTTCATCTTGAAAAATTTGGAGACCCAAAAGAGGATATTTTAAAATGTCTTGATTATGCACTTGACCAAAGACCTTCAGCAGGAGGTTTCGTAATTTTAGCATTGGAAAATGAAAAAATTCTAGGAGCACTGGTCATGAACAAAACAGGCATGTCAGGGTACATTCCTGAAAATATCCTGGTTTACATCGCAGTAGATGCTGCGCAAAGAGGGAAGGGAATAGGGGGACAAATCATGGAAAAGGCTGTAAAAATGGCTAACGGAGGCATCGCCTTGCATGTTGAAGCGGATAATCCCGCAAGGAAGCTTTACGAGAGGCTGGGCTTCACAAATAAATATCTGGAAATGAGGCTGACTAAGTAACATGGCATTCCTAACACTGAGTCGCAAGAAACTCCGCGAAAACTTTGAGTTTTTGAATAATGCTTTTCTTGAAAAAGAGATTGCATGGGGAGTTGTGTCCAAACTGCTTTGTGGCAATCGCCTGTTTCTTCAGGAATTGATCAATTTTGGAGTAGCGGAATTCCATGACAGCCGAATAAGTAACCTGGCAAAAATTAAAAAACTAGATCCTTCAATCCAGACTGTCTACATCAAACCAGTATCCAAAAAAAATGTAGCTAATATGGTTAGCGTCGCCGATGTAAGCTTAAATAGTGAACTTGAGACAATCTTTTGGATCAGTAAAGAGGCGGTACTCCAAAATAAAAAGCATAAGATCATCATCATGGTGGAGACCGGTGATCTTCGCGAAGGCGTGATGGGTGAGCAATTGATTGAGTTTTACTCGAAGATTTTTGAGCTTCCAAATATCGAAGTGGTAGGACTTGGTACAAATCTCAACTGTCTGAATGGGGTGATGCCTTCTACAGATAAGTTGATTCAGCTTTCCTTGTACAAGCAAATCATCGAACTCAAATTCAATAAAAAAATACCCTGGGTTTCTGCCGGGACTTCCGTGACGATTCCACTGATGCTAACCCACCAGCTTCCAAAAGGAATCAACCATTTCAGGATCGGCGAGACACTTTTTTTTGGAGTTGATTTATTTATGGAAAATATCATTGAAGGGATGCATGGTGATGTGTTTGAATTGCATGCTGAGATCATTGAAATGCAGGAAAAGCCTCTCCTTCCTGTAGGCAATTTGGCGGCGAATCCTCAAGGAAATATTACTGAAATTGATCAAACGCTCTATGGACAAAAATCTTTTCGGGCGATTATTGATATTGGCTTGCTTGACGTGGACCCGAAATATCTAATTCCAAATGATTTAACCTACGAAATATTGGGCGCCAGCTCGGATATGTTGATTATCAATCTTGAAAAGAATCCCAACAACTATAAAGTAGGGGATACACTAAGTTTTGGCCTCAAGTACATGGGTGCTTTGGGGATTCTCAATTCCAGCTATGTGGATAAAAAAATAATTGACTGACCAGATAGACCTATCAAGACTTATCGTTTTTATTTTGGCAGTTATTTGAAAATACGATCAGAATTGACCGAAACAAATAGGCTCTCCCATCAGGGAGAGCCTATTTGTTTCATTTCAGACTATCAATCCATTCCCTTATCAACTCGACACCCTCTTTGTGAATGGTTGTTCGTCCGAGTTCTGGCATTGCGACACCAACCTGTGATGAGTTCATCCGGTGGATGATGATAGACTCATCTGCCTCACCAGGCACGATATCAAATTTGAATTTTCCAGCGCCAAAGCCAGCCGCCACTGGAGTTTTATTGACACCGAGTTTCATCGGGTCGGTTTGATTATACGTGAGAAAAAGCCCTGACGTACTTGCAGGTCCTTCCGCACTGTGGCAATGAGCACAATTGATGTCCAAATAAGCCATTGCCCGATCAACAAGAGGAAGATTAGAGTCTTCGTAATTGATCATCGCAGGATGCGCTGTTTCACCAAGGAAACCTTCAAGCTTTTCAAGTTCGGTCCAGTGAGCCAATTGATTTTTGCTTCCGCTACCGAAATCAAGTTCATTGTTAAGGTGCTGTACTTTTACACCGATTGGAGCCATTTCCTCATTTCTGTTATGGCAGGATTTGCATTGATTCTTATTGGGAACCAGGTAATTGATCACCTGATCTTTTCCCAAGATATCGACATACTTTACCTCAATTTCACCACCGACGACCTTTAATACAGCATCTGTTTGGCTTTCATTCCAAATATAAGGATAGGCTTCCCATCCCTTTTCTTCGTGGATCATCAGCCGCGTTTCGATTATTCTTCTTTCCTCCTGCGGCTTTCGGAAATCAACCGGGTAATAGAAGTTTTTGATTAGGGTAGTGCCTTTCGGTAAATTCAATTCATCGTCCGTGATGCTGGATTTAATTCCATTGGGAAAATGCACAAATCGGGTTTTCAATGCATAATCTGTGAACAGCGATGAGGCAGGTTTGTATAAAATCACACCTTCCACTGGTTCCAGTTGATTGATTTCTCCTGAAAAAAAACCGTATGTTGAAAGCCTTTTATAAGGGAATTTTCCATCTGCGATTTCTACTTCCAGTTTAGATTCGATCACCTTTTTTCTCTCGGATTTTTCTTGCTGGCAAGCGAAAAGAAAAAGGCATCCCAAGAATGTAGCGGCAATATTTAATGATATTATTTTTGGTTTCATCTCCTTCAATTCAGAATCAATTGCATCTCAAATTACAATTCTGCTATATGCTTGGTATCAGTTTGGACGTCCACTTTACAATTTTCGAATAGCTGGTAATCTGCAAATGCCTCAATATTGTCTATTCCATCCATCAGATAGAATCGTGTGAAGCGTAGATTCTCGATCCCTTTTTCCGAAATACAAATCCGCATCGGGTTCGAATCGATGGTTTCGCTAATCGACTTATCCCAAAATCCATCATAAATAATATCCTGGGTTTTTGCTGGGCCTTGAGCATTGTATAAACTAACCAACTGCCCCATTTCTTTGGTCAAATCCGGGAATCCCTCACTATTATCGTATTCGTTATCGTGGACGTAAATGTCTGTTGTGAACGGAGACCAATTGGGTGCTTCGGACGGAAAGCCGGTTATCTGATAATTAGCGATAGCAACTCCAAAGGTTTTGTTCCGAAGGATCCGATTATTGAAAACCTCAACTTCTTTGGCGGCAAGCAGGACAACACCGGATCCCGGAGGAATCATTGTTACCGCATTTCCGTTTGGTTCTTCGCTGAGTGCTGTTGCAAAATTCTTGTGATTGTTATCAATGATATCGTTGTCAAAAACGCGAGTTCTTTTGCCGTCTGATTTTGGCAGGCCGGGTAGGTTGAAAATCAAAATACCTCCAGAATTCTCTCTTGCTATGTTCCCATAAACCTCCGCATTGTCACAGTTTTCAATTTCAATTCCGGCTACATTTCCAAAAGCCAAAGAATTTTTGACGACAATATTTTCTGACTGACCGACATAAATACCGGCATCACGGGAGTGGGAAGCGATACATTCGTCAATCAATACATTTTTACATTGAACCGGATAAATGGCATAGGTTCCATTTTTGGATTTATCACCATTTGTCCAAGTCACATTGATTCTGCGGAACGTAATCCCGTCGGAATGTTGCGACTTGATACCATCGCCAGGTGCATCTTCGATGGTCAAATCCTGAATTGTGATTGAGTTCCCCACGATTTTCACCCCCTCACCACCGCTTTTGAGATTTTTAAAAGAAAGCACCGTCTGATCCATTCCGGCACCTTTGATGATAATATGGTTTTTATTATCTAGGATTAATTGGGTGCTCAGTTCATAAAATCCTGCCGGAATCTCAATCGTGGCACTGTCTTCGGCCATAATGAAATCTTCCACGACTTTCTCTACATTTTCGGCACTGACGCGTGTAAGTTGGGAGGAGTCATAAGTCATTTCATTTGTGCTGCTACTACATCCCATAACCATAGTGAGCAAAAACGATGAAATAGGAAAAAAAACAAAATTTTTCATGGCATTTGGGTTTTGGACAAATTTATTTGATAAAACTAGCCATTACAAAAAACAAATGCTTTTGAGAAATGTCAAATAATCAAATCTTTGCTCGGATTCGGCTCAAAGTCTCAATACTCATGTCTAGATAAGATGCGATTTGGCCGACTGAGGCCTTTTGAATCACTTTAGGCCGATACTCCATCAGCTCGAGATAACGTTCACGGGCAGTTTTAAATTTTGCAAAAATCGCTTGCTCCTCCAAAACGATGTAATATTGTTCGAGAATCATCCTGTAGGCCCGTTCAATTCTGGGATTGTCAACAAAAAGAGATTGGAGGTCATCATAGCTCATTCGGTAAACCATGCTTTTTTCCAAAACTTCAATGTTTTCGTAGGATGGTTTACGAGTGATAAAAGAGTGCATCGCAGTGACAAATTCTCCGGCTAGGGAAAAAGAAACCGTTATATCTTTGTTTTCCCTGATGTAAAAACTTCTTGCTGCACCCGATTTGATGTAGTGTAGGTACTGGCTGGTTTTACCCTCTTCTTCCAAAAAGCCACCTTTATCATAGGTATCCATTTCTAGCTTAGCCGCGAAATCTTCTTTGTCGGTATCAGTTAGGAAAGGGAATTCGTCGAAGAGACCTAAGATTTTTTCCATTGTCGAGGTATTAAAAAAGAAGAATTTACACTGAGTATTCTAAAAGCTTCTGTTAGTTTTAGCAAGTAATATTAAATATAAACGATTCATGAAAAAGATTTTGGTCTTATTCTTCACTTTGGGAATTTTTGGTTGTGCAAATGCCCAATTATTTGGCGTCAGAGCCGGACTGAGTTCTGCAAATTTCTCCGACACAAATTACAATGCAAAAGTAGGCTTCCATGTCGGTGGATATTATAGGTTTGAAATCGATAATTTTGCGATAGAGCCGGGTATCCAATTTTCTCAAAAAGGATACGAGGCAAATGAGAAAACCACAGGATCAGTAATTGATGAGAGATTGAATTATCTCGATTTTCCACTTTTGTTTAGATTGGATGTAATACCTGTCCTCAACGTATTTGCAGGACCTCAAGCTTCTTTTTTGTTGTCCAGAAAGTATGAACTTGCTGGAGTCACTTCTACCAGTACGGAGGTTATCCGTGGTTACGATTTTGGTGGGATTATTGGCATCGGGGCTTATATCACGGGAGGGCTAAACTTGCAGTTGAGTTATGACTTTGGCCTTACTGGCCTGAATTACTTCGATACTGATGTGAAAAATCAAGTACTTAAAATCTCAGCAGGATTAGACTTCTAAAAAATGAAACCCGGGAATCTTTCGGGTTTCATTTTTTTAATCTGTCGGGGTTTTCTTCGATAAAGGATTTCCATCCTTCGTTTCTTCCACGAGTCTGCATTCTTCCTTCGTGAAAATGATGACAAAGCGCCACTGCCAACGCATCCGTTGCATCCAAAAGCTTTGGCAGTTCTTCGATCGTTAGCAGGGTTTGAAGCATTGCTGCCACTTGTTCTTTGGAGGCATTGCCATTTCCGGTAACGGATTGCTTCACCTTTTTGGGCGAATATTCCGTGATTGGAATATCACGGGCTAAGGCTGCTGCCATCGCCACACCCTGAGCTCGCCCGAGTTTGAGCATCGATTGCACGTTTACTCCATAGAATGGAGCCTCAAGTGCTACAGTATCCGGCAAAAATTCATCAATGATCGCTGTAACCCGCTCAAAAATCTTTTTAAGTTTCAGTTCGTGTGTTTCATACTTTTTCAGATGAATCACACCGTATTGCAAAATCTTATATTTCTTCCCCTCTATGAGTAGCAGCCCGTACCCCATTACGGTTGTACCTGGGTCTATCCCCAAGATGATTTTTTCCTTTGCCTCTTTTTTAAGTTCTTTACTCACACCCGCAAGTTAGCCCAAAAGATGCTAAGTTTTTATCTAATCTGGACGCTCATCTATTTCATTCTTTTGTCAGAATTAGCCAAATATTGGCCAGAAAGACCTTCTGAAATGAATCCTTTACAGACTTTTCCTAAAGTTTCCATATTGATTTCCTGCAGGAATGAATCTGAGAATATCCAACGATTGACAGAGGAACTCAAAAGCATTCAGTATTCGGATCTCGAAATAATTTTGGTGGACGATCGGAGCGAAGATCAAACTTTTCAGCTTATTAAATTTGCCTCAACTCTTGATCGCAGAATAGTGGCGATCCTTAGCCCCGGGGAAGGAAAAAAGGCGGCGTTGGATTATGCGGTTTCGCAGGCTAATGGCGAGATCATCCTTTGTACAGATGCGGATTGTTCCTTTCCCCTAAATTGGGTGGAGGGAATGATTTCTCCATTTGAAAGGAAGGCAACCCAACTTGTCGCCGGACCAGTGATGGTAACCGACCATAAAAGATTTTTGGGAGCTTTCCAGCAGGAAGATTGGGGGAGTATCCTCTTGCTTACTGCTTACTATTTCTCCAAAAAGAAACCTCTGATGTGCAGTGCCGCCAATCTGGCTTACCGGAAAAGTGCATTTCAGGAAGTCCACGGGTATGAAGGGAATCGGAATTTTTCCTCCGGGGATGATGAGTTTTTGCTGAAGAAAATAGGGAAAACCTTTGGAAACGAATCCTGTGTTTACTTGCCTTTCGAAGAGAATCTGGTCCGAACAAAATCCGAATCAACCTGGATAGCTCTGATCAATCAGCGGGTGCGTTGGGCTGGAAAATGGAAAGCTCATCAATCTTTTTCACATGCGGCATCTGCAGTTTTCGCTTTATTTTCCCAGCTTGTTTGGTTGGGCACATTTGGATTATTGACTTTGAGATTGCCTGGGGTTTTCATGTTTGGTCTGGTATGGGCTTTCAAAGTTCTGGCAGAAAAAAGATCTCTTGGGAAAGTTCTCAGTAATATTGGAATCAATCATCGAAAAACTGATTTTGTGTGGTCTTCCTTGCTTCATCCTTTTTATGTGCTTGCGGTGGGATTGGGAGCTATTATGGGAAATTTCATCTGGAAAGGTCGCCGAAATAACAGAAGTGTTTAATTTAGCCTTGAAAATCAAACCATGACCGACGCGGAATTTGACCTTATGGACGAACTTTATTTCGTTCAGCCTTTCGAACACATCAAAGAAACACTTAAGTGGGAAGACGAATTCCTGCTGGAAAATTTGCAATTACTTTACTCCCAAGGATATATCAAGTGCCTAGAAACGCCCGATCAGGAGCGATTTGATGAAGTTGATGTCTTGAAAGAGGGAGAAAAGCTGTTTTTTCTCGCTACTAAAAAAGGGCTTATGGCTCATAACTCAATCTGATCCTTGACTACCGAAACCAGAAAATATCAACGCAAGGAACTTGAGCTAAAAGCATTGCTGGAAATTACCCAAGCGATCAATGAAAATCAGTCCGAGACGGTACTGCTCAATATTTTTAAATTCACCTGTTTGGTACATTTGAATATTAAGTCATTGCTTCTTTATGTAGCAAAGGAGAAGGATTTTGAGAATAAAATAAGTCACGGGGTAAAGGGCAAAGTGCCACAATTTATTTCAGGCGATCAGGTAGTTGATGAAAAAAAATCCGGTGAGCTGAGATTGAATATGGCTATGGAGTATTCTTTCGATGAGCTTGAAACTTATTTGCCGGTCTATCATAAAGACAAAATGTTGGCGATTTTATTTCTGAGAAGAAAAGATTTGAGCTTAGATGTGGATTTGAATTTTACCCAAGCGCTGACCAATATTTTGGTAGTGGCTCTTGAAAATAAACGGTTTGCACGGAAACAGGTGCAGCAGGAGGTGTTAAATCGTGAGGTCGCCATTGCCTCTCAGGTGCAGCAGATGCTATTTCCTTCTGAACTTCCTAATACAAAAGAGCTGAAAGCAAATGTTACCTATCTGCCTCACAGTATGGTAGGAGGGGATTATTATGATTTAGTTAGAAAATCAAAAGAAGAGGTTTACTTCTGTATTGCAGATGTTTCCGGGAAAGGGATTTCGGCTGCGCTTTTAATGTCAAACTTTCAGGCTGCACTTCGAACATTGCTCAGAAGTGATGCAGATCTGAAAATGGTTGTCAATCAGTTGAATTACACACTTTTTGAAAACACAAAGGGCGATCGATTTATAACGTTTTTCCTCGGTCATTTTAATTTTAAAACACGCGAACTTAATTTTGTCAACGCTGGTCATAATCCGCCTTTGCTCTGTTGGGATAAGGAAAGCCGCAGTGAAATATTGGAAGCTGGAACTACTATCCTTGGAGCTTTTGAGGAATTACCTTTTTTAGAGGTGGGAAAAAGAAAAAACCTGCATCATTTTACCATTCACTTGTATACAGACGGCTTGACAGAGGCTATGAATTCCTCTGAGGAAGAATACGGGGAAGAGAGATTCCAATCCTTTGTAGATACGCATTCAGGGATGGATCCGGAGGAATTTCACAAAGTTTTTCTCCAAAAGATGGGAGAGTTTGCTAAAGATGTTCCGCTCCTTGATGATTTGACTTTACTCAGTTTGAGATTCCAATAAGACATGGTTTGGCATACGGTTCCTACTCTGGTGCAGCGATTTTTTCCGGATAGGATCTGGAAAGGAAGTCCTGAGAAGAATCGGATTTACTTGACCTTCGATGATGGACCGGTTCCAGGCGTGACCGAATTTGTTTTGGATGAATTGGCAAAACGCAATCAGTTGGCAACTTTTTTTGTCGTGGGAGACAATGTTCGAAAATATCCGCAACTGGCGATAAGAATTCTTGAATCAGGCCATCAGATAGGAAACCATACATTTAACCATATCAATGGTTGGAAAACTGATCTGAAAACCTACCTTAAAAATGTGGAATTATGTCAGGAAACTCTTCGCGATCAGTTGGGATTGGAGGCAACTCTCTTTAGGCCACCTTATGGATTGATCACCCATGGACAAGCAAAATTAGTGACAATAACTCATCAGCTAGCGATGTGGACTGTATTATCGGGAGATTACGATGATCAATTGCAACCTGACCAAATATTGGAAAAAACTAGGATTTATTCCCTCCCTGGTAAAATCGTTGTTTTTCATGATCAGGAGAAAACGTCAAAAATGTTGCCTGAAATTTTACCAAAATACCTTGATTATATTCTGGATCAGGGTTGGTCCACTTCCACTTTATGATCTTTATCATTACACTGGTTTTGGTTTCTATTCTGCTTGCTCAGAATATCCTACTTTTCCTTTTTAGTAGGATGAATTTCCATAATCATAGAAATGAGTTACCCCAAAATCTCCCGCATGTTTCAGTTTTGATTGCTGCCAGAAACGAAGAGGAACACTTACCGAGACTCCTTTCCTCTCTGGACCGGCTAGATTACCCAAGTGAAAAGCTGCAGATTCTACTTGCAGAGGATCAAAGTTCCGATTCAACTTTGAAGATTATAAAGGATTGGTGCGATCGTCCCACCCGGAGTTTTATTGCCATTGAGGCGAAGGAGATTTTTACCAGAAACGCCAATGGAAAGGCCAATGCCTTAGCGTTTTTGGAAAAAAGCGCCGTTGGTGAATTTCTGTTCTTTACGGATGCGGATTGCGAAGTGAATCCCTACTGGATCAAAGAGGCTGTTTCCTGTTTTGATCAAAAAATTGGTCTGCTGAATGGAATTACCCGGATAAGAGGGGGAACTTGGTTTTCGGATATGCAGGAAATCGATTGGTGGAATACTTTGGGGATTGTCAAAGTAGTAACAGATCTGGGCTGGCCAACTACTGGAATCGGAAATAATATGGTGATTCGCCGAGAAGCCTTGGAAAAAACCGGAGGATTTGCACTCTTACCTTTTTGTTTAACTGAAGATCTGGAACTCTCTCGATCAATTCGAAAAGCTGGATACCAGGTTATTCACCAGATAAGTCCGGAGATACTGGTTGAAACTAAAGCCGAACCTGACTGGAAAGCACTCATGCATCAGCGCAAACGATGGATGCAAGGGGTGGCTACATTGCCAATCTTTTGGAAAGCAATGCTCTTTTTTCAAGCTGCATTTTTCCCAGCTATATTATTTTTAATTTGGGTAAGTCCGCTTCTTGGGATCAGCTTGTGGATATTTAAAATGGTGTTTCAAGGCTTTTTCGTCAGAGCATTTTCAACCAAAGCAACTTCATCACCTGCTTGGAAGAAGCTTTTGATGTTTGATTTTTATTATATGGTTTCGACCTGCTACACGATTCTTTATTACTTTTGGCCTTCCCGAATTCAATGGAAATCTAGAAATTACAGATGAACCTGATCGACACCCACGCACATATTTATTCCACAAAATTTGATCATGACCGAGATCAAATCATTCAAGAGATCAGAGGCGCGGGAATAGAGCGGGTTTACATGCCCAATGTCGATGTAAATACAATTGAGGCGATGCTTTCCTGTGAGGAGAAGTACCCTGATTTATGCATTCCGATGATGGGACTTCATCCTTGTGATGTAAAGGAAGATTTTGAAGAGCAGCTCCAAGTGATGGAAAGCTGGCTCAATAAAAGGCCTTTTGCTGCAGTGGGAGAGATCGGTTTGGATTTGTATTGGGACAAGACTTTTTTTGAACAGCAAAAAACGGCTTTACGGATTCAGATTGGCTTTGCAAAAGCTAAAAACCTTCCAATTGTACTCCATTGCAGAGAATCGATGGATGAGACAATCGCCATCGTAAAAGAAGAACACGATGGAAAACTCAGAGGTATTTTCCATTGTTTCAACGGAAATGTAAGCCAGGCCAAACAAATAATAGAAATGGGATTCCTTCTCGGTATAGGCGGAGTGGCCACCTATAAGAATGGTGGTCTGGACTTGGTAATTCCCGAAATTGGATTAGAAAACCTGGTGTTAGAAACCGACGCACCTTATCTGGCTCCGGTTCCGCATCGTGGAAAAAGAAATTCTCCTTCCTATTTGCCATTAATTGCTGAGAGATTAGGCGACTTTCTTCAGATTTCAAAAGAGGAAGTTGCGCTCAAGACAAAAGAAAACGCATTGAAATTATTCCATGATTTTCATTCATGAACTATAAAATCGTAAGACTCAATACAGGATTAAGAACCAGCAAGACCTCTTCGGTGCTGATCATTTACACCGGAGGAACACTTGGAATGGCTTATGACGATTCGGGAGCGTTGGTCCCATTTAATTTTGGCCAAATCCTGGAAAAGATCCCTATCATGTCCAATATGAATATTGCTATTACGGTGATTTCATTTCCGGAGCCGATCGATTCGTCTAACGTCTCAATGAAGCACTGGAAAGATATGGCTTATATTATTTATGAAAACTACGACAGCTATGATGGATTTGTAGTGCTGCATGGCACAGACACGATGGCCTATTCTGCGTCTATGATGAGCTATATGCTTCAAGGCTTGAACAAACCTGTGATTTTTACCGGGGCTCAGCTTCCTATTTCTGCAATGAGATCTGATGCAAGAGAAAATTTAATGACCGCCCTTGAAATAGCTACTGCGAAAATCAACGATAAACCAATCGTACCAGAGGTTTGTATATTCTTTAATCACATGCTGCTCAGGGGGAACCGATCCAAGAAGGTTCAGAGTGTCCATTTTGATGCATTTGAGTCTGAAAACTATCCTTCTCTGGCAGAAGCAGGAATCGTAATTGATTACAATACCTCAGTCATCCGTCCGATTGAATCCCAGAAAAAATTAATAAATCGAAATCAGCTTGACAATAGTGTCATGATTTTGAAGTTATTCCCGGGAATCACCTCAGAGATAATGGATGCTTGCTTTAATATCCAAGGTCTTAAAGCAGTTGTGCTTGAAACTTACGGCTCAGGCAATAGCCCAAGCGAGTCTTGGTTTATGAATTCGCTCGAGCGCGCTATTAAAAAAGGATTAATTATTTTAAACGTTTCACAGTGCAATGGTGGTCGAGTGATTCAGGGAAGGTATGAGACAAGTAAGGAGCTTTTGAATGTGGGGGTAATAAGTGGTGCAGATATTACAACAGAAGCAGCAATTACCAAAATAATGTTCTTGCTGGGGCAGGAGAAAAGCCTGGACGATGTCAGGAGAAAACTGACAATACCTCTGGCTGGCGAAATGACAGCATGAAGTCAATTATTGGCTATTATTAAGGAATATTTGGAATCGGGACGAATAATTTTTTTCTTTGCACTCCGAATCGCGAAAGCGGGCAAAATAATGATACAGAGAGGTGTCCGAGTGGCTGAAGGAGCACGCCTGGAAAGTGTGTATACCCTTAAAGGTATCGAGGGTTCGAATCCCTCTCTCTCTGCGAAAAAGAACCAACTTCAGAAATGAGGTTGGTTCTTTTATTTTTACGTAATCAGGAAGTTGATTTCAAAAAAGAATCAGTTTACCCAATTCCAGAGCAAATCGCAGAAATTATGATTTGCAAATAATAGCTGATGAAGAAAAAATGAACTTTTTATTTCCACTCCTCAAAAAAATAAATGGCTTGATTGAATTCTTGTCATTCATTTAAGAAAAACGAAAAAACCCGAATATTTAACCCTGAGAGGGTATTTCAAGGGAGGATTTATCAGGAATGATTTGGGATTAAGAAGAAATTGAAAATCTATCTAGGACTGCTGATGTAAAAGTGCCCGAACAAGGTGTTTTTTTATTTTTCTTTTTGAGAAAAAATAAGAACCTTAACAGCGAGTTTAGAGGTCGATTCTGTTTTCTTCAATAATTACTTATTGTTCCGTTCGAGTAAAAACTGCCTATTTGGAGCTTTAAATGAAGAATTTTTGAAAAAAATCTGAAGGAGGTCATTGTTTTTTAAATTTAAAAAATGATAACTTTAAAACTCGATTCTAGTGTAAAAAACCAATCAACCTTTATCTAAAGTCTAATTAAAAATCACATTATGAGAAAGTTAATCGCTTTGTTCATGCTTGCAGGTATCATGTTTGTTCCTGTTTTCGCTAACGCACAAGAAGCAGCTGCTGACACTGCTGCTCAAGAAGCAATCACCCCAGTGGCCGAGGAGCCTGCTGCATCTCCCACAATTGTAGACGATGAGATCGTCGCAGAGGAGCAAAGCTTCCACCAAGTTGTTAAAGAACAATTCATCGAAGGGGATCCGCTTTACATGACTCCAGTTTTAATGTGTTTGATTTTTGGTCTTGCTATTGCAATTGAAAGAATCTTCACATTGAACCTTTCTACCACAAACACCAAGAAATTGTTGATTAAAGTAGAAGATGCTCTTGCTACCGGCGGTATCGAAGCAGCTAAAGATGTCACCAGAAACACTAAGGGTCCGGTTGCATCTATCTTCACTCAAGGTTTGATGAGATATTCGGAAGGTATAGAAATGGTTGAGAAATCAGTTATTTCTTACGGTTCTGTAGAAATGGGTAGATTAGAGAAAGGCCTTGTTTGGATCTCTCTATTCATCGCGATGGCTCCGATGTTGGGTTTCATGGGTACGGTAATTGGTATGATTGGTGCATTCGATGCGATCGAAGCAGCTGGTGATATTTCTCCTTCTCTGGTAGCAGGTGGTATCAAAATCGCCCTTTTGACAACTGTTGCTGGTTTGATTGTTGCGATTATTCTTCAGTTGTTTTACAACTACCTAATTTCCAAAATTGATTCTTTGTCAAACGATATGGAAGATTCTTCAATATCGTTGATTGATGTTCTTGTAAAACACAAGTTGACTGGTAGATAAGCTATCAACTTGATGATTTTCAAATTATTTAGTTAACACCAAAGAAGCTACATTATGGATATTTATGACATCTTATTATACGTTGGTTACGCGTTAACAGTAATCGGGGCAGTAATTTCAATTGTTATGCCTCTGTTTAAGTCTCTGGATGATCCAAAGAGCCTACTTAAAACTGGAGCAGGTGTTTTAGGAATATTGATTTTATTCTTTATTTCTTATTCTATCTCAGATAATGAGGTTCTTCCAAAGTTTGAGGCAGATCCATTTAACTTGACTCCTGCTGGATCTCAAATGGTTGGTGGATTACTTATTTGTACATATTTATTATCAATAGTTGCTATGGTTAGCATCTTAATTACTGAAGTTAATAAAGCAATAAAGTAATATGGCAAGAAGTAAAAACAAGGGGTCTCAAGAAGTGAATGCAGGGTCTATGGCCGATATTGCGTTTCTTCTTTTGATTTTCTTTCTCGTAACTACGACGATCGCTTCTGATAAAGGAATTTTAAACTTCCTTCCTCCTAAGGTTGATCCAAATGTGCCGCCACCGGATATCAAGGTGAATGAGAGAAACATCTTTACAATTCTCATCAATGCTAATGATCAACTTCTTGTTGAAGGAGAATATGGAAGTACTGAGAAATTGGATGAGGATGTAAAAGCCTTCATTTTAAATTTTGGAGCACCAGATGAAGAAGGACAGGCTCTATATAATACTCTTCCGGCTTCGTTACAATCTTTAGCTCGAAGAGATCCTCTTTCATCTGATGATCCAAGTGAAGCTATTGTTTCTATTAAAACAAACAGAGGAACAAGCTATGACACTTATCTTGAGGTATTCGATTTAGTGAAAAAGGCATATTTCGATATCTACGCAGCAAGAGTAAATCTTTCTTCAGATGAATATAGAGCCCTGTCTGATGAAAAGTCAGGAGAATCAGCCCTTCAAGACAAGGGAAAAGAAGGAATCCCAATGGCGATTTCTATTGCAGAACCAGATAAACAAGGAAGTAATTGATATGGGAAAGTTTAAGAAAAAGACTAAAACATCCGAGCAGATCCCTACTTCTGCTTTGCCTGATATTATCTTCATGCTATTGTTCTTCTTCATGGTGACGACAGTATTGAGAGAACAGGACATATTGGTTGAGCAGAAACTTCCGTCTGCTTCACAGCTTCAGAAGCTTCAGAAGAAAACTCTTATTTCCTACATCTATGTTGGAAAGCCAAAGAATGCTGCTGTTTATGGAACTGAACCAAGAATTCAAGCAAATGATGCCTTATTAAACTCTGCAGACTTAGTTCAGTGGGTAAACCAAGAGCGAGATTTGCTTCCTGAATCTGATAGAGGATTAATTACAATCTCGATGAAGGCTGATAAAGATGTGAAAATGGGTCCTATTTCTGATGTTCAATCTGAACTTAGAGAAGCGGATGCACGACGGGTACTTTATGCTGCAACAAAGAAAATTGACTAGAACAAATACAATCGAATCTGTATATTTAAAGCTATCCCGAAGAATCGGGATAGCTTTTTTCATTTAATGGCTGATGCTTGTAAATTTAACTCATAAAAAAAAGGTCCAAAATTCTTGGGCAATGTATGACTGGGCAAATTCTGTTTACAGCCTTGTAATTACATCCACAATCTTTCCTGTCTATTTCAATAGCGTCACCAAAAGTGCAAATGGAAGTGACAAAGTCAGTTTTTTTGGCATTGAGATGATTAATACTGTTTTGTATTCGTATTCAATTTCATTTTCTTTTTTGGTGATTTCACTCATCTCTCCTTTGCTGTCAGGAGTAGCGGATTCTAGTGGTAAAAAGCTTCAATTTATGAAATTCTTTGCATATCTGGGTTCGGTTTCTTGTATCGGCCTTTTCTTTTTTGATGGGAGTAATTTGGAATTTGGGATAACCTGCAGTGTTTTAGCAAGTATTGGATATGCGGGTAGTATCGTTTTTTACAATGCTTATCTTCCGGAGATCTCCGAAGAAAACGAATATGATATGCTTAGTGCTAAAGGTTTTGCTTTGGGTTACATCGGAAGTGTGATTTTATTGGTTTTAAACTTGATGATGATCCAGTTTCCATCCTTTTTTATGATTCCTGAAGGAGGATACGCCGCTCGTTTTTCATTTTTAATTACAGGTTTTTGGTGGGCAGGATTTTCACAGATTCCATTTAGAAACCTTCCAACAAATCCATTTAATAAGAATATCAAGAAGGAATTTCTTTTAAAAGGGTATCAAGAAATAAGAAAAGTATGGGGGGAAGTTCGGGGAATAAAAGTTATGACAAGATTTCTTGCCTCGTTCTTTTTTTATTCCATGGGAGTCCAGACAGTTATGTATTTGGCTGCTTCATTTGGAGATAAAGAGCTTGGACTTCCGGGAGATCAATTGATTTTAACAATCCTGATTATCCAGTTTGTTGCAATAATTGGGAGTTACTTTTTCGCATATTTTTCCAAAATATATGGAAACAAGGCTAGTCTGGTGATCTTGGTTTTGGTTTGGGTAATTATTTGCGGTGCAGCTTACTTCGTTTATACAGTTTATGAATTTTTTGCCTTGGCGTTTATTGTAGGATTAGTGATGGGCGGTATTCAGTCTCTCTCTAGGTCCACCTTCTCAAAATTAATTCCTAAATCAACAACTGAACACGCATCCTATTTTAGTTTATATGATGTCACTGAAAAGCTGGCGATTGTTCTGGGAACACTCTCATACGGATTAATCGAACAAATGACAGGTAGTATGAGAAATAGCTCATTGTCCCTTGGGATCTTTTTTTTGGTGGGGTTAGGATTTTTACTTTTAGTGACCATTCCCAGAAAAGAGCTTTCAGTTGAAACTTTTTGATTATGGTAAAAATTCTCTCAGGAACTCAGGTTAAACTTTTGGATGAATTGCATTTGAAGCATTCAAGAATCTCAAGCCATGAATTAATGGAGGTGGCTGCTAAAGGATTTTTAAGCTGGTTTTTTAAGCAGAATTTTGAGGGAAAGTTACCTGTTTTTGTATTGACAGGTGCTGGAAATAATGGAGGAGATGGTTTGGCAGTCACTAGATTGCTCAGTGAAACCTGGATGAACCTAAAGATTGTTAAGTGCTTTGAAAACGTAAATCAACTCAGCCCTGATGCAAAACTTAATTGGGATTTGCTTCCTCCAAACATAGATGTTATCGACTGGAAAAATTTACCCATTGATTGTAAAGGCATTTTAATTGACGCCTTTTTGGGAGTTGGTTTAAAAGGTGAATTAAGAGAATCTGCAAAAAAAATCATCCATAAGATCAATCAGTTTAATGGGGTTCGGATCAGTATAGATTTGCCAAGCGGACTTCCTTCTGATACTATCAGAATTGGTAATGTTGTAAAAGCAGACTTTACGGTTTCTTTTGCCTTTCCGAAGTTATCCTTACTTATTCCGGAGCATTCAGAATTTATAGGGGAATTAAATATAGTGGACATTGGTATAAAAGAGGACACCTATCAGTCATTCGATTCGAATTTCTTTTTTGTTCAAAAATCAAATATTCCTGGTCTTCACAAGAAATTTCACCGCTTTAGCCATAAAGGAGATTTTGGAAAAATTCTTCTGGCAGGTGGAAGTCCCGGAAAAATGGGAGCTTTAACTCTTGCCTCTAAAAGCGCACTCCGGACTGGTTCAGGTTTAGTGACTTGTCATCTTGAAGAAAGTGAGCGATTTATTTTGCAATCCAGTGTTCCTGAGGTTATGGCTACCTGGGGGGAATTGGAGGATCTTGAAAAGTTTGATGCGATTGGAATTGGTCCAGGTTGGGGAATGATCAACCGTCTACCTATGTTGTCACAGATTCTGAATGAGTTTAAAAAGCCTGTTGTAATTGATGCAGATGGATTAAATCTCTTTTCTTCAAATCCTGAATTGTTATCCAGGTTGCCAAAAAATTCTATTTTAACTCCTCATGTAGGTGAGTTTTCCAGATTGGTTGGTTCTGCAGATGATCATCTTCAGCGTCTGAGAATTGCTAAGGAATTTGCTCAAAAACATCAAATTATATTGATTCTCAAGGGAGCCAACACAGTCATTAGTTTGCAGGATGGTCGTCAAATATTTAATTCTTCTGGTACCAATTACATGGCAACCGGCGGTGCAGGAGATGTTTTAACAGGTATAATTACCGCTTATTTAGGAATGGGATATTTGCCTGAAAATGCAGCCATTTGTGGGGTATTCCATCATGGATTGGCAGGAGAATTTGCCGGTAATAAAAAGCGTAGAGGTCTAATTGCATCAGATATCATTGAAGAAATTCCCGAAACCTACAAGGAGCTTGACATCGACTAATTATTTCCTGTCATCAAACTTTTATCAGGTGATCATGATTAGATTATTTTTGAAATGAAAAACGAAAAACTTTTGCTTTGGACACTGGCAGCTATCAATTTTATCCATATTGTCGACTTCATGATCTTGATGCCTTTGGGGCCTCAATTGATGCGAATTTTTAATATTTCCCCAAGAGAATTTGGTTTACTTGTTTCCTCCTACACATTTAGCGCTGGTATTTCGAGCTTTTTTGGAGCTTTCTTTTTGGATCGGTTTGACAGGAAGAAAATATTACTTTGGGTATATGTAGGATTTGCAATTTCAACTTTAGGCTGTGCTATTTCCCCCAGTTATTCTGTTTTATTGATTGCCAGAGTGCTTTCAGGAGTTTTTGGAGGATTGACTTCAGCGTTAATTCTTGCAATTATTGGAGATGTTATTCCGGATACGCGAAGGGGAAGGGCATTGGGCTTGGTAATGGCAGCATTTTCAGTAGCTTCAGTTTTAGGAGTTCCGATGGGTTTATTTTTAGCTAGTTTATCTGATTGGCATACTCCATTTTATATTTTGACTTTTTTGTCTGTATCTAGTCTGGCAATGATTGTTCGATTTATTCCAAACATCACAAAGCATCTGGATAAAGTTTCAGTTAAGCCGCATCCATTAGAAGTCATTTCCAAGGTGACTAGTAATCCAAATCAAATGAAAGCTATCACACTTTCCGTTATGATGATGTTGGGACAATTTATGATCATTCCATTTTTGAGTGCCTATACAGTTGCAAATGTTGGGTTCACCGAAATGCAATTGACATACATCTACATGGCTGGGGGAGCATTTACAATCTTCACTTCCCCTTGGGTCGGAAAGCTGACGGATAAACACGGAAAGCTAAAAATTTTCGTGATTTTCATGACATTGAATTTAATCCCAATCGCGATTATTACTCACTTAGGAGTAACCCCAATTCCACTCGTCCTTTTAGTCTCTACAATGTTTTTTGTGACTTCCAATGGGAGATATGTTCCTGCAGCTTCCTTGATCACCGGGGCAGCAAGACCTGAAAACAGAGGTAGCTTCTTGAGTTTTAATTCAGCTGTTCAGCAGCTTTCAACAGGAGTGGCCTCACTGGTAGCCGGATTTATTATTGCAGAAGATGCAGAAGGGCATTTGCTTAATTATAATATAGTCGGCTACATCGCCATCTTTTTCAGCATACTATGTATTCCACTTGCAGCAAGAATTAAGATAGTGAGTTAAAAAAAAATCCCCGATTATGCTGTGCCCCCAAGAAGTGTCTATTTTTTGGGGTACATCATTTTTTTAATCGGGGATTTTTTTAGAATTCTGCATTTCCTGGTGTTCTGGGGAAGGCAATCACGTCTCTTATATTACTCATGCCGGTGACGAAAAGGATCATCCGCTCAAAGCCCAATCCAAATCCTGCATGAGGCGTAGCGCCAAACCTGCGGGTATCCAAGTACCACCACACCTCCTCCTGAGGAATATTCATTTCCTCCATTCTTTTGGTCAGTACATCAAGTCGCTCCTCTCGTTGTGACCCGCCTACGATTTCTCCAATACCAGGGAAAAGGATGTCCATGGCTGCTACGGTTTTTCCGTCCTCATTCTGACGCATATAGAAGGATTTGATTTCTTTTGGATAGTCTGTCAGAATCACTGGTTTTTTGAAGTGCTTTTCTACAAGATATCGCTCATGTTCTGATTGAAGATCAGTTCCCCACGAATCAATCAGATAAGTGAATTTCTTCTTCTTATTTGGATTTGAGTTTCTGAGGATATCGATGGCCTCCGTATAAGTGAGTCTTACAAAATCATTTTCGACAACGAACTTTAACTTTTCAATTAGACCTAATTCGCTTCTCTGATCAGCAGGTTTGGCACTTTCTTCCTCGGCTGCACGCTGATCAAGAAATTTTAAATCTTCTACACAATTCTCCAACGCATACCGGATTACATATTTCAAGAAATCCTCTGCAAGATTTTGATTGTCTTCTGCATCGTAAAAAGCCATTTCGGGTTCGATCATCCAGAATTCCGCAAGGTGGCGGGCAGTATTGGAGTTTTCAGCTCTGAAAGTTGGACCAAATGTATAGATTTCAGCTAAAGCCATCGCCGCCAATTCACCTTCAAGCTGACCGGAAACTGTCAGATTTGTTTCTCTTTCGAAGAAGTCCTGCTTGAAGTCAATTTTGCCGTCTTCCGTCCTTGGGAGTTTAGTGAGATCAAGTGTAGTTACTTTGAAAGTTTCACCAGCTCCTTCTGCATCAGATGCAGTGATGATAGGGGTATGAATGTAAAAGAAACCCTTGTCGTTGAAATACTTATTTACCGCAAAAGCTAACGCGTGCCTTACTCTGAAGACAGCCCCAAAAGTATTCGTACGCATTCTGAGATGTGCGATTTCCCTTAGGAATTCAAGCGAGTGTTTTTTGGGCTGAAGGGGATATTTTTCTGGATCTGCTTCACCCAGTACCTCAATGGTTTGAGCATTTAACTCAGAGCTTTGTCCGGAACCCAGAGATTCTACAACTTTTCCAGTGATTTTCAGACAAGCACCCGTTGTGCATTTTTTCAGAATATCCTCAGGAATCAAATTCGGATCGGCTACTACCTGGTAATTGGTTATGATGGAGCCGTCATTCAAGGCAATGAAAGAAACATTTTTATTACTTCTTTTTGTGCGAACCCAGCCCATTAGAGTGACTTCTGTGCCGATTGGATGCTGGTCCAGGATGGTCTTTATTTTGACCCGTTTGTTAAATGCCATTATCAGATTTATTTATTGGGAAATCAATTTTCCTGGATAATTTTAGAGGAATGCAAAAAAACGATTAAATCACCTTTTTATCAAAAAATTGATCGTTTTTCCTAACTTTGAAAGTAAGGCTTTTTCTGTTGAAATGTCCTTTTTTGAACCAAAATACCTGTTTTCTCATCAACCCTAATGCAAAAGCTAAATCTTAGCCAGTCTCTTTCTCAAAAGCTTTCACCTCAGCAAATTCAATTTATCAAGTTGCTGCAAGTACCCACAGCAGAATTGGAGGCAAGGATAGAAGAGGAATTGGAGATTAACCCTGCTTTGGAAGAGGGAAGAGAAGAGGAGCCAGAGGCTGCTCAGGAGGAATATGAGGACTCTTATGAAGAGGACCAAAGCCACGACGACCATGATGTAAATTTGGATGATTATCTGGATGATGAATATGGGGGTTACAAAATGCAGGGTGATGGAAATTATAATTCTGATGAAGATGACCGGGAAATGCCAATTTCCAGTGGAACTTCTCTCCATGAGCAATTGATTTCTCAATTAGGTTTCCTCAAGCTGGATGAACATCAAAAAAACATTGGTCTTCAGCTCATCGGTAGCATTGAGAACGATGGATATATAAGAAGAGACCTCGATTCTATTATCAATGATTTGGCTTTTAGCCAAAACATTGAGACTGATTTTGACGAGTTGGAAGAGATTTTGCGAAAAATTCAAACTTTCGACCCAGCAGGAATTGCCTCTCGAAATCTTCAGGAATGCCTAACAATTCAGCTGGAGAGAAAGGAACATCCTGATGATCCGATTGTCCAGCATGCCATTATGATCATTCATGATTGCTTTGAGGAGTTTACCAAAAAACACTATTCTAAGATTCAAAAGAAGTGTAACCTAAATGACGAAGAAACCAAGGATGCTGTCAATCTGATCACCAAGCTTAATCCAAAACCGGGAGGAGCTTCAGATGGTTTAGTAAGAACGCAATACATTATTCCTGATTTTATGCTTGCTAATAATAACGGTAAGATGGAAATAAGTCTAAACTCAAGAAACGCTCCTGAACTTAGGATTTCAAGGTCTTATGCCGATATGTTTGACGCGTATGATAAGAGTGATAAGAAAGACAAAAAGCTTAAAGACACAGTTACTTTCGTGAAGCAAAAGCTGGATTCAGCTAAGTGGTTCATCGATGCAATCAAACAAAGGCAAAACACGCTTCTCCGTACCATGGAGGCAATTCTGATGTACCAAAAGGAATTTTTTGTGGATGGTGACGAAACCAATCTGAGGCCAATGATTTTGAAAGACATTGCCGAAAGAATTGATATGGATATTTCCACTGTCTCCAGAGTTGCAAATAGCAAAGCAATACAGACTGAATTTGGAGTTTATCCACTTAAATATTTCTTCTCCGAGGGCATTGCAACAGATAGCGGCGAAGATGTGAGTAATCGAGAGGTGAAATCTGTTTTACAGACTATGGTGGATGCTGAAGACAAGAAACGTCCACTATCTGATGATAAACTTGTAAAAATGCTCAACAAGCTAGGATACAATATTGCCCGCAGAACTGTTGCCAAATACCGTGAGCAGCTTCAGATCCCTGTTGCTAGACTGAGAAAAGAATTGTAGTGTTGAAGTATCCCGCCTTGATCATTTCGGTTGTTTTTCAACCTCTCCTCATTCCCTCGCTCGTATTTGGGTTGATTTTATATGCAGTCCCGGAAGCGACAAGTATTCCTTCAGAATTTAAGGATAGAATATTTTTCCTGATACTCTTATCAACATTGCTGATTCCGATGATCACTATCATTGGGCTTAGATTGAGCGGTACTTTGAAAAGTCTGCATATGGAAAAGATCGAGGATAGGGTCATTCCTTTCTCAATTACGTCAGTTTATTACATACTCATTGTTTATTTTCTAAACCAAAAAACTGAACTGGATCCTATCCTTTGGCAGGTGCTTTCGCTGATTACTATATCGGTGATTGGGTTGACAGGCATCACATTTTTCTGGAAAATGTCTGCGCATATGACTGGGGCAGGAGGGTTATTGGCAGTTATCCTCGTTTTAGGATTTAAATTCCATACGTTTCAGGTTCTTTATCCTTTGATTCTTTCTATCCTTCTTGTTGGGGCTATTGGATCAACCAGACTTTATCTTGGAGCGCATAAGCCATTGGAAATTTACGTTGGCTTATTCTTCGGATTTCTAGTTTGTTTTTTGGGCTTTAACTGGATTTGGTCATAAAAAAAAACCGGAGATTATGATTCGGTTTTTATTTTTCCAATTCAACTCAAAAAAGGCTGATAGCGAGTCCAAAGTTGATTTGACTTGCCTGAGTCGCAAAAGGTCCTAATCCTGGTTTAAATAAGTCATTCAAACCATAATATCCCCAAACATAAAAACCTGGGGAACCTGCTTTTAAAGAAACTCCATATCTGATTTTTTCAAAACCAAATTCCTGAGAATCTTTAATTTTCCTCTTCAATCCGTCAGAATCTTCAAATTTATTTTTTGTATGAGCATTGTATAAATATCCCACTTTACCGCCAACACTAACTCTGAAACCTTTGGAGTAATTAGTTTTATTAAGATGATAAGTGACATCCAAAGGGATTTCAACATAATTAGTTGCCACAACATTGGCGTTGACTTTAATATCATCATCATCATAAACATCCGCCAACTCTCTCAGAATGCTTGATTGAGGGCCGAGTAATGGGTTGTTGAAAAGGTTTTCATCCTTTTCAAAGGAAAATTTATCAGTACCAATTCCAATTCCAGGATTAACTGTGATTCCTGAAGTTTTACCTCCTACGGGAATTGGATGTTGATAATAAACATTGAACGTGCGTGAACCAAAGAAATTAATTCCCAAAGTTTCAGGCCTGTTATTAAGCAGATTAAAGCCGAATTCAAAGACTAAATCGCTTGGGATATTGGGTCTGCCACCAATTGGAGTTTTAGGCAACTTGATAGTCTCCTGCGCAAAAGTTGATTGAATCAAAGCGAAGGCGAGCAGGAAAGTGTATATTTTTTTCATCAAAAGGGAATACTTTTTTGCAATCAATGCGGGCAAAAATATGAAATACCTAAGGATTTACCCCAGTTTTTGTCTTAATTATTCTTAAGTAATGTTGGATGGTATTGATGAAATCTTCGGTTCCTTTTAAAAGGAGATTTGGAAAAAATCTAATAAAAGGTACCTTTGCAAATCGAAATGGCTTCGTAGCTCAATTGAATAGAGCACCTGATTACGGCTCAGGAGGTTTCAAGTTTGAATCTTGACGAGGTCACAAAGCCCAACCTGTAAATAGTTGGGCTTTTTTTTTCGGGAAAAGTCAGGAGAGCTAAACTGATTGGAGCATTTAGACCAAGGAGGAGGAAGGTTTCGGGGATGAATTCTGACGAGGTCACTAAGCCTGATTACATGATCGGACTTTATTTTTTCTTTACAGCACTTACATATGTTTCCTGTCCAAATTTTTTATGGATATTTGATTTAAATATTCACTTCCATGAATAGTAATTTTTCATTGAAAAGACTTTCCCTGATTGTTCTTGTTTCACTATTTAGTTGTGAGATGATTGATGAACTCACTGATATCGAAGAAATCAAAGGGCCCTGTACAATTATTCTTTCAGATGGAAGTGTGGTACAAACTACCGAAGA
>JBKJKX010000101.1:0-17323 GCA_046597285.1 Algoriphagus sp. | reverse complement strand
CATAGTCAGAACCTTTTGTTTTGACCAATTAAGCTCCTTAAATTATACCCAACAACTTAGTGTCACTAGCTGTCCTAATAAAATTTGGCTACTGGCACGATTCCGTATAATCATATTTTTAAATCAACAACCTTGAAAAAGTTACTTATCCTTTGTTTGTTGGCTATCATTTTATTCTCTTTTTCTGCTCAAGCTCAGTATTATCCTTTTGGTTCTGAATTCACGTTCTTGGAAAGCCAAAGACTCACTTGCATTTGTTGATGCTAAACAGAATCTTGTTAAAACCTCTTCAGACCTTCAGAAATCAGGTGATTTGTACAGCATTCTAGACGGCTTTTTTAAACTAAACTCCAAAAAATCGATTTCTAATCTTTGAAGCTTGCAAAATAGAGCTGGATCCAAACTTTATTGGAGCGGGAATCATTCCTTTTTACCTTTAAGGAACTAACGCTAATTCAAAATGAAGTATAATTATTTGGGCAAAACAGGCTTGATGGTCTCCGAGCTTTGCTTTGGAACCATGACTTTTGGAGGACAGAATGCAGGCATGTGGGATACGATCGGTAAGCTCCAGCAAAAAGAAGTGAATAATATGCTTTCTGCAGTCGTTGAATCTGGGATCAACTTTATCGATACAGCGAATGTCTATTCTTATGGTCAATCCGAGCAGTTGTTAGGGCAAGGATTACTTGATCTTGGTATAAAGAGAGATGAAGTTGTCATCGCAACCAAAGTCCTAGCAAGGATGAATGATAAGCCTAATAGTACAGGGCTTTCCAGGTATCATATTTTTAATTCAGTTGATGCTAGTTTAAAGCGTCTCCAACTTGAATATATCGATATCCTGTATGTTCACGGAGTAGATCCCGCCACTTCCCTTGAAGAGACAGTCCGTTCACTGAATGACATAGTAGCTTCTGGAAAAGTAAGATACATCGCCATTTGCAACTGGCCGGCTTGGATGGTCGCCAAAGCACAATCAATTGCTGAATATCGTGGATATCACCAATTTATTGGCTTACAATACTATTACTCAGCTGTAAGTAGAGATATCGAACATGAGTTAGTCCCTATGGCAGCAGCACATGATTTGGCAATATTCCCTTGGAGCCCCTTAGCCGGAGGTTTTCTAACCGGGAAATTCACCCGAGATGGGGCGGATGCTAATTCGAGAAGGGCCAATTTCGATTTTCCTCCAATAAATAAGGAAAGGGCCTACGATTTAGTCGAAGTCATGGGAGAGATTTCAAAAGCAAAGAATGCCAGCATAGCTCAGATTGCCTTGGCTTGGGTAAGACAACAAAAAGGAATTATGAGTACCATCATTGGAGCGAAAACCTTGGATCAACTGCAATCAAACATCGCGTCAACTGAAATTCAATTGACTGCCGATGAGCTGGTAAAAATTGACGAAGTAAGTCCATTACCAATGCAATATCCAGGATGGATGGTAGCGCGTCAATCAGCTTATAGAAATTGACTTCTTACCGAAAGTCTTAGACTCGTGCTAGGGGTCATTTCAACCTTCGGGAGAAATCTCATTGTATTTATCAAGATTTAAATCGGAAGTCATTTTTAGTTCAATCAAGCGGAGCGCACGGAGATATTCTTGATAAAGTGGTGAATAGATTTGGTCTGTGAGGACTCAGACCGGGATCGATGCTTTTATGGTCTTAAAAAAACTTTAAATTTCTCCACTAAGCCACAATTGAAACAAGCCAATTCCCCAGATCAGCGTACCAAGTGTAAGTGGCCAGTTGAATTTTTTGAAAAACCAAAAAAATAGTCCAAAAAGGATCGCATAAGTGCACAGCCAGGCTTCGACATAGTATGCATCGAATAGCTTGCCAACGGCTCGGTCCACAGCGGGTTGGATCAGGAAAAATGATCCCAAGATTATATAATTCTTATGGGATTGAAAGTCTTTCTTCCTCGCGGCAAAGGCAATAAATGTGAGGACTATCGCAAAGATTAATTGTG
Organism: Algoriphagus sp.; assembly: GCA_046597285.1. Lineage (GTDB taxonomy): Bacteria > Bacteroidota > Bacteroidia > Cytophagales > Cyclobacteriaceae > Algoriphagus. Next base: position 15,343 of record JBKJKX010000101.1, on the reverse strand, counting down.
CAGAGACCATTTTGGACAGCGGTGAGAGGTATCCAATTTCCAAAAAGCGGGAAAGATATAAATACCCTGTACTTAGACACATTGCTGGAAAAATAAAGAAGCCCGCCATTCCCAGATTCCTGTGTTGAGAGACCGTCCCATAACGAATTAACGCACTTTGGGCGAGCAATAAAGAAAACCAAGAAAAGGCAAAAAAAGCATGAATAAGGAATTTTGGATTGGAATTACTGGGTTGGTCAATGTCATAAAGCCAATTATCAGAAAAGCCTATGACCATAAATAGCCAATAGAGGAGGCTCATGATTAGAAAAAAGTGTTTTCGCATAGGTGATTGATAGCAATGTATCTATGAAATATACAAAGACAATCTATTATTCTTTTTCTTGTTTTTTTATCCTCCCTTTGGATTAGCTCAAAACCAGCGGATATCAATTGATCTTTTATTTGGGTGTTTGTTCAGGCTTGTGAAGACATAAAGTTAGGTTTAAGGATGAATGCATGAGCAGCCATTAAGTTAAAAAACCCTCCAAAATCTAGCTTCCAAAAAACCTTATCTTAGGACTAATTCGAGAATCTTATTTATATTCTTTCAAATTGAAACCGCCATGAAAAAACTTTACCCAATTGTCATTTTTCTTGTTGCATTTACTTTTTCTGTTCAAGCCCAAGACAACCACTATTATCAATCAGAATTCTCTAAAGAAGAATTCGCCAAAAGAAGGAATCGGATCTATGATGAGATTGGTGACAATGCAATAGCCGTAATTCAAGGAGCAAGTGGAATCCCTGGATTTAGTGTATTCCGACAATCCAATACCTTTTTCTATCTCAGTGGCTTGGAAACAGCTCGTTCTTACCTAATCATTAACGGCAAAAACAAACTATCTACCCTATATCTTCCGCATCGAGATGAGGGAATGGAAAGCAATCAGGGCAAAGTCTTATCAGCTGAAGATGCTGAGTTGGTCAAAGAACTTACAGGAATAGATCAAGTGAGAGGAATTGAGTTCTTATCTGCTGATTTGGTTGGATCAGGATTGATCAAGCCTCCTGGACCGGTGCTTTACACGGAATTCAGCCCGGCAGAAATCGGCAATGATAGCCGTGACGAAATACTTTTTGGACAAGCACGGAATGCTGCTGATCCTTGGGATGGAGGTTTTACCCGAGAAGCTGAATTTATAGCCAAACTAAGGGGTCGATTTCCTCAATTTGACATTCAAGATCTCACTCCAACACTCGATGCCATGCGCTTAATCAAGAGTGCCGAAGAAATCGCAGTAATCAAAAAAGCCACAAATATCGCTGGATTGGCAATTATTGAGGCAATGAGATCCACCAATCCTGGCGTGTATGAGTATCAATTAGATGCCGCCGCGAAATACATTTTCTATATGTATGGGGCTCAAGGGGATGGCTATCCATCGATCATAGGAGGAGGAACAAATGCCTATATGGGACACTATTTCCATAAAACAGATCCGCTAAAAGATGGCGATCTGGTAATAATGGACTACGCACCAGACTATGAATTTTATACCAGCGATGTCACAAGAATCTGGCCTGTCAATGGCAAATTCAGCGAAGCACAGAAGCAGCTGTATAATTTCATTGTAGCTTATAGAGATGCACTTTTCAAGTACATCAAACCCGGTGTCACCGCTGATGAAGTCCTAGACAATGCTGCCGCCGACATAAAAGAATATCTCAAGGATAAAACCTTTGTGAAAGAAAGCCATTTGAAAGCCGTGCAGGAGGGATTGAAATTCCGGGGTCATTTCCAGCATCCCGTGGGAATGGCTGTTCATGATGTAGGCAGGGTACGAGGAATTCCATTGGAAGCTGGAATGGTATTTACCATTGATCCAATGATCTGGTTGCATGAAGAGCGGCTTTATATCCGAATCGAGGATGTGGCTTTGGTAACTGAAAATGGAGTGGAAAACCTAAGCAGTTTTGTTCCATCTACTTTAGAAGATGTAGAAGCCACTATCAAGGAAAAAGGGATAATCGAATTTAGACCTTCTATCGACATCACCTCCATTAAAAACTAATTAAAACCTCAGTACTTTTTCTTAAAAACATATGATGAAATTTTGCCTAATCTCGATACTTGCTTTATGGGTTCAAAGCAGCTTTGCCTTTATGGATACCTATCCCAAAAACCCCAAGATTGATGTGCTGAACTATCAGTTCAAAATTGAACTTTCAGACACTACAGATGAAATCAAATGTGAAGTAACCCTCGATGTCCGATACCTAGGCGAGGGAATTGAAAGTCTAAGATTGGATTTGGTCAAAGCATCCGAAACCTTGGGAAATAAAGGGATGACCGTCAGCGCGATTCTTTCTGATGGAAAAGGGTTGGACTACAGCCATGAAGGTGATGAGCTGAGGATCAAACTACCAACCTCCTCAAAAATCAATCAACGAGCACAATACACTATCAAGTATTCTGGTGTGCCCGCTTCAGGGCTGAAGATTGCCGATAACAAATATGGTGACCGGACATTCTTTAGCGACAACTGGCCTGATAAGGGTAGAAATTGGCTTTCGGTAATCGATCATCCTTACGATAAAGCCACCTCGGAATTTGTGGTGGAAGCCCCCGCTCACTATCAGGTAGTTTCCAACGGTCTTAAAATCGAAGAAACGGACTTAGCAAATGGAAACCGTCTGACGCATTGGAAGCAATCTGTGCCGATCGCCTCTTGGTTAAATACGCTAGGTGTTGCCCGATTTGCAGTTCAGGAAGTCGATCAGTTTGACCATAAGTCAATCCAAACGTGGGTGTATTACCAAGATCGGGAAAAGGGTTTTTATGATTTTGGTGAACCCACGAAAATGGTATTGGAGTTTTACAGCGATAAAATAGGTCCCTTTTCCTACGAAAAATTGGCCAATATTCAATCCAACAGTGTAAGCGGTGGTATGGAATCGGCCTCTGCCATATTCTACAGTGAAAATTCCGTGGTAGGCGATCGGAATGAGCGTTGGCGAAATGTCGTGATCCATGAGATTGCCCATCAATGGTTTGGCAATGCGGTGACCGAATATGACTGGGATGATGTCTGGTTAAGTGAAGGCTTTGCCACTTATTTCACCTTGCTCTTTATCGAACATGCATATGGACATGATGCTTTTATGGAGGGACTCTTTTCAAGCAAAAAGAGAGTGGCTGATTTCCATGAAAAAAATCCGGAGTATAGAATTGTCCATGATAACCTCAGCGATATGGAAAAGGTGGTCAGTTCCCAAACGTACCAAAAGGGAAGCTGGACCTTGCATATGCTGAGAGGGGTGATGGGAACGGAGAACTTCTGGAAGGGAACCCGGGCCTATTACGCCAAGTACCAAAATCTGAATGCCAGCACAGCTGATTTTCGAAGAGAAATGGAAGAAGCTTCGGGCCTGGATTTAGGGCAGTTTTTTGAGCAATGGCTGGACAAGCCAGGTGCGTTAGTCTATGAAGGGGATTGGAAATACGATGCAAAAAACCAGGAAGTTAAAATCACCTTGAATCAGGTTCAGAAAGATGGTAGTTTATTCAAAATGCCTGTGGAAGTTGCGCTATATTTCAAAGATGGGAAATCTCAGATTGAATCGCTTACGGTCAATGAAAGAATTAATGAGTTTATCCTGAAAGTAGATTCTGAACCCCAACAGATCGTTTTGGATCCAAACAATTGGGTGTTGATGGAGGCTAGTTTTAAAAGAGGTAAGTAGAATATTCTTTTCATCACATAGGAGAAAACATAGTCACATAGCTTCTCAGCATAATATAGTATCAGGTCTGACTACGGTAGATATGGTGCTGAAGCCGCGAAATAATTAGCCAAGAGCGATGCCCATGGTTAAATGGAAACATCAGGTTTTTTGTTTTGGCGTAGGGGATGGGAATCGAGAATTTCATTTCTACCAAAATGATGAGGTATTTTTTATTCACAGAAGAGACTGTGTAAAACAAGTGTTATAGTTCCCCTATCTTCATTTGCCTTAACGCAAAAGAAGCAAAAGGTCAAGAAGTGGCAAAGCTTCCTCCCACAACCCACCGCTGGCCCGCTGCCACTTCAACCCACCGCGCCTATCTGAATTAATATTCTGCCAAAATGAATTTTGCAATGAATCATTCTGCATGGTTTCGCTCAAAGAGTAATCAGTTGATGATCCTGAAGTGCCGGCCCGCCGTGGCAGGGATCAAACCATAAATAGCCCCTTGTATTCTCGATGGCTATCAGAGCAGGGTTTAATAGTAGCATTGAATTTTTTGTTTTGGCGCAGGGGATGGAAATCGAGAATTGTTCTAGCACCACCACGAGTTGATATTTTATACAATTCCCTTCTCCATGAAAATGAAGATTCTTACCAGCACCCAAATCTCCAATGATCGGGTCTGATGAATATTGCTATGGGTAGGGTGGATAACCGTAAAAATCTCTATTTTAGAACTGTCCCAAAAGAAAATTTTGAAATTTTCAGATGGCAGTAATTTATTTAACCTATGAGAACAATTCGAATTTTTGTTGCCTCTTCTAATGAATTGAAAGAGGATAGGGTACAGTTCGAGCTTTTTATTGGACGACAAAACAACCACTTACACTTAAAAGGGTTGCGCCTCGAGGTAGTTCAATGGGAATATTTTAAGGATTCGATTTCAACTACACGTCTTCAAGATGAATATAATGAGGCGATAAGGCAAAGTGATATGGTATTGTGCCTTTTCTATACCAAAGTAGGGAAGTATACATCGGAAGAATTTTACACTGCTTACGAAATTTTTAAAGCTCAAGGCAGACCTCGGATTTGGACCTATTTTAAGAATGCTTCCATAGATGTAGGCTCTATTACAAATGAAATAAATACCCTTTTAGATTTTAAAAAGAAGTTATCTGATCTGGGACATTTCTACACCGAGTATACTTCCATAGACAATCTGATAGTGAAGTATAGGGCTCAGTTGGATATGATTTTGCCTGAATATGAATCAGATTCAGATTTTGATCCTGCGGAAAAAACAAAAAATGGCCAAGAGAAAAAGAAGGCTGAAGTCATCAAGAACACCTTCAATGAGGTATTGACTCCAAGGCTATTGGAAGCAATCAGCACCCATCATAGGAAAGCAGGAGATTTTTTGGCTGCCAACGATGATTGGGCGCATAATGCAGATTTAATCAAGACAGCAAAACGAATCATCATCAACGGATACGTCGGTGTCATGGGTGGTCAGATTCGGAAGTTGATGTCGATCGGAGCGGAGGATTTTTCAGAGAGTAAGATGAAGAGGTATCTGGAAAATTGCCAGATAACCGCTAAAAAGGGATTTCAGCTTATTTGTTACGCATTGATATCGAAGCTTTGGGATCACCAACTGAATGAAAAAATCAACTTTTCCCAAACCCAAACGGATGTTTTGATCAAGTTTTTCAGAAATGCTGCAGAAGATAATATCCTTGGATTCGCAGAATTATTGAGAAACCTGCTGGAAATCTATTCAGCTAACAAACTGAGTTTTCTGATTTCTGAATCCATGGACTTGCTTCCAAAACTCATGGAAGGGAATGATCTCCTAGTCGCTTGCGAAAAGCTAAATTCTATCTCGCAGCTTTTGAAAAGTTCTACTTTTCAGCTCACAGATTGCGTTGAAGCTGAAAACAATGTGACTACAGTCTTAGAATGTTTAAGCTTCTTGGCTGAATACAGGATGATTTCGATCAATGAGATTGACTATAATCAGCAGCGAAATGATAGCGAAGGTCTTTACCTGCACAATTACACGCTGCTGGTAGGCGAAAGTCTGGCCAACAACGAGAGTCAGAGTAATGTGAGACGAGAGTCTTCCCCGGTGATCTCACATGCAGTGATTATTTTCAAGGACAATTACAGAGAAAATATCAACCTCGATCCTTTTATCATTGATTTAAATGGGCTGAAGTTGGCAGGTGGGTCGAAAATCTGTTTTTATTCTCACGTCAATACTTACGATGACCTTAATCTAAATTATAGTTTCATCGAAGATAACAGCAAGGAAACCATCAAAAAATCAAGTAATCCCAGACCGAGTGATTCCAACTTAAACATCCTCAACACCTGGCTTTCCAAAAAGGAAAATCGAATCGATATGAATTTTGATAAGGTTTATAGTTTGTTTTTTGAAGCTAAAAAAACCCTGACCGGAATAGAAGAAGAAACCACTGAAGACTCATTTTAATTTTTTTTCAACCCACCCATGTCAATCCCCATGAAAAAATATCCTTTCAAATTTCTTGACTCTTACCTGCGGGAAGATCGAGGTGTTTTTTTTGGAAGGGATGAAGAGATCAATGCCCTGTACGAAATGGTGTTTCAGTCGGCAGCCGTACTCGTCTATGGGGCCTCTGGTACGGGCAAAACCAGTTTGATCAATTGTGGATTGGCGGGTAAGTTCCAGCCGCATGATTGGTTGGACTTGATGATTCGCAGAGGTGCCAATATCAATATCTCATTGGCTACCGTCTTGGAGGAAGCCGGTGGAAAGATTGATTCTGATTTTGATGAGTCAAAATGGATAGACGAATGGGAAGTCGATGCCGATAAATCAAATCAGGAATTAACCCCGATTGGTAAATCTATCCGGGCAGTTTATCAAAAATATTTCAGGCCCATCTATTTGATTTTCGATCAGTTCGAAGAGCTTTTTATTCTTGGTACTGTATCTGAGCAGCAGATTTTCATTGAAACAGTAAAAGGAATTCTTCAGTCGGGTCAACCTGTGAAGATGATTTTTTCAATTCGTGAAGAATATCTAGGGTATTTGTTTGAGTTTGAAAGGGCCATCCCTCAATTGCTTCGCAAAAAACTCCGGGTAGAACCGATGAATCTCGAAAAAGTGAAGCAGGTAATTATCGGTGCAACGACATTTGAGGGATCTACTATTTCTATCAAAAAAGGCGAGGAAGACGCGGTTGCCGAAGGCATATTTCACAAGATCAAAGGAGCTAAGAAATCCCTCACTATACAGCTTCCCTTTTTGCAGGTATTCTTGGATAAACTTTACCTGAATATCACGGGAGACAAAAAGCGGGAAATGCCAGCTGAATTTACGTTGGAAAAAGTGAATGAAATGGGAGAGATCGGAGATATCCTGACCAACTTTCTCGAAGAGCAGGTAGCTGATATTTCTGTGGAATTGAAAGGAAAATACCCAATTCTAAGTCCTGAACTTACTTGGAAAATCATTTCTCCATTTGCCACTTTGGAAGGAACCAAAGACCCGATCACGAAAAAGGAATTGTTTGATCGTGTGCCGGATCTGGATCAACAGCTGGTTAACGACGTAGTAGAAGAGTTTTCTAACAGCAGATTGGTTCGCTACAATGAGAATATGGATACCTATGAGATTTCCCATGATTCTCTGGCCAAACCTATCGCCGAAAAGAGGAGCGTAGAAGAAACTGCTTTGCTTGAAATCAAGCGGCTGATAAAAAGTCAGGTGGGAGTGAAGGAAGATGCAAGAGAGTATTTCACTGAGAAACTATTACTCTACCTCGAACCGTATCTGGGTAAGTTTAAACAAACTGAGGAAGAGAAAAACTGGATTGCCAAAAGCAAGGTTTCACTTCAGCAGGAAAAGCAAAAAGAAGCCAAGCAGAAATACGATGATTTGGTGAAAAGTAAGAAGTCCATGTTCCTGAAAATCGCCGTAGGAGTATTTGTAGTGATAGCAGGACTGTTTATTTATCTGGCCTTAGAAGCCAAAAAAAGTGAATTATTAGCCCAAGAAGAAAAACTAAAAGCCGAAAGTGCTAAAGATTACTCAGATGAATTAATTAGACTGGTGATGGAAGGTCGCGGTGATCAATATAATAATGTCGAAATCTCTGTCCTTAAGGATATGATCTATAAAGAAAGAACTTATCCTCTAGATAGTCTGATTGAAATAAAAGCATCAATAAGTCCATCAAATAAAGGAGGTGAAAATAGAAATTACACCATGTGGCTAGATATGCCAACGTTTCGGAAAGACGAAATCAAAGAAGTGCACTACAATTTCTGTCGGGGATTTATAGATCAAAAACGGATTTCAAGGGATCCAAGCTCTTCTTTTTCTATAGGGTATTTAGGATGGGGATTTTGCCCAACCATGAAAATTGACATCATCCGTTTTCAAGGCGATACCATCCATCGGAACTTTTCTTTTGAAGATTATTTTAATGAAAATCCTCCGACAGATTAATTAAGAGTTCTTGATTACTGGATTATCTTAAGCAATCCTGCCTTTTTCAAATAGTCTTGAGTGGAGATTTTGCCAGAGAGATCTAGCTCGACGGTTCCGTTGTTGACATTTAAATGGAAATGATAGACAAATACGGATATCGTCTTATTCTGAAGTTCTTTGTTGATTAGATCAGCAGGTAGGGCGTCATAACTATTTTCTATCAGCTTTTCTGCAAAGCTTGGCGTCATTCCATTTTTGCTCATGATTGTAGCATTTGACGAAATGACCATAGCAAACATTCTATAATCGAATTCTACGTCGAAAAACATGGTCTTAAAAATCTCATAATAGGAAAGTTTCTTATCATCAATTAGACTTTTTACAAAGCGTTTGTCAGATTCTACAGCGGAACCATCCAACGTAAAACGTTCCAAACTGGTAGTGATCGCAAACCCATCCGAAGCATAATAGTAATGAAGTTGATTTTTGTAACCTGCAGAAATAAATTCTTTTTTTAGGAAGTCATCCACCTGTCCAAGTGTCTTCAATTCAGGTTTGAAATTCCTTTTAAAGAAACTTGCAGATGCAAGTGGGGCGAATTCTGGGAAGAAAAAGTTTTGCTGTAACTCAAGGAAATCAACTACTCCATCACTTTCGTGGATTATTGGCTTTGGCATCTTCATAATTACTGGATCCCCTTCAAACTCAAAAGGAAATTTTTTCTGCAATTGTTGAAACAACAATTCAATTGCCACATCATCTAATTCCCTCCTGATAAAATCATCCTCTTCACTATCAAGTAAATCAAGAAAATCATTGTAAGAAGAATACAACTGATCCAGATCAAATCCAGCAGGAATCGAAAATTGATCTGAAGCTAGATATTTGAATTGTAAGTACTTTGACGTTAAATCAAGTTTAGGCAACATATTATATTCCTGCCTTATTTCACCCGTATATTGTGAAATCTGATTTTCTTGATTTTCCAAAATAGATAAATCAAGTCTGATATTGTAAATACCTGCGAATGATTTTAACCCTTCAAAATCGTATGTATTGCCATTTTTAACTTTATAAAATATCCGTTGAAAATCCGGATAGATATCATCGTTGAAATACGGAATAAATTGATTTTTTAAATTATTGATATTTTTGGATAGCGAATTGACATCCTCATCGTGAAACTTGACCAGGTAATGAAATAGTCTTTGATCATCCGTTTCTTCTACTTCCTTTAGCGAACTATTATAATTTTCAATTGCTTTTTCAAGTGTTTCTTTCCATTCTACAAGCCTTTTTCGATCAATATTTTTTCTGGTTCGATAGAGCAGTCTAGCAGTGTTTTCATATAAAAGTGAATAGGTGAAATTATACAGTTCAGTATTTTGGGCTATAAAAGCTGCGTCTTTTACCTCGCTCAATTCTAACTCATTGGTGGAGAGGATAGAAGTTATGTGGCTGTTAATCAACGAGTCGAAGTTCTCCTGAATCAAGGAAAGATTGATAAAAGCCTGCGCGGTGGAATAAGGCGCATAAGAAAATTTCTCTCGTAAATCTGCAAACAGAATATTCAATTCTGCGGAATCAAGTTCAGTTTTCAGAAACGGATCTTCTACTTTGGTGATTTTATTTATAAATAACTTATCTATGCTTTTATCCTTGAAAATGTAAAAGTCATTGTACAGTCTGTAACTCTCAAACCAATTTAATGAGGTTGAATTGGTTTTTGATGCTAAGCTCTTCAACTGCACATACCTGGAAATCAGGTCTAATTTTTCATCAAGTAAATAAGCAGTTTCTAACGGGTTGGTTTCGGGATAATAATCATTATCTCGTTCCTTAAAATTGTATTCAGAAACAAGGGGCAGAGTGTTTGGTCCGTAATCATAATTATAGGAATCGTATTCTTTATTTAGGATGGAAGTATTGAATTCCATGTTATAAATCCCCGCAAAGTAGGAGAGAGAGTCAATATGAAAACTATCCGAATTTTTAGCCTTTAAAAATATTCGTTTAAAATCCGGATATACATCTTCATTGAAATAAGGAGTGAATAAAATCTTCAGGTCAAAAAGTTCTTGATGCAGTTTAGCATACGATTCCTCTTCAAATTTGATCAGTTCAAAAAATGGATTCTCTTGTTCCCAACTTGATTTCTCCTTGGAAAGATTGAAATATTCTATCGCTTTTTGCAGTGATCTATTCCATTCAATTAACTGATCTCGGTCGGTGCTTTTCTGAGTTCGAAAAAGAAACTTCGCCTGATTGAAATGAAGTAACGAATACGAGAAATGGTAAAGGGCAGCATTGTCATTTAAAAATGAACCGTCGGTTATCGAACCTAATTCATCGCTTTCAAATGCGAGTATTTTTTCAATTCGCTCTTCAGGAATTCCCTCAAAATACTCTTTGGTCAGCGTCAAATTGATGTAAGCCTGCGCCAAGGTGATAGAATCATTTTTGACAGGTGGAAGCAATTCTTGGCAGAAAACTTTTGCAAATGAGACAGTCAAAAGAAAAACAAACAAAACGGATTTAGAAAAAATCATTGTTTAAGACGTTAATTGAAAACAAATTCCAACAAAATGAAAAATGAAATGAATAAGGCTGCAGTTCTTTTACCCAATTCCCTGTCAATCAATTTATCTTTTATATATGGATTTATCAAAATGTTAGATTACAAATCGGTTATGATTCCTGATTGCCGAGGCGGGTTTGAACCTACGTTTAGTCAAGCATATTTCTGCTAGGGCGTAATTCGTAAACTAGCCCTTGTTCTTCTTATAGATTGAACGCAGGCAGCTTTGAATATTTCGGTTGAAAATGTGCCTCCGAATGTGAAGGCGAAGGATATGAATTTCAGTTTGATGAACTGACAGATTAAATTTAAAAAAGATAAGCTTCCATTTATCCTGATTTGCCCAATCAGGCTTTTACTTTTTAAATGAGCACTTTTAATTGATATGATAACTAGTTGATAATCAATATCATTACATTTTAATTTTTCTAACAAAATAAATATTTATTTTTTGCGCGAAATGAATAAAAATGGATCATTTCTATTTATTTAATTTGCGCCGGAAAATGTGAATTTTCTAGCGCATTTATGAAAAACAATCTCCTCACTTACTCCATTATTGGAGCAATGCTACTCGGGGTAGTCGTTGGATACTTTGTCCATTCAACTGGTCAAGAAGCTTACATCACAGCCTACAGTTCAAATATCAAACTACTGGCGACCATCTTTATTCGATTGGTTCAGATGATCATTGCGCCCTTGGTATTTAGCACGCTTGTGGTAGGTATTGCCAAGTTGGGCGATATCCAAGCAGTGAGCCGATTGGGCGGTAAATCGATGATCTGGTTTTTTTCTGCTTCATTGATTTCACTCTTCATTGGTTTGGTGATGGTCAATTATTTCGAGCCAGGTGTGGGGATGAATCTATCAATTGGAGATGATTCGGCTGTACAGGAAGTGACGGGCAAAACCCAGAGTTTTTCGCTTCTGAATTTTGTGGAACACATAGTCCCTAAAAGTGTGATTGAGGCAATGGCTACCAATGAAATCCTGCAGTTGGTAGTCTTCTCTATATTTTTTGGAATTGCACTTTCCAGCATGGGCCATCATGGACAGCCTTTGATCAAGGCATTAGACGTAATAGCACACGTAGTTCTTAAAATGGTGGGATATGTAATGTTGATCGCACCATTTGGGGTTTTTGGGGCCATTTCTGCAGTTATTGCTACCAGAGGTTTAGATATTCTTGTGACTTACGCAGTATATTTTGGAGCTTTTATTTCAGGCATAGCCGTGCTTTGGATCGCCTTGTTACTTGTTGGATACCTCATTCTGAGAAAACGACTTTGGGACTTACTTCAAAAACTTTTTGGCTCTATGGTTATCGCATTTAGTACCACCAGTTCGGAGGCTGTATTTCCGAAACTGACCAAGGAGCTTCAGCGCTTTGGCTGCAATGAACGCATTGTTTCTTTTATCCTTCCACTAGGCTATTCCTTTAACCTGGACGGAAGTATGATGTACATGACTTTTGCCAGTATTTTTATCGCGCAGGTTTATGGGATAGAGTTGGATCTTGGGACGCAACTAACCATGCTCCTCGTGTTGATGCTGAGTAGCAAAGGTGTTGCTGGGGTTCCGAGAGCAAGCTTGGTAGTCGTGGCAGCAACTTGCGGGATGTTTGGAATTCCGGTAGAAGGAATCGCCTTAATCTTGCCGATCGACCACTTCTGCGACATGTTCCGAAGTGCAACCAATGTCTTGGGAAATGGCTTGGCTACCGCCGCAGTGAGTAAGTGGGAGGGAGAGTTGGGAGAAAGTACTGAGTTGGTCACAGATTTACCGGTTAATGCGGTTTCTTGATTTCCCAATCACTTAAAGCACTCCCATTGTATTGGAAATAGTCGTTTCTTGATAGTTGGGAAATCTGATTGAATGAACCAGTCATTTCGACCTTCGGGAGAAATCTCGTCTTATTTAGCAGGATCAATCGTTCAATTTGGCTTTTTGCTATCTTTTTTTCCTTCGTCCTTTTGGCTTAGCCCAAAAGGACCAAAAAACCAAGGTTTGGCAAAGCTCCAACCGCACGTGCCGCACGCTTGCCCACTGCCGAATCGGCCCACCGCGCCCTTCTCAATTGAGATTCTGGTATCCGGACCCAAATAGGAGGTGATTTTTACCGCAAAGGCGCGGAGATTGCAGAGAAATTTTTGAAAAAGTGGTGAATAGATTCCGGTCTGTGGAGACACAGACCGGGGAAAAGGCCGAAAGGACAATTAATATTTCAATAAATAAGAAGCCAACAATCCGACACCCATAGCGATACCGAAACTCATCAAAGTACCGATCAGGATGTATTCAGTGAGTTTCCGCTGGTTGGATTTCCGAAGGTCACCAAACCGAAACACGGACTTTGCAGCGATCAGGAAACCCACAGCTTCCCAATGGTTGGTGAGGATAAATGCAAAAACAAAAAGCCGCTCCAAAATCCCGATGTACTTTCCGGCATTCTCCAAAGATTGATTGGAGTCCTGCTGAATGGCGATAGACCACTTTTTCAACACATTTGTCAAAAGAATCCCTGCTGGTTGAGTCAGAAACAGGACCGCCAAGGAAAGGATCAGCACCTTGGGATTTTGTAAAAGGGAATCAATTTTTAAATCCGGTTTTTCCCAAATCCACCAAATGACCAAAATGCTGATGAGATGCAGCACCTGATCGATCACAAACCAAAGTGGCTTTGTTTTCTTGCTTTGGCGGGAAAGTTTCAAAAGATCTATCAGTCCGTGACTGAGTGTGAGTACCAAAATCAAACCCCAGTAACTTCCGTCCCAAAGCAAAAGCGCAAGTAAACCTGCGTGAATGAGCAGATGGAAATAGAACCAGACGGATTTGATTTTCTTCTCCTCTTTGGATTCTACCCAAGTGGTAGGTTGAAGAAAAAAATCCCCCAAGACATGAGCCAGCAAGAGTTTTAACAGGAGAATCATTTCAAAAATGAGTTAAGCTTGGCTCTGAAAACTGCTTCCATATCACCAATTTCCGGTGCATTTGCAGCTTTAAACCGCTTGCTGATTGCGTTTTGGCCTATTCCCAATTTCTTTCCCAATTCGGTTTGGTTTTGAGCTGGATTTTTGAGGATTTCGGTCAAAAGCTCCCCCGAGGAAATCGACCAGGAATCCATCTGAATGGAGGCCAGTTTCAGAATCAGGTTGATCTCCCGGTCAAAATCCGGCCAAGGAGAAGCCACTGCCAACTGATTGCCTTCGCTTTTCAGCGTTTCAAACCGCACTCCGGACCGGATAAAAGCAGGTCCGTTACTTTCAGTGATCTGGGCAGAAGCGTACGTTTTCTCACCGATTCCGATAGCCAAGCGCACATCCACGGGAGAAGTCCGTTTGCTTTCGTCAGGATTGGGGAGGCTTTTGATAAGTGCTTTTATCTGCAGGGCAGCCAAAAGGCTATTTTCAGGTTCGGAGATTTCCAACTGGAAACTGTCCCCACGGAAGATCTCCCAAGTTTTGGGACTGGAACCCCATGACGAAAACAGAGATTTCAAGGGTAAAATCCAAATTTCGGGTGATTCCAGCTTTCGGGAATCGACGATATCACCTGTCAGAATAGCTATCATATCTGAAATATCACCATTTACGGTGATAAATCAAATTATCACCATTTACGGTGATAAATCAAATTATCACCATTTACGCTGATAATCTGGAATAGTAGGAGTTATGGTGATAAGGAGGGAGGCAGGGGAGAACCTCGACTTATGGATTCCGTTCCTTAAAACAGGAAATCAAAACCTCAAATCAGTAACTCCTCGAGAGGAACTTAACTAAACGGAATTACTCCCGAACACGGTAGGGATTCCAAAAAAAAGTAAAAAGAAATACAATCGCCACAAAGTCAAGCATAGAAGTAGGTAGCTAAAGCTTAAGGCATAAAACTGATCACGTTAATATCCCGTTAGCAAGTTTTTGACAGGTCTATCCAAACTTTTAAATCAACAACCATGAGCACCTCAAGATCAATGACCCCTTTAGCCGAAGTGCTCGACCGGATCACGCAAAAAGGCTACGGCCAAGAATTCAAGATTTCAGAAGAAGGAGCTTATTTATATCAAGATCGAAAAATTTACCAGCCCTCAGACCTGACCATCCTCAAGGTTTACCGGTTTGAAGGAGAATCTGATCCAGCCGCTATGTCTGTCATTTACCTGATCCGTACAAATGACCAGCAAATAGGTTTTGCGATGAATGCCTACGGACCCTATTCCGAGCAGAACAATCCCTTCTACGATGATTTCATCAAAGAAGTGGAAATTGATGAAGTAGAAGAAGAAATTTAAACCGGGTTTTGAATAGTAGAAGGCATAAAATATGACTCAAAGTTTGAACTGGTTTTTTTTAGGATTTCATTCAAAACTTTCTCGGTAAAAATCTGACAAAGGAGAAGACACTGCCAACTCATTGCCTTCGGTTTTCACTGTTTCAAATCGCGTTCAAGAAAAATTATCAGGCCGCAAATAATGCCGGATCGTACTGATCGTGACTTTTTCCAAATCCCAGTCGATTTTGGGTACATCTACACACATTTCTCTATCCCACCAAATAGAGTTTGGGAAGCTG
>JBKJKX010000152.1:0-31938 GCA_046597285.1 Algoriphagus sp. | reverse complement strand
AAACCGGAGACCATCGCACTTATGAAAACCGACCAGGTTCCCCTGAACATCAATGCGGATTTGAATACTCAGCCGGGTCAACTTACTGAAGGATTTACCTTTGGTTATCAAATTGCGCGAAAAGAAAATAACAGATCGCTCAAACCCAAGGGAACCATATCCTGGTATGGGGCAACTGGACCTATATTTTTCATAGAACCGCAAGAAAAAATTATTGGCATATACATGACTCAAATGCAGCCCTATTCCCACATCAATTCAAGAAAAAACTTTTCGAACTCGATGTTAAAGTCAATAATAAAATGAATTAACTATACATACCGAGTAAATGGGTTTTTGTGAAAAAAGTCTAAGTACAAAAATCTGGAAATATCTCTATTTAATTGGTTTTGAGCTTTTGATAATGTTAGCCATTAAATCTAATCCGTATTTAAAAATGCTTTTAGCCTTCCTACCATGTTTTTTAGAATAATTGGAGTTATTAGATGGAGGTATATTTCTGCTTTATAGCACCAGACAAAGGCAATCATTACCAATAAAACAAGTTTCTCAATTCTTTCTAAATCTTGTAAATGTGTGTTTTCTATATTAAATCCGCTGGATTTCATGGACTTAAAACACATTTCTATCTGCCAGCGAACTTTGTATTCTTATTTTGCATTCTCATTTTTGTTAAATGAGATGATAATCAAAAAATCATCTTTAGTCCTGCACCCCGATAAATAGCATAGTTCCTCTTTGATCCGTACTATTTTAGGATACTGTATGAAGTCATTGGTTTTTAATGAATTAAATAGCCATAAAACCTTTACCTCCTGATTTTTGTGCGGAATAAAAACCTTAAAATTATTAAGGATCCGGATTTAATATCTGATGTGGTTTTTGTTAAGAAAAGCGATCCATTTTTCTCCTACAAACTCCCTGTCGGCGACCAAAGATCCTATACAATCTTTGCCGAAGAGTACAAAACCGACGTTGACCCTGCCAAATCAGTCGATGGCGGTTATTAATATAAGACCTTAATATAAAATGGTATTTTTATAGCATGGCACCAAAACCATCCTTATTAAATAGCACCTCAAAAGAGGTAGTTTTTCAGATATTGCTCCATGTCGTGCTTTTCGTGTTTTTCTCGTTCGATAAGAACGAACCGTCGATACAAGAATTTAAAATATTGACTTTTATAAACTACGCGCTGGGAGCCTTTGTTATCAATTACATTTTGTTGCCCCGTTTTTTCTACAAAAAGAAACACTTGTTTTTCTTTCTGTCCTTTGCGGTCATAATCACTGCTATCATTATGATCGAGGAATTTGTTCTGGAGGCAGTCTATTATCCATACACTCGTGGCAAGCGTTTTCATGGTATTGTTTATAGTCTCTTGGATGTCATGCCCATGATTATGATATTCGCAGGATTTAAGTTTGCTTGGGATGCATCTAAAAAACAATTGGAAGTTGAAGAACTACGCTCCTCTGTCAAGGAGAGCGAACTACAATTTCTGAAATCACAGATTAACCCACATTTTTTATTCAACAACCTGAACAATCTATATTCTTACGCTATAGAGGAGTCACCGAAAACGCCCTCCATTATTTTAGAACTTTCATCCGTACTTCGATATATGCTATATGACTGCAAGGAAAAATATGTGGCGCTTCCAAAGGAAATAAATCACCTTAAAAACTTCACCCAATTGAACGAGCTACAGATTGAGGAACGTGGAAAGGTTAGCTTTAAAACCGAGAACATCCAATCGGAGTATCGCATCGCACCTTTAATCTTGATGGTGTTTATCGAGAATGCTTTTAAGCACAGTACGGCGAGCCAATCAAAGGATATTTCCATTGAGATCGATATCTATGTAACAGACAGCGGGATATTGGGATTTAAATGTGAAAATTCATTTCGACCTGTAACAAATACTGATAATCTTTCTAAAGGCATAGGTCTTCAGAATGTTAAAAAACGGTTGCTACTCTTATATCCTGATGTGCACGAACTAACTATTTCCGATTCTGGAGAAGTATATACCGTTCATTTGAAAATGCAATTAAAGAAGGATACCGCATGATACACTGCATCATTATCGAAGACCAACCTCCAGCCCAAAGGGTATTGAAAAAATACATCGGAGATATGGGTAATCTGGACTTGAAGGCAACCTTTGGGGATGCCCTTCAGGCCATGGATTTTATAAAGGCCGAAACCGTTGACCTCATTTTTTTGGACATTCACTTACCAAAGATTTCGGGTATCGATTTCTTAAAAGCATTGACTCAAAAGCCCCAAGTAATTTTGACAACCGCATTTTCTGAATATGCTTTGGAAAGCTATGAATATAATGTGGTCGACTATCTTTTAAAACCATTTTCTTTCGAGCGCTTCGTGCAAGCGGTCTCCAAGGTCCCGATACTGAAATCTGAAGGAACAAAGCCCGAAAATCAAATTGAAATCGTATCATCACCAGAAGTGATTTTCATTAAATCAGGTTACGAGCATATCAAAATTGATGTGGCCGATATCCGTTTTATTCAATCCGATGCCGATTATACCGAAATCTTCACGTCCGAAAAGAAATATCTTTCCATAGAACCGCTTCGGCATTGGGAAGAATATCTAGACCCAAAAAAGTTTATGCGTATACACAAATCCTATATTCTGAATACTTCAAAAATAAAAAAAATCATAGGCAACCAAGTGCTTTTGGATGAAAGCACGAACCTTCCTATTGGCCGGGCCTACAGAGAACAATTTATGAAAAACCTAATTCGGTAAAAGAAACCATTAAGAAATTTTAGTTGTATTTCAGTATCTCAGCTGAGAAGAATATTTATTCCATTTGAGTTTTTTTGTTTTCAGCTACATTGTTCTGTATTGGACGGGCTGTTTCATTTTTGGTTAAAATATAGGAAAACAGTTCATCTTATCGGTTTATTATCAAAAAAAAACACGCCTAATATTTCGATTATAATCCGAAAAATATGCTTCCTAGTTTGATTTCAGTTTTCCGAAGGGAGCTTTTCCTTAGTAGAATAGGTGATTGATGGAGGTAGTGCGGTTTTTGGGCAGATTGATTGGTTCAGTGATTATTTCGACAGCGATTCGGTTTGACTTTCAAATCTGGACTTTGGATAAGAAGATTTTAGGTTTTTTGGAAGCGAAGAATATTTATACCCCTTGATTTTTTTTCTAGCATGTATCCCATATGCAATTCACTTAAGATTAAAAAACAAATTGTCTGTGAGGACACAGACCACGGTGAAGACACGTAAATCTGCACCGGATTTGTTAAAGGAATCACCACATCTATGACAGGATTTGATAAAGAAGATGAATGTTCATACCTATTTGGTCTGTGAGCACACAGACCACAGCTGAGCAGCGGCAGCAATGCCTGATTGTTTCTGAGAATAGCATCAAAATCAATTCTTGGTTTCTTTTTTTTCCTCCACCTGAAAAAACCGAAACTTAGCAATATCAGCCATCAGCTTTACAGGTATAGGCTGATCGTACCGAAATTGAATCGTTCCTTTGGAGGTTTTGTAAGCAGCTAATTCTTTTTTGAAAACTTGAATAGGCTCGTTGTGTGGGTAGAATCCAAGATGATTTTTAGCTGCTGCATAATAGACCAAAACCTCACTTGTCTTGAATGCCGGCATGTGGTAGCTGATGACTTCTTTGGCTTCCGGCACAGCTTCCCGAATTGTCTGACGAATCAATTCCAGCTTTTGCTGGATTTCTTCTGGAAACCAGCTGATGTATTCTTCTACTGAAGTTGGGTTGGGATTCATCATAGCTCATCATTCAAATTAAAATTCAGTTGAAATTATCCCAGTTTATCTATCATTATCAAGCCCGAATCAGTAAAAGAATCCATCGCCGGAAGGTCAATTACCGCTTGTTCCAGACTGATCCGCTTTCCGATGAGTTTCTGAGGTGCGAGTTTTCCTGCCCGTATCATTTGCATCAGCAGTTCGTACCGATAGGCTTGCATTCCATGACTTCCATAGATTTCCAGTTCTTTGGCAATCACCAGATTCATGGGGACAGGCGCATTTTTATCGTCTCCTACCATCAGACCCACTTGAATATGCCTTCCTCTTTTGCGAAGGTTTGCAACCGAGTTATAGCAGGTGACCGCGCTCCCCAAGGCATCCAAAGAAACATGGACGCCTCCTTTGGAGATTTCCCGGACTTGTTCCACCACATTGGAATTTTTGGATGCGTTGATCGTTGCTATCGCGCCCACTGATTTGGCAAGGTTGAGTTTGTCCTCGGCGATGTCAATTGCGATCACATTTGCACCCAACCCTGAAGCGATCATAATCGCGGAAAGACCAACCCCTCCGCAACCGTGAACGGCTACCCATTCTCCTCCGGAAACTTTCCCCTGAGCTACTACAGCCCGGAAGGAAGTAGCAAATCGACATCCCAAACTTGCTGCCGTCGCAAAGTCCATTTCTTCCGGCAAAGCAACTAGGTTCACATCGGCACGATCGATGGCCACAAACTCGGCAAAAGAACCCCAATGGGTAAATCCCGGCTGAAACTGATCATCGCAAACCTGATGATTGCCGGACGCACATTCTCCGCAGGTTCCACATGCACAGATAAAAGGAACCGTCACCCGATCCCCGATTTTCCATTTCTTCACTCCTTTTCCGACTGCAGAAATCACTCCGGCAAACTCATGGCCTGGAACATGGGGCAGGACAATATCGGCATCATGTCCCATCCAACCGTGCCAGTCAGATCGGCAAAGTCCCGTAGCTTTTACTTCAATGACTACTCCGGAGTTAGAAGGAGAAGGGTCAGGGACTTGAGTGATATAGGGTCGGGATTGAAATGATTCGTAGAGGAGTGCTTTCATTTATTTTTTAGGGTAATCATTGCCGATAAGGCTGTTTAAAACGGATTCTTGCCATTTCCTTAACTGGATGGCCATGTTCATTGCGACTTCTGGAAAGGATTCTTTCAGGTCTTTGGTCTCAGCAGGATCCTGAAGCAAATCAAATAGTTCTGTTTGAATTTCACCCTTTTTATTTTCCTTTAAAACCAATTTGTATCGGTTGTCAATTATTGCTCTCCCGCCATCAAAATCTGACGAAATGATGTCCGTTTGCACGTAATTTTTAAAATCCCGAGTCGCTTTTCCATCCATCAACTTGACCATGGGGGAGGTTCCTTCTTGGAGGGTTGGATCCAAATAAGGTAAATTCTTTGAAACCGTATCTCGTGGACTTCCATTCCAAAACATCATGGGTTTTTCTCTGGTCGTCTTTTCTCCTGAAAAATAGGGTAGAAGATCAATTCCGTCTATCGGGCGATCAGGAAGCGAGGATCCAATGATTGCGGCCAACGTTGGAAAAATATCTGCGCTATTCATGCTTGCGTCAGTTTCGAACGATTGTGGGAGTATTTCTGGCCATTCCAAAACGCTTGGTACGCGGATTCCTCCTTCGTAAATACTGCCTTTGTCTTCCCGAAACGGAACTGTTGCGTTTGCTTCAGCTGGTGTGCCATTATCCCCAAAGTACCAAAGCAGGGTGTTAGTGCGAAGCTTATTTTCCGAAAGGTAATTTCGCAGATCGCCTATACTCCGGTCCATGGCAGTGATTTCTGCAAATCGCTCCTGCAAGACATCTCGCTGAAGCCGAGTGATCGGAAGTCCGGTTTCATTGGAGGTCAGGCGAACTTGCTTGTTTCCAAAAGATTCGGGTAAATCACGATAGAGCTCCAAATCTTCAGCTAATCCGCTGTAGGGTTCGTGCGGTGAACCATACCAAATCACTACAAAAAATGGCTTTCCTTCTGCTTTGGCTCGTTCAATAAACTTTATCGCTTCTGCCACCAAAATCTCAGAACTCTCTCCTTTCATTAATTCAGGATCAGCCCCATTTCGTGAGAGATACGGATTTATTTCAAAGAAATTATCATGCGAAAGCCATTCGTCAAAACCCATTGCGCCGGGATTGGTGGGTGATTCTGCTTTCACCGGGCCAAGATGCCATTTCCCGAAATGAGCAGTTGCATAGCCTTTTGCCTGCATCAATTCGGCGATGCTGATTTCTTCAGGCCGAATGGAAAAGCCCGGAGTAAAAGTCCCATAGCGGTTTGGATGGCGTCCTGTGATGATGCTTCCACGGGTTGGCGAGCAAACTGGTGAGGCCGAATAGAATCGATTCATCTGTACTCCGGTCGCAGCCATTTCATCCAAAATAGGTGTTTTCAAATAAGGATGCGCGTTGTAGCCTGTTTCGTCCCAACCGTGATCATCTCCAAGGAGTAGGACTACATTTGGAAGTTTTTCTTTTATCTGCTGCGCAAAAGGGGAAGAAATGATCACCAAGAAAAATCCGATGAAGAGGAAGAATTTTAAGAAACTGGAGTTTGTGATTTTCATTTTACTGCAAGTAATGCGGCTTATTCTACAAATCAATTTAATCTAAATTTTTCAGGATTTACCTTCGGAAATCTAGGTACTAGTCGTAATTTGAAATCCACTATTTTAGCTTAGATCCTCAAGTATAAATTCCAACCTCACTCACGCTTATGTCTAATCGAAGACGATTTCTGCAAAAACTTAGTGCAAGTTTCCTAGCGCCTGGGCTGTTGGTAGACAATTCATCAGCTGCTTTTTCAAAGCCAATGATCGACCAGTCGCTGGAGGGTGAGGAGTTTTGGACCGTTCTCAGGAAGTCTTTTCCCCTGACGAAAGATCGGGTTTACCTGAACAATGGGACTTTTGGTCCTGCACCCTTTCCTGTTTTGGAAGCTTTGCAAAAGTCGAATGAGGAGATCAATACTTCCGGAGAATATGGAAATTCCGATCAGGAAAGGATAAAATTAGCTGAGTACCTCGGAATAAAATCCACTGAGCTAAGCCTCACTCATAACACCACTGAAGGGATCAATATCCTGGTTTGGGGATTGCCGCTACAAGCAGGCGATGAAGTCATCTTGACCAAACATGAGCATGCAGGAAATGCATTGCCTTGGCTGAATCGAGCCAAACTCCATGGAATAGTCCTGAAGACGTTTGAACCGGCAAACACCCAAGATGAGAATCTGGATCTGATCAAAAAACTGGTGACTTCGAAAACGAAAGTGATCGGAATTCCCCATGTGACTTGCACGACGGGATTGGTTTTCCCGATCAAGGAAATCTCAGAATTTGCGCGAAGTAAGAATATCTACACAGCTATCGACGGTGCTCATGGGGCTGGTTCATTTGATTTGAATCTGAAGAAACTGGGTTGTGATTTTTATGCAGGCTGCTATCATAAATGGATGCTTGGACCCAGCGGGACAGGATTTCTATATGTAAAAGAAGAGTTATTGGATGAATTGCAGGCGATTCAAATCGGAGGTCATACCGATACCGGTTGGGATGTGACTCAAGATCCACCAATGTTCAAAGGACTTGTAGCCTCCGCTCACCGATACGATTACGGCACCCAAAGCAAATCACTTTTTGTAGGCGTGGCGGCGGCTACTGATTTTCACCTGCAAATCGGAAAAGGAAAAATCGAGTCTCGTCTCCGAGAATTGAATGAGTATCTTTTTCAGGGTTTAGTTGAATTCAAGGATAAAATCGATATTCTCACTCCCTCAGAATCCCAATCCAGAATATCCTTGGTTTCTTTTCGACCAAAAAACAGGAGCTATCAGGAATTAGGGAATAGCCTTTCTAAAGCAGGTTTTCGAATTCGCCAAGTACCGGAAAGCGGTGTAAATGCGATCCGGGTTTCGACTCATATCTACAATTTAAAAGAAGAAATTGATGATTTCCTGAAAGTGACAAAGGGATTATTAGGCTAAAGTTTATCAGAAGCTCGAACCAATCTCGCTTTCAAATCAGGGTTTTGCATGTCTTTGTCAAGTGGGTACATCGGACGGATTATTCGCTTGTGCCCGAGTCGATCCAAGTCCTGATCCACTCCGCCAGGAGTTTGAGCCATGATCCAATCTCCTCTCATATCGTAAAGTTCAGGAACCAGGTATCCGATTTTCACTACTACAATTGCTGTCTCGCGGGGATTCAAACCCAAGTTGGTAAAGTCACTTTCTAAATGGTAAGGCTTTCGTTTTTTGGTTACAATCACATGAACGGAGCCAACCTTCACGACTACTTCTGTCTCTGCATCTTGGTCTCCATGTTTGATGGATTCCACTGTGCCGGATAGTTTCACCGGAGGTGCAAATCGATTATCAACTGCTGCACCTGCTTCGCCTTCTACTTTTCCGCCAACTCCTGCGGCAATTGCTTTTTCAACCAATTCAGGTCCTGGAATGGAAGCATAAATCAGGGATGGGCCATTTGCCGATTTGAATTCTGGACGTGCCAAAATCTCTTGCAAAGTCCAGGTCACGTCACCTGCACCACCAGCAGTAGGATTATCTCCCATATCACTGATCATGAAAGGCTTCTTTTGACTGGCAATCGCCATGTCCAGACTTTCTTTCAAAGGAGCCACAGGCGCTACAAACTCAAACTCGGAACGCACAGCCCAAAAGCTGTTCGCCAGACTTTCTGCTGCACTCGTTACTTTTTCCTGATCGTCACCTGTTACCATGACCACTGCATGATTTCGGGGTTCGTCAGCCCAAGCATAGCCGATCCAGATCGCCGCGTCGATGATTCCGTCCTCTTTTGTAAATGGGTCAACTTTAGCATACAGGCTTTTTCCTGGTTCGATTCGAGTACTGGTTTTTTCTCCCGGTAATAAAATCGGAACAGGTATCCAGGCTTTGTAAGCCGGCTTTCCTTTACCGCTTTCCAATCGATCCAGCAGGTTTTCGACAGCGCGTTTCTTAGACTCCATGGCGTCTTCATGAGGTGCCATGCGGTAGCAAGTGATCAGATCGGTGTTTTCTGCCAGTCTCATGGAGACATTTCCATGCAAATCCATAGAAGTGGAAATGAGCGTTTCCGTCCCAACCACTTCTCGCACCCGAATGATAAAATCACCTTCCGGATCATCCAAACCCACCACACTCATGGCTCCGTGAATATCAAAAAAGAGACCATCGTAGGGAAGGTTAGCCCTCAGTCGATCCAGGGTTTGTTTCACAAGCGACTCATAAGCTTCTCTGGTGACCGTTCCGCCGGGAAGCGCATGTGCTCTCAAAGTGGGGATCCAGACAGCACGTTTCCGATCTACTGAATCAGCTGCCAGAAACGGGTAATAAGTAAAAACATCTTCATCCACTCGTGCTTTGAACGCTTCCTCATGCGTCAGGGCCGGAGAAAAAGTGCTTGACTCAATTGCTAAACCCGCAATTGCAATTCGCGGGAGAGGTTTTGGTTCTTCCTTGGTTTTGCAAGAAAAAATTGAAATGAAGATTATGAGGTAAAGAAGGATGGGTTTCATTAGGGTTAATTTGAAATGGACTATTTTAATTTCTTGGCAAACTTGGAGTTTTCAAAGTACTACCTCATTTCCAAATCTCAACGGCTTCGATCCATTTTTTTTTGCCTTTGATACTTCAATTAGGAAACCTAATTTTCAGCTTAAATCCTTTATTCAAAATGAAAACTGAAATTACCCTATCCGAAGCCCAAGCCCAAGTTGACCAATGGATCAAAACCGTCGGCGTGCGCTACTTCAACGAACTCACGAATATGAGTATCCTGATGGAGGAAGTGGGGGAGTTGGCGCGTATCATGTCTCGAACTTACGGCGAGCAATCCTTCAAAGAGTCAGATAAAGGAAGAGATCTTGGGGATGAGATGGCGGATGTGCTTTGGGTTTTAATCTGCCTAGCCAATCAGACTGGCGTGGATCTGACTGAGGCCATGAAGAAGAACTTCGAAAAGAAGAATATCCGTGATCTAAACCGGCATAAGGATAATGAGAAGTTGAAGTAAATTGATCCCGCACAGGAGGGAATTTGAACAGCTCAAATTAGTGAGTGAGCCAATAAAATCAGTTTAATTAAAGTTTGAAATATGCGGTTAGAAGGAAAAACAGCCATCATCACCGGAGCTACAAGCGGTATGGGAAAAGCCATGGCCGAACGATTTGTGAAAGAAGGAGCCTCTTTGATCTTGAGTGGACGCGATGAGAATCGAGGAAAAGAATTGGAGAAATATCTGATTCAGCAGGGAGGAAAGGCAGTTTTTATTGCCGGAGATATTTCTCAAATAGCCGTGAACGAAACGCTCGTCCGGGAGGCGATTCATAATTTCGGGAAGCTGGATATTGTTGTCACCAATGCCGGGAAGTTAGGTTTGGGATCGGTGACCGATATTTCCTTTGAAGAATGGAATAAAACCTTCAGTACCAATCTGCACTCCGTGTTTTATTTGAGTCGGTTTGCGATTCCTGAGATGCATAAAAATGGCAAGGGAGTTATCCTCGCGAATAGTTCGATTGCAGCGTTTAAAAGTTTCCCTAATCATGCAGCTTATTGTGCGAGCAAAGCAGCCTTGGTTGCGTTGGTGAAAGAGATGGCGTTGGATTATGGCCCGACTATCCGTGTGAATACAATTTGTCCCGGTCCGGTCGATACCCCTTTGATTTGGGATTCAGCGAAAGCATTTGAGGACCCTGATACCATCGTACAGCAAACGGCCAATAATACGTTGATGAAGCGTCTTGGACGCCCGGAAGATATTGCTTCGCTGGCTTTGTTTCTGGTTTCTGATGAAGCATCCTGGATTACCGGTTCGGCTTACACGATTGATGGGGGGATTTTGGTCAAATAGCAATTTAAATTAGAAGCACGCGCGGCACGCGCTCGCTTGATAGAAACTATGAATCAAAAAACTACGCGAAGACAATTCTTCAAAAAAGCTTCACTTGTTAGCTTGGCTACTTTGCCGCTATCAGCTCTTGCTCAAACAAATTCAGCTAATGATAGCTCAAAACTGAAAGTGGTTTGTGTCGGTGGACACCCAGATGATCCGGAAAGTGGATGTGGAGGCACACTTACAAAGTTTAGTGCAAAAGGCCATGACGTGAAAATCTTGTATCTGACTCGTGGAGAAGGTGGAATTGAAGGGAAATCAGCCAATGAGGCTGCAAATATTCGAACCAAAGAAGCAGAAGCGGCTTGTGCGATTCTAAATGTACAGCATTCCTTTCTCGGGCAGATTGATGGCAACACGATGGTAAATAATGAGTGGATCACCAAGATGACCGAGTTCATGGAAAACGAAAAACCGGATTTGGTTTTCACCCAATGGCCCATAGATTCCCATAGAGATCATCAGGCAGCAAGTATGCTGACGATGCAGGCCGGATTGAGGACGAAGAAAAAATTCCAGATTTACTTTTACGAAGTCTGTGCCGGTGAACAAACAATGACATTTCATCCCACAGATTATGTGGATATTTCGAATGAACAGGAAATCAAACGAAAGGCTTTATTTTGTCATGTAAGTCAAGATCCTGTCGGAATATATGCCTGTGGACATGAGGCAATGGAGAAGTTTCGGGGTATGGAAGCCGGTGTAATGGCTGCCGAAGCTTTTGTCAAACTCAATGGCAAAAACTCTCCCTCCTCAATCCTGTAATTGACCTTTGCTTTCAAACCTAAAACACTCAATGAAAAAAGTAATTCTCTTATCGCTTTTGCTGATGGTGACTTCGATAGGCTTTTCCCAAAGCCAATCAAAATCAGACTTTAAAAATAAAATCACCCTATTTAATGGGAATAACCTCGATGGTTGGTACACTTTTGTGCAAAACCGGGGACGTGACATTGATCCGAAAAATGTCTTCACTGTCAAGGATGGGATGATCCGGATTTCTGGTGAGGAGTGGGGAGGGATCACTTCCAATGAGGAATTTGAGAATTATCGGCTCATCGTTGAGTTCAAATGGGGCGGAAAAACCTTTGCTCCCAGATTGGAAAATGCACGAGATTCTGGCATTCTCTTGCATTCGGTAGGAGAGAATGGCGCATCAGATGGAATCTGGATGCACTCCATCGAATGCCAACTGATAGAAGGCGGAACAGGCGATTTTATAGTGGTAGGAGATGGAAGTAAAAATTTCAGCATCACGAGTCCGGTGGATTCGGAAAAGCAGGGTAGTTCTTATATTTTTCAACCCGACGGCGAACTCGCAACTATAAATGGTGGCCGGATCAATTGGTATGGGCGTGATCCCAACTGGAAAGATGTGATTGACTTCCGTGGTTCTCAGGATGTGGAGAAACCGGTGGGTAAGTGGAATAAAGTGGAATGTGTAGTTGAGGGAAATACGATCACCATTTACCTGAATGGAATATTGGTAAATAGTGCTTCCAATGTGAAACCAAGTAAAGGTCGCATTCAAATTCAATCGGAAGGTGCGGAGATATTTTTCAGAAAAGTGGAACTGAGGCCTTCGGCAAAGAAACAAGAATCAAATCAAAAGCACATAAAAAGCCCGAACTGAAAGTCCGGGCTTTTTATAAAGGATTATTCTTCTCCTTTTAAAATTTCGTAAAGCTCATCTTTGATTCTTAATCTCTCAATTCGCAGTTGATTCAGAACTTCGTCCGATGTTGGATCTAACTCGGATTCAATATTATAAATCTCGTGGTCGAGTTCGTCATATTCCTGATAAAGCTCTTTAAAATCTTCATGCTCGACTTTCAGCTCATGGATTTTCTCCGCAAGCTCAGGGAATTCTTCGGTTAATGGGTGTTTTTTGATCATTGGATTTGAAATTTAATTACACCCAATAATATGGTCAATTCTAAAACTAATCAATGATAAAAGTCATTTCGTGTATTTAAAACTGAAAGTCGCTTTAGAAGCGTATATAGCCAAGTGAATCGTTTTGTTTTAATATTCTCCTTCCTGTTGTTTTTAACGGTAAAAAATGCCGCCGCCTCGCAAAATTCCGATACCACAAATTCAAATTTGACAGTTGCGCTATTGCCATTGATTTATTACACTCCTGAGACGAGCTGGGTTTTTGGTGGAGGAGCTGTCGCAAATTTCAATTTGGGCCAAGGAAATCAGACCTATGAAAGTCAGGTAGCCGCAGGGCTGGCTTATTCACTATTTGACCAAGTATTGAGCTATTCGAGTTGGAGAGTCTATACGCCAGAAAACAAGAATCTGTTTTTAGGTGAAATTGGCTGGTATCGCTATGTTTATTTTTTCTATGGAATCGGTAATCAGGTAGAAGAGTCTGATCAAGAAGCGTATGATGCACGCTATCCAAGACTTCGATTCTCGTATGCGAGGCAGCTAAAACCAAACTTTTACCTAGGCTTACGGTATTCCTTTGACAATTTTAAAATTACCCAATTGGCAGAAGGTGGACTTTTGGAAACCAATAATTATATCGGAAAGGAAGGTGGTATAATCAGTGGATTGGGATCTTTGCTGATCTATGATTCGCGGGATGATCAGCTTTATCCCACTCGAGGCAACTATTTAGAGAGTAGCTTTCAGCAATTTGGAGATTACTTAGGCGGGGATTTTAAGTATAGGAATTTACTTATAGATGCTCGAAAGCTATTTCCGGTAAAAAAGGATCAGGTATTGGCTACTAACTTATTTGCGCAATTCAATTCTGAGGGGACTCCCTTTTTCGCTTTGGGCCAACTAGGCGGAAATAAGGTTTTGAGAGGGCTATTTGAGGGTAAATACCGTGACCGAAACGTGGTTGCGATTCAGGGAGAATACCGCTGGATGTTTTTGCAGAGATGGGGAGCAGTGGCATTTGGAGGTGTCGGAAATGTTTTTTCTAGTGCAAATCAATTTGAACTCGGTCAAACCAAGTTGGCATACGGAGTCGGTGGTAGATTCAAACTCACTAAAAAGAAAAAATTGAACCTGAGGTTGGATCTGGCTCATTCACCTGGGGAGAGTTTACAGTTTTATTTCACTTTTGGAGAGGCATTTTGATGTTCTAAAAAGTCTATTTATTGAGGATTTGATCAGTTGAGAAAATTTTTGCTCCCATAAAAGAATAGGTCATTGAGCCAGCTACTTCCCACTTCCCTTCTTTGAAATCTACACTTCGGTGCCCCCAACTTCTTCCCAAAACAAATCCGGAAAGTGTAGACTCTGAAATCACGGGATTTATTTCACCGGTAGTTTTATTTCTGTAGATGAATAAATGAAGCTTATTAATAGCTGAATAAGGAAAAGCTAATGATTCCATGGAGTAGCCGGGTTCAATGATTTTGACGGGTATATCTTTCCTGGACTTTAAGGGTAGAATCCCTAAAATTCCAATTATTAAAATCGGGAAACTTATAATTCTTGAGTGTTTTTGGATGGTTTACGACCTCTGAAAATCAAGCCAATCAAGAGATAGAAAAAATAGAGAATTGCAACTCCGTTAATAATCCCCCAAAACAAATCCAGAATAGCCATAGCGTTAGAGATTTTTGAAAAATAGTATTTTGAGGGTAATCTAAGAGTTATTTAGTCAATAATGGAGATTACAGTTAAAATTGAAATTTTCCCCATCCAATTTTAAGATTAAGCTATCCTTAAAGATTGATTATTATCCAGCTTTGCCACTAAATCATATAAGTCAAGTGTCAAACAAAAATCAATATCTGCCTCGATATTGTGATTTTGAAGACGCTTGGCATGGGAAGCATGTGAAAGAAAACCTTTCAAATTGTAGCCTTCTTTTTCAAAAAGTGCCTTCATCGCTATAGCTCCATCTTCCGTGGCCTCATGTGTAGCCTCCAGGCTTTTAGCCAAAGCTCCTGCATAAAGTGAGTCTTCTAAATTGAACATGCCTTTCCAGCCTGCGCAGTGAATTAGCACATCTTTCTCCAAGGATTGAATATATCGCGCGGTAGCGGCGAGGTTAGGAAATGCGCCAATCAGGATTTCGAATGCTCCCGCTGATTTATGAATCGCCTGAGTTCCATTAGTGGTGATCATGGCAAGTTTCCGTCCTGCAAAATCACCTGCAAGATATGCCACCGGAGAATTGCCCATTTCGAAACCGGGAGCCGTCAATCCGTCTTTTTCTCCCGCAATAAGATAACCTTGATCAGACATTGACCGGCATTCTTCCAGATCGCCAAAAGTCTTAATCTCGGTGATTCCATGGGCCAATGCCGCAACCATTGTGGAGGTGGCCCGGAAAATATCAACTACTACTACGATTTTTCCTTTTAATTCATGCAGATGAATCAACTCAGGACTAAAGCAGACCTCAACTTTTCTCATCAAGCTTTCAGCAAAGGGAGTTTTTCGATTTTAGCCTTCAAATTTTTATTTCTTACCTGGATGAAAATCTCTGTTCCCGGCTTAGCAAATTCAGTTTTCACATACCCCATTCCTATGCCAACCCCCATACTTGGCGACTGAGTACCGGAAGTGACCTCGCCGATCAATTTGCCAGCAGCATCTAAAATAGGGTAATGTCCTCTAGGGATTCCCCGTTCTTGCATTACAAAACCAATGAGTTTGCGGGTTACACCTTCCTCTTTTTGCTTTTTCAGTGCTTCTGAGTTGGTGAAGTTTTTTGTGAATTTGGTGATCCATCCTAAGCCTGCTTCAATTGGGGAAGTAATGTCTGTGATGTCATTTCCATATAAGCAATAGCCCATTTCCAGTCTCAGTGTATCTCTTGCACCGAGGCCGATTGGTTTGATGTCAAACGGTTTTCCAGCCTCGAAAATCGCATTCCAGACATGCTCAGCATCTTGATTTTTCACATAAATCTCAAAACCACCTGCTCCGGTATAACCGGTCCCTGAGATGATCACATCTTTCACCCCAGCAAAATCACCGACTGTGAAATGGTAAAACTTGATTTCGGATAGGTTTACGGGAGTCAAAGATTGCACAGCCTCGATTGCTTTTGGACCTTGCACTGCAAAAAGTGAATACTCATCAGAGATATTCGTCAGCTTTGCACCCATCGTGTTGTAGGAATTAATCCAGTTCCAATCTTTCTCGATATTGGAAGCATTCACCACGAGCATGTATTTTTCGTCATCAAATTTATAGACGATCAGATCATCCACTATTCCACCTGTTTCATTTGGGAAACAAGAATATTGACATTGCCCATCGACGAGTATGGAAGCATCGTTTGAAGTTACTTTTTGAATCAAATTCAGAGCCTCAGGTCCTTCGACCATAAACTCGCCCATGTGGGAGACATCAAAAACTCCAACTCCATTGCGCACGCAAAGGTGTTCTTCCATATCAGAACTGTAACGCACGGGCATATTGAAACCGGCGAAAGGCACCATTTTACCGCCAAGGGCTGTGTGCAGGTCATTAAGTTGAACTTTCTTGATTTGATCTTCCATATTTGGGTAAAATTTATTGTGGGCAAAGGTAAGGATTGAGAGGAAATTTGATTTACCGCTTTTGGAGAAAAATGAATTGTCCACTGTCGGCAGACGAAAGCAGATTTGTTTAATGGTAAAGATTGGAATTCCTCAAATGTTTGAAGTTTAGGAAATGAGTCCACAGGTTTTCGTTTTTCAACAAAGAAAAAGGCAACCAGTTGGGGTTGCCTTTTAAGAGTTCGCCAAATGGAACTTACACTGAGAAGCTTTCCCCGCAACCGCAGGTTCTGCTTGCATTAGGATTCACAAATTGGAAGCCTTTACCGTTTAATCCATCTGAAAATTCAAGAACCGTCCCAGCCAGATAAAGCAAGCTTTTGCGATCCACCAGAATTTTTACTCCCTTATCTTCAAATACATGGTCTGTATCCACCATAATGGCGTCAAATCCAAGATCATACATCAATCCTGAACAGCCACCACCTTTTACGGAAACACGAATATTTTCATTTTCAGTACGACCTTCTTCTTTCTTTAGCTCGAGAATTCTCTCTTTGGCCTTGTCGGAAACGATTATCATATCTTTATACCTTTATATTAGAGTGTGTGCAGATGGGCTTAAAACAAGCTGATCTGAAAAATGATTCAGCCGTAAAGGTACAAAATTTAAACATGAGCAAAATCATTAAATCATGAGGAAAATCGAACACATCGGGATTGCTGTGGCGAACCTTGAAAAATCGAATGAATTGTTTGCCAGACTCTTGGGGAAAGCTCATTTCAAAACCGAAATAGTGGACGGCGAAGGAGTGGAGACTTCTTTTTTCCAGGTTGGGGGAACAAAACTAGAATTGCTTCAAGCAACCAGACCCGACAGCCCGATTGCAAAATATATTGACCGAAAGTCAGAAGGGGTTCATCACATCGCTTTTGACGTCGAAGATATTGTGGCAGAAGTGAAGCGATTGAAAGCTGAGGGCTTCGAAATCCTGAATGAAACTCCCAAACTCGGTGCCGACAATAAATTAGTCGTATTTTTGCATCCCAGAAGCACGAATGGTGTTTTGGTGGAGCTTTGTCAGGCAATTACCTGAAAAAGGAATCCATCCCTTTTGAATTCAGGTTATTTACTAATTGAACTAAAAACGGCGCTGTAGTGCCTTTGCAAGAGATAATATCATGTCAGAAAAAAGAACCGAAATAGGAGAATTGGGGGAGTTTGGCCTGATTGATCACCTGAATGAAAAAGTTATTATTAAAAACAGCTCAACCATCAAAGGCATCGGAGATGATGCTGCGGTAATTGATGCGGGTGACCATGTAAAAGTGGTGACGACGGATCTTTTGCTGGAAGGAGTGCATTTCGATCTTTCCTATGCGCCGTTAACCCACGTGGGGTTCAAAGCAGTTGCGGTCAACGTCTCCGACATTGCAGCAATGAACGCTATTCCAAAGCAAATCACAGTTAGCATCGCACTTTCAAATCGATTCTCAGTGGAGGCAGTTGATGCGCTTTATGAAGGTATAAATGCTGCTTGTGAGAATTACGGTGTGGACTTGATTGGGGGAGATACGACTTCTTCCAGAAGCGGTTTGATGATTTCCGTGACTGCCATTGGCGAAGCCAAAAAGGAGCAAATCAGCTATAGATCGGGTGCCAAAGTGAATGACATTCTTTGCGTGACAGGAGACTTGGGCTCAGCTTTGGTTGGTCTCCAAGTTCTCGAAAGAGAGAAGCAAGTCTATCTTGCAAACCCGGATATGAGACCCGATTTGGAAAAATATACCGTGGTCACAGGCCGTCAACTCAGACCTGATGCACGAATGGATATCATCCATGAATTACGGGAAATGGAAGTGGTACCAACGAGTATGATTGATGTTTCCGATGGACTTGCTTCCGAGATTTTTCACATTTGCAAAGCTTCGAAAGTAGGAGCTACTATCTATGAAGATAAGCTTCCAATAGACAAGCAAACTTTTGATACAGCAGTTGAATTGAACCTGGATCCGATCACTTGCGTGCTCAATGGCGGCGAGGATTATGAGTTGCTATTCACAATTGATCAGAAGGATTTTGCGAAGCTGGAAAAGCATCCGGACATCCATTTCATCGGTCATATTACCAAGCCTGAAGAAGGTAAATATCTTGTTACTAAAAGCGGAACAGCCGTACAATTGAAAGCTCAAGGTTGGAAGCATTTTTGATTTCTGAAGTGAAAAAGAGCGGTTTTGATATAAATAATGGGTGGAATTAAAAGTTGATATACTACTGATTATCATAAAACAAAAAAGCTTTACCTAGATAATGGGTAAAGCTTTTTTTATGGCTTTAAAATTTCTTAATCGTTTGGGTAAGGGATGAAGACAAACCGGGTAAAGGCTCCATCCATCACGAACAAACAACAAAATTCATCTGGGTCTTTGTAGGCATTTTTGAAGTCTTCCACCGCCTCTTCACCTATGAGAGTTCGCTGAACAAACTCATCCAAATAGGTGACGAAGTAGTTCCAGTCTAGGTCTTTTTCAGCTTTTCCGATGAAGATTTTTCCGATAGGTTGCATCTCTTTTGAGATCGGAAAAATTGGATACTCGGAGAATTTTCGGGAGCGAATCTGGTAAGAAGCATCTTTGAGCACGTCGGATATTTTCACAAAATCACTGGTAATCGTGCCAAGATATTTTCCGTTTAGCTCGGGATCATTGAAATCGGATATCATGATTTGAGTGTAAGAAGTACGATATTTTCTACGTGATACGTCTGTGGAAACATGTCTACGGGTTGCACTTTTTCCACCGAGTATTTCTCAGATAAAATTGCTACATCCCGTGCCTGAGTTGCCGGGTTGCAGGAAACATAGACGATCTTGGGAGCAGCTAACCGGAGAAGCATATTGACTACATCTTCATGCATTCCGGCACGTGGTGGATCGGTGATGATTACATCCGGCGCCGCGTGATTTGCAATGAAATCTTCATTCAGCATGTCTTTCATATCGCCGGCGTAGAAGAGTGTATTGTCCAAACCGTTAATTTGAGAATTCAGTTTCGCATCTTCAATTGCCGCTTCCACATACTCGATCCCGATGACTTGTTTGGCTTGCTTCGCTATGAAATTGGCGATTGTTCCAGTGCCTGTGTACAGGTCATACACTACCTCGTCGCCTTTCAAGCCTGCAAAATCACGTGTTACTTTATACAATTCGTAAGCTTGTTCTGAGTTGGTTTGGTAAAAGGATTTCGGACCGATTCTAAACCTGAGGCCTTCCATTTCCTCTTCGATGTAGGGCAAGCCTGCGAAAGTGACAAGTTCCAAATCGTTGAAAGTCTCGTTGCCTTTGGTGTTGATTACGTAAAGAAGGGATGTAATTTCAGTGAATTTACCTTTCAAAAACTCCATTACCAGACCTATTGAATCTGGGTCATTTTCCCCAAACTGAACAATCACCATCGTTTGCCCGGTGCTGGTCGTCCTGATAATCAGATTACGAAGTAAGCCGGATTGATTTCGGATATCGTAAAAACTCAGGTTATTCTCGCGAGCAAACGCTCTCAGATCATTTCTTAACTCATTCGACATTCCTCCCTGCAGATAGCATTGATCGATATCGATGATCTTATCAAACATCTTCGGGATGTGAAACCCAAGTGCGTTTCGTTCAAATTCAGCTCCCGATCGGATTTCCTCAAGCGTAAGCCATCGCTTATTGCTAAAGGTGTAATCCATCTTATTGCGGTAGAACTGTGTCTTATCGGATCCTATAGTAGGCATTACTTCCGGAATCGGGACTTTGGCAATTCGCTCAAACTGATCCACCACTTGCTGTCGCTTGTAATCTTTTTGAAGATCGTAGTTGATATGTTGCCACTTGCAACCACCGCATGTTCCGAAGTGACTGCAGAAAGGCTCAATCCGATCTTTTGAATACTCGTGAAATTTGATGGTTTCCCCCTCCATGAAAGAGCTTTTTCCTCTGGTCACCCGTACATCAACGACATCGCCGGGTGCTACATTGGCTACAAATACCACCTTCCCTTCGTGATGCCCTACGCATTTGCCTTCGGCACCAATTCGCTCAATCAGGAGGTTTTCGATGATTTTATTTTTCATTTTTCGCGACATGGCTGCAAAATTAGGAAAAAAAGAGCACTTGCACTTTGGTCTTATTTATCATGAATCCGTTCGATCCTCCTAACTAAGGTAATTATTGATGCACTATTTTTTCAGAATGAAATCCTGATTGAAAATCTGAAGGATCATATTTATTATCTCCTTTAAACCTTTACTACTTTAGACATGGGAAATGGATAAAACTGTTAAATCCGTATCTTTGCTAACCAATTAGCCGCAATGAAATTAAAAGATAAAGTTGTCATCATCACCGGTGCCACATCAGGTATTGGGGAAGCCTGCGCTTTTGTTTTTGGAAAGGAAGGGGCTAAAATCGTCATTACCGGAAGAAACCCTGAAAAACTTGAATTGGTAACCAAGAGACTTAAAGATGCAGGAATTGATGTTTTTCCGATTTTAGCAGACGCTGGTTCCGAAGATGATAACAAAAGAATGGCAGAGGATGTCATTTCTGAATTTGGAAAAATCGATATCCTGATCAACAATGCAGGAATTTCCATGCGAGCACTTTTTCAAGACCTGGATCTGGGCGTTTTTAAAAGAGTAATGGAAACCAACTTTTGGGGTACCGTCTATGCGACCAAATATTGCCTTCCTGCAATATTGAAAAGTAAAGGCTCTATCGTCGGAATATCCTCCATTAATGGCTATCGGGGCACACCCGCTCGAACCGCATACACTGCCAGCAAATTTGCAATGAATGGCTTTTTTGAATCGCTTCGAACCGAATTGATGAAAAGTGGAGTTCATGTGCTGGTTGCTTGTCCCGGTTTTACAAGTTCCAACATTCGAAATAATGCTTTAAAGGCGGACGGTTCTGTTCAGGGTGCTTCCCCTCGAGATGAGACTCAAATGATGAGTCCTCAGGAAGTGGCGGAATCAATCCTCACTGCAACTTTGAAACGTAAAAGAGACTTGGTATTAACTCTTCAGGGCAAACTGGTGGTGTTTTTGAACAAGTGGGGCCCAGCATTCATGGATGGTGTGGTTTACCGTCAAATGGCTAAAGAGAAGGACTCACCTTTCAAATAAATGCCTGAATCTATTTTTCAGACGTATCTCAATCGGCTAACTGACCTTTCCTCCAAAAACAGGTCATTGTATTTGCCTCGAACGGAAAGTCTGGGAATGATTGACTTGAAAGAATTCGATTTTTTGAATGGTGAACGAGCTTTTGAGATTCTTCGGAAAGCAATACAAGGAAAAAAGCAAATTCATCTTATTCCTGAGTCTGATCCAAGAAGAGTGGACATCAACATACTTTCCAAAAACCTTTCCCGAATTGCTTTTCGCGATCAATTGACGCAAGAAGAAACAGGTGATCAATCCTTGTTTATTGGATGGCCTTTCATTGAGGGAAAGCTTATCACTGGTCAAATTTTAAGAGCACCGCTTTTGATGTTGCCTGTTAGTCTTGTGAAAGAAAACGGCGATTGGCACCTGATTCCGACTGATACCTGGACTTGGAATCCTGCTTTTTTGCTTGCTTACAGGCATGGGTACGGGACTGAATTGGATACCGAAAAGCTGGACGATGGATTGCAAAACCTTTCGGAAGATCCAACTGAATTCCGAACTCGGCTCACCAAAATCTTACAGGAAAATTTTTCGATTCAGTTGAGTTCAGCTCTTTTCGAAGATCGAATTTCTCCATTTCCAACTTCTCAAATCAGCCTGGATTCAGATCGTTTTCAGGATGGAAAAATCAGCCTGAAAACCTATGCTTTATTAGGTCAATTCGTCCAAAAAGGAAGTTTCTTATTTAGGGAATATGAGGAGTTGATTGGGAAAATGGGCGATTTATCATTGGAGGAGCTATTTCAGCAATATTTTGATTCCGGTGAAAAATTGCCAATTCCTAGAGAAGATCAGCTTTTTCCGGTCTTTCCGCTCGATGCTTCTCAAGAAAATGTCCTTGTTCAGGTTCGGCGGGGAAAAAGCCTGGTCGTGGAAGGCCCTCCGGGAACAGGCAAATCCCAGTTGATAGCGAATCTCGTTTCGGATTTTGTAGCCCGGGGTAAAAAAGTATTGGTCGTTTCCCAAAAGCGAGCAGCCTTGGATATCGTATTTGAGCGAATGGAAATGGCGGGATTTGGAGATTTTTTGGGATTGGTTCATGATTATCGAGCAGATCACAGATTGCTTTTCGAAAAGATTCGAAAGCAAATTGAAGCCATCGAGTCCTATCAGGAGCAAAACCGCGGAATAGATTCGATCCAGTTGGAACGGGAAATTTCTCAGCTTTCAAAGACGATTTCACGGCTTTCCGAGAATTTTGAGGTTTTCCGGCAGGAACTTTACAACGAAAAACCCGCCGGAATTCCAGTGAAAGCAATGTATCTGAAAGCTGATTTGGAAAAATCCAGTTTAGATGCATCTTCCGAACTTCTGAGATTTGATTACGATCAAGCGTTGGGTTTTGAGAAGGAATACAGGATTTACCAATCCTACCAAAGGAAATTCAGAAATAGTTTTTGGGAAAACCGGACCTCTTTCGCGCAGATTGAGCCCGCAAATTTTGCCAGACTTTTCCAAAGTCTGAAGGAAATTGAAACGTTTAAAAATTCTATTTCAACTGAAATTGAATTGAATTGTCTGTTGGAAATCTTCCGATCAATTTTGAATTCTAAACCAGTTTCTCCTAAAATAACCGAACTTCAAAATTCTCTTAATCAGCTTGAAAACAAGAATGTTGGTGTTTTATTGGCTTTCCAGCCAAAAGAAATAAAAAAACTGAATTCAATTCAAAAGTGGATTTCAAAAGCAATTCAACAATGTTCGAACTTGAATCTAAGGCTTTATGACCAGCCAGAAGTTCTCGAAAAACTTGAATCTGAACTCCAAATTTTGCTTCCAAAGTCTCAGTCATTTTTTGGTAAAATCATGGCAAATTGGACTAGGAATGAGTTTCCTAGGACTTTCGAAGTATTAGCTAAAAATGAGTTGAAGTTCAATTTCCAATCGCTTACACTCATCAAAGAGGAAACCAAAGCCCTGATATTACTGAATCAGGAATTTCAAAACCTGCCTGTAAGTTCTTTTTTTTCACTTAAATCATTTTCCCTAGAAAACCTCAATGCAGAACTCGAAGGGATTAACCTGATTCTTATTTGGGTTAAAAACTGGTTGGAAATTCAGGAGATTCATGGATTGTTGAATTGGGCTGATTTAGAATCAACTTTATTTCAATCCAGACTTCAGGAAGTTTCTAGGATTTTTAAAGAATTTGAAACCATTTCCTTAGGTTGGAAGACTCGGTTGATTTCAGAACAAA
Source organism: Algoriphagus sp. (assembly GCA_046597285.1). Classification (GTDB taxonomy): domain Bacteria; phylum Bacteroidota; class Bacteroidia; order Cytophagales; family Cyclobacteriaceae; genus Algoriphagus. Next base: position 8,308 of record JBKJKX010000152.1, on the reverse strand, counting down.
TTTTTGAAATTTTGGTGAAGGGATTGAAAAACCTTGACTTGGGAAACGAATTGAACTCGAATCAGACTTTTTCTGAGCTCTCAGCTTTTGATGTCTTTTTGGAAAAATGGGGAAAAGCTAAAAGGGAATTGGGCAAAAAGCTGGAAGCCGATTTTGCTGACCTAAATACAGATGATCAACTTTCAGCTTTTAGAAATGGTTGGTATTTAGCCTGGATTGCTCAGATCGAAAGGATTCATCCGGTTCTTGCTGAAGCCGGAGGACTAAAGATGAAAAACGATCTGATCGAACTGAAAACGGCAATTCTTGAAAAAAGGAAGATTTCCCGATTTATGACGCAGCTAAGATTGCGTGAGCAGGAGAGTTTAAATCTTGAATTTAACCGGCTTGGTAACCGACTTACTTACCGAGAACTTTTGCATCAGGTTAGCAAAAAAAGACAGCGCTGGTCTATTCGTAAATTAGTTGAGGAAATGGGAGATGAAGTTTTTCGATTGCTTCCATGTTGGCTTGCTTCTCCTGAGACCGTTTCAGCTTTGTTTCCGCTAGCCCAAAGTTTTGATTTAGTCATTTTTGACGAGGCTTCTCAGTGTCAGGTGGAGCGAGGACTTCCTGCGATGCTCCGGGGAAAGCAAGTTGTGATAGCAGGAGACTCGAAGCAATTGAGGCCTTCAGATTTTTATCAGGTTAAATGGGAATCGGACGAAGAGGGAATGGAATACGTAGCGGAATCACTGCTGGAACTTGCAGGACATTTCTTCGAAAAGCACCAGCTGAAGGGCCATTATAGGTCTGCGGATCCGGCGTTGATCCATTTTTCCAACTCAAATTTCTACGAAAATCAATTAGAAACCTTGCCTGATTATGAGACTGTCCAAGCCGGGAAACCAGCTTTCACCTGGAGTAAAGTAGAGGGAATCTGGGAAAATCAGGCGAATAAAACAGAGGCAGATGCGGTGTTGGAAAAGGTGAAAATGATTCTCAATGATTCACCAAATGGCTCGATTGGCATTGTGACCGGCAACTATTTTCAGATGGAACTCATTCGTGAAAAACTCTGGAAGGAAGGAATTCAGCAAGAGTTTGTCAAAGTTCGAAACATCGAAAATGTTCAGGGTGATGAGTTTGATCAGGTGGTTCTTTCTCTGGGTTATGGGCCAAACCGAGAAGGGAAATTGGTGACCAATTTTGGTTTGCTGGGGAAATCTGGTGCCGAAAATCGACTTAACGTTGCCATAACCCGGGCAAGAAAAAGATTGCATGTGATCAGCAGCATCGAACCGGAGGATTTCCGCCCGGGCCAACTTCAAAACGCTGGATTGATCTTGCTTAGAGAGTTTTTAGGTTTTGTAAAAGTGCAAAGTAAGAACCCTGCCATACCGATTCTTGAAGCAAAAACGAAAGGCTACGAACTGGATTGGAGTTTGAAAAATCGACTTCATCAATCGGATTCGGCTTTCTCCAAAGACATACCTTCTTCGGTTATGGATCTGATTCGTACCACTTCTGAAGGAAGTAGAATTGCAATTCTGACTGATGATCAGCGCTTTTTTAACTCCTCCACTGGTAAAGCGGCTGTGGCTTATCATCCGATTTTAATAGAAGAGAAGGGCTGGGAATTGGAGTTTAAATGGAGCAGGGAGTGGCTTTTTAGAAGTCAGAAATCCGAAAACTGAATTCTAAATTTCAGAATCTATTCTTTTTGTAATTCAGGTTTATATATTTTTGATTAATATTGATATTTAACGAATGATTTACCATTCACTAATTATTAATATAAATATTAATGACTGATTTATCATTCAAAATTTATTTTTATAATGCATGAAAAATCATGCATTAATTAGTATATTTGTATGTAACGAATGATATTCCATACATGAATTTTAGTAATTTAAGTGATTTGGCAATTCTTCAAAAAATTGGAGAGTTTGTAAAGCACCATCGTGCCAATCAGCTGAAGTCCCAAGATCAGCTGGCGAGAGCAGCAAGTATCAGCCGCTCTACTCTGAGCTTATTGGAGAGGGGAGAAAAGGTCAATCTGATCACATTGATTCAGGTACTCCGTGTCATAGATCAATTACAAGCTTTGGAGTCTTTTGAAGTGACGCAAGAAATCAGTCCGCTCGAATACCTCAAGCTTCAAAAAAAGCAGCCTAAGCGTATCCGAAATAGCGACATGGCAGCTGAGAATCCTCCGACTACATGGTAATTGCAGCTGAAATATGGCTTTGGGGCAAACTAGTCGGTGGTATTCTTTGGGACGAAAATCGACAGAATGCGAGTTTTGAATTTGATCCGGCATTTCTGAAATCTGGTTTGGATATCGCGCCCATCACCATGCCGCTGTCTCAGGGAAGGAAGATTCATGCATTCCCGGAACTCCGAAAATCGCGGGGTGAGGCTTTTGACACATTCAAAGGCCTTCCAGGACTTTTAGCAGATATGCTTCCTGATAAATACGGTAACAAGCTGATCAATGCTTGGTTGGTTCAAAATGGTCGTCCTTCAGATAGTCTGAATCCCGTCGAACTCCTATGTTTTATTGGGAAAAGAGGAGTGGGGGCTTTGGAAATAAAACCACCTCTGAGGGAAGAAGCTGCAAAAGCAAGTTCATTGGAGATAGATAGCTTGGTGGGAATCGCGAATAAGATTTTGAATTCCAGGGAGGATTTTCAGGCAGATCTTTCCAAAGAAGAAGAATCAGCTTTGGCAGACATATTGAAAATCGGAACTTCAGCAGGTGGTGCCCGGGCGAAGGCAGTGATTGCTTTCAATCCAAAATCCGGTGAGGTGAAAAGTGGTCAGGTAAAAGCTCCGGCAGGATTTTCTCATTGGTTGATCAAATTTGATGGAGTTACGGATACTCAATTTGGAGCTTCACTAGGCTACGGGAGAGTAGAAATGGCCTACTATCTAATGGCTCAAACTGCAGGAATCCAAATGAGCGAATGTCGTTTACTAGAGGAAAACGGGCGAGCTCATTTTATGACCAAACGATTTGACCGAACCGAAACTGGAGAGAAAATTCATATGCAGAGTTTGTGCGGACTTCGTCATTTTGATTTCAATCAAGTCGGAGTATTTGGATACGAGCAAGTTTTTGAAACTATGCGAATGCTGCGCCTTACTTATCCAGAAGCAGAGCAAATGTTTCTGAGAATGGTTTTTAATGTTTTGGCCAGAAACTGTGACGATCATACCAAGAATTTTGCTTTTCTGATGGATCAAAGCGGAAAGTGGACTCTTTCACCGGGCTATGATATTTGTCATGCGTACCGTCCGGGGAGTCTTTGGGTGAGTTCGCAGTCACTGACTGTGAATGGAAAAAGGGATGGGATTTTCGATTCAGATTTTCTCGAAGTCGCCAGAAAGATGAATATTAAAAAGCCAATGGATAAGATTAAGTCAATCAAATCTGCGGTAAAACGCTGGAGTGAGTTTGCGGAAGCGGTAAAAGTAGATCCCAAACTTCGGGATTCGATTCATGCAACGCTTTTGGCTTAGTTTTTTTGCCTTAAAAAAGAAATTTAATTTACAGGCAATACGTGGTGGATAGACCTGTCAGGTTTTTGAAACCTAACAGGTTTTCCAAATCCAAGATCGTTTTCTCCTGTCACATATACCCCACTACTTTATAGACCAAAATCCCAATCCATTCCTTATAAAGCTTGTGCCAATTATCAATAGAGGTTGGATTCGGATAAATGAAAGCAGGGAGATCATATTTCGTATCATGACTGTAATAATCTGTGGGGAAAGTCTCGGTCTTCAGGCCAACTTTATCAAAACAACCTTTGGCTCGGGTCATATGAAAAGCGGAGGTAATCAGCAGAAATTCCTGCTTGGTATTGATTCCTTGTTTCTCCAAAAACTCCTTCGTGAAAAGCGCATTTTCTCGGGTATTTTTCGCGTATTCCTCTATCAATACGTCGGTTTCCGGTACTCCCACCATCAATAAAAAGTCCTTCAGTAACTTCGCTTCCGTATTAGGATTTGTTGGATTTAGCCCTTGACCGCCGGTAATCAGGATTTTTTTGATTTTACCCATTCGATAGAGTTGGAGGGCATGGGTGATCCTGTCAGCTCCTTTTTGGAAAAAAGTTCGATCGTATGCGGTCTTGCTAAGGTTGGTGACTCCGGTTAGGACGATTCCGATTTCATGTGTTTTGATCTCCTCAAAAGCTTTAAAATCATGCTCCCAGGCTAGCATCGACTGATTCGCGATAAACTGATTGGAAAAAAACCAAAGCAATATAATACCAGTCCAAAGGCTGATTTTACCCCATTTCTTTCGAACATAAAGTGCACCGATCACGATCAGAATGCTGATAATCGTCAGCGGCATAGCCAAAAAACTCAAAAATTGGGAGAGGTAGAAGAACATGTGTGTTTTTGATTTGGGGCAAATAAAGGGGGGAAAAGGTCAATTTTCAAATTCAAAGATCAGGCCCCAACATGGGTGGTTCGGGCATGCATTAATAAAACTGGTAATCTTTGAGACTTAAGTTTGGTCATTGTCAATTTGTGGTATTTTTATTTTCAAGGATCAAATTCAATATTCAATTATCAAATGGGTTCATCCTTGAGACTTGTGTTTGCTAATTATCCATTGATAATTCTCAGGTTCAAATTCAATGATCATATTGAGGTAGCCTTGAGAATTTATTTTGACCATTTTCACTTGATCATTTCTAAACTAATTTTTCAAACAATTAAAGGGAAATAATTCTTTCCTTGAGGTAGTTTCCTTAATTAAGATAGTAAAGGTATTTTTGTCCATGCCCTCAAATCACCCAAACCTGTTACCCTTGCTCCAGGAATTATCCACCCAATTGGATGGAAGTTTACAATTTGATTCCTTGACTAAGACCCTTTACGCTACCGACGCTTCAGTTTATCGGGAGATGCCTTTGGCAGTAGCTTTTCCCAAATCAAACATTGATATCCAGAAGCTTATTCAGTTTGCAACTGAAAATGGCACATCTCTGATTCCCCGAACTGCTGGAACTTCTCTTGCGGGACAATGTGTGGGCAATGGGATAGTAGTCGATGTGTCAAAAAACTTTACCCAAATCCTCGAATTCAATAAAGAAGAACGCTGGGTACGAGTGCAGTCTGGTGTGGTACGTGACGAACTCAATCGATTTCTGAAGCCTCACGGACTGTTTTTCAGCCCAATAACTTCCACAGCCAATCGAGCGATGATTGGTGGGATGGTGGGAAATAATTCTTCGGGCACGACTTCCATCGTCTATGGAGTGACCCGAGACAAAGTCATATCCCTTCATACAATTTTGAGTGACGGGAATGAGGTTGTTTTCCAAGAAATCTCTCAGGATGATTTTGATCGGAAATGTGCTCAAAATACACTGGAAGGTCAGATATACAGACAGATTTTTGACGAACTGAATAATCCTGAAATCAGGGAAGAGATCCATGCTCAGTTTCCCAAGAAGTCCATCCATCGCCGAAATACAGGTTATGCAATAGATGAGTTGATGAAAGCTGAGCTTTTCGAAGGAAAGGAGAAATTCAATTTTTGTAAGCTTTTGGCTGGTTCTGAAGGAACTTTGGCTTTCACCACTGAAATTAAAATTAGCCTTGATCCGCTGCCGGAGCCAATTGAAATAGTGGTTGCAGCGCATTTTGAGAGTATTCATGAAAGTATGAAGGCTGCCCAAGTTGCGATGAAGCATCCCGTAACGGCTGTGGAACTCATGGATAAAATCATCCTGGACTGCACCAAAGAAAGCATCGAATACAGCAAAAACCGCTATTTCGTGGAAGGTGATCCGAAGGCAATTCTCATGATTGAGTTCCGAGGATATACGTTGCAAGAAGCGATGGCCAAAGGTGAGGAATTGATCGCTGACTTGATTGAGGCTGGGTTGGGTTATGCTTATCCGATTATCGAACCTGAGATGGTTACTTCGGCTTGGGCTTTGAGAGCTGCGGGTTTAGGTTTGCTTGGAAATATTCCGGGCGATCCAAAGGCCGTCGCTTGTATCGAAGATACCGCAGTCGATATCGAAGATCTGGCAGATTACATTGACGAGTTGGATGAAATCCTCAAAGTATTCAATCAAAATCCTGTGCACTATGCGCACGCCGGGGCAGGCGAGATTCACATGCGGCCAATTTTGAATTTGAAAAAGGCTGCAGATGTGGAGGAGTTTTACAAAATCTCGGAAGCTTCTGCCAAGCTCGTGAAAAAGTATCAGGGTTCTCTGAGCGGGGAACACGGAGACGGGCGAGTTCGAGCCGCTTTCATTCCTTTAATGGTTGGAGAAAAGAATTACGAGCTTTTCCGCAGGGTCAAATACACCTGGGACCCGAAGAATATCTTCAATCCGGGCAAAATCGTCGACGCTGCGCCGATGAATAAGTTCTTGCGCTACGAGCCGGAGATGGTTACGCCAGAGCACAAGACTGTTTTTGATTTTTCGCAGGCCGGAGGAATTTTAAGATTGGCAGAGAAATGCAACGGTTCCGGGGATTGCCGAAAACTGCCAGGATCAGGCGGTACTATGTGTCCAAGCTTCATGGCAACCCGAGATGAGCGCGATAGCACCCGTGGTCGGGCGAATATCCTACGGGAATTTCTGACGATGGACAATAAGGAAAATGCCTTTGACCATCCTGAGATCAAGGAAGCGATGGATTTATGCCTTTCCTGCAAAGGCTGTACGGCTGAGTGCCCATCCAATGTGGACATGGCGAGTATGAAAGCTGAATTCCTCTATCAATACCAAAAGACAAATGGAGTTCCGCTCCGCTCGAAGGCATTTGGTTACATCAATGATCTAAATGAGTTAGGTTCAAAAGTTTCTGGAATTTCTAATTTTTTCCTGAGCAACAGTTTTACAGCAGGTTTGATGAAGTCGGTTTTGGGTGTTGCTCCGCAAAGAAACTTACCGGAAATAAGTCCGATCAGCCTAAGAAAATGGTTTAGAAAAAATTATGATTCACTTCCCGGTGGAAAGGCAGAAATAAAAAAGGTCTATTTCTTTGTCGATGAATTTACCAATTACAACGATACTCAGATTGGCATCAAGGCAATTTCCTTGTTGAAGAAATTGGGTTACGGAGTCATGGTTGTGGATCATGAGGAGAGTGGAAGATCTGCACTTTCCAAAGGTTTGCTGGAAAAAGCCAAGAAACATGCAGAGGCCAATGTTCGGATTTTTGAGAAAATCGTAAATGGAAATACGCCGTTGATTGGTTTGGAGCCATCAGCGATTTTGAGTTTCCGGGATGAATATCCAAGAATTGTAGGTTCCGAATTGGTGGAAGCTGCAAAAAAACTAAAGAATCACACTTTGTTGATTGATGAGTTTTTGGGAAGGGAAGTTGCGGCAGGAAATCTCAAAGCTGAAGCGTTCACAACTAAAACTCAAAAAATCAAGCTTCACGGACATTGTCATCAGAAGGCGCTTTCATCCATGAATTGGACTCAAAAAGTACTTTCTCTTCCTACGAATTACAGCGTGGAGGTGATACCAAGTGGTTGCTGTGGCATGGCAGGTTCATTTGGCTATGAGGCCGAGCATTATGAAATTTCCCAGCAAATCGGGGAGTTGGTGTTGTTTCCTGCCGTGAGAAATGCAGATTCAGAAACGATCATCGCGGCTCCAGGAACATCTTGCCGACATCAAATCGCTGACGGAACTGGCCGTAAAGCCAAGCATCCGGTGGAGATACTTTGGGAGGCGTTGAAATTATAAACAGGAAGGGAAGACCTTAGAGATAGTGAATAGGATAAAAAAAAGCTGTTTTGGTTTGAGGACCAGAACAGCTTTTTTATTGGATGCGATTCTAATTTACCTGAATTCGGGATTTAGGATCTCAAAAAGCATCAAATACTCTTTCTCACTACGTATTCCACACACCTTGCTGCCAACCTGGCCGTCGCATCATCCTGATCAAATTTTGGATTTAATTCCGCCACATCCAAACAGATGAGTTTATCACTTTTTGCAATCAGATCGAACACCTTAAATGCTATCTGAGGATTGAAGCCCATCGGAGAAGGTGCAGATACTCCGGGTGCGAAAGCTGACGAGAACCCGTCCAGATCGATGCTGAGATATATTTTGTTCACAGAATCGATAAACCATAAAATTTGTTCTTGGATGTATTCCCAGTTTTGAAGCCGAAAATCCTCCATGACAATATATTTCGCTTTCAGTTTGTCTGCTGCTTGAAATAACGATTTGGGATTAGAAGCTCTCTGAATTCCCAAAGCCAGGTAGTGAAAATTGTTTGAGTTTTCTTGAGCTAGCTGCAGGTAAGGTGAACCAGAATG
>JBKJKX010000099.1:0-3208 GCA_046597285.1 Algoriphagus sp. | reverse complement strand
GAAGGCTGATCCGAACTACCCTTGAGTGAAAAAAACAATTGAAACAAAAAAAGAAGCCTGGCTCCATGCAGTCAGGCTTCGAACTTTACCGCTGGCATTAGCCAGTATTTTTGCAGGGTCTATTTTGGCCGAGTGGAAAGATTCCTTTCGATGGGAAATACTTCTTTTGGCGTCATTGACCACTATTTTTCTTCAAATCCTTTCCAATCTATCTAACGATTACGGCGACACGGTTCACGGAGCAGATTCTCAAGAACGTCAGGGACCGGTTCGGGCGGTACAATCCGGCTTGATTTCCTTGGTAGAAATGAAAAGTGCGATGTATCTCTTTGGAGTTTTATCCTTGATTTCGGGTTTGCTTTTGTTGTATCTGGCCATTCAGGACTGGACGCTGTTCGCGATTTTTCTAGCTCTGGGAATGGCTGCTATTTGGGCTGCGATCACTTACACATCAGGCAAAAACCCCTATGGTTATGCTGGATTGGGTGATATTTCTGTCTTCATTTTCTTTGGTTTGCTTGGGGTATTAGGCACTTATTTTTTACACACGTTAAGCTTTGATCTTCTCACACTTCTCATTGGAGTTTCTATTGGTCTATTTAGTACAGCCGTGCTAAACATCAATAATATCCGCGATATCGAATCTGATAAAAAGGCCGGAAAAAAATCTATTCCTGTCCGAATTGGTAGAAAAGCAGCAATCCGTTACAATTGGGCACTTTTGGCAGGAGGATACTTTTGTCTCATCACCTTTGCAATTATTAGTGGTGAGAACCTTTCTTTAGTGGCAACACTTGCCTGGCCTTCAATGATGAAAGTTGGCTTTGGAGTACAAAATGCAAAATCCTCTGCTTTGATCGATCCATACTTGAAGAAAATGGCTCTCAGTACGTTGCTTTGGGTAATACTTTTTGGAATCGGACTAGTTTTTTTAGGGAAAAGCTAATCAAAGTTCTTTTTTGTTTCTATTTTGGTATAAACAACAGCCCAATAAACTATGACAAAGGTTCTAGTCCCATTTGATTTTTCTGAGCAAGCTCAGAACGCATTAGATTTTTCTACTGGTATGGCAGGAAAATTTGACAATATTCATATAGAAGTTCTGCATGTAATTGAAGTCCCGTCATCTTCCAGCTTCGGCACCACGGGTGGATCAGAGATGATGCCTGAAATCGAAAATCAGATTTTTTTCATTGAGTTGATGAAACGGCGCAAAGATCAAATGGCGGAACTTGAGGATTCTTATGCTGGAAAAAGCTTCAGTTTTAGTACTAAAATCAAACTTGGTAACGCATTCAAAAACATCTCAAGTTCTATCGCTGAGGAAAATCCTGATTTAGTAGTAATAGGATCAAAAGGCGTGGGAGGACTTGAAGAAATAATGGTCGGAAGCAATACCGAGAAAGTAGTCCGTAATGCGAATTGCCCGGTTTTGACCATCAAAGGAAAAACCAATCCAAACGAGATAAAAAAGATAGTTTTTGCAAGCGATTTTAAGGAAGGTGAAACAGAAATTGCTGCAAGAATGAAACGCCTCCAATTCGTATTCGGTGCAGAGCTTTATTTTGTCATCGTAAATACTCCCGGCAACTTCGAGACCTCCAGAGAATCCATCAGACGGATTAATACTTTTGTTAAGACCTATGGTTTCGAAAATGTAAAGGCTGAAATCTATAACTCTGCCACGGAAGAATCTGGGATTCTAGAATTTGCGGATGATATTAATGCAGATTTGATTGCAATGGCTACACACGGCAGAACAGGATTTATCCACCTGATCACCGGGAGTATCGCAGAAGATGTGGTCAATCATTCCAGTCGTCCGGTTTGGACGTTTAAATCAAAATAATTCACTATTCATTATTGAAGCCTGCTCTTTAAGGGCAGGCTTTTTTTGTTAAAATGGCTAAGAAAAACAACGATTGGAAAAAAAGAGATGGAGTCGTCTACTCCACCAGCAATGATTTTGAATTCAATCAGGGAGCCGAGGATTCATCCGATACCCTCTCTCCTGCCCAACAAAACCTGAAGGTATTACTGGACAAAAAGTCTCGTGCAGGAAAGAAAGTGACTTTGGTGGAAGGATTTATTGGTTCGGATGAGGATTTAAAAGAGTTGGGCAAAATGCTCAAAACCAAATGCGGAGTTGGCGGATCAGCCAAAGACAGTGAAATCCTAATCCAGGGAGACCATCGTGACAAAGTCCTTCAGGTGCTCATTCAGGCTGGTTACAAAACCAAAAAATCAGGTGGGTAAATTCCTTTCATCTTATGCAGTTTTTCAAGCAAAGCTTTTTCCTGTTTTGCCTTTTTTGATCCATCAGGCCTATAAAGTTCAAAAACTCAGACCAGCTCCTAAAGCTCAAAGTGAATTCATCAAACTGGGAAATGGCCCTCAGAAATACTTGGTTTTGGGAGAATCTACTGCTGCAGGCGTTGGTGCGAGTTCAGCAGAATTCACATTTGCCGGAAATATATACAGACTTTTTGGTGAGGATTGCACCGTCACCAACTTTGGGAAGAATGGTATTCGGGCTGGTCGGGTCTTATCATTTTTTTCTGAAAAGCTCAAAGCAGAAAAAGCTCAAATGGATGGAATCCTCCTCTTTTTAGGAGCCAATGATTGTTTCCGGTTGACAAATCCAACAGAATACCATCGGTCTTTACTAAACTTGATCCACTCTCTTGATTGGGATTTCAACCCATCCTGGATCTATCTGGCAGACATCCCCCCAGTTCATCTGTTTCCGGCATTTCCCAAAATGCTTCAGTCCTATTTGAAATCACAGCGTGAGTTTCTTCGGGACGAAATGAAGCAAATTGCCAATGGGAACTCAAAAATCATTTTTGATGAATTGATTCTGAATTTTCCGCCTGAGTTTTTTAGTGAGGATATGATACACCCGTCTGATATGGGATATCGGGCTATTGCGGAGTTTGCATGGGAAGGTATTAAGCAGAAGAATTTAAAATAAAAAAGCCATGAAGTTCATCATGGCTTTTTCTTTATTTGTTGGCATCCGGTTGGAAGATTGAAGGCTTTTGAGCCATTCTTCCTGCTTCTAGGATAGGAAGATTCGCTTCGGTAGGAATATAGATGACTGTCTTGTCGTTTAGGTTTTTCTGTTGACGTACCCAAAGGTATTGAATGTATTTTTCAGAAAGTGAGCCATTCTCAATCTGGATCGCTTCAGCCGCTCCTTTTGCCC
>JBKJKX010000036.1:0-2691 GCA_046597285.1 Algoriphagus sp. | reverse complement strand
AGCTTGATCAAAGAGTGTGGAATCAAATTTTACAATGGAACGGGCAAACTCAAGTCCACTTCCACCAATTTCCCAATTGAATTTCTCTTCCTTCGCGACGACGATATCCCGGGTTATGTTTCTGATGGCGTGGCCGATTTGGGCATTGTCGGTGAAAATGAACTGGTCGAAAAAGACAAGGAAGTACTCACACTGAAGAAATTGGGATTCTCCAAATGTCGCCTCTCTCTAGCCATTCCAAAAGGTGAAGAATACCCAGGAATCGAATATTTTCAGGGGAAAAACATCGCTACCTCCTACCCGAAAATTCTGGGCGATTATTTGAATCTCAAAAAAATAGAAGCTTCAATTCATGAAATCAGCGGTTCGGTGGAAATCGCTCCAAGCATCGGTTTGGCAGAAGGAATCTGCGATATAGTAAGCTCAGGATCTACACTGATGATGAATGGGCTGAAGGAAGTGGAAGAAATCTTCAAATCCGAAGCAGTTTTGATCGCCAATAACAAGTTGGCAGACTGGAAGAAAAGCATCGTCGATAAACTTCTTTTCCGCATCAATGCGGTCCAAAAAGGAAGAAGCAGTAAATACGTCCTGCTGAACGCTCCAAACGAATCACTCGAAAAAATCATCAGCCTGATTCCGGGAATGAGAAGCCCGACAATTTTGCCGCTTGCACAGCAGGGTTGGTCATCCGTTCACTCAGTTTTGAGCGAAGATCAGTTTTGGGAAAATATCGAAGAACTCAGAGCAGCAGGAGCCGAAGGAATTCTGGTGGTCCCTATTGAGAAAATGATCATCTAATCAGTATTACCAACCTTTTAACAAGAGCACAAATGCGAATCCTACTCAATCCCGAAGCGGACATTTGGCAAAAAGAGCTGGCCCGTCCGGTTCAAAAAACAAAGGCGATCAATAAAATAGTAAAGCCTATCCTGCGCAAAGTTCAACGAAGCGGAGATAAAGCTTTGCTTAAGTTTGCTTTGGAATATGACCATGTTCAGTTGGACAGCCTCTTCGTTACGGATAAAGAAATTATAGCTGCCAAAGAATCTGTCTCAGAGGAATTGAAAGCTGCGATTCAAGTTGCCAAAGCCAATATTGAACGATTCCACGCTGCTCAGGCCACTCCCGAATTGATCGAGGAAGTAATGCCTGGCATAGTTTGCCGAAGAAAAAGTATCCCAATTCAGAAAGTTGGTCTTTATATTCCGGGTGGTACTGCTCCTCTTTTCAGCACTGTTTTGATGCTGGGCGTTCCTGCCAAACTTGCAGGTTGCTCCGAAATCGTGCTTTGCACTCCTCCAAACCGGGAAGGAAAAATCCATCCTGCGATTTTATACACAGCCGATTTGATTGGTATTCGCAAGATTCTGAAAGTCGGCGGAGCTCAAGCCATCGGGGCACTTACCTTCGGAACTGAAAGTATTCCACAGGTGGATAAAATCTTTGGCCCCGGAAACCAATATGTAACCGCCGCTAAGCAATTGGCGACCAAATACGGAGTGGCGATCGATATGCCTGCCGGACCATCTGAGGTTTTGGTCTATGCGGATGAAACAGCGATTCCGGCTTTTGTAGCATCCGATTTACTTTCGCAGGCAGAGCATGGAGTGGACAGTCAAGTGGTTCTTGTAACTCCTTCGGAAAAGTTTGCCAAAAAAGTAATGAAAGAAATCAACCTACAGGTGGAAGAATTGCCTCGCAAGGACATCGCTAAAAAGGCGCTCGATAATTCTCAGATAGTCGTGATGAAAGATCAAAAACAAGCGTTGGCTTTGATCAATCAATATGCTCCAGAACACCTGATCATTGCAGTGGAAAATGAAGATGAAGTGGTTAATGCGATCTACAATGCAGGATCGATTTTCATCGGAAATTTCACTCCTGAATCAGCAGGAGATTATGCTTCCGGCACCAATCACACACTCCCAACTTATGGCTATGCCAAAAACTATAGCGGTGTTTCTTTAGATAGTTTTCTCAAGAAAATGACTTACCAAAAAATCAGCCCGGAAGGATTGAAAAACATCGGGCCAACCGTGGAGATTATGGCTGCCAATGAACATTTGGAGGCACATAAAAACGCAATTACGATTCGTCTTAACTATCTGAAAAGCAATACTAAATGAGCTTTTACCTGAATTCATTACTTAGGCCTCATATTGCCAAATTACAGCCTTATACTTCTGCACGAGACGAGTACTCGGGTACAGAAGGAGTGTTCCTGGATGCAAACGAAAATCCATTTGGTTCGATTACAGATCAGGATTTCAACAGATATCCGGACCCTTATCAAACTGCTTTGAAGGCTGAAATATCAGAAATCAAGCACGTTCGTATTTCGCAGATTTTCTTAGGGAATGGTTCGGACGAAGCGATAGATTTACTCTACCGCGCCTTTTGCAATCCCGGAAAAGACAACGTGATTTTGCTTCCTCCCACCTACGGAATGTACGAGGTGAGCGCTTCCATTAACGACGTGGAAATCCGTAAAGTCTCGCTGACTGAGGATTTTCAATTACAGCCTGAAAAGATTCTGGCGAAAGCCGACGAGCACTCTAAAATCCTTTTCATCTGCTCTCCCAATAACCCTTCGGCAAACAAGTTGAAGCGCGAGGATATCCTGTTCCTACTTCACAATTTCAAAGGGTTGGTGGTAGTAGATGAGGCGTATATTGACTTCAGCGACGA
>JBKJKX010000161.1:0-3308 GCA_046597285.1 Algoriphagus sp. | reverse complement strand
CACACAATTCACAAATCCATCATTCAGCAATTCGCTGACGTATTGCTTGTAGAGTTCTCTTTTGAAACCATTGCAAACGATATAAGTCTCTTTCGTGATTTTACCTTCGGCAAAAAGCGTCCTGACCAATGGAATATCAAAGGTGGACGAAGTCTCAATATGAATATCGTTTTTGAGTGCTTCATTCAGCACAAAGCTGAAGTGAGATGACTTGGTGCAATAACAATAGGTGTACTTGCCTTTGTAATCATGCGTTTGAATCGCATTGTTGAAGAAGGTTTTAGCATTCTGAATATTTTCTGAAATTTTTGGCAAGTAGCTTAGCTTCAGCGGAGTGCCATACGTTTCGATGATCTCCATGAGGTTGACCCCATTAAAAAACAATTCATTGTTTTCAACATGAAACTCTTTTGTAGGGAAATCAAAAGTCTGTTGAATGAGGTCAATATATCTATTCATTGTCGTTGGTTTATGCTTTTCAAATGCGAAGCAAAAATTGCTTTTTCTGAGGGGAAATCAAATGAAAAAGGGACAAATCCCTGAAGATCGACTCCTTTTTAACGCTGAGGTAATAATTTCTTGATTGATTATCATTTCAAATAGAGGTTGCTAGAGCAAAATTTTCTGCATTGACCGAATGATAATTTGGATTATCACTTTCAGGACGATTCGAATATTGTATCAACTCAAATTTATTGTGGAAATAATTTCGAATTCTGAAGCTTATCCAACGCGGTTTCAAGTTCGGAATCTTCCTTTGCAAAGCAGAATCTCAGAATTTTATGATCCGTTTTTTGATCGAAAAATACTGAAATCGGTATGCTCGCCACTCCAATTTCTTTGGTCAGACGAACGGCCAAATCAAAATCTGATTCCTGTGTAAGATGACCGTACGACACAAGTTGGAAGAAACTTCCTTGTGCCGGTACAAACTCAAAAGGAGTTTCTTTCAGGCCTAAGCAAAAAAGATCACGCTTCTTTTGGTAAAAATCTGGAATCGATAGATAGTGGCTAGGCTCCTCCAGGTATTCCGCCAAGGCGTATTGGAGGGGTGTTGGCGTACTGAATGTGACGAACTGATGGATTTTTCGGAATTCTTCACTCAATGATTTCGGAGCCAGGCAGTATCCTATTTTCCATCCCGTGACATGAAAAGTCTTCCCAAAAGAACCACAAACAAAAGTTCGTTCCTTCAAAACCGGATGGGTCATCAACGAAATATGAGCTCGCCCATCTAAGGAAATATGCTCGTAAACCTCATCGCTGACGACATATATATCAGTATCCTGAATCAGAATGGCAAGCATATTTATATCCTCCTGTGTCCAGACATAGCCTGTTGGATTATGCGGTGTATTGACCATGATCAACCTGGTTTTTGGATTGATTGCTGTCTTTACTTTTTCCCAGTCCACCGAAAAGTCCGGCAAGCTCAGCGGGATATAAATCGGAATCCCTCCATTCAGAATGACCGCGGGAGCATAACTATCGTAGGCAGGTTCGAGCAAAATCACCTCATCTCCTTCCCTAACCACAGCGGTAACCGCCGAGAAAATCGCCTCCGTCGCACCAGAGACAATAGTTACTTCCTCTTCCGGATTATAATCAACTCCATAAACGAGCTTCGTCTTCTCTGCCAATCGCTGTTTCAAAACAGGAACTCCGCTCATCGGGGCATATTGATTGAAACCTTTGTGCATGTATTTGGTGACCAAATCCAGTAAATGCGGATCGCAATTGAAACCGGGAAATCCCTGAGAAAGATTGATTGCACCATAATCCGTCGCCAGTTTGGACATGACAGTGAAAATGGTTGTTCCGACGTGAGGGAGTTTGGAGGAAAGGGTCATTGGATTGAACAGGATAAACTTGCGTGTTAAAATTCAGGCTGAAATTTAAATGATTTAGAAGGACAGGTACTAAACAGAAAACTACCGTCCCAATAAATAATAAATCATCAGGGTAATCATGAAGAGTATCAGAGAAAGTGGCTTGGCAAACCTCCATTCTTTCAAATCCAGCGTGCTTACGTAGGTTGAAATAGAAACCTGTTTAGCTGGATATTTCAAACTGACCAAATACATCACCCCTAAATTCAGTAAAAACTCGATTGCCCAAATATGAATAAAATGAAGGTTCACCTCTATCACAAAAGTCGTCAAGAGGTAAAAGGACAGCCCTGTAACCAGTCCAACTTTGGCTCCAATGGCTGAAATTCTTGGGATAAAAAAACCCGCAATCAATAGGGATGCAATAGGGATAAAGAAAATCCCATTCAGTTGCTGCATCAATTGGTACAAGCCATCCGGCGCATTGGCGACTAAAGGTGCAACCAGAATTGCCACCACCGCCAAAATTAAAGAACTCCATTTGCCTACCCTCACAAGTATTTTGTCGGAGGCAGAAGGCTGAATCATTTTCTTATAAATATCTAAACTGAAAATAGTGGCAGCGGAATTCAAAACCGAATTGAAAGTGCTCAAGATCGCTCCCAAAACGACTGCAGCAAAGAAACCAATGAGGGATAATGGAAGTACTTTTTTGACCAATGTCGGATAGATGAAATCCTGATCAGCGTAGTAAAGGTCCCCATAATAATAAAAGGCGATGATGCCTGGAAGTACAATAATAAGTGGAATCAGGATCTTAAATATTCCGGTGTACAACAACCCCTTTTGTGCCTCAGCCATATTTTTAGCACCTAAAGCTCGCTGAATGATGGTTTGGTTCATTCCCCAAAAATAAAGCTGATTGATCATCAGACCTGTGAAAAGTGTGCTGAAAGGCATTACGGAATCCTCCGTGCCGATGACATTGAATTTGTCCGGAACAGTTTCATACACTTTACTGATCCCGCCTAGAATATTCCCATTTCCAATGTCCCACAAAGCAAAAACAGGGATCATCAAACCCCCAATCATCAGACCAATCGCATTAATAGAATCAGAAAAGGCCACTGCCTTCAATCCTCCAAATATTGCATACACAGATCCGATAACCCCAATTGTAATCACGGTCAACCAAATTCCTTCCGATCTGCTGATGTCAAGCACTTCTGAGACATTGAAAATACTTTCCAAATTAATTGCTCCTGTGTAAAGCACAATTGGCAGCAGCGTCACCACAAAAGAAAGCATCAATAAAAAAGCTACAACGGTCTTCGTGGTTGCATCAAATCTGTTTTCTAAATATTGGGGAATAGTCGTCAATCCCATCTTGAGATAAATGGGGAGAAAATAAAGGGCTGCAATCACCAGCGCGATTGCTGAAGTGACTTCCCAGGCAATGATGATCATCCCATTTTTATA
>JBKJKX010000150.1:0-2658 GCA_046597285.1 Algoriphagus sp. | reverse complement strand
ATATAAGGTATCTGCCGAAATTGCCTCGAATGGGAAAACGAACAATCTGAAAATAGGCGTATTGATGGTCTGGGTTAAGGAAAAAGGTGATTGGAAGCTTTTAGCCAGACAGGCGTTTAGGTTGCCGGTTTGATTTTCAGGATTCTGATTTAGAATCCCTTTCGATCGGTTTTTTATGCCAAAAAGTTGCCAGAATCGAACCCGAGATATTTTGCATCGGGCCAAAAACCGCAGGGGCAAGACCTACAGTTGCAATTTGATTCAGGGATTTTGCAAGGCCGGAAGCTAAACCTGCATTTTGCATTCCTACTTCTATGGCAAGAGTACGCGAATCCCGTTCGTCCATTCCAAACATTCTGCCAAACCAATAGCCAATTGTGTATCCACCGAGATTGTGGATAGTCACCAGAAGTATCAGAATCGGACCAATCTGAAGCAGGCTGTCTCTTCCGGCTGCGGTGATAATTAAAATGATCATCGCAATAGCTGCCATCGATAAGATTGGCATTGCGGCATCAAGCCAAGCGGATCTTCCCCGAAGCAGCTTATTAAAAATTAACCCTGCTCCAATAGGAAGAATTATCATTTTGACGATATCCCACATCATTTTCAACAGATCAATCTCGATAAATTCACCTGCTAAAACTTTCATCAATATAGGAGTTAGCAACGGTGCAAGAAGAGTGGACACAGAGGTAAGGGTAATCGAAAGCGCCAGGTTTGCCTTTGCTAAATAAGTCATCACATTGGAAGCCATTCCGCTTGGAGAGCATCCAACCAAGATAATTCCTGCAGCTATTTCCGGTGCCAATCCACTCATGCTGGCAAGAATAAAGCCGAGCAAGGGCATGATCAAAAACTGGGCAGAAACCCCAATAAAAACCGCTTTGGGGCTTTTTGCAACTTGAGCAAAATCTCTCAAACTCATAGAAGTTCCCATCCCAAACATGATCACTTGGATCAGCGGGGTAATCAGATTAGATAACGTATAGCCTCGGAATTCCTGAAAATACTGAGGGAAAAACATGGACAAAGCCACCACAGCAAAGATGAAAACCGGAAAAGAAAATCCTTTCAAGTGGGAATAGCCCTGAAACCCAATCCCGAGAAAAAGGAAAAACAGAATCAGAAAAGGACCTGCTTGGCTGAATCCTTGAAAAAAACTTATTCCAAGTGTTATGAATAGAAAAAGAAAGGAAATAACCGTTGCGATCTTATAAATAGTGATTTTCAATTCTTTGGTATTTTGGGTGTAAAAGACAAAAATAAAAATATCCGAAAACCCGGAGGATCCCGTGTTTTCGGATTAAACTTTTAACAATTCTATCCTCACTTAACTGTAAGTCCGATCATGGGAACGCTTTTCATTCCATTCATCTGTCGGAGCAAAGAAGGAAGAATCAGACTTATGCAGGTGCTCTTTGAGAACTTCCTCGTTTAGTTCGATTCCTAATCCCGGAGAATTGAGGGGGACGGGAGAATATCCCTTATCGATCATTTTGTTTCCATCCACCATGGTGACCATACTTTCCCACCAAGGCACATCCACTGAATGATGCTCAAGAGCAAGGAAATTTTGAGTTGCTGCAGCACAATGGACATTGGCCATAAACGAGACTGGAGTTCCCGCCTGGTGCATCGCCATCGCTATTCCCTTTTCCTCGGCATAGTCTCCAATCCGCTTTGTCTCCAGCAATCCGCCGGAAGAAGCCAGATCCGGATGTATGATATCTACAGCATGCTGGTCTATAAGTGGCTTGAAGTATTCCAGAAGATAGATGTCCTCCCCAGTAGTCGTAGGAGTCTCCAGCGCTTGGGTGATAGTTTTATGTTGCTCGGTCATCTGCCATGGCACCATATCCTCTAGCCAAGCAAGACGATATTTATCCAAAGCTTTTCCGAGTCTGATACAGTTATTTACATCAAAATGCCCATAGTGATCGGTAGAGATCGGAATCTCATAGCCCACCATTTCACGCACATTGTGAACGATTTTTTCAAGTTCTGCCAATCCTTTTTCGGTGATCTGAATTCCAGTGAAGGGATGTGCTGTGTTGCCATAAGACATGAAGGGGCCTGAGAATTGATTGGGGCTTTGTTTCAAAAGTGTAGGATTTACTAAGCAACCCGGTATGTCCTTGATTTTATTAATGGAAACATCCATTTTCAGCCAAGTATAACCTTGTGTTTCTGTTCGAAACTTGATTCGTTCCTTCTGCTCCTCGGGATCATTTCCTTCGGGAGTATCTGCATAAAGTCGGATGGAGTCTCGATATCTTCCCCCAAGCAATTGCCAGGCAGGAACATTGTACGCTTTTCCGCAAAGATCCCAAAGTGCCATTTCAACCGCGCAAACACCACCCGCCTGCCGAGCTTGCCCGCCAAATTGCTTGATGATTTTGAATATCCGCTCAACATTACATGGGTTTTCCCCCAGGATCCTGCTCTTAAGCATGAGGGCATACTTAGGATCGGCTGCATCCCGCACTTCGCCAAGTCCATAAATTCCCTGGTTGGTGTAAATCTTAATAATCGCAGTCCCGCCCATCACTGCTGTATGGCAATAGCGCATGTCCGTGATTTTAAGATCAGAAGGGGCAGATGCTCGTTGAACTTTAGAGGTAGTCTGCGCCATGGTGTCCTCGATTCCAAGTCCCA
>JBKJKX010000094.1:0-2635 GCA_046597285.1 Algoriphagus sp. | reverse complement strand
GGCTATTTTGGGAGTTCCTCAGGAGGTAATAGCTGTGGTAGCCCCACTCCATCTATTTGCTCAGTTTTGGTATCATACCCGCCATATCAACCGAATGGGATTTTTGGAAAAAATCATAGTCACTCCTTCTCACCATCGTGTTCATCACGCGATCAATCCGATCTATCTGGACAAAAACTTCGGCCAGATCTTTATCTTTTGGGACAGGATTTTTGGGACTTATCAGGAGGAAATGGACGAAGTTCCGGCAGTTTATGGGATTACCAGACCAGTTCAAACCTGGAACCCGATCAAAATTAATTTCATGCATCTCTGGCTATTAATAAAGGATGCCTGGAGAGCGCGGAATTTTATGGATAAGATGAGAATCTGGTTTATGCCTTTGGGTTGGAGGCCAGAGGATGTTGCTTTAAAATATCCGGTAGAAAAAATCAATGATGTATATCATTTTGAAAAGTACAGTCCTAAGCTTTCATCAGGCCTGCTTACCTGGAGCGTCGTTCAGCTGATGATTTTACTATTGATGATTAGTTATTTGTTTGGAAATATAGCGGAAATCGGGGCTCCCGGAATGTTCATTTATGGAGGGTACGTTTTGTTGAGTGTCTACGCCTTAACAGAATTGATGGACAAAAACCCATTGGCTTGGCTCTGGGAAATTTTGAAAAGTAGTTTTGGAATTATTGTCGTCCTTTCAACCGGAGACTGGTTTGAGTTGAGTGAAAAAATCCCGGGACTTCTTCCGGTGTTAGTAGGTTATTTTGTTTTTTCCGCAGGAGCTTCAACTTGGTTTTCTATCAAAGAAAATAAAATTATAGTAGCTCACACCTAGAATATCGCAGGGAAATATTTCATGAAAGAACTTCAGTCAATCATCCTGGCGTACGAAAATTCTAAATCTCTTAAACAAAAAACAGCTTTGGCTACTGTGGTCAAAGTTGATGGATCTGCCTATCGCAGACCTGGTGCCAGGATGTTGGTTACCGAGGAAGGTCAGTTGACTGGGGCAATCAGTGGCGGTTGCTTGGAAGGCGATGCATTGAGAAAAGCTCAGGCAGTTATTTTTCAGCAGAAGTCAATGTTGGTCACGTATGACACGACCGATGAAGACGATCAGAAATTTGGGATAGGTCTTGGCTGTAATGGAATCATTCAGGTTTTGATTGAACCAATCGATCCTGACAACAAATTAAATCCTGTAGAACTTTTAAAAATTGCCCTCGAAAATCGGGTTCCGGGAGTTTTAATTACCATTTTTTCACTGAAGAATTCACGAGCTGAGCAGGTAGGAACAAAAGTCATTTGGAAAGAAAAACAAGGTTTTGGACAACTTGAAAGCCTCGATTCCAACCTTTGGAAATCGATTCAAGTCGAATTAACTAATCTCGATTTTACCAATAGCATGATCAAATCCTATTCGGAACTGGATGAAATCAGCGTCTTTTACGAATCGATCAAACCTGTTATTCGGGTTTTACTTTTTGGAGCCGGAAACGATACAATTCCTGTTGCAAAAATGGCTGATTTACTTGGTTGGGATTTGGTTTTGATTGATGGAAGAAAGACTCATGCGACTGATCAAAGATTTCCAAAAGCAAGTAAAATAGTGATTGCTCAGGGGGATAATGCTGTTGCAAATTTGGAAATAGATTCAAATACCGTGGCACTTTTGATGACCCATAACTTCGAGTATGAAGTGGTGGTTTTAGAACAACTCCTCCCCTTGCAATTACCTTATATCGGAATTTTGGGACCAAAGAAAAAAGGGCTCAAATTGATTGAGCGCTTGGAAATGAAAGGAATTCAGGTTCTTACTTCCAATATTTACTACCCAATGGGTTTGGATATCGGGGCGGAAGTTTCGGAAGAAATAGCGTTATCAGTATTAGCTGAAATAAAAGCAGTTTTGAGCAAAAAACAGCCGATCTTTCTGCGGGAAAAAGATGGCCCTATCCACTGATAAAATTCTATGAGCAACATTAAAACAGGTTTAATACTCCTTGCAGCAGGAAACTCTTCCCGAATGGGTGAACCCAAACAATTATTGCCTATTGAAGGAAAAACTTTCCTTCAAAGAGCAATTGATGCTGCCTTAGGTTCGCAAGTAACCAGCAAAGTGGTGGTACTGGGTGCTGATAAAGACGAAATTAAAAAGACTTTCAGAGCTGATACTATCCCGGTAATTCATAATCAAGATTGGGAAAAAGGGATGGTATCCACCATGCAAAAAGGATTAGCCTATCTGACCAAATATCAAGTACCTGATCAGGTAATTATTTTAGTATGTGATCAGCCCTTCGTGGATTCAGCCCTTTTGGATTCTCTGATTGAAACTCAAAAAATTACCGGTAAAGGCATTGTGGCTTGCAGATATTCAGAAACCCTCGGAGTTCCTGCACTATTCACTAAACAATACTTTCAGGAAATGATCGCTTTGAAAAGCAGCGAAGGGGCAAAGAAAGTGATATTTGCCCATTTAGATGAGGTGGCAGAAGTTGATTTCCCAAAGGGGTCCATCGATATTGATACCTATGAGGAATATGAACAATTGCTGGCAAATAACTCGAAAAAGAAGAAGTAGAAGTTCGTTTGTGAGAAATGTAAAAGTTGAAGATGTCGGTTTTGATCTAAGCTC
>JBKJKX010000062.1:0-15189 GCA_046597285.1 Algoriphagus sp. | reverse complement strand
GTAAGCTTCCTTTTCCCTAAAGTCCCGGCTGAGATTTTCCTTGATAAGAGTTTCTTCGAAATTATGAGCAAAGTATTCGACTCCCGTTTTCATTGAAATTCGATCTGAGAAGTCTTTGATCACACTAGTTTTGAGATGGATAAGGTCACTTCGTCGCTCTACTTGAAGAGTATCGTATGCGACATCGTCAAAATTGTGAGAAAATGATATCCCTCCGAATAGAGTCCATCCATTTTCGTAAGACTTTCTCCAATTTGATTGAGCATAGGAATAGCTATTTTTTAAATTGATCAACACACCTCTATCATCAGATCCGGGTAGCAGTTGCCATAGCTTCATTCCACCTGTTTCAGTCCTAGCCATTACTTTTAGCAATCCTCCCTTTTTAAGTTTTTGCTGTGCAGCCAGCTCAAAATCGCAGCTATAGGGAGCCCTTTCCCAGTCAAAATTCTGTTTTACAAGCTCTTGATATGGCGTTAAATCAAAGACGTTCCCGGAAACTGTCAGGCTATGCTTTTCATTTGCAAGGGTATGTGAATATCCTCCGCCAACGGACATAATGGTGAGGTCGCCTTGACTGCGAAGAGAAAGGTCTTTTGTGTTCATAGCGAGGGCTGATGAGAGAGCTTGTCCATATTCCGCAGAATATCCCCCAGTACTGAAGAATGTTCCCTTGAAAAGATTTGGATTGAAACGGGTGCGTGTTGGGACGTTTCCGGCAGTTGTTCCATAGGCATTGCCCACTCGCATTCCATCAATGTAAATTCCAACTTCAGATGCATCGCCGCCACGAACAAACAAGCGTCCGTCATTGCCAACAGTACTTGTTCCCGGCAGAGTCTGAAATGCTCCAATGATGTCACCCATCGCACTGGGTGTAGTAACAATATCTAAAGGACGAAGAATTACTGATTTTTTTTCATCCGAAGCTTCCATCGATCCTGCCGAAATTGTCACGGCATTCATTTCTGTGATTTCCTCGATTAGCCGCACATACTCTATTTCCAGAGAATTGACAGAACAATCTAGATCACGCTCCTGGGTTTTGAAACCCATTAATTGAAAAACCAGTAATTGGCTGCCAGTTTCGGTGGTCTCAAAAGAAAAATTTCCTGACACATCAGAAGTAGCACCATCGTAGCTTCCTTTGATGAAAATATTCACACCTGGAAGGTCCAGTCCTTTTTCATCGATGACCTTGCCATTTATTTTGGTTTGGGCAAAGACTAGTGACTGAAACAGTAGAAAGGAAGAAACAAGTGCTGCAATGATTTTCATTTCGATTCGTATATGAATCAAAATTGAAGAATGAGAATTGATCCAAAAACTGAATCTTACTGAAGCAGCATAAGAAGATTCTGAATTTCAGATTTTCAAACCTGAAATGTTTCGGGAATATTTCAAATCCTATAATTGTACACCTTTTGACTTTTATTCCCGTCCAATTCAATTTGGGTCTATTGCTTCTTAATTAGGAGAATAGCTTCTTTTGCTTCTACCAATTCTGTTTTTGGAGTAAAATCGTCGTCTCTTTTTCGTTGTGGGGAAAGCAGAAATACCGCCCCCATTCCAAGCCCGACTGATGCCAAAACTATCATAAGAATCAGACTAACCATTCTCATGATTTTCTTGAGTCTTTTCATAAATAAATGATTTTACTTCACTTCGAAAAGCAGGCTGTGAAATACTAAATAAGATAGGGGGGTGGGGTTTTAGCCCTAGAAAAAATTCAGATTTAGGCCTTCTGAATCCGTAGAAGGCATTTTCAAGAATACCAATTTAGGTCTGAATTCCTTTAAAAAATATTGACTGGTAAGTACTAGTAATTGAACTTTGCATAACTCCGAAAAAAGCAATCGCTTCACTTTTTCGAGAATAGAATGATTTAAGAAAAAGTGAGAAATGGATCTTATAACTCCTAAAATTGAGAATAAGGTTGACCTCTTTTTTCTTTTAGTTATAACAAGAAGTTCTGATTGTTGTGGAGTCTGGTGATAATTAGTTGTTGAATTAGCTGAGGCTGAAAAAGAAAGAATACTGAAAATCAGGGTTAATCCGAAGATTATCCTATGGCAAGAAAAGGATGATATGGGTCTGATTTTCAGCATTGCTAACTCAAAAATGGGAAATAATTTTTGATTTGTAACGAAGACACTCAGATTGTGATTTCAACCAAATTTCCTTCAGGATCTGCAATGACACTCTCATAATATCCATCCCCAGTTGTTCGGGGTTCTCCCACAATTTGAATTCCATTCTCCTTAAGAAAATTGGTCAGTTCATCGACTTTCTCTTTGCTGCCTACAGAAATAGCCAAATGATTTAAACCCATCAAGAGATTTCGATTGTACTCAGACTCTACGATATCCGCCCGGTTCATTAGCTCTAATCGTGCACCAGTTTCGAAAGAAAGAAAGTAGGAAGAAAAGCCTTTCATTTCATTTATGTAGATATTTCCCGGTTTCATGTTAAAATATTGGCAATAGAACAGCTTCATTTTTTCAAGATCGTTTACCCAAATTGCCAGATGCTCAAATCTCATTATCTCAATTTTTAATTACTAATTTTAAATTAAGTTCACCTTTCTTTCCCCACCGGAATCACTTTCCATTGTTGGTCGAAATAGGGCGTTTGTTCGTAAAACCAGCGATAAATGCTTCTAGGAGATTTTGCAAAATCTGGCTCTGCCTTCAGTTTTTCATCGAATCGATTCTTCAACTCCTCATCTTCAGATAGCATCTTTGCTATCAGCGGTTCCATGATGTAGGTCTCCATGTATTCGGTCTGCGAAAGAATCGAATGAAAATATCCCCATTGAAAATAACTGTCAACAGACTCAGGTTCCATCAAGATGGCAACCAATTCCCCCAAAGGTTGAGCTGTTGAAATTCTGATCGAGCCTGGCTGATAGGTTACAGCCCTATTTATGGGTTCGGTCTGAAACTCCTGAAATCGAATCCTTCCTTCTGAGGCTTGGTTGCTGAGTTTGTAATTTCTGATACAATCTTGTTCCACCGTCATTTCCTTCGCTTCTTTAAGCAATTCGAATTTGATCCCGTGAGCCTTGATTTTTTCAATTAGTTGAGGCCATTCGGCCGGAATCCAATAAGCTTTTGGCAGTTTCACACTTGATTCAGGATTGTCCATCAGAATGTTTGGGATGGTTTGAATGACTGGCTTTCCTTTCCAAACCACATAGTCTGCTCCGGTGATGGGAGATTTTACTTTTTCCGATTCGATGCCCAAAAACTGGATTGAATCAATCCGACTTTCACTGAGGCCAAATCTTACAGGAAGCTCTTTTCTTAGCTGATTGTTGTCGGATGCAATTGCTTCCTGAAGTTCTTCGAAATGGTCTGAAACTGAGATTATGGCTTGCTCGAGAAAAATATACGTTCCCAAAACGCGCTGCTTGAAAGGTTTCAGAGAATGGTTTTCGATCAGAATAGTGGGTAAATGTCGGATATCCCCGTACGAATTTGAGAATCGTGGACTAAAAGAGAATGCGATGTTTCCATCTTTAAAATCCTCGTCATTAGCAGCAAATAAAAGCGGACCGGGGATGTGACCGTTTGAACTGAGAGCCTGATTGATCTCTGGTTTGAAATAGGTTTTCATCCAATCGAAGATTCCGGGTGAGTATCCTCCCGGAGCCACAAAATCGTAGGTGATGTCATATTGGTAATCCGCCCCATCTGTCACGTGAATGTCAATGTAAAAGTCGGGATCGTATGTATTGATCACTTTTACAATTGCCTGAATCCCGGTCGTTTCCATTTTGGTGTAGTCCCGGTTTAGATTGAGATTTTGGGCATTTGTCCGCCAGCCCATTTCTTTTGGACCTCGCTGATTCACCCGGCCAAACTCACTGCTTCTCTCATGACCATCCACGTTCAGAATAGGGACGAATAGCAGGTTTGCCCGATCCAGTAGGGCTGACTTGCCCCCAAAAGCGATGTCTCTCAAGAGCATCATTCCAGCGTCTTTTCCATCAATCTCACCGGCATGAATCCCGGCTTGGATCAAGATTAAGGGCTTTTTGGATGTGGATAACTCTTCAGCGGAGAAGTCCTGATCCTTGGAGACAATTACCAATTGGATGAGGCGGCCTTGCTCGCTCGTTCCGATTCTGGCGATAGAGACATAGGAAGAAGCCTGACTCACTTCTTCCATCCATTTCATAGTAGTGTTATAATCTGGGGATTCTGTGAGTCCGCTGATTTCCGCAGGCGTGACCCATTTATTGGAGTTATCCACAATCAAATCCAAACTTTTGCCGCTCCAGGGAATTGTCGGAGGCATGATTTCCTGTGCAAAAAGTGGAGAGAATAGGATTGAGCAAAAAGCTGTAAACGCGATGTTTTGAGATTTCATGGTAGCTTAATTCTGCAAAGAGCCCGGGAGGTTTAGGGAATTTTGCAAAAAGATAAGGAAGAAAACTTCAAAATCAGGCTACTTAAATCTAAAAGGCAATTTCTCTGGGTTTTCCCATTCTCGGCATTACGGAACAGATTTTAGTGTTCAGATTCTGCCAAAATCATATTCTCAATTCCTTTGACCATTGCATCCGAATTAAAGGATATACTATCAATTCCCTTTTTGATCAGGAATTTTGCATAGTCGGGATTGTCGCTTGGGGCTTGTCCGCAAAGGCCGATTTTTTTGCCTTTCTCTTTTGCTACTGTGATTACTCTGGAAATCATCCATTTCACCGCAGGGTTATTTTCATCGAAAAGCTCAGCTAGCCTTTCCGAGTCCCTGTCCACTCCAAGAGTAAGTTGGGTCAGGTCATTTGAACCAATTGAAAAACCATCGAAAATGTCTGCAAAATCCTCAGCGAGAATAACATTTGATGGTATTTCAGCCATGACATAAATTTCGAGGCCGTTTTCTCCCTGCTTCAAGCCATAAGTTTCCAGAAGCTCGATTACTTTTTTTCCTTCATCAACAGTCCGACAAAATGGAATCATGAGCTTCACATTGTTGAGACCCATTTCATTTCGCACTCGTTTGATTGCTTCGCATTCCAGGTGAAATCCATCTCGATAGCGATCACTATAGTATCTCGAAGCGCCACGGAATCCGATCATTGGATTTGCTTCTTCTTCTTCAAACTGGGTTCCTCCTATAAGATTTGCGTATTCATTGGTTTTAAAATCACTCATTCGGACAATGACTTCTTTTGGAGAAAATGAAGCTGCAATGGTCCCGATTGCCTGAGAAAGTTTGTCGATGAAATATTCATTCTTTTCTGAATAACCATAGCAAAGGTCCTCGATCTGTTTTTTCACTGCCAAGTCAGTGAGGGAATCGAAGTGAACCAAAGCCATTGGATGAATGCGAATGCTGCTATTGATGACAAATTCCATTCGCATCAAACCGACTCCTTGATTTGGGTAAAACGATAAGGCGTAAGCTTTTTCAGGATCGGCCAAAATAAACATGGGTTTCGTTATAGGCATTTTTTGGCCGCGGAAATCATGCTCTCGAGTACTCCATTTTTGAGCTCCAGAATAGACCCAGCCTGTTTTTCCTTGTGAGTTATCCAGAGTAATTAGGTCGCCATCTTTCAAAATAGTGGTTGCATCATCGGCTCCTACGATGGCCAAAGCACCAATCTCCCTAGCTACGATTGCGGCATGACTAGTTCGGCCGCCTTTACAAGTAATAATTGCAGCCGCTTTTTTCATGATAGGATCCCAGTCCGGGTTGGTTACCTCTGTGACAAGTACTTCACCTTCCTGAAGTTTGGATGCCTCGGCCGGAGAATGTAGTATTCTAGCTCGGCCTACCGCGATTCCGGAACCTACAGCATTGCCGCTGAGAAGTTTTTTGCCGGTTTCTTCCAGAATAAATTCCTTGACAATAAATGGATCGCGTTCGGTATGGACTGTTTCCGGTCTGGCTTGGACGATAAATATTTCATTGGTATTTCCATCTTTGGCCCATTCGATATCCATTGGCATTCCGTAGTGTTTCTGGATTGCCAGCGCCCAATTTGCGATTGTTTCGACCTCTTCATCGTTCAACACGAGTTGCTTCTGCTTATCCAAAGGAGTTTCGGTGTTAAGTACTCCACCTCCTGCTGCATAGACCATGGTTTTGGTTTTGGATCCGGCTTTCTTCGATATGATTGCTCGTTTCTTTTGTTCCAAAGCTGGTTTGAATACATGGAATTCATCGGGGGTGACTGTGCCTTGGACGATATTTTCTCCAAGACCCCAGCATCCAGTAATGAGAACCACATTCTGAAAACCTGATTCCGGCTCGATGGAAAAACAAACTCCACTGCTGGCAAGGTCAGCCCTTACCATCAGCTGCACACCGACGGAAAGTGCTATTTCTATTTTGTCAAAGCCTTTATCGATCCGATATTTAATAGCTCTAGCATTGTAAAGCGATGCAAAGCAAGATTGGACAGCTTTCAATAGGGCTTCCTCTCCTATGATGTTGAGAAAAGATTCATGCAATCCGGCGAAACTTGCTCCAGGAAGATCTTCTGCGGTCGCGCTGCTTCGGACAGCCAACTCAATTTCCCCTCCTTGCTCGGCACATAAATTTCTGTAAGAATTCAGAATTTCCTCTTTTAAGCTTTCAGGCATTTTTCCGGCTGAAATCAGTGTTTTGATTCGCTTGGAAATTTCCTGAAGATTGGAAAAATCAGTTTGATTAAGCTCTCTCAAAGCTTCCTGAATCTCAGAACCCAAATTGTTCTCTTTAATAAAAAATCGGAACCCGGCGGCAGTGACTGCAAACCCATCCGGAATTCGAATTCCTAGAGGAGTGAGCTTGCTGAACATCTCTCCAAGGGATGCATTTTTGCCACCTACAAGTGGGACGTCGGCAATTCCCAGTTTTTCAAACGGAAGTAAAAAGTGTGATTCCATGGCAAAGTTGAGTTTGATTTAAGTTATGTGTAAGGCTCAAAAGGGGTTTCTGACGCTATGATTTTCTTCCAAAGGGAAGTTATTTCGTTCAATTTTCGGATCGCCAAATCATGAATCTGTCTATCCGAAATCAGTTGATTTTTAGCCCGGATGTCAAGTAGTTGAGGTTTTGTGATTGGTTTTCCTATTTGAGATACAATGAATACGCTAGCCTCTTCGGCATACCCCATATCAAAAATTGCTTTGCTTAGCTCAAAGGCAAATAAGTTGTAAATTTTACCAACATGGCTGATGGGATTTTTTCCGGCGGTGGCTTCCAGACTCATAGGCCTGTAAGGGGTTATCAACCCGTTGATGCGGTTTCCCCTTCCTACTTGCCCGTCATCTCCGCTCTCGGCGCTTGTGCCTGTGGCAGTCAGATATATGCTTTGACTCTCATAGTTATCGGCTACGTTTATGTCAATAATTGCTTCCGGCAAACTTAGGGCAGATCGGATGTGGGTTTTCACCTGGGTGATTTTAGTTAAATAATCCCCGATATGAGTAATGAATCGGTCGACCATTGCAATCGCAATTGTGAAATGGAGCTGTCCGGAGACCTTAACTCCCATTATTTTCACGTCTTCTCCAATAAAAGGGAATAAGTTTTTGGTTGATTTTGAGTTTAGTAATTTTTCGATTTGTAGAATTTTTTCCTCCAGAAAGGTGAAGGGAAAAAATGATACACCAAATGATGTGTCGTTTGCAAGCGGAATCCGGGTCTCTCCAAATCGCTGAAAAAGCTCCACTAAATCATTGCTTCCGCTTCTGATCTTAGGAATGATTTTGATATGATTTTCGACATCTAAAAATCGAAGATTTTGTCTAATCCATTCTTTTGCAGCACTGATTGCGATTTCTTCGATGGGGATAATCTGGTCCTGGATGCGTGTGGTGGCTCTTCCGGCAATAAATAGCTGTATCGGTTGCAGAACTTTTCCTCCTCCGAAAGCAGGGATAGAACTACCTCCTACTAGGAGAGCCTTGTCAACATTGTAATGAAAAATGCTGCCAAATTCCTGCAAATAATAGTTGGATAGGGCTACGGATACAGCTTCTGCAATGCAATCGCAGATGGTGTCAGGGTGGCCTATGCCTTTTCTCTCCACCATTTCTAGAGGAGGTAAAACTTCTGAATTATGGATTCTGATTGTTTCCATGGGTTCTAGTTCTTATGGATTTTATTTGCCTCCTAAAATGGAAGTATGAAGCAGTATTCCCAGAATTCTGTAAAAATAATAACAGGTTAAATTACTGAAAATCAATAGTTAAGGCAGATAAACTCCCAAAAGAGCATTGAACTTATTTTGATCTAGTATTCTTATAATGTATGAGTTTGATGGCTGTGATTTGATGATTTTAATCATCCTTTTTAAAAACACATGTCAGGTTATTGTCATTAATGGGCCCTTACTTTTGATCTGTCGATTAGACAAAAATTAACCCTTTAAGTGAAATGAAAAGATCAATAATATCTCGAACTCTATGTCTCTTAGGAGTAACTGTATTAATTAGTTTGGGGGCTCAGGCTCAACAAACATATGCGACTTCAGGAGCACAAGAATTGAAAGTTTCCGGCACCTCTACAATCCATGATTGGGATATGGTAGTCAAAGAAGGGATTACCGGAACAGCCAATATGTTATTGGAAAAAGGAAAACTTACCAAAATCACCACACTTGCTTTCTCTTTCCCGGTAAAGAGTCTGAAAAGTGGAAAATCCAGTATGGACAGTAATGCCTACAAGGCGTTGCTAGAACCTAAGAATCCCAATATAAAATTTGAAATGACTGAAATAACTGGGATTACTGCCAACACGATCAAGGCAAAAGGAAAGCTTACCATAGCTGGAGACACGCAAACTGTGCCTCTCACCGTCACCTATGCTGTAAGCGGTTCTAAAGTGACGTTTTCCGGTTCCCAACCAATCAAGTTTACTCAATTTAAAATAAGTCCCCCATCAGCTGTATTCAATACGATCAAAACAGGAGATGACCTTACCGTTTCTTTCAAAACCCACTTTTCCAAAAAAAATTAACCCTTTAAATCTTTAAGCTATGAAAAAGCACTTTACCTGGTTCAATGTATGCGCACTTTTGATCGCATCTTTATCCACCGGAGCGGCGTTCGCTCAGGACGAAGAAAAATCTGATCTCCAGTATTTCAGAGAAAATAACAAGAATGGTCTGAATGTATTTGAAACGAAAAAAGAGCCTAAGGGCAGTTTCGATAAAGTTCGGGTATTTGTAGGAGGAGACTTCGCTTTGCAGTTCCAATCAATCAGTCACTCCAATTCACTTAATAACCTGGTTGAGCTTGGATCCAATATGAACTTGCCTTCTGCGAACCTGAACATCAATACTCAGCTTGCTGACGGAGTAAGATTACACCTGAGAACATACCTTTCTTCCAGAAACCATAATGAGTCTTGGGTTAAAGGGGGTTACTTGCAGATTGACCGACTTGATTTTATCAAAGAGGGTTTTCTGGACGGAGTCATGAACTACACCACGTTTACTGTAGGTTTGGATGAGTTCAATTACGGCGATACGCACTTCAGAAGATCTGATAACGCAAGAACAATCTTCAACCCATTCATTGAAAATTTCATCATGGATGCATTTACCACCGAAGCTTTTGGAGAAGTAACTGTTCAGAAAAGTGGTTTTATTGGGGTATTCGGTGTCACTAATGGTAAACTAAATCAAAGTGTAATTGTAAATGATCAAACAGATAACAAACTTTCTGTTTATGGTAAATTAGGATACGATAAGCAGATCACTGAGGATTTTAGATTTAGATTAACCGGTTCAGGTTACGTAAATAACGGAACAACAACAGGAACTTCTCTTTACGGAGGCGACAGAGCAGGAGCAAGATATTACAATGTAATGGCTCAACCGGCTCCTGCTGCCAAGAATAACTTTGAAGGCCGTTTCAATCCCGCTTTCAAACAAATGACTGCACTTCAATTGAACCCGTTTGTGAAGTTGAAAGGCTTGGAATTTTTCGGAGTACTGGAAAGTGTTTCCAATTCTGAAGAAGAAGGAGATGGTCAATTTACTCAACTTGCCGGGGAACTTCTTTACAGATTCGGTGGCAGAGAACAGTTCTACATCGGAGGAAGATATAACGAAGTCTCCGGAAAGAATAAAGCTTCTGACGCCTCAGAAATAAAAATCACCCGAACCAATGTTGGCGGTGGCTGGTTCATGACCAACAATATCATTGTGAAAATGGAGTATATGGATCAGCAATATAAATCAGGATTCGCTGAGACTAGCAAATTAAACGGTGGTGAGTTCCACGGATTCAACATCGAAGCTGCAATAAGCTTTTAATTAACAGAACATCTAATTATGTGTCGGCGTGATTTTGAGCCGACACATTTTATCCAATTATACGCCATGTATATTTTTAACGCACTTTGGCTGAGTATTGGAGCCCTGTTCTTGGCAGCGCCCGCCGAAAAATCTAATACCACGCTCTGGAAGGTTTCTCAGAAGAGTATTGTGGAGGTTGTTGGAAGTACTAATGTCAATAAGTTTCAATGTAATTCTTTGAGATATGCTGGAGATGATCAGTTGATCTCCGTTTATTACCCGGATAAAAAAGTAACCGAATGGAGCGGAGAAGTTGTGATTCTATCCAAAAACTTTGATTGTTATAATAACATTATGACAAAGGATTTTCACGAAACTGTCCTCGCAGATGAACATCCTGAGATCAAAGTGAGGTTTATTCAATTAAAAAAACATTCTACTGGCAACGAAGAAGAACAACTTGACGGAGAAGTGGAAATTACCTTGGCCGGAGTTACAAAAAGGTTCCCAATTTGTTGCTTCATGATGAATCGAATTGGAGCTCAGACTCATTTAAGTGGACAACAAACCCTTCAATTTTCTGAGTTTGGACTTGATCCACCGGTGAAGTTTTTGGGGACTGTAAAAGTAAAAAACTCCATTACTGTCAACTTTGGCCTGGTGCTGGAAGAGAAAGGATGATTTTTCGCCAAAAAAAGAATGGTTCAAGCTAACCTGGAAGCTAGCTAGCTCGAACCGGTTTACTCGCTTTTTTATGACTTATACATCAATTCATAATACTCTTTTGCCATGCGGTTGCTTTCAAACTCGTACCTCACATCGCGCATTCCTGTTTGAACTATCTTTCTCCAACTTTCTTTTTCCCCGTAATACATAGGAATGATTTGGTTTTCCAGGATGTCGTAAATATGGTCAACGTCGTATTGATCCTGTTGCTGAATATTCATTTCATAATAATCCGCTGTAGGTACAATGAAGCTGTTTTCACCATGTCTTGCAAATTCACAAATCCAGCCATCAAACGTACTGAAGTTGACCGCGCCATTCATGGAAGCAGACATTCCACTCGTTCCGCTGGCTTCTCTTGGTACGCGAGGATTGTTAAGCCAGACGTCTGATGCTTGCTTCAGGCGCTTACTCAATGCCAATTCATAACCAACACACACCGCCATGTTCTTAAAATGCTTGCTCAAATGAACCAGATGATTGAAATCACTAAGGGCTCCATAATCTGAAGGGTAGGGTTTTCCAGCCCAAATTATCTGTACCGGACGATCGGTATTGTTCATCAATGCTTCAAATCTCTTTATATCCCGGGTGATCAATTCTGCTCTTTTATAAGCCGCAAATCTTCTTGCCCACACAATAGTCAGTACATCCGGATCGAAAAGTTTGCCGGTTTGGTCGGCCACTATTTCAAAAGCTCTCTTTTTTAAATGACGTTTTCGATCTTCAAATCCCTCCGAATTCTCAGTTTCCATGAAGCGATACAACTGCTTGTCAGCCCAATAGCGCCAGTTTTGAGCATTTGTGATCGAAGTGATTTCTGGGATATTCGGATAATTTCCCCACATTTTGCGGCTTACATTGCCATGGAGCTTGCTTACTCCGTTGGCTTTGTGTGCAAATCGGAGTGCTGCCAAACTATGGTTAAAACGGTCCCCCTCCATTTGGGTGAGCTCCCGAACCTCATTTAGCGGAATGCCATTGAAATAGCTCATCGTCTCACAGAGGTAGATGTCGTGCTTTTCGTTTCCGGCTTCCTCAGGAGTATGTGTTGTAAATACAAGTCGCTTCTGGACTTCTTCTTTGCTTCCGAATTTCTTTAGCAAATAGAAGACACTGCTTACACCATGGGCTTCGTTCAGGTGATATACCTCAGGATTAAAGTTAAGTTCGTCCACCAATTTGGCGCCACCAATTCCAAGCAGAATAAACTGGGCAATCTTGGCAGCAGTGTCGGAATCGTAAAGACGATGAGTGATGGTTTGGCTGAGGTAGTCGTTTTCAGGTAGATCGGTACTTAACAGGAATAGTGGAGCCGTTTCAAACGTGCTTGGAGGAAGATACCAAGCCTTTACCCAAACAGGATTCCCGTGTACAGAGATCTGATATTTGATTCCGGTATCTTCCAGGAAACTATAAGTCTTTTCATACCACTCTGGATGAAGAGTTAGGTCCTGATTTCTGCCCTGATCATAATAGCCATACTTCCACAAAATCCCGATACCGATCAGGTTTTGCTTGAGCTCAAATGCACTGCGCAAATGAGAACCTGATAAAAAGCCTAGTCCTCCACTGTAAATTTTTAGTGGTTGGTGGACAGCAAACTCCATTGAGAAGTATGCAATAGATTTCGAGTATTCCGGAGAAAGTTCGTATGGAACTTTATAGTTTCTAAAGTCGGTCATTTTCAATTTTTTTACAGAGGTTCAATTTATACCAAAATCATTATTTTCTACTTTTATTGGCTAGGATGAAGTTTGCGTTTTGGGGGAAAATCTTGAAATGGTACGGAAATTAAATAGGAATTTGATCGGTTGATCCTTATTTAGCTGAGAGAGTCCATTATTATTTTCCTCCAACCAAATAGATTCCATAAATCAATAATGCCCCCAAAAAAGCCGCGGGAATGACGATTGCTAGTCCAATTAGGAGTTCAAAAGGGAAAACCAAATCTGAAGAGTAATTTTGTGACATATCCCAAAGGATGCGTGAAAGCATACCCATACTCACCCCAGCACTAATAGTAAGTGCATTGAGGACTGGTTTTTTCTTTCTGATAAGTGTAGACACCATGGCTCCAAAAAAAGCACCCGGACCCATTATTTTAATAACTGAATTGAATTGGGCTCGATCATCCGAAAAGTCAATCGTCCAGTATCCAACAACTCCAATCAAAATTCCAAGCGCAAGGATAGTGTAAACTTTATATTTTTTGATATTCATAAGAAAGGAACTTGGATTTCAAAAAGCTAAAATTTGGCCATTTATCCAAGTCCCTTTTTGGTAATTATAAATCCGGAAAAGCCAATCAGGCCATTGGCAAAGACTCTCTTCCCATTTTATCAGGGTCATTCTTCACCTCGGAAGTATCATTGAAAACCATTGTTTCCCCTTTCGCTGTAGTGTAAACCGGCCATTTTGGTAGAGCACCAGCGTTTGGATCCCCGGTCTTCATGAACGCTAAAAGCGAATCAGACATTTTCTCAGACAATTTTTTTGGCCGAGCTCCTCCTCCGGTATGCGTGTACATCTTGTCTGTATTGTCATACCAGAAACAAATGTCAATGCAGTGGAATGCTTTCATTCTTCCATTATAAAGCTGAGGTTCCCAGCCGAACCACGCGAGATAAACAGGAGCAGCCTGACTGGATTTCGCATTGGCTGCTTTTATCGCATTTTGTCTGTTTGAAACAACTAATGCCCAAATTTCAGATGGTTTTTTGTCAGGGAAGTTGGCCTGATAGGCATTTACGATTTTCTCTGTGTCAGCACCAAATCTAGGTTTCAATTTTTCCACAACTCCAGGCAGATCAATCGAATCCAGCTCAGGACTGGTTCGAGTTGGGTTCCACTCATGAAAGGTAGTGCAAATCAAAAGAGGGATATTTGCTTCTACACCTGATGTGCTTGAGAAAAATTCTCCAGAAGGCAAATGAACGCCATCCGCCACAGGGGCAAATCCAGTTCGAGAGCTTCCAGTACTTTCAGTTCTCATTTTCTCAGCGGCCCGATTGGCGATGTCGAGATATTCTCTCCAGCTTATTTCCTGGATTTTGTCCAGCGTCTCAGGAGTCAAGCCAGCTTCCTTCATTACATATTCTCCTAGCTTTTTCGAATAAGCTGGATCGATTCCTTTTAGCATGGATCCGCTTAGTGCAACACCTTTATGCACCAAACCTTTTGCCGCAGGCATTGCCATCGTCGCAGTGACTTTGGCTCCTCCTCCGGATTGCCCCATGATCGTGACATTGGATGGATCTCCGCCAAAATTGGAGATGTTTTCCCGAACCCAATGCAAGGATGCAATGATATCCAGCATGCCGACATTTCCTGAAGCTGCATATTTCTCTCCGCCCACACCGGAAAAATCGGTATACCCGATAGGTCCCAAGCGATGGTTGATTGATACAAAGACCACATTTCCACTTTTGCTGAAATTCTCACCATGGTATCCATCCTGCTCGACGGCGTTACCGTTTGTAAATCCTCCGCCGTGCAACCAAACCATTACGGGACGTTTTTTGCCATCATCAACTCCCGGAGTCCAGACATTCAGCTTGAGGCAATCTTCGCTTACATCGTCATAGTTCCAGTGGTCTGCGAAAGATGCGTGCACATTTGCATACCTTTTTTCCATCATTTGAGGAGCTGTATTTCCCCACCAAAGTGCCGGCTTTATATCTGCCCACGGTTCGGGTTTTTGTGGAGGCATGAATCGGTTTTTACCTGAGGTATCAGCTCCGTAGGGAATTCCCAGGTAGGTATATATTCCGTTCATCTTATACCCCTGCACTTTTCCGAAGGTGGTTTGGGCCAGAGCAATGTTGTCTCCGATTTGTAAATATTGCTCGCCATCAGGAGCAGTTTCTGCATTGGAGATAGTGGAGGCTGCTGCAGTGGAAACGGGTAATGTGGCAGCTATTCCAAAGCCTGCTGTTCCCAGTCCGATTTTTTGCAAAAAGTCTCGTCGGTTATTTTTCATAGTAGCGGGTTACATGTTAAATCGTTGATAATAAGCAGAAATTAATAAATCAACCTTGGATATAAAGCAGGTTAAATGGCCAATTACATAAAAGGAAGAATTGAAGTCTTTTTTAATGTTTCAGGATGACAAAATAGGTTCGGAAAATTTTTGTTTGTAAAAAACCGACTACTTCTCAGTAGCCGGCCTTGATACCAAAATCTAATTTCTTGGTTCTTGAATATAATCTCTT
>JBKJKX010000164.1:0-48989 GCA_046597285.1 Algoriphagus sp. | reverse complement strand
TACCTTAATGAGTTTTGTTACAAACTCAACAGAAGATATTTTGGCGAAAGGCTGTTCGACAGACTAGTTATAGCGTCAATTCAACCCTACTGGCAAAGTAGCGGATAATCATATTCTAAATTCTCCGTTTAAATCGATTTCGTAATTTTTGAGAATACTCTGCCAATAAAATCTAATATTTAATTATGCTACAGGTAAAAATAGACAATGAATAAACCACCTGCCGCGACCTGCTTGTATAAAACAAGAAAAAGGTGCTGAGGTGAGTTTCTTTAAAAGGATTTTTCACTCGAGACACTTTGAACTCTATCAAGAGCAGAATTAAATACTTTCCTATAATCCGTTACGTAAATAATTACATTTAACCACCCCAACAATTCAACCCAAAAATTAATGGACAATCAAAACGTAGGTAAATATAGGTGGACCATTTGTGCAATGCTCTTTTTTGCCACTACTATCAACTACCTGGATAGACAAGTACTTTCATTGACATGGAGTGATTTTATTGCACCTGAGTTCCACTGGACAAACAATGATTATGGAAACATTACCGCTCTTTTTTCAATATTTTACGCGGTTTCAATGTTGTTTGCCGGAAAATTTGTCGACTGGATGGATACCAAAAAGGGATTTCTTTGGGCCATCGGTGTTTGGTCAGTGGGAGCCTGTTTACATGCGTTTTGTGGAATCGCAACAGCTGGAATCCTTACTGGAAACTGGTTTGTGAGCTTTGAAGGCGCCAAAGAAATCATCGGTACGGTTGAGGACACTGCGTCGATTATTTCCGTAAGTGTGACACTATTTATCTTTGCCAGATTCATCTTGGCGGTAGGCGAAGCAGGAAACTTTCCGGCAGCCATCAAAGCAACCGCCGAATACTTTCCTAAGAAAGATAGAGCGTTTTCTACTAGTATATTCAATGCAGGATCTACTGTCGGCGCTCTAGGAGCACCGATATCTATTCCTTTTATTGCTGAGGCATATGGTTGGGAAATGGCATTTCTAATCATTGGTGCCTTGGGTTTTGTGTGGATGGGCTTTTGGATATTTGTTTATGAAAAACCTGAAAAACACTCCAAAGTTAGTCCATCTGAATTGGCCTACATTCAACAGGATATTCTTGCAGATAGTAAAATAGCGGGGTATGTTCCTGAATCTGCTACCAAGGTTTCGATGATTGAGTGCCTTAAGTACAATCAGACATGGGCATTTGCTTTTGGTAAATTCATGACTGACGGCGTGTGGTGGTTCTTTTTATTCTGGACACCCGCGTATCTAAGTTCCGTTTATGGAATGGATTCCATAGAGGCCGCGCTTCCTTTATTTGTTCTATACATGATTACTTTACTTTCAATTATCGGGGGGTGGTTGCCAACTTATTTCGTTGATAAAAAAGGAATGAATCCCTACGAGGGCAGGATGAGAGCGATGTTGATTTTTGCCTTTTTCCCTTTATTGGCTTTAGTGGCACAACCGTTAGGTTACATTTCTTATTGGGTGCCCATCATTATTATTGGCATTGCAGGGGCAGCGCACCAAGCTTGGTCTGCTAATATTTTTACTACGGTAGGTGATATGTTTCCTAAAAAGGCAATTGCCACCGTTGTAGGGATTGGCGGGTTAGCAGGAGGAGTGGGTGCAACTATCATCAACAAAGCCTCCGGAATGTTATTCGACTACAGTAAAGAAAGCGAAATGGTTTTCATGGGATTCCAAGGTATTGAAGCCGGATATTTCATTATTTTCTCCATTTGTTCTGTTTGTTACTTAATCGGCTGGAGTGTAATGAAAACATTAGTGCCAAAATATAAGCCGATAACAGATCTCTAAAATTAAGAATGGGCTGGCTTGCTAGCCTTTTCAGAGCTGAAATTGGGTAAACTCCCTCTAAAAGTTGCGACTTTTGGAGGGAGTGTTTTTTAGAAGCCAAAATGAAAAATCCAAAGCGCTAAACTTTGGATTTTTTTCTGCCTACTGAGACTGAAAACTGATCTCTGAATTCGATCACTTTCGTTCTACTTCACGCAAGTTTTCCAGTTTCTTGTTTCTCAGGAATCCGTTGATGTCTTCGAAGTGTTCTTTTACTCGTTTATGTCCAAATTCAAATACTTTGGTCACCAAGCCATCGAGGAAATCCCGGTCGTGGGAAACCACGATCAAGGTGCCATCAAATTCTCTCAGAGCATCTTTGATAATGTCTTTGGTTTTCATGTCCAGGTGATTGGTGGGTTCATCGAGAATCAGCAAGTTCACTGGCTCCAAAAGTAGCTTTACCATGGTCAATCTGGTCTTTTCACCACCGGATAAGACTTTTACTTTTTTGTTGATTTCATCTCCTTTAAACATGAATGCTCCCAGGATGTCTTTGACTTTAGTTCGGACTTCACCGACAGCAATATGATCGATTGTTTCGAAGATGGTCAGGCTTTCATCCAAAAGGGAAGCCTGATTTTGAGCAAAATATCCAATCATGCTGTTATGACCGAGTTCACATTTCCCTTCAAATCCAATCTCACCCATGATGGCTTTCAACATCGTAGATTTGCCTTCTCCATTTTTGCCAACGAATGAGACTTTTTCTCCCCGCTCGATTGTCATGGATGCATTTTTGAAAACTAAGTGATCGCCGTATGATTTGGTCAGTTCTTCCACGATAACCGGATATTTTCCAGAACGAGGAGAAACAGGAAATCGCAGACTCAGCGCGGAACTGTCCACTTCATCCACCTCAATGATCACCATTTTTTCGAGCATTTTTACCCTCGATTGAACTTGGAGTGTTTTGGAATAAGTGCCTTTGAACCGATCAATGAACTGCTGAATATCAGCCATCTCTCTCCGCTGTTCCTCGTGCTGCTTTTGCTGCTGTTCGCGTCTTTCCTTACGAAGTTCCAGATAATGGCTGTATTTGGCTTTGTAATCGTAGATTCTCCCCATCGTGACTTCGATAGTACGGGTAGTAATATTGTCAACAAAGGCTCTGTCGTGGGAAATAACCACAACGGCTTTAGCTTTTTGTGTCAAAAAATCCTCCAGCCACTGAATAGATTCAATGTCTAGGTGGTTGGTAGGTTCATCCAAAAGGATCAAATCAGGTTTTTGCAACAGGATTTTAGCCAGTTCAATTCGCATTCTCCATCCTCCGGAAAATTCAGAAGTTGGACGGGGGAAATCTTCTCTTTCAAATCCCAAACCCAGCAATACTTTCTCCACTTCCGCTTCGTAGTTGACTTCTTCGATGGCATAGAATTTCTCGCTCAGTTCAGAAACCTGCTCAATGAGT
This sequence comes from Algoriphagus sp., assembly GCA_046597285.1. Taxonomy (GTDB): domain Bacteria; phylum Bacteroidota; class Bacteroidia; order Cytophagales; family Cyclobacteriaceae; genus Algoriphagus. The sequence continues at coordinate 45,703 of JBKJKX010000164.1, read as the reverse complement.
TTGTAATACGAATCAGTTTCATAGTCGGTTCGGACGGTCAATTCTTCATTGATTCGCTCAATTGCCACTTTCATGTCAAGATAGCTTGCAAAAGCCTTTGAAGTTTCCTCCATCACGCTACAATCATCTGCGGTCAGCAAATGTTGGGGCAAGTAAGCAATGATTGAGTCCTTTGGAGCTGAAACTGCTCCGAAAGAAGGTTTGGTTTGACCTGCAATGATCTTGAGCAAGGTGGATTTTCCAGCCCCATTTTTACCCATGAGGGCGATCTTGTCGTTTTCGTTGATGGCAAAAGAAATATTGCTAAAGAGCGCTGTGCCGCCATGCTGTACGGATACATTATCTACTGAGATCATGGATTGCTTTATTTGAGGCGCAAATGTACAGAATTGGGGTTTGAAAATTTGCGTGTCCTCTGAATTTGTAATATCCACCTGCTAAAAAGAAATGAAAGTTGAGCGCCTTCAAAGTGAAACAAAAGAGACGCGCCGTATCAAATTCCAGTTCGAATCTCCAAATAACTCTCTTTTCAATTCTTAAGTGGAGAGAAAAAAAACATCCTTTAATAATCATTTAACAAACTGAATATAAGATATTTAAAATGATTTGTTGATGTCTTTCTGATTCCGTCCGAAATGAATCTTTCGAAAAATTATCATTTTTTGGGTTTCGGAATTCAGAAGTTTCGTCTTCTTAAATTCCATTTCAAAAATCGATTTAGAGGTAAAAGTTCTTGTTTCGGAATAGGTTTTGCATCATTTGGACATAAACAATCAAATGCTATGGAGAATTTAGAGAAACTGGGAAAAATGGACAAGGCATTGAGGATGCTGGAAGATCTGAAGAACAGCCAAGTGGCAATGATTGAAAAATCTTCCAAACTTCAAATGGATGCGATGGAGTTTAACTTTTCTGCAATGGAAAAAAACATGGCGGACTTGTTTACGCGATACAACGAGTCACTCGATATGATTAATGAAGACTTAAATAATTTTAAATTGAAAAGAGATCAATTCGAGCAAAAGCACGGACTGGATAAAATGGAAGAATAAATTGTTGATGGTTTAAGAGTATCAGTCAACAAAATTTTAAGAAAAAAAACCGCCCTGAATTAACTTCTGGGCGGTTTTTATCTTTTTGGTTACAACAACCAATTCATTTTTATCTTTTAAGCAATAACACCAAGTGCTTTTGCCATGGTAGCTCCAATCTCTGCAGGTGAATCTGCAACTAGGATTCCATTTTCTCTCATGATTCTCATCTTGGCAGCAGCAGTATCATCAGCACCTCCGATGATCGCACCAGCATGACCCATTCGACGTCCTGCAGGAGCAGTTTGACCAGCAATGAATCCAACAACTACTTTTTTGTTACCAGTTTCTCTGATCCATTTAGCAGCTTCAGCCTCGTAATTTCCTCCGATTTCTCCGATCATGATGATCGCGTCAGTCTCAGGATCATTCATCAGCAATTCTACCGCTTGCTTCGTGGACGTTCCGATGATCGGATCACCACCGATTCCGATAGCTGTTGAAACTCCCAAACCTGCTTTGGCTACTTGATCAGCGGCTTCGTAAGTCAAGGTTCCTGATTTTGATACGATTCCGATTCTTCCTTTCTTGAATACAAAGCCTGGCATGATTCCGACTTTAGCTTCTCCCGGGGTGATTACTCCCGGACAGTTTGGACCGATTAGAATCGCGCCTCTTTCGAGGATATAAGGCTTGGCTCTCATCATATCCGCCACCGGGATACCTTCGGTAATCGTGATAATAACTTTTATACCTGCATCAGCAGCTTCCATGATAGCATCAGCGGCGAAAGCCGGTGGCACAAAAATAATGGAAGTGTCTGCACCAGTCTTCTGTACGGCTTCTTCTACTGAGTTAAACACAGGTTTTTCCAAATGAAGAGTTCCTCCTTTGCCAGGAGTGACGCCACCAACTACGTTAGTTCCGTATTCTATCATTTGCTGTGCGTGAAATGAGCCTTCAGACCCGGTGAATCCCTGAACGATCACCTTGGAATTTTTATTGACTAGTACACTCATGCGTTGATTTATTAAGTTTGGCACAAAAATAAAAGAAACCACCCGCCGACAAAAGAAAAGGAGAACTATATCGAGAAATTGGCCACCATTTCTTTTATTTAGATAATTCGATTTCCATACATGCCTCGATTCTTTTTTTTATTAATTGGATTTATTTTCATTCAAGGCTTGGCTCTGGGGCAGGAGTTTAAGTTTAATACCCAGATCAAAGGCGTTAAACTTCCCGGACAAACAATTTATCAGATTGAGCAAGATACCTTAGGCAGGATGTGGTTTTCCACAGCCGCAGGGATATTTTATTCGGATGGAATTCAGACTCATACGATTCCAGACAGTATTCATCAAAAATTCAAAAACAAGATTGGTGTTTACAAATATCAGAAGGAAGAAATGTGGATTTAGATTTACCAGCGGAGTCCCAATCCTATTTCAGCAATTGAATGCCTTCAGTAACGGACTGGTTTAGGCCTCAACATAACCAAAAACCTAATGCAATTGTTGAACGGTGAGATTACGATAACAAGCACGAAGAATTCTGGTACCCTTGTTGTCCTGGAAATACCCTTACCTGATGTATAATTTTACTAATTTCATCCTTCGAAACACCAACTAACTTTAATTCCTGTATGTTTAGTCTTAAAATTCTCATTGTTGAAGACGATTCGGTTTCGGCGATATTGCTCCAACGCGCATTAGAGAAAAACAACCATATAATAATCGGAGTGGCAGATTCCGGTGAAAAAGCATTGGATTTGCTGGCACTAAATTTTGCTGATATGGTGATGATGGATATTAGTCTGGCGGGTGAGTTGGATGGTATTAAGACAACTGAAATCATCAATGAAAAATATGATATCCCGGTAGTTTATTTAAGTGCCAGTTCGGATGCTGAGACCCTCAACAAGGTTGTCGGGACCAATCCAAGCGCATATGTCATCAAGCCTTTCAATATCCGAGAGCTGAATATGGTTATTGAATTGGCGATCTACAAGGACCGAAAAGAAAAGGAACTTCAAAAACTGAACAATGAACTTGAGGGGAAAGTAAAACTCCGAACCGCAGAGCTTTTTGAAGCAAATAAGGAGTTGATCAAGGCCTTAGAGAAAGAAAGAGAAATCAATGAGCTTAAGTCGAGGATAGTAATGAACGTTTCCCATGGATTCAAAACTCCATTGACTTCAATATTGAGTTCGGCTCAGCTTCTTCAAATCTATGCAGAGAAAGATCATCCTTTGAAGCAAAAAATAGCAAAGCATACAATCAAGATTGAAAATTCTGTCAGAACGCTGAATAATCTTCTGACAAGCGTGCTTTTCTTTGGAAAAGCAGATGAAAATAAAATGGAATACAGGCCAAAAAAGGTCTTTACCCGTTCTTTTGTGAAAGAGCTGATTGATACAGTCAGAGCTGGAGTGGAAAATAATGTGACGATTAAATCAGAAGAGGTCAATCTCCCTAAAACCATTACAAGCGACGAAGAACTGCTATACCAAACTTTTGAGAATCTACTTTCCAACGCAGTGAAGTATTCCAATGATAAGCAGGAAGTTCATTTTAAACTCGAATACGCTGATGGTAATTTAATTGGTACTATTACAGATCAAGGCATTGGAATTCCGAAAAGTGAACAAGACAAACTCTTCGATCGATTCTTCCGGGCAAAAAACGTAGGTATTGTGGAAGGTTCCGGACTCGGATTATCTATCGTTAAGAAATGCCTGGAAGTTTTGAACGGAGAAATTACCTTCATCAGCGAAATTGACAAAGGCACGACATTTACAGTAGTCATTCCTGTTGGTTAATATGCTTTTAGAATCAAAGAATATTCAATACACTCATCCCGGACAGAAAACGCTATTTTTCCCTGATATTAGGTTGAATAACGGGGAGGCAATTTTGATACTTGGAAAATCAGGTTCAGGCAAAACCACCCTTTTAAATCTTTTAGCAGGACTTCTTTCGCCAGAAAAAGGCTCTACCAGTCTGAACGGGACAGAATTTTCGAAATTGAAAGGCCAGAAACTGGATCTTTTTCGGGGAAAGGAAATAGGAATTGTTTTCCAAAAACCACATTTGATTTCAGCATTGACTGTCAAGGAGAATATTGAACTGACGCATTTTTTTAGCAAAAAGAAAGGTCAAAACCTCAATAAATTAATAGCTGAACTTGGCCTAGCACCCAAAGCAAACTCATCAGTACTCACTTTAAGCGAAGGAGAGGCGCAACGAGTATCCATCGCAAGAGCTTTGGCCAATGAGCCTACGCTAATCCTGGCCGATGAGCCCACTTCTAGCCTTGATGATGAAAATGCTAAAAATGTGATTAATCTTCTCAAGGCTCAGGCAGAAAAAATAGGTGCCGTATTAGTCATCGTGACCCACGATCAGCGGATAAAATCCCAAATACCAAACTCTATTGAGGTCGAATCGCTATGAATCTCATTAAGCTAAGTTGGAAATATCTGATATTCAGGCCTCTTTCTACAGGACTAAATGTGCTGTTGCTTGCGATGGGACTTGCGATCATCATTGTATTGCTGCTGATGCAGAATCAATTTGAGAAGAAGATGACTCAAGATGCTGCAGGGATTGATTTGGTGGTCGGCGCAAAAGGAAGCCCGCTTCAGTTAATTCTTTCCGGGGTTTATCACATCGACTTTCCGACAGGAAATATTCCCATGGAAGAAGCGAAAAAATTGACCAGAAATCGCCTTGTCAGGAGCATGATTCCTTTGGCTTTGGGAGATAATTACCAGGGATACCGGATCGTAGGTACTAACTATGAATACCTCAACTTATATAAAACGGAATTTGAAGAGGGAAAAGAATGGGAAGTTCCTTTTGAGGTGGTTCTTGGGTCGGAAATCGCCCGGAAGAGTGGAATGAAGTTCGGTGACTCTTTCGAAGGTAGTCATGGTATCAGCGAGGGAAGCCATGACCATGAAGATCATCCGTATGAGGTTGTGGGAGTTTTGAAGCCAACAAGAAGCGTGGTCGACCGATTGATTTTGACAAGTATAGAATCCGTTTGGTACACGCATGATGAGGCAGATACGGAGGCAATTGTAGAAGTAGGATCTGATTCGTTGTCCTTTGTCACTATGGCAGAAGTAACTGATGACGAGCCCGAGCATCATCAGGATAAATTTCATTCACCTGTCGCCAAAACCGGTTTTCCTGACACAGATCTACCTCGTGAAGTGACGACTTTATTGGTCCAATATCGAAATCCAATTGCTGCGGTTCAACTTCCCAGACAAATCAATTCAGGGACTTCCATGCAGGCAGCTTCCCCTTCATTCGAGATGTCCAGATTATTTGAGCTGCTTGGAGTGGGCGTAAGTTTACTGCAAGGGCTGGCTTTTGTGCTGATTGCGATATCAGGATTGGGGATATTTATTGCACTTTACAATTCGCTCAAGGAGCGGAAATACGATCTGGCTATTCTCAGGGCAATCGGTGCTTCCAGAATCCAGCTTTTGTTCCTGATCTTTTTGGAAGGAATCATGTTAACATTCCTTGGGGCCATTTTAGGAATATTATTAGGCCATTCTTTTCTCTGGGTGGTGATCTCACAAAATGATCAGGGTGTGGTTTCTACTTTGCAAGCATGGATTTTCTTGAAAGAAGAACTTTGGGTATTGGGTTATGCGTTAGGAGTTGGATTGCTTGCATCGATCATTCCTGCTTGGGCCGCTTATCAGACGAGCATTGCAAAGCAACTGACAAAGGCTTAACTAGCACCGATTTCAATAACTGAAACCAACATGAAAAATAGCAGAATCATTATTTTGACACTCATTCTCCTCGCAACGAGCCAAATTAATTCAATCGCCCAGGTTCCCAATGTCTGGAAAAACCTGGCGGAGGTAACGTATAAAATCAGTGAGGATAATTTTGGAGAGTTATATATCCCGGTTTTCTCCGAAAACACCAAAAAGCTGGAAGGGAAAGTCGTGGAGGCAGACGGCTATATAATTCCTTTCGAAGGAATGTTCAAGCCTGAGCACATCATTTTATCCAGTTTGCCACTTGCAGAATGCTTTTTCTGCGGTTCGGGAGGACCGGAAACCGTGATGGAAGTGATGATGGCAACCCCGATTAAATACACTTCGAAACGGGTGAAAGTAAGAGGAACGCTGACCCTGAATTCTAAGGATCCTGAAAAGCTGATGTATATTATGAAAGATGCAAAGCTGATTGTCGAATAACGAAAGCTCCCTTTTTAAAGGGAGCTTTTTTCTTCCAGCATTTTAAATTTTTTCAAAATATCCAGTGTCACTGGTCCGGGTTTTCCGGTGCCGATTTTATGTTCATCGATTCGGGTCACAGGGAGCAGGATCTTTGTTGTACTACTGATGAATGCTTCGTCAGCATCAAGTGTTTCATTAAGACTTATAGGCCGGATCTGAACATTCCCATCAAGTTCCATGATTTGTTTTCGGGTAATTCCCTTCAGAATGTGACGGTCAGGAGTACTGATGATTCCGTCTTTTACGATGAAAAAATTACTGCGTGAACTCTCACTTACCAAACCATCCTGATGGTAAAGAACATCCTCCGCTCCTGCTTTTTGCCATTGCATACTATGCCAAACAGGCAATGCATAGTTAGTAGTTTTGATTTCAGCGATAGCTCTCACATGCTCCAGCGAAAGTAATTTGATTCCTTCTACATACTTTTGTTGGGTTGGAAACATCAGAGATTCTGCAAAAATAAATAGCTTGCCTTTCGCAGGTGAAAAATGATTTTCGGAAACACCCCCTGATAATACCATTCTCACTCCACCTTCTTTGAGATCGTTTTTTTCAATAAGTTCCGAAATTATTTTCCCGAGCTCTTCTCTTGAATATTCAAGAGGAATATAAGTTTTCTCCGCGGAGATAATAAACCTGTCCAGGTAATCTTCCAGAAAAAGTGATTTGTAATTTACAGTTCTGAAAAAGTCAAAAATTCCATATCCTCTTATCAATCCAATATCCGAGGGGTGTAAAGTGGCAGATTCTGTTGGGACAATTTGACCGTCAGCAAAACAAAATGGTTTCATAGAGTTGATTTATTTATCAGGCTTAAAAATAGCAGGTACGATCCAATTAATTACAAATCGATTTAATTCAGTAATTATTTAATTTAAAGAAGATTTAATGGTATCTTAATTAGATAAAACAACTTATTCATGAACAGATTAATTTCATTTTTTACTAAAGGGTTATTTCTTTTTTTAATTGCCTGCGGACCAAATTTGGTCGAGGAAAATAAAATAATGAGGGAGCAACTCATTGCAGTTCATGACGAGGTAATGCCGCAAATGGGTAAGTTAAAATCTCATGAAAAAAAGGCAACTCAGAAAATCGAAGAGCTAAGTTCTGGCGAACTCGTAGACAGTGTTAAGATCCAAAATCTCAAGTCATTAGCTTTCGACCTCGACCAAGCTTATGAAGGAATGTTCATCTGGATGAGACAGTATGAGCCAGAGGATGGGGATAAGGAACCGATTAAGGTAAAGGCTTACCTGGAAGAACAAATGGTGATGGTCACCGAAGTGAACAAAAAGATGAAAGCTGTACTTCAAAAAGCTGAGACTGAGCTGAAAGATTAATCTGAATCAGGCTCATTTTTTAAATAATTTTCAACGTCAGAGGAAGTAATTTTCCCTTCAGAATTACCCCAAATGTTATAAAGATAGGTCGTGATCTGAGCGATTTCGAGCGGTTTCAGCTGTGGATTTGGAGGCATTCCTTGGTTATAAATTTGGCCGTTTACTGTGATCTCACCTTGTTGTCCATTTCGGATAATCCAAATAGTCCGGTGGACATTTCCCTTAAAATAATCTGAGTTTCGAAGAGGAGGAATTAGTTTTCCGAGGCCTGTTCCATTGCTTTGATGGCAATTGGCACAGTTGTTTTCGTAGAGAGTTTTTCCCGGAATCGCATATTGCATGATTTCCGGATCTGAAATTGAAGCGAGAGTAGCTTCATCATTGGCAGATTCTGGAGAGCACGAAATCACCCCTGTCAATAAAAGCAACATCAACAAAAATCTCATTTACCAAGTAGCTTGGGAATGTCTTGGAGTAATCGGTCAACCTGATCTGATTTTGTCCCGTCATAAACGCCCCTTATTCTGCCTTGTTGATCAACCAGTACAAAAGCTCCGCTGTGTAAAAATCCCCCGGCCTCATTTTGGTCAGCCATAGCTGTAGTAAGGTAGCTGGTTTGGCCAATCTCAAAGATTTTTTCCTGATCCCCTGTCAGGAAATTCCAGGTTTTGGCGTCCGGTACACCCAGCTTTTCCGCAAAATCCTTTAATACTTCTTGGGTATCATGAGTCGGATCTATAGAATGACTCAAAATCACAAAATCAGGATTTCCATTGTATTGCTCATAAACACGGAGCATCTCCTTTTTCATAATGGGACAAATCGTAGGGCAAGTCGTGAAAAAGAAATCAGCTACATAGACTTTTCCAGTCACGTCCGACTTTGAAATTGTATCACCCAATTGGTTGATGAAACTGAATTCTGCGATCTCATGGTAAACTGTGTCATATGCCATCTTTCCTTCAACTTGCGTCGAATCTACATACCAGTTCCCCAGGTAAGGTAACGCAGTTGGTTCTGTATTTCCTTCAGAACCTGATTTACATTGCCAAAATATGATTGAAAACAATCCAAGAAGGAGAAAAGACAATTTTGAATTCATGGGGGTGTTAGGATTTTGTCCGATATTTTTTATAAAGCTTCGTGGCAATCATAAGGGTGAAGCCAAGTCCGATCAGCCCAAGCATTCCATACGCCATACTCAAAGCACTTTTTAGGACAATGAGGAAAACTATTGCAAACAGGAGCATAGTTGCCACTTCGTTCCACATTCTTAACTGTGAGGATGTCCATCTGGTTCTTCCCGCTTGCAATTCTTTGAAAAGAACGTGACAAAATCCATGGTAAATGTAAAGCAATACGACGAAGCCCAACTTTGCTTGCATAAAGCCCAATTCCAAGTAACCCCAACGATAGACTAATACCCAAAATCCAAATATCAGCGTAAGCACTGCTGAAGGCCAGGAAATGATGTACCAAAGTCGGGAAGCCATCAGATCCAATTGTGGTTTGAGAATAGCGCGCTCATTTTCTGGTCGTGCCATCGCTTCAGTCTGGTAAATGAAGAGACGAACAATATAAAATAGCCCTGCAAACCAGGTTACTATAAAAATGATATGAAGTGCTTTTACGTACTCGAAACCCATTCTCGATATTTTCGGCTAAATTAAGGCCTAAACTCTTGTAACCCCTCATTGTTTTTGAAAAGCTCTCGAATCATTTTCTGGATTATTGGCGTAGTCGTCCTTGCATTGATTTTTCTCATTGTAAAAGAATCATTTACCCAGCCCGGAATGGAGCGGTTTGAAGGGAAATATAAGGAACTTGGTAACTATCGAAATGAAAATAATACCGGGCCGGTGGTTCGGATTTTCGCGGTGAAAGCTCTGGACACGAATGAAAATTGGATGAGGGAGTTTGGGGATGCCCAGCCCCATACCAAGTATGGAAAGACGATCGTTTTCTTCTTTTCGGAGGTGATGGATCAGGAAATTGAGCTTTCTCCAAAGGAGCCCTATATCGATCAAAATCTGAAAACCTATGTCCTCTTTACCTATGAAAAGACTCCAATGGGTGAGGTGAGATTTACGAAAGGAAATTGAAAATGAGCAAGAGATTAGGCTTGGCCGAATATCAAGAAGGCGTTTTAGCCGGAAACAGAGTTGTTTTAGGACAGGCGATTACGTTGATTGAAAGTACGCTTGACAGCGATGTCCAACTCGCCTCGGAATTGGTTCAATTGCTTCTTTCTAAAACCGGAAACTCACTGAGAATTGGGATTACCGGCGTGCCTGGAGTTGGGAAGAGTACATTCATTGAGACCTTCGGAAAGTTGCTTCTGGATCAGGGGAAAAAGGTAGCGGTATTGGCCGTGGATCCTTCCAGCCAGATGACCAAGGGAAGTATTCTTGGTGATAAGACCCGGATGGAAAAACTTTCTTCAGACAAGCGAGCTTTCATTCGTCCAAGTCCCGCTGGATCAACCTTGGGAGGGGTTACTGCCAAAACCCGGGAAGCGATGTTGCTTTGCGAAGCGGCAGGTTTTGACTTGATTCTCGTGGAAACGGTCGGAGTAGGCCAGTCAGAAACTGCCGTTAAAGGCATGGTAGATTTCTTCATGCTGCTGATGTTGGCTGGCGCCGGTGATGAACTTCAGGGGATCAAAAAAGGAATTATGGAAATGGCCGACGGTATATTAATAAACAAGGCGGATGGAGATAATCTGGCCGAGGCCAAAAAAGCCAAAGTCAATTACCAAAATGCGCTTCATCTTTTTCCATTGAGCGAAAATAATTGGGTAGCACCTGTGCTGACCGGTTCATCAATGACTGGAGATGGACTTCCGGAAGTTTGGAAGTCTATTTTGGAATATGAGAGGGAGATGAAATTTAATGGATTCTGGAATCAGAATCGCGCAAATCAGCGAGTAAAATGGCTGGACGAGCATGTAAATTTTCTTCTGGGGAAAGCCTTTCTCGATCAACCGAAAATTCAGAAAATGCTTGCCTCTGAAAAGGAAAAAGTAAGAAGTGGGGAATTGAGTCCTTTAACTTTTGCGAGAGAATTGACCCGGGTTTTCTTAACCAGTTTGAAACAGGAAAAATCATGAGATTGAATTTAATGATACTGCTGCTAGCGTTGTTTTCCTGCGGAGAGCCTAAATCCGTTCCTATTTTGGAAGAAACAGAATTGACTTTTTCTACTCAGGAATTTGTCAAAAATAATTGTGTCGGAGAATCCTGCGCTTCGGTTTCCTTTACCTGGCCACTTGCAAAAGGAGGCGATATTGCTGCCAGCATAAACGAGACAATTAATAAGCAATTACTGGTTTATTTCAATTCAGATTCGATAGCTGAGAATGTTGAAGCCAAAGCACAATCGTACCTCAATTCGTATGAGGATTTTGTCAATGAGTTTCCGGATTCTCCCGGAGGATGGTCAATTGAAGTAAATGCTAAAGTGAGCTATGAGTCAGACAGCCTGCTGAGCGTATTATTTTCCGAGTCCAATTTCAGTGGAGGAGCACATCCCAATTCGAGCCAGTATTTTATGAATTTTGATAAAATCACCGGAGAATATTTGAATTCTGGCCGGGTTGTTTTGGATTCAGTCAAATTGCTTGAAAAAGCAGAAATCGCTTTTCGGAAATTCCATGAGGTTCCTGAAGGAAAGAGTTTGGAAGAACAGGGATTTTTCGTCACGGAAACAGGCTTTTTCTTACCCAATGCCATGGGTTATCAGGATGGTAAATTTTGGCTGATTTATATTCCTTACGAGATCGGACCGTATGTAATAGGATACACCGAACTTGAGTTTACGCCAGAAGAACTAAGCGGAATAGTCCGAAGATGAGGCAAGCTATCTTTAACTCCTGATTTGACCGTTTCCTCTCACGATCCATTTATAGCTGCAAAGTTCCTTCAAAGCCATAGGTCCACGGGCGTGTAGTTTTTGAGTGCTGATCCCTATTTCAGCTCCAAGTCCAAACTGATTTCCATCGGTGAAAGCAGTGGATGCATTTGCATACACAGCTGCTGCATCTACTTCTAATAAGAACCGGTTGATTGCGGCTTGATTTTCAGAAATAATCGCTTCTGAATGTTTAGAGGAAAATGCTGCGATATGATCTAAGGCTTCATCCAAATTCCCCACCGCCTTGATCGCCATTTTTAGGCTCAGGAATTCTGTTCCGAAATGAGTTGATTCCGCTTTTTGAACAAGCGGATTGGAGTTCAGATTTGAAAATGCTCTTTCATCTGCAAAAATGCATACTCCAAACTCCAGGAGTGGTTTTACCACTTCCTCCAATTCACTCAATCTCGAATCATGAATGATCAGGCAATCCAGTGAATTGCAGACACTCGGTCTTCGGGTTTTCGAGTTGAAAATAATAGCTTTTGCTTTTTCAAGATCTCCAGACTCATCAAGATAGGTATGGACGATTCCTGCTCCAGTTTCGATTACAGGTACTTTTGCATGTTCTCTTACAAAATTAATCAGGCTCTGACTTCCTCGTGGGATGATCACATCTACATATCCAACTGCCTCAAGTAAAGCCTTTGTCGCAGCTCTGTCAGGAGGAAGAAGCTGGAAAGCAAAACTAGGGATTCCATGCTTTTCTAACACTAGGTGAATCAACTTCATGATTGCCTGATTCGAATAATCCGCATCCGAACCACCTTTCAGAACCAACCCATTTCCGGATTTCAACGCGAGACAAAACACATCAAATGTCACATTGGGCCTTGCCTCGTAGATGATCCCAATGACTCCAAGAGCAACAGTTACTTTCTCCAGATAAAGTCCGTTAGAGAGCATCTTCTCCTCCAATCTATGATGAAGTGGACTCGGTAATGAACTGACTTGAATAATTTCCTTCGCAATTCCTTGGATCCGTTCATCAGAAAGCATCAGCCGATCAAACATCGGATCATTCGGATCCATTCTTTCCAAATCCTTTTGATTGGCTTCCAGTAGGTAGGGGATTTCCTGCAGCGCTATTTCTGCCAAATCTTCCAGAATTAGATTTACTTTTTGGTCAGTGATTCCCGTCAGCTTTCGGGAGCTTTTTTTTACCTGCTCGAAGATTTGGCTATACTCATTCATGGTCAAAAATATAGAGGTAATCGTAATGAATCAATGGTTTTTGGTTCTTTAGCCCAATTCGTTCCGTTGCAAGTTTGGAAGCGTATTCGGCACGTCCTAAGCCGATTTTCAAGCCTTTTTCGTCTTTGATCAGCAGGATATCACCTTTGGAAAAATCTCCTTCTACAGCAAGAATTCCGACTGGTAAAAGACTGCGAATCACTTCTGAATTTAAAGAAGCACGAGCTCCCTCATTGATGATGACTTCTCCTTTGTAATATTTCTCCCCATGCGCGAGCCATTTTTTGGTGCTATGCTTTGCTTTCTGAGGTTCAAACCAGGTGCATCGAAGGGAGTTGTCGGCAAATTCTCCCAATACATTGTCTCGTTTTCCATTTGCAATAATGACCTGAATTCCCAATTCGGCGGATTTCCTTGCCATGGCGTATTTGGTTAGCATCCCTCCTCTGCCGAAAGCCGATTTTGAAGCAGAAATATAGGACGAGACTTCAGGCATTGATGCGGAGACTTTCTCGACAAGTTGTGAATCAGGCTCAGATGGATTACCCGTAAAAATCCCATCTACATTCGTAAGTAAAATCATCGTATCCGCATTGATCATCGCAGCGGTCAGACTTGCCAGTTCATCGTTATCGGTGAACATCAGTTCAGTAATCGTCACGGTATCATTTTCATTGATGATGGGCAAAATTCCCTGCTGAAGCAACGCCTGAATGCAATTCTTCATGTTCAGAAAATGCTTCCGATCTCGAAAATCTTCCTTTGTTACCAGAATTTGGGCGACGTCCAGTTGATGCCTGAGAAACAGTTCTCGATACTGATTGATCAGGCGAATTTGCCCTGTCGATGCCCAGATTTGTTTTTTGATGACGGGATTTAGCTTTTCCGGAAGGGGAATACTTTTTCTCCCAAAGGCAACCGCTCCTGAACTCACAAGCACAACCTTTTTTCCTTTTGACGTTAATTCATGGATTTGAGCTGCGAGTTTCTCCATTCGCGGCAAATCCGGAAAGCCATTGTCCTGAGTGAGAACATTGGATCCGACTTTGATGACAAGTAATTTGCTGTCCAGCATTATTGAGAAATTTGCACGAAATCAATTATAATTATAGAAAGGCCATACTCAACGTGCCTATCAGCATGATTAATTTGGCCATAGAACTGAGTTGTGAGAAGTGCTTTTTTCGATCCGCTTGATAAATCCGGTACATAAACCATGAAAAAGCGAATCCCATTGCTCCAAAATAATAGTAGAGCATTGGGTTGTTGATTTTGAAAGTCACAATCAAGATCGAACAGACAAAGCTAACTGCAATCAGGAAAATGACATTTTTCGTCTTTCGGAATCCGAGTACGATTGGCAAAGTTCGGCATCCGTGCTTTCGATCCCCGGGCCTGTCTTCGATGTCTTTGATGATTTCGCGGATAAGATTTAAGAAGAAAGCAAAAATGGCATATGTCAGGATCAGTAACTCTGATTTCTGGTAGTAAAATCCAATAAGAAAGATGGCTGTTGCTGTGAGAAAAGCCACAGTCAAATTCCCTATAAAAGGCTCCCTCTTCAATCGATTGCTATACAGCCAAAGCAAAAAAGCGGCGACAAAATTGATCAAACCTATTTTCGGAGAGAGCAGGTAACCCAGTCCAATTCCTGTGAAATTAAAGATTGAATGTAGGAAAATGACCATTCTGCGTTTGATTCCTTTACCAACCACCACCTCGTTAGGACGGTTTACATAATCAATTTTGACATCGTAATAGTCATTGATCATATAGCCTGCAGCAGCAATAAGGACGGTGGAAAATACCAATAGGTGAAGTCTAAAATCAAGAAGAACAGGAATTCCTTGATTGGTTGTTTTTACTAAAAAATGGGCCGTCATCAATTGAGCAAAAGCAACCATAAGCAGATTGACAGGCCTGCTGATGCGGAAAAGTCCGCGAAAAGAAATTGTCCTGTCCATACTTAATGCTTTCACTAGTCAAAATTACTTGAATTCAGCTGTAAACAGTTTTTTAACTCCCTTAAATCAAAGAAAATACCATTTCGTAATTTTGAGGGGACTTTTTCAGATTCATTATCTTTTTCTGAGAGTCTTTTTTAACCGTAAAATTCTCAGTTGTCCATGTTCTCCAGAAGCTTGACTTGGGTAATTTTTCATCCCCATTTTTGAATTCAAAATTCATGAAGGTTTTTTTTGGGAAATGGAGAGTGATAAGTCAGGAAAAGAAAATAATTGAATTCAGGTCACTGAATAATCTGGTTTACCTTATTTTTTGATAAGCTCCAGTTGCCCGGGCTCATCTATAATTTGCCCTTCATACATCAATGTCCAACCCATTGATTTGGTTAGGACATAAAAGTTGGTCAATTCCACCATCAATCGTTCTCTGGAATTTTCCATCAAATCCGATTTCTCTATCTGACTTCTTATCTGAGAGGTGACCGAGTTTTTGATTTTGTTATAATCCTTGGCTTCAAAGGAGTTGAAATAATCCTGCGTCACATCGTAGTATTCGATTTCTGGATAGATGTTGAGCACAGGTTCCGGGATTTCTTTCAGAATCAACGTTTTAGTCGCTTCTTCAATTTCGACTTCGAGTTGTCTGAGATCATACTCCACAGTTGCTTTCGCATTGACTATAACCAAGGCCTTTTTGTCCGAGGTCATCAGATTCAAAAAAAGGTTTTGAGAGTTTTTGAAGGTGAAGACTTTGGAATAATATCCCTCAGTTACAATCAGCTTACCTACTTGTTGAACTTGTTTTTGGATCAGTTCTGAACTTGCTTTCAATTCTTCGCGCTCCTGATAGGATTGGTAGAGAAACCATACTCCTGCAAACAGGACCAATGCTATCAGGAAACCGAAGCCAAATTTATTCATAGAGGAAGGGAGGATTGTGCTATGATTTTTCTGATAGGATCGATATCCCTTTACTCAGACAGGATTATTATTGAATTACAGAATAAGAACTTAAATATAAAACTTTCCTGCCCTCCGAATTACAACTGCCGGCTTTGTGGATAAGTTGCTTTAAATAGGAAGTTTTATTTTCTTGGTTTTATTGGTATCCATATTTCTTCTTCGGATTTAGGATCATTGTTCTTGTATTTGTCACCCAACACTTCAAAGTGAGGTCTGTCGTCCAAAACGTAGTTCGAACCTGGCAGCCAAGTTTCAAAAATATCGTGAAAAATTGAATAGTCTGTGTTTAGTCCTTTGTAGTCAAAAACTGCATAAAGCCCGCCTGGCAATACAAAAGTTTCCATTTCATTTGGGACGTTGAAAAAGTTTGAAACCTCAACTACCGCCCACCTTTCAAATTCGTTTCCAGGTTTCAATTCGGCAAAATGTGTAGGCTTGTAAACAACCAGTGAAATTAAATCCCCCGTCAAGTTGTTGGTGATTTCTTTCCGTCTTGGTAAAAAACTTCGCCACAGTTCGGCTATTTTGTAATTAGCAGAACTCATCGTTAGCGATTTCCCGATTAGTTTCTTACCGTTTATTGTTTCAATTCTTGGATACATTTTTTACCAGAATTATTGTTTGTAGCGGTTGACTTTCATTTGCTAACAATATGCCTGTCAAAGCATTACTGAAATTTTTAATATATCAAGGGTGAATAACGCACTGACTTTCGGCTCATTAGATTTCCTTTAGTTGAAAAGGTATATCCAAGCAATTCACAAATACTTCACCGCTTGTTGCCTCTCTCGATTGACTCTCAGCTCTAGCACATCAGGTCTTGAATAATGTCCGACAGGATCGAAGTTTTGACGCTCTTCCAGCACTCGGTTAAAATCAAGCGTCTGAATCAAAAGGCATTCAGTATTGGCGACTGGTTCGAGAATCCACTTTCCGTCAGGTCCAGCAATACAACTTCCCCCATCCGCTAGTATCTCAGGACAGATTTCTAAAATCACATCTAAATGGGGAGTGTCGGCTGGAAAATCTGATTTTCTCATCAGGCTGGAAACAGAAATCACAAATGACCTAGATTCCTGAGAGATCATTCGGGTGATATTTTCCGTGTTTCTCACCGCTCCCGGCCAAACTGCGATGTGGAGATTTTCTCCCAATCCATACAAGGTGGTTCGTGTAAGCGGCATCCAGTTTTCCCAGCAGTTCAATCCGCCGGCAGTGAAAGCTTTCAACGGATGAACACGAAGTCCATTTCCATCTCCGGGAGACCAAGTGAGCCGCTCGTCATATGTTGGCTGAAGCTTTCGATGTACAGACTTTATTTCACCGATTTCGGAGATGTAAACCAACGTGCAATACAAACTATGGCCACCGCGATCCTGTGGGCGCTCGATGATTCCGAGGTAAATGGCAATTTTATGTTTTTTGGATAAATCCTGAATTTCAATCAATTCTCCCGCCTCAATCTGAACAGCGTTTCGCGCATAATGAGCGTGGATTTCTTTCTGAATTTGATTGTCCCAGGCTGCAGAGTTAGTGATTGAAAGCCACCAAGGATAACCGGGAACCAATCCTTCTCCAAATACAATCAACTCACAACCTTTCTCCACCGCTTCCAAAATCGACTTTTTTACCTTTTCGATCGTCTCAGATTTGTTGAGCCAGACAGGAGCGATTTGGGCGAGGGCGACTTTTAGAAGGTTATTTGATTCCATCGTTTCTGTATTGAGTAAGGAAAATAAAGGAAATCGATGAGAACTCCCTGAGGTTTGATTTGGAAGAGATACAAAAAATAATATAGCCCGATTGAGCTGTATTTTTCCATTATCTAAACCGACTATTAATCTTAATTATTTAAAGCTTCCAGTTCCACATCGACCAATGCCACCGCGCCATGAATGGCAGTCTCATCCATCTCAGAAAGTAAAATTTGCAGATTCTCCAGCACAGTCGGATAGGCAAAAGTTGAGAGTGTGTTATGAAGGGATTTTTTAAATAATGGATAGGTTTTGCGAATTGATCCACCCAAAACAATTGCTTCCGGTGCCAATGCATAGAGAATATTTTTTATCAATTCTCCCAAATGATGACCATATTCTTCGAAAGCCTGTAAAGCCACCGGATCTCCTGCCAACGCTTGCTTTGCCAACGTCTTTGGTTTGCTGTTGTAGTAAGCCTGAAAAAACTTTCCGCTGCAATAATGCTCGTAATTATTGTCAAGATAGGAGGCATTACACCACTCTCCTGCAGCTGAGTTTACTCCGCTGTAAAGCTGTCCATTGATGACTATTCCTCCGCCAACTCCGGTTCCTAAGGTGATTCCGACCAGGTTTTTAAACTTCCTGCCTACGCCGTATTTGTGAACGCCAAGTGCAAAACAATTGGCGTCATTATTAATGAAAACCGGTTTTGAAAAGCGATCAGTTAGAAATTTCTTAAGCTCAACATGCTGGAATGCAGGAATATTGGTAAGGCCTATGATGATTCCTTTCTCAACATTTACCAATCCCGGGATACCAATCCCGATTCCAATAAAATCATGATGTTGGTATGATTCAATGAATGATGCAATGGTTTCAAGTATAAATTCCTGACTCTCTTCGGCAGGGGTAGCAATCGAACGAATATCCTCCAAGTGTCCTTTGATCAGCACTCCGCCTTTGATCCCAGTGCCTCCGATATCTAATCCCAAAATGGCATTTTCCATTCGCTTCGGTTTACTTTAGGTTATTGGTTTAAATTAAGTTGGAGTTGCCTGTTTACAGACAACTCCTTTATATTATTCAATTGAAGTTTAAATGCTTTTAAAGCATTCCTTCGATTGATTTTTCAAGTTCACGGGCAGTAGCAAGGAATTCTTCTACATTCATATCTCGGAAGAAAATCAATCCATGGCTTGATCTTACTTTTGCACGCTCGTGAAGGTAGAAGTAGTTTTTACCCAGCAAAAGCTGAATATCGTCCAACTGACCAACCCAAGTTTTCTTGGCAACGGTGCTGAATTTCCCATTGTGAGAGTAGCTTGGGAAAGAAGCATTTACCTGGCTGAGGTAGCAGTTGCTGAAGGAATCTTCCATCACTGACATATCTCCCAACGAAACAGGAACGATCACATTGACCTCATGAGGTTCAAATTTGAACCAAACGTTTCTGTATCCTATGATTCTCAATTCACTCAGATCTTTCTCCGTGCTCCATTTTTTTACTGCCTCTGCGGTGGCCTGGAGCACTTTGTAGTGAGTGTCAGGACCTGATCCTTCCGGATCGAGTGTCAAGCTAATCTTGGTTGGGTTTACTTTTCTGAACATTTCCACGATCGGTTCCACGTCACGCGTTTTATCAGGCTGTTCGGTGAAAATATCTCCGGTGTAGAATCCTAATCTCAAGTGGTGGACATTTTTTACCTGTACGCCGAAGTGAGCCCAAACCAATTCTTCCTCGAATTCGCGGATCATTCCTTTCAGCCTCTGAATCTTCGAAGGGTTCTTCTCTCCGTCGTAACTGTTTTTCAGGATGCTGATCACATCATTGATTGTCTCACGGAGTTGGCTCTTATTTTTTATATCGTAAACGATCACCAATGCTCTTACCACCCGGTGACAAAGTCCGCGCTTGCGAGCATCAGCATCTTCCGATGCGACATTGGTCAAGAAGTGATAGACGTCTTTGTCGGTTTTTAAGCTGTAACCTATTTGAAAGAAATCCTCAAAATTCACCATTTGAATTTTGCCTTCGTCCAAAAGTTTTTTGGTGTATTGAAGGGTATCTATCACAAATGAGTTGGTTACCGCCGTGAAACCGGAAGTGAGAACAGAGAAGTGTGCTTCGTTGGATGGCTCGTTAAGTTGATTGGTGACATGGGGAAGAATACCCAATGAAATATCATCGTGGTGTGGCCCGGTATGCAATAGAACCTGATTATGTTCCTGTTCCAGTCCTTTGGAAAGCTTGGCTTCTATACTTTTCATGACCTGATTCACGGTGTCTTCAGAAAGACCCGGAATCAATCGGGTGTATCTGTCAGCTTTTAAATCCTCGATTTTGATTCGATGACCATATTTTTTTATTTTTCTGCAAAGGTCAATGACTGATCTTTCTGTCTTTTCCCAGGTCCATTCACCTTTTTGATAGTAGGAGTCCATGGAATCGGTCAACTTTACTGATGCACCTTTAGTCAGGTAAAAACGACCATTTTTTAACTTTTGAAGGATGGTTGCAGGATAGACATTGTTCAGTTTTGTCTCGAGAGAATCTTTTACGATTCCTGCCTTCGCCTCTCCGGCTGCAATGATGATTCCGACAGCTTCAGGATTATACACAATGGTTTCCAAGCCGATGGTGATTACCAATCTGTTGGAAGAGATTTCTATTCCCCCCAAATCACCGGCAGCTACCGCTTGAGTTTCAAAGTTGGTTTCCGTCAGTCGGGTCACAGAAAAAATATGCGATCCGCGAGTGTTGAAAGCGATGTGACCATCCGGACCGATACCACCTAGGAAAAAACCGATACCACCGGTGTCTCTGATTCTTTGCTCGTACTCGCCGCACCACTGATCAATCATGTAGATCGATTGTTGCTGCATTTTCTCCAACTCAGTTTTCGGATCTCTGAATCTCAAGCTCAAATCAACTTTCAGATCTGGGAAAATCTGACTGAAGTGGAGTCCATTGGCAAGAGGAATTTCATCTGAGTTGATGAGAATGGCTTTCTCCTTCGATAGGCCAAACCCCTGAATGTAAAATTTATTGACGTAGTCGTAAAAGCTATTTTGCTGCTTGGAAGAAATAGGGTAGAATTCATCAATCTGAACGAATGTTAGATCCTTTAAGACGGGCTTTTTGGTTTCGCCTAGACCATATTTCTCTCGAACTTCCTTACCTTTTTTGCTGTCCCAGTTTTCCAGTAAGTATTGAGTCCACTTAATGAAAAATTCAGGAGTTTTTCCGGTTGGCAAACTGATAACACCTTGTGGGTTGGCAGCTGCCCATTCCAAAAATCGGCATGCTGTAAGTAGCCCTAGCTTTGGAAAATTGTCAACCAAAAGGTAAGGGATCAGGGTGCTGATTTTTTCAACCCCGGACTCCTTTAGGAAACTTTTTTCTACTTCTGAAAGTGGATACTTGCTTAACATACCGTTGGACAGGTTAGGTTTTTTTGGATAAATTTTTAATCACTTAAGCTTCAAAGAATCTTATTTATTCAATCTTTTCTTTTTGTTTTTTAAAAGAAACAGATTTTGATAATTCAAAATATAATTCCGAGTTATGAAGCCTTTGCTTACAGTTCGTCTTCAAGTCAAATTTAAAAAAAAGTTTTTGATTAATGTGAACTTTCATAAAATTTTTATAAAAGTATAAAAGTTAATTCAGTTTTATCAGGTAAATGAGATTTGTTGGAAGGAGATAATTTCTGATTAAATTGGATTAATAGGCAAATCGAGAAACCAGGCTTTTTAAGCCAATCTATTCTTCTTTCAAGTAGGTATATCCCCAATCTCACCAGTAGCCAAATAGAAGAAGGTTTGAAGTTCGAAAAAACGGGCTCTCGTCTGTCGACCGAAGTCTGTCGACGATTATCCGCAATTTTTTTTGATTCAACCTTATCGCCAAGTCTGCGAATAATCAATTATTTCTAATCAGTTTTCTACAAACTCCTCGTGAAGGCGATTTTTATTTGAGCTTGAAAGTCTTGAATGACTTTGAAAATCTCGATCAAAGTCACAGACTGAACCTTGGTAAGCTGGCCAATCGAGAGGAAGTTTTTTGGTTTCTTTCCTTTTTCAAGAATTAGCTGAGCTTGATTTTCCAATCGCAGCGCCATCAGATAATCAAATGCCTGCATAAGTTCTTGTGCTTCTTTGGTTGAAAAAACTCCCTTTGCTGCCAATGCATGAATTCTTCTTTCTGTATTGGTTTCGAAAATTCGGTACTTCAACGCATAAACACGCGCCAAATCCACGATAGTTCGCATGGTTTGCTTCAAGTTGATTTGCTTTTCTCCTTCGATTTTCTCAGTTCTGATCTGTCTGAAAAAGGTAAGAGGCGGCTCATACTGAAGGGCGTTATGACCAAGATTTACATAAAATCGTTCGGGAGCTGATTGCAACTGAAGATCCATGAACACCTTCAATTCTTCCAGTAAATTTGCTTCGCCGTAAATGGCTCTGCAGTCGAAAAAGGTTGCATAATTCATGGCAGTTTCCTGAGAAGCATGCTGAATCCAAGTTTCATAGTTCCGCTTCCAATGAGAGAGTGAATGAGTCCACTTTGGATTCATCGCCATCAATTCTCCCTCGCAAAAGACAATCCCGATATCATTTAATGCAGTAGAAACCCGGGTCGCAAAGTCCAGAAAATACTCCCTCACTGCCTCCCGATGCTCATTTGCTTTATCTTCGTAGATGATGGCGTTATCTTGATCTGTTTTCAGGGTGAGTTCACCACGACCTTCGCTGCCCATCACGAAGAAGACAAATTTCGCAGGTGCCGGGCCTATATCCTTGAAAATCCGCTCAATCACTCGTTGGGTAATCGTATCGGCAACGGTCGTGATTATCTGGTTGACTATTCCCGCTTTCATTCCGCGGCTGATCAGAAGATGAATAATCTCAGGCATTCGGGCCCATTTCTCCTTCAATTCAGGAATTTGCCGAGCTTCTTTTACCGACTGGACAAACATAAACGGCCCCTGACTTTGCTCGGTCAGGATCTTGGTTCTGCTGATCCAACCCAGGTATCCTTCCTGATTTTTCACCAGAAGATACCTTGATTTAGTACGGAACATGAGTAATAATGCTTCCACCAAAAATGCTTCCGGATGAATTGAAACCATGTTAAATTCCATGATTTCGGAAACCGGGATCTGAGGAGAAAGCTGTCGAGCCAGCAACCTGTCGCGAAGCGTGATATCTGTGATATAGCCCAAAATTTCCTGGTCGGATCCACCAATAAACAGGCAACTCACCTGTTCACGAGCCATTCGCATGGCGCATTCGAAGACCGGAGTTTCCGGGGATGCGATCCTCAAATGCCGTACATGAAGGTCTTTTACCCGCTTGGAGTAAAATTGATCTGAGATATGAGGCGAGGTTGGATCCATGTTTTGGGAAAAGGAAATTAAGAATTTTCGGGCTGGTTTGGTTTGTTCAAAATTAAGAAGAGCTGGAAAAGAGAATAATTCTTTGGTACGGAGGAGTGATGTTGCTTCAAAAATTCAATCCTCCTTTCATAAAACTCCCAAATCCACCAGCTGAAATTTTTCCTTAACTTTCAGCATGCTAGTAATCGTAACAGGTGTGTCAGGCACAGGAAAAACCACTATTGGGAATCTCTTAGCCAAAAAATTACACCTTCCCTTTTTTGATGGAGATCATTTCCATCCTGCAGAAAATATCGAGAAAATGAGCCAAGGCCATCCTTTGGACGATCTTGATCGCGTGCCATGGCTTCAAACTTTAGCTGATAAACTGACGAATTCCGAACTAGCAGGAGGGGCAGTTTTGGCTTGTTCAGGATTGAAAGAATCCTATCGCCAAAAACTGAATGTAAGCGAAAATCTTCGCTGGATCCATCTAGAAGGTGATCGGGATCTGATTTGGGAGAGAATGCTTGCCCGCAAAAATCACTACATGAAAGCCGGTATGCTGGACTCTCAATTTGCCACCTGGGAGGAACCTGATTATGGGTTGAAACTGGGCATCGACCAGACACCTGAAGAAATGCTGGAAATCGCCTTAGAATATCTTATCCGAAATCCGCTGAAAATGGCAATTGGAGTAGTGGGGATGGGTGTGATGGGGAAAAGTCTGGCGTTGAATCTTGCGGAAAAGGGCGTTCCGGTTTCTCTTTACAATCGATATGTAGCCGGAAAGGAAGAAGCCATTGCTCAAAAAGTGATGGAGGCCAATCCTGACTTTGCCAATCTGAGAGCTTTTGAGGATATCCAGAATTACATCGATTCACTTTTGGTTCCACGCAAAATCTTGCTGATGATTCCGGCTGGCGCAGCGATTGATTCACAATTAGAAACTTTGATTCCTTTGCTCGAACCTGGAGATTTGGTGATTGACGGAGGGAATTCTTTTTATAAAGATTCGGAAAGACGAGTTGTCCGGATGAAAGAAGCCGGCCTACATTTCCTTCCTATGGGAGTTTCCGGAGGAGAAGAAGGTGCGAGAAAAGGTCCCTCAATTATGCCTGGCGGAAATCAGGAAGGATATGCGCTCGTGGAAGATTTTCTCGGACGCATTTCTGCCAAAGATCAAAACGGGAAACCTTGTGTGACGTATGTGGGTATGGGAGGTTCAGGTCATTTTATCAAAATGGTGCACAATAGCATCGAGTATGGTGAGATGCAAGTGCTGGCCGAACTCGTTCACTTCCTCCGGTTCGGTTTTGGATGTTCGCCAGATCAGGTTTCGGGTATTTTGACTGATTGGGGGAAAGGGGATCTGAAAAGCTTCCTGCTTGAGATCACAGCGGATTTGCTGCTTTTCAAAGAAAACGGCGAATTGCTACTGGATAAAATTCTCGATCAGGCCGGACAAAAAGGAACTGGATCATGGTCTCTTAATACTGCTTTGGAATATGGAATTCCCTACAGTCCGCTTGCTGAGGCAGTAAATGCCCGAGGCGTTTCCGGTGAAAAAGCAATGAGAGTTGCTCTTTCTAAAACCATTCACCATGAATTTGCCCCGGTAAGTGAAAGCCTGGAAGCCTGGTTGCCAAAGATCAAATCTGCCTATGGTCTGGCAAGAATTATAAATCACGAAGTTGGTTTCCGGCTAATGAAAACAGTTTCAGATGCTCAGAACTGGCAATTGAATTTTAGTGAAATCGCCCGCATCTGGACGAATGGCTGTATCATTCGGTCAGGCTTGATGGAGAGGATTTCCGCAAACTATTCGGAGGATAAATCCTTCTTCGAAATCGCGGGAGTAAAAGAACAAGTGATCCAAAATCGAGGAGATTTGGCTGCATTAGTCGGTTTGGGATTAACTCATGGATTTGCACTTCCCGTAATGAGCGCAGGCATTAATTACCTGCTCGGCCGAATTACTGCTGATTCCAGCGCTTCGGTCATTCAGGCGCAGCGGGATTATTTCGGAGCTCATACCTATTATTTAAAGGATGATCCGGTGGGTAAAGCCCACCACAACCTTTGGAACACGCCTGCCCCATCTATTCGAACGGAGTGAGAACTCTCAATATTTAAAACAAGAAACAATTCAGAGTAATCCGAATTTTCGAGTCATTTCAACATTTAAATTTTCGCACTATGAAAAAACGACAATTTACCCTTCTCATCCTTTTTCTGATGATTTCGGCATTCCCCGGAATCTGTCAGGAAATGATCCTTTCCAACGTCCACATCATCACCATGGAGAATGATCAGGTGATGGAAAATCAAGCAATTCACATCCGGGATGGAAAAATCATCGACATCGTCCCGATGAGTCAGGCAGCTTCCAAATTCTCCGGAAAAGCGATGACGGATACAAAAGGAGCTTATGTTTTTCCTGGCTTGGCTGAGTTTCATGCTCACCTTCCCGTTGCGGCGGATGGCAGCACACAGCTTCAGGAAGAATCCATGTGGTTGTATTTGGCCAATGGTGTACTTCGGATTCGCAGCATGCTCGGTCATCCAACTCATATTGCCTTACGAGACAGAGTGAATTCGGGACAAGCCGCCGGGCCAAGGGTATTCATATCTGGACCATCCTTTAATGCGAATTCAGTGACAAGTCCCGAGCAAGCTTCGCAAATGGTAATTGACCAGAAAAATGATGGCTATGATCATTTGAAAATTCACCCCGGAGTTGAATTGGATGAGATGTGGGCAATTTCAAAAACTGCAAAAGCTGAAGGAATTCCTTTCGGCGGACATGTGCCTTTGGCCGTTGGTCTGGAAAATAGTCTAGAAAGCGGTTTCAAATCCGTGGAGCATATGGATGGATATCTCGAAGCTTTGCTTCCGGATGATTTAGTCATTGATCCAACTACTTCCGGACCTTTCAATCTCAAACTTGTGAGCCAGGTGGATATGAGCAAACTTCCGGGACTGATTGACCTGACTTTAGAAAATGGTCCCTGGATGGCTCCCACTCTTACCCTTTTTGACCGCTATTTCGGATACATTCCTGCGGATGAATTCCGCAGGGCTCCTGAGATGAAATACCTTCCGGGACTGTTGATTCAGCAGTGGGTCAATACCAAAAAGCAATTGGAGGCGACTGGTGTTTTAAGCAAAGAAAATGTAGCCCCTTATCTTGAATTTCGCAGAAAACTCTTCCTCTCACTTCATGAGGCAGGCGTGCCCATGATCATGGCATCAGATTCCCCTCAGGTTTTCAATGTTCCGGGTTTTTCTATTCATCATGAAATTAAATTGATGTCTGAGGCTGGAATGTCGAATTATGAGATTTTGAAAACAGGTTCTGTGAACACCGCGGAATACATGGGAATGGAAAAGGAGTGGGGAATGATCAAAAAAGGGATGGCTGCTGACTTTGTTCTGGTAGAAAAGAATCCGCTTGAAGATCTTGCTACCATGCAAAAACCAATCGCAATTGTGATTCAAGGAAAAATGATCGAACGTGCGGAGCTTCAAAAAGAGCTGGATCGAATAGAGCAAAACCACTTGAGGAAGTAGAAGCAAGATCAAAGTATCAAGAATTAAGTATCAAGAAACGTGAAGAAAGGTTCAAGAATCAAGAGGCGAGAAGCAAGTTAAATCAAGACTGACTTTTCAGGAAAAACCGATTAAAATTGCACTAATTAGCTTTGAAGGAGCAAATGACATTCTAAAAATTACGACCCAAAACTACCACCCATGAAGAAAATTCAACAAGTAGGTTTAGCGCTAGCAACTGTTTTAGTAGCCTTTTCCTGTGACCAAAAACCAAAACAAGAACCTGTTAAAGAAGAAACCAAACTCATGATCAAAGTTGAAAAAGTTGCCCAAATCGGCGAAGCAGAAGTTTTTAAATACACGCTCGACAATGGCAATATGCAGGTCGAAATGTCCAATTATGGTGGATTGATCACCAAGATAGTTGTTCCAGACAAAGAGGGCAGCTTAGAAAATATCGCTTTGACACTGGATAGTATTCCTGAATTTTTTAAAGGTGAAAATCCTTTCTTTGGTGCTACCGCGGGAAGAGTTGCCAATCGAATTGCGGATGCAAAATTCACACTTGATGGCATCGTCTATGAACTAGCCAAAAACAATGGGAACAATCACTTGCATGGAGGGGTAGAAGGCTTCAATAAGAGAGTATGGAAAAGTGAAGAATATACAAATGACTCAACTCTTGGCGTGAAAATGACTTATCTAAGCCTAGACGGAGAAGAAGGCTATCCAGGAAACCTGACCACGATGCTTTGGATGGAGCTTACAACTGACAATGTCATCCGAATCAAATTCGAAGCCACCACAGACAAAAAGACAATCGTCAACTTGACTAACCATACTTATTTTAACTTAAGCGGAATCAAGCGGGATGTACTGGATCATGAGTTTCAGTTCTGGGCTGATGCCTACACACCCGTGAATGATGAGTTAATCCCAACCGGAGAGGTGAAAGACGTAACTGGAACACCTTTCGATTTCCGTACTCCAAAAATTCTTGGGGATCAAATTGCAGCTAATGGCGGAGGATTTGACCATAATTTCGTGACCAAATTGGAGAAATCCCCGGAAATGAAAAAGATCGTCCATGTGAAGCATCCTGCCAGCGGAAGAACGATGGAAATGACTTCCGATGCTCCGGGAGTTCAGTTTTATACCGCCAATTTCCTGAAAGATTTCGCAGGGGCTGAAGGAAAAACCTACGATAAGCATTGGGGCTTTTGCCTGGAATCCCAAATTTGGCCGGATGGCATCAACAAGCCTAACTTCCCTTCTCCGATCCTGAATCCGGGCGAGAAATACACACACACAATTGAGTATCAGTTTGGAGTGGAGAAGTAATCTGAATTCAAGCACTGAGGCACATATCAATAAATCCCGAGTCCAATGACCCGGGATTTTTAGCTTTCCATCTTTTGGTTAAAGGAAATCACAATAAACTCTGCCGGGCGGACCAAAGCCAATAATACAGTCATTATCATCC
The DNA here is from genome assembly GCA_046597285.1 of Algoriphagus sp. Lineage (GTDB taxonomy): Bacteria > Bacteroidota > Bacteroidia > Cytophagales > Cyclobacteriaceae > Algoriphagus. The sequence continues at coordinate 17,911 of JBKJKX010000164.1, read as the reverse complement.
TTTTCTCCAAAATGTCCTGATTTGTCATGGTCTCACCAAGGCCAATTTTGACACCGAAGGCATGTTCTGGTTTATTGCCCATCAATGCTCCGTTTTGCCAAAGCTGTGTTAGAAAATTTTCAACCATCGATTTAATCCGAACCCAGGTGTTTGCATCATTGGGTTCAAATACAAAAGTTTGAAGACCTAGACGAATGGAATCTTCGATCATCATAACGGTTCTCTTAATCGATATGTATCTCCATTCCAGATCATTTCCAGCGAGTGTCCTGGCTCCCCAGACTAATATTCCTTTCCCGGGAAAGGACCTAATTACATTGATGGATTTCCCTGTAGTTGGGTCTAGATTAAGATTTTCCTGATCGCTGGCACTCATTAAAATTGCTGGTTGAATCACTCCATTCAAGGATACATTTGCCGGTGCTTTCCATACACCCCTTTCTCGGTCGATCCGTGCATATACGCCGGCAATAAATCCTGAAGGCGGAAGTAACCCAAGTTTCTTTTGAATTCCTTCTTTCAATGTCAAATAGGTAGGATCAAAGCTTTTTGGTCCTTGATGTAGATTGTTTTCTGCAAGTTTGGGAATCGAGTTTAGGAAAGTTAGCGGACTTGGCTCAGGTAGGATTTGCTTGTGATCTAGGAGCTCGAAGTGATCAAGGATTTCCAGGGAAGGATCGGAAGCAATGCTAGAATAAAGCCATGGATAATAAGCTGCTCCAAAGGCCAAGTGGTGATTTCCTATTCTCTTTCTGAATTCAGAAATGGGATTATCTCCTGAGGTTAGAGTCTGATATCCTTCTGGAATATCCAAAATGGCAAATCGATTTTTTTTGGCGCCACAGTGAGCAAGCATTTGCTGATAGACTTCAAATGCATCACTTGACAAAATAACAGCATCAGGAATCACTAGGATGGAAGGTTCAGTTTCATTTTCCAAATTAGATATCCCGCTTATCAACGCCGATTTTTCAATAATCAAATTTCCGTTTCCGCCATAATTCCCCACCGAGACGATATAGCAAGTGCGGCCTCCATTTTCGAAGAAAGCTTTCACCGAAAAGTAGAGAAAACCTTGTTGATTGGGTAAAAATGAAATGCTCTTGGGTTGATTGTTGAAATTAATCTGAAATGGATCAGCAGGGAAAGCAGGAACGATTTCAAACTTGGAGGGGAAGGCTTTGCCAAAGATTTGTTCAAACTCTAAAAAGGAGTTGATTCTTGTTGGGGTATTTAAAACTTGAATTCCTTGACTAATCGACTTTTCTGTATAGCCGATAAATGCCGGAATAGCGGTTTCAACTTGTGCGATCGAGAGGGTTTGCAAACTAACCTCTTGCACATAAACGCCGGGTGTTTGGAATCTTTTTTTCATAACCTTCAAAAAATTTGTTTGCCTTAAGTTAATGAATTGAACGCTAAAAGTCCGGAGTGGTACCGTCTTGGTTATTTACTGTTATGTTGGTATATAAACCATATGGTGCTTTCGTGATTTTTTCAGCAGTTAAATTTGCTGAATATACTGCGCCATCCATATATCCGGGAAATTTTAAGGCTGTTTCAGAACTGGAAATCAATAATTTATCCTCGTAAAAGGATTTTCTAAAAATTGGGTTTCCATTGTTTTGATGAGGATAGAGGGGAATGTCAGATTCTTCAAAAGTGTTTTCTTCATTGCTCCAGATGCATTCCTTGTAGTCTAGAAACTCTTCAGCTTTAATGCCAAAAACACTTTTTAATTGATTAATCACTAAGACTCGTCTTTTTGCATCAGGGAGATTCTTGAATGAAGAATTTATGAATCCGCAAAGTGCGTAGGTGGATCTTTCATGATTACAATGATCATAGAGTTCGGTAATGGGTCCAGTATTGCTGAATAAAGTGCCTGATAGATTTTCTAGTTGCCAAAATGGTCGGTTATAGGTCAAAGCCACTTTAATGGAGTCCTCCATCCAGGTCTGTGTTTGCTTCCCTATTTCCATCAAATTTTTGGGTAGTGGAGGCTCGAATAATATTTTTTTCGCCCACAACTTAGGAGGAATAGACAAAACAACGGTATCGCCTTCAAAGACTTCTTTTGCAACTACTTGAAAAGAATTTTTATGGAATTTAATTCCCGTAACGGGTTGATTTAGTAAGATGTCGTCTGAATCCAATTTTTGGTATAACGTGTTTATCAAATTGGAGGTGCCCCCGGAGATTCTGTAACTAGGTGGTTGACTAGGGATTTGGATGGATTCTGCAGGGGAAGTAGAAAATGGCTGAAAGAATACTTTGCCATCCATGAATTGTTCAAAGTATTCAATTCCCAATTCAACTAAAAGTGATTTAAGGTTAATGTGTTGATTGCCAAACCAAGTTGCACCCATCTCAACTGGCGTATTATTTGTCAAGTATTCAGTATTGATTCTTCCCCCAACACGATTTCTTGCTTCCAGAATTTTAAATGGAATGTCTTCTTTTTTTAGACGGTAAGCACATAAAAGTCCCGATAAGCCCGCACCAATTAATATAATCATGGCACAAAAATAGAGGAATCTAGTACGAAGTAGTCATCAATAGTTAGCGGGTTGTTGATTTGAACCAGTTTCCAAGTAATCCCCGCATCTCAAATTTTCTGCTGTTCAGGTATTGATAGCCATAAGCAGTAATTTGAACTGCTAGCTAAGGATTCCGAATCCAAAAAATTGCAAGTTTGAGGAGAAACGGTTAAAAAAGTTAAAACCTTTGGATTAAGCTTCGCGCTTACTCAATAAGCTTATTGATTTATTGTAGACGTTATTTTTCTACGTAAGCCGATATGAAATAAAATAAAAACCACTATCCATTGAGTAGTGGTTTTTATTTTAAATTTTTTTACATCCTAAAACGATTAATCTTTTGGAATAGCATCCAAAGGTTCTTCAAAAGCAATGAAAAGAATACAAGGACCAGAACTACCACATTTAGCGGTATGAGGTTTTTTAGCAGGCCCATATGCATAGGATCCTGCTCTTAAATTTCGCGCTTTTTCCCCTTGATACATCACCTCGAGCTCACCGGCAACAAGTATCATGCGTTCTGCTGAATTGTGGAAATGGTTCGGGATAGTTGAATTTGCAGGAATTTTTAAAAAAACATCTAAATTTTCTTTGGTGGGGTCACCATTTAAAATGGCAATAGAACAACCATTTGGCATAAAGGGAGGACAAGGGCCCCATATTAAGTCTGCATCTTCTGCGGTTTTTACCACTGATAAATCAGCTTCGATAACCTTAGAATTTTGTGCTGATACTGTCATAGTCAGAAACATGACCGAGGCAAAAAAGGAAATTTTTTTGATTGAATCTTTCATAAGAGTGTTATTTAAATAGTTAAAATTGTTTCAGGATTTAAATAATTTTTAAAGTCGGTATCATTAATAATGTTCAATTCTGTGTTTTTTAATTTTTTAAGATCTTCAATTAGATTATATCTCATTCGACTAAAGCGTGGTCTAGATGAGAAATTATTCCAGTAGCTTCATCAAGGATTTTTTAATTGCATCCTGATTCTAAGTTTGTTGATTGGAAAATTAGCTATTTCAATAATCACATATTTTGTTGATTTCAGTTTAGCTGAGTCTATCTAATTTAATGGTTATTTCCATGATGTTGATCGAATTCAGATTTATTTCTTCTGTTAAAGGATTGATAATCAAGAAAAATATAATCCTTGGGGAAGGAAATGTTAAAAAAATGCGAAACCCAAAGAACAAACTTCGAAAGTTAAAATCTCAAAGATCGGTGGGCAAATGAGCTTGAATGTGAAATTATTTCAGGCAGAAGGATTATATTTTTTTGATCAGTATGTAAAGTTTTTGGCCGTTTCCTGTTGTACTTCCTCAAACCCCTGATAGCAGCAGATTACTGCTTCAAAATTCTCCAAATCTCCAAAATGCTTTAGTGCCAAAGGATTTCCAAAATGAATCAAAATGCATTGCTTCGAATCGATCAAAGCCTTGATTTCAGCGATAATTTTCAAGTCCATTCCAAACTGACTCAAAGGTTTGTGGGATGGTACAAACACAGAAATCAACACTTTTTCTGCCTGATCCAACGGGATTGAAGTCAATTCCTGCTTCAAATTTTCATTGAGTTTCTTTTCGAAAACAGTTATCTCTCTGGCGAAAAACACCCGATGAGCCAGCTTTCCAGATTCAGCCAGCGTTTTTGATTCGTTAGATTCCAAACTTCCATGAAGTGTCGTAATATACTTTTCTGCAAGTGCTGTCTGAAAAGTTGAATGACTTTCCCAATCGAATACTGGAGGATCAAAAGGCTGGAAATCGAAAACTCCCAACTTTTTCTTTAAGCCCTGGATCTTTTCGAAAGCAATCTCTATTTCTTCCGCTGTTGCCTTTTCGCAGATTAATTCAATTCCTTCTTTGACATGATCAGAGAAACACAGAATATCATTTCCGGCATAGAAAGCTTCCCATTCTAGTTGCCCCGGAACGGGAAATTGCTTCGCAACAGCTTTCATGTTAAGGGCGTCGGATATGACCAATCCTTTGAATCCCATCTCGCCTTTCAACAAATCTGTGATGAGTTCGCGGCTGATGCTGGCTGCGATTTCTTTTCCTCCCGTAAGTGCCGGAACGGCAAGATGGCCAACCATGATCATTTCCACGCCATTGTCGATTCCATGCTGGAAAGGGAAAAGTTCTTCAGCTTCCAGCTGAGCTTTGGTTTTGGTGAGCACCGGCAAGCCCAAGTGTGAATCCACTTGCGTATCTCCATGTCCTGGAAAATGCTTCAGACAAGCTCCAATCCCGGCTTTTTTCATCCCTTTGTAAGCTGCCAGCGAGAGTTTGGCAACTCTTTCTGTCTCAGAACCGAACGATCGATACCCAATCACAGGATTATCAGGATTCGTATTCACATCTGCGCAAGGAGCAAGATTCAGATGGATTCCGGACCTCTTCATATCCAAACCCATTCGATATCCAACCTCTTCCACGAGTTCCTCAGCATTTTCTTTCAATGCTCCCAAGGTAATCGCGAATGGATAGTGAGGAGTTTTTTCGACCCGCATGGCAAGACCATATTCACCGTCGATGCTGATGATGAGAGGAGATTTTGCCGCTTTCTGGTAGCGGTTGATAAGAAGGATTAGCTTCTCGAAGGTCCCGGTCACATCCAAAACTTCCGCCCGCTTTTCAAAATTGGCAGCAGCAGAATTGCGGCTATGGAAAAAAGTCAAACCTCCAATATTGTCTTCCCTGATCAGGTCTTCCAAGGTCTGATAGTTTTCTTCCGAGTCGTGGATAAATGCTGCCGGGAAAAATATTTGGGCTATTTTTTGTTTATTATTCATTTAAAAATTGAAAGATTTCAAAATTGTAAGATTGGAAAACTGGGTTGGAAGGTACTAAAGTTGGATAGTGATAAGGTTGAAAGGATGTAAAGTTCAAGGAACTCTCAATGTTGTTTTTGAATTAAGACTTTGATTTTCCAACATCATATAAATCGATATTTTTAGCTACTACAAAGTTGATTTTGTTCAAAATCTAAACTTTAGAAATCGCCCCATAAATCGTATTTCGTAATTCGTAAATTATTTCAACACCGAACGTCGAATTTCGAAGTTTTAGCCTTCATACTTCAGCCTTCAGATTTCTTCCCAAACTCCCTCGGATACTTTACGATGTACGCCATCACAAATCCGGGAATTGTCGCCAAAACCACCCAAACGAAGAATCCCGGATAGCCCAACCACTGCTGCATATATCCGCTGAGCATGCCAGGGAGCATCATTCCCATCGCCATAAACCCGGTTGCCAACGCGTAATGCGCTGTTTTGAACAACCCTTCCGCCAAATAAATCAGGAATACCATGTAGGCTGCAAATCCAAATCCGTAACCCAACTGTTCGATCAAAACTACGGCCCCGGCAAAAACCAAGTTCTCGGGCTGAAGCCAGGAAAGAAATACGTAACCAATATTCGGAACGTTAATCGCAAAAACCATCGGCATCATCCACTTACCCAGCCCGTCACGAGAAATCAAAATTCCGCCTAAAATACCTCCCACCAAAAGTGAAATTACCCCTAGGGTTCCGTAAAGGAAACCCACATCTGTCACACTAAGTCCCAAGCCGCCGGCGGATCTTTCATCCAAAAAGAAAGGCGAGGCCATCTTCACCAATTGAGATTCACCTAGGCGATAGAGAAGGACGAAACCGAGTGAAAGCCCGATATTTTTCTTGGTGAAAAATGTTGAAAATACCTTTCCAAAGCTGGGCTGATCCACTCTTGCAACACGTTGTTCCACTACATTGGGAGTGGTGATATAATTGACCATTGCAAGGATCAGCATCAACCCGGCAACAATGATCATGGTCCAAGACCAGGCTTTGGCAGGATCACCAAAGTAAGTTTCCAGATTACCGGCAATGATGACAATGAGGCCATTCCCGGTGATCATGCCTACTCGGTAAAAGGTGCTCCGCATACCAACAAAAAAGCTTTGTTGGTCGGGCTTCAAGGCGATGAGGTACATCCCGTCCGAGGCAATATCATTGGTAGCAGAGGCAAAAGCTCCCATCCAGAAAAAAGCAAGGGTAAGGGTGAAAAAATGAGATGTCCCGGTGGTAAATCCAACTCCTAAAAAAGCCAAAGCCAAAATGAGCTGCATGCTGAGAAACCATTTCTTTTTGTTTCCAAAAAGCTCCAAAACTGGGCTCCAGATAGGTTTGATCACCCATGGCAAATAGAGAAATGAAGTGTAAAGTCCGATGTCTGCATTGGATACACCTAGACTTTTATACATGATTACCGATACGGTAATGATGATTACGTACGGGACAGATTCAGTGAGGTAGAGGGAAGGAACCCAATACCAAGGGTTTTTTTGGGTGGTTTGGGTCATTTTTTACGGATCAGGTGCTCGTAAATGCTAGTTTCAGAGCCTTCAATGATCCGGGCATCGACGGATTTTTGATAAAATTCTGCCGGGCCGACTCCCCCGATTATTGCATAGGCATATCCCATTTCCCGAAGGGATTCCAGGGATTTAACTAAAAGGATTTTTCCGATTCCTTTGCCTCGCTCAGATTCCAAGGTTCCCGTTGGGCCAAAGAAATTGCGAGCGGTGGATTCGTAGCAGGCAAATCCTAAAACCTCGTTTCCTCTTTGCGCCAGCCAACAAGAAACGGGCTGTCGTGAGAATGCTACTTCAACTTCGGATTTCCAGTAGGCTCCAAACTGCTCCATCACCCAATCGCTGACCAAATGTTTTTCCGGAGCGATTGCTCTGCGAAAGACGATTTTCTCCTTCGTAAAAAGTTGTTTTTCAGTTTCAGATACATCAGGAAGGCCAATCAGGCGAACGAGCATGTCTCTCATGGACGGGCAGATTTTGGTATTTGGTACACTTGGGTCTGGACGATTCTTCCAAAGTGATCGATCCAGCGAATGGCAAGATATTCGGTATTCAAACTCGTTACTTCCAGCGATCTGGCACGGCTTCCACCTACCCAAACAGGATGGATCACTGCATCTTGGAGGAGGTCGAGCTCATTTGCACCCTGCACCATTCCATATCGAATGGCAGGATCAAGTGGCTTTTCCAGACTGATTTTGGTGAGTGCGGTGGTAGTTTCCACTTTGAAAACAACCGGAATTTCAATGATCGAAGGAGACTTAGGTTCGAAAGCCGGAGGCAGAGTAGGCTTGTCGTAAAGTTCTTTTTTCAGAAGTGAAGCTACGTCCTGATTTTTCGAATAAAGTGATTTAGCCGAGAAAAAGGCGTTTCCCTGGATCGTCGGCAAAGTTCGGGTATAAGAAACCTGCGTATTGATTTCGCTTGGAATTTTCCAGGCCGCATCTGAATCTTCCCGGATTTTGTAGGGCCCGTTTCCGACGTAAATATTGGTGCCATGGTGATTGTTGGACCACCAATCGTTGAGCTTTCGGTAGGAAGCCAAGGGATGTTCCATGCTCCAATAAACCTGCGGGATGAGGTAATCGATCCAGCCATTTTTCATCCAGGTCATCGGATCGGCGAAAAGGTCATCGTAGTTGGTTTGTCCGGCACGGGTAGGGGAGCCTTTCGGATCCATGGCTTGATTTCTCCAAACTCCAAAAGGAGAAATTCCAAACTGCACCCAAGGCTTGCTTGCTTTGATTGTAGCATGGATGGATTGGATGAGATCATTTACATTTTGCCTTCTCCAGTCATCCTGAGTTTGGCCTGGCTTTTTGTATAGATCGTATGTTTTTTTATCAGGAAAAGTTTCCTTGGCAATTCTGTAAGGATAAAAGTAATCGTCAAAGTGGATCGCATCAACGTCGTAATTATCTACGATTTCCTTAATCACAGCCGTCAGATGAGCTTTTACCTGCGGAATTCCGGGATTGTAATAATATTTTGTCCCATATTTCAGCATCCAGTCACGGTGTTGATTGAAGTCATGATTCGGGCTGAGTAACTCGGTTTTCATATCAAAAGTCGCCCGATAGGGATTGAGCCAAGCATGAAACTCAAGCCCTCTTGCATGTGATTCCTGGATCATCCAGGTAAGTGGATTCTCATTGGTGTTCGGTGCCTGACCTTCTTTTCCGGTCAGATACTTAGACCAAGGAGCAAAGTTACTAGGGTAAAACGCATCGCCCGCAGTCCGAACCTGAACAATCACCGCATTGAAATTCATCCCTTTGTAATAGTCAAGCAAAGCGATGAAATCCCGCTTTTGCTTCTCATATGGATCGGTGGGAGATACAGGCCAGTCAATATTAGCGACTGTTGCGATCCAAACTGCGCGGAATTCTCGGGGCATTTCCGGCATTTGGTAACTAAGAGGTTTTAAGGCTACGGAAGCTAAAGGAATGGTTTTGACTGGAAGATTTGAAGTATTCGGGGCAGGTTTTGAAGTTGCCGGAGGAGTGGTTTTAGAACTCGTGCTTGAAGGCTTTTGAGACTTACAAGCTCCCAGTAGCAGGCCGGAAATCAGAAAAAGGAAAAGGTATTTAGTGAAGGGTGACATAGGGAATCAATTCGCAATTCAGAGTTTTGGGACTGGTTTCAGGTTCAGGTCAGTCAGATTTTTTCGAAGTTTTTGCATAAATGCATCTCCGGGATCAGATTTTACAGTTCGGTAATCGGGATCAGTTTCTTTCCAGAGGTCAGTAGTCTGGAAGTTTTGGTACTCATGATGCCCGATCACGTACTCGATTGGGTATTTTCTTTTGAGGTAGCGAATGAGTTCTTCGTTGGCTTTAAGTTGATCTTTTGTCAACGGTGAATCTGATCCTCCGACATTCTCAATTCCTATCGCAAGATAATTCAAGCCAATAACGTGCCGCGCAAATGTAGTATCGGGCAAAAGTCTGAAAATTGTCCCGTCCCGATCAATTAGAAACTGACTTGACACATTCAGATTGCTCGCTCCTGTCAGATCTTCTCTGCCACCGAGTGTGGTGGGATTGAAAACATCAAAAGTCACCTCAACTGAATTGATAGCGGTCCAGTGAACCACCACCATCTGAGGCTCGATACTGGCGGATTCTTTCTCCAAGCCGTGTCGGTCTTTTAGATATTTTAGAGAAAGCTCCTCCCTTTCTGCGTTCCAGGTGACGGGTTTGTCGAAGATTCTGAAAGTGGCCTGGCTGGTAGCGCAAGAGATCTGAAAAAAAGCCAAGGCTAAAATCAGGATTGGACTCGTGCGGAAAGCTGGTGAGATTGTCAGCATGGAGTAAGAATCAGGGGATTGGTGGAACGAATTGGAAAGCGTTAATTCTAATAGCTAAACTACCGAGAAATCGGGAGGAATAGGAATTGGGGATGCCAAATTTTTATTTTCTACCCGGACTGTAAACCCGCTTGGCACTTTTCAAAACTTCCGATTTATCCAACGTCATCGGTTTCAATTTTTGCTGGAGAAATAGCTCCATCTGATCATCGTAATGCGGGCTTTCAGGATTATTACTTGCACCGTAGACATTGATCGTTTCGATTTTGGGAAGTCCTTCGCCAAATCTTACCATCATGATATATGACTCTCCCTGAATGCCTTTTCGCATTCCATTTTCCCATGCTTGTGACCTCATTGCCGTAATCACATCGTCAATTCCGGGAAGTGGAAGTGCTTTTTCACCTCTTACCAATTTTTGATATTCTCCCAAAGTCACAATCTCTTTTCCGAAATAAGTTTCAAAGTGGGCTTTCGCAGCGCGCAAACCCTGTACGGCTTCTTTTTCAGTCAAAGTGGTATTGAAATCCCGATCTGTCTTCGAAAATTCATCCCACCAATAGTAATACTGGAAAGCAAAAATTGCTGCTCCTTCGCTTTCAATTCCGGAGGATTTATCCCAGGATTTAAGCGTTTCGATATGCTTCGCAATATCAGGATAGCGCTCAGGATTCAGCGTGAAAAGTGACTCCATATTGGTCCGGAAGGCAAGTTGGGAATGAAGTTTTCCATCGTATTTGATCAGTTTGAACTGCTCATAGCTGATTCTGCCACTGTCAGGCATAAGTTCTCGGAATCGTAAGGACCGGTTATTGTCACGGTTTTGGTAGTCATTCTCTTTTGCATAAAGATCCGGGTTCAGATTGTTTTCTAAGCTGCTTCCTTTGAAAGGCGAATGGTTGGTATTGTAGAGATAACCGGAACTTGGGTTTACGTATTGGGGTAATTCAGAAAAGTCATAAAAATCATTCCAAAGTGTCTTTTTGGTATTACCCTTCACAGTTTCGGAATAGTCAAAACCAGCCTCACGCTTGGGTAAAAGAGCATTGCTTACGTAAAAAATTGTGTCGTGACGGTCGGCATAGACCGTGTTGAAGCTCGTCAATTGCATCGCACTCATCGCTTCATTAAACTCTGAATAATTCTTCGCTTTGTTCATTCTCCACCATTGTTCCGGCGCTGCGATCCTTTCTAGCGCTCCCATCCGAATGGAAAATGCGCCCTGATCCGTCACCAATGTGGGACCGTAGATGCTTTTCCATACTTTCTTGGGCACAGGAATCGTGATCAGATCCCAGAGTTTCACTTTTAGCCAGATTGTCCGCACTTCCAATTCCAGCCACTCCCCATCGACGTTGTATTGATCTTCATTTTCCGGATTGATTTCTAATTGATAGGTATCCAGCAAGTCTGGGAAATTTACCGTATGTGCCCAGCCTAGGTTTTCATTGACTCCGTGAAAAATCATCGCTCCTCCAGGGAAAAGTCCGCCAAGTATATTCCATCCTTCCTCAGAATGAAGATGAGCCTCGTACCAGGCAACGGGTCCATCAAGTGGTTGGTGGGAATTGATTGCGAGAAAGTTTTCGCCAGAATCTGTTCTGGTGGAGTGGATGGCGATGGCGTTTGATCCTTTAGGATTTTGGTCTTCCGAAATCAGATCAACTTTCCCACTTACAATCTGTTGGACCGCCCGGTCTGCACCGGACATTTGTGCCAATGAAAGGATGAATCCAGAAGCAATCTCTTGAGTGTTCACCGGAAAAGCATCTGCAAGCAAAACTTCCTCAGGATGCTCTAACGCATAATCATTGAGTCCGGCGGCATATCCTTCGAGTACTTTTTTGAATTCTGGAGTGAAACTTGATTCATATTTTTCCGCAGCGATTTCTCTTGTTTCAAGTAGGTGAACGAAGAAATCCACTGCTGCACCTTCCTGTCCAAAAACTCTCCCAACCATTGCTTTTCCTGCCAAAACGATTTTTTGAATGGTGCCAAAATCGTCCTCCGAATGGGCCCATGCAAGACCATAGGCTACATCCGCATCTTTCTCTCCGAAAATATGCGGAACCCCAAATTCATCCCGGGCAATCTGAACTTTCGAAGTATCCCAGCCTGAGGAATCGTATGTGCTTTCACAGAAAAAAATGAAAAATGGCAAGAGAAATACAAGCCCGATTCTGGTGATTTGCATGCGATTTGGGTTTGGAGAAATTGAATAAGAACTGTTTGCAAAGTGCGCTTTTATTCTAAACAAAAAAACCGGCCAATTGGCCGGTTTTCGGGGGGGGGGTGAATAAACACTTTTCTATCTTTTACTAGTTACTGACTTTATCTGAATTGGTAATCTACACCAGTGACTTGCGTAAGCAACGTTGCAGGTGCATCCAATGCGAATGCTGATTTTGGTGGTTTTGGTGTTACTGGCGAATTGGCTTTCAGGTAATTGCTCATGGCTTGATGGAGCGTGAAAGCGGTGTTTTCCGTTTCCTTCACTCCCCTAAATCTGCATAGCATATCTTCCGGATCGCCGTCTCTTTCGCAGGCGCAGATATGATAGACTTTATCCGGATGAAGTGGCTGACTTTTCACTGTTGCCTTTTGAACTCGCTTGCCTTCTTCTCCAAAAGCATTGAATTCAACCTCCATTCCCTTGAATTTGATCACCCATCCCCCAAATCGCTTGGATGCATCGGCTGCAAACACGTTGTTTAGCTCGCGCTCCAGCCATTCATGAATTTGATTTCCGGTTACTTTTCCGGTCCGGATTTGGGAGTCAACGGGAAGCATGTCGAAGATGAATCCATTGGTGATCGGAATATTTCCTGTTTGGTCCGGAGTAGATCGAGGTGGGCAAAATCTGAATCCATTTGAAAGTACAATATCCACTTCCGGAACTTGCCAGTTGATAGCGTCCAGAATCATGGTGTCGATCGTATTTTCGATTACGAAATATCGGAACAGTGGAATCGTACTGTAACCGACCACTTTCTGAATGTCTTCCAAGTAAGGGCCTTCATATTTCGCCATGATTTTTTCCATCGTCGGGGACGCCGGATATTTCTTGGCGTCGACTTCCATCATCTCATAGCTATCGCTGACGACTTTTCCATTTTCAATTTTGAGCTCCAACTTTCCTACGAAAGAACCAAAAGCTCCCGGCTCGACGACTTTGGCATATTTTGCCTGAATGGGTTTTCTCACCCGCTCATGAGTATCTCCACCCAGGATGTAGTCCACTCCTTCACATTCCGGAAGATTTGCTAGATGGATTTGCTGGGAAAGTCCCAAATGGGCTACAATCGCCACGAAAGCACATTTTTCTTGATTTCGAAGGACATCCACATAATAGGCGAGGTTCTCTTCGGGCTTAGTGTAGATTATTCCTTTGCTGTAATTTGGTGATTGACGGATCGGAACCAAATGGTCCGTGTATCCTAAAAAGCCTATTTTCACTCCGTTCACATTCCAGATATGATAAGGGGGAAAAATCAATTCACCCTTTTTTCCATCACCCAAATCATGGTACATATTGGCGCAGACTTTAGGTCCATTAAGTGAGCCCAGCAAGTGCTGCATTGCTTTTTTATAATAAATCACTTCCCAGTTTCCTGGAAGATAAAGATCGTAATCCAGCGCATTTAGGATCGGAACCATTGCTTCACCGGTTGTTTTTACCGAAAGTTCCGAACCTTGAAACATGTCTCCTGTATCTATCAGAAAGCTATGATCAGCCTTTTTTCTTTCCTGATCCAGAAAAGTTTTCAAGTGTGAATACCCACCGGTTTTTCTGAAAACTGCCTGATCATTTTCCCAAAATAATTCATCATGGGCATGAATCTGACAATGAACGTCGGTGGTTTGAAGAATCGTGACCGTGAATGAAGCAGGGTTTGTTTTTTCCTTCTCAATACTTGTTTCTGCCATCACAGATGTCAAACTGGCCAATCCCGTTCCTGCTCCAAGTGCACCTATTTGAGCCATAAATTTTCTTCTTGAGGATTTCATTGCTGGTTTTTTCGGGTTTCTTGGTAGCAAAACACTTTATTGGAAGTGTTTGAATTTGGGTTGTATGTATCCAAATTACACTCAAAAATAAAGATTCGAATGGCTCTGATTTGGTGACATCTGTTACATAGGCAAAAAAAAGATTCCTCTTTCGAAGAATCCTCACTAGGTTTTTGTTTAAATCACTTACCCCCTTCTTTACAACTAGAATCAAGTTTTTCTATGCTGCTGGATTTCATTTCGGAGCGTAGTTGGGTTTAACCTCCAAAAAAGAAAATCTATTCACCAAACGAATCTTTGAGGAATAGGTCTCTACAGGTCTATGAGGTCAATAATCTACTCGGACGATCCTGCAGGGGTAAATTTCACCACCAGATTCGGAATCGGTTCGACCGTTTTCAAATAGGCATAGATCGCTTTCAGGTCTTCGACTTCCATGCCGGAATACATCGTCCAAGGCATGACTGAGTTGAATTCTCCTGGAGCAACTTTTGGATTGACATATCCTGAATCGGCATACTGAGCAAATCTTTTCAAAAACATTTCTTCTGTCCAGGTACCAATTCCTGTTTCTTTATCCTGAGTCAAATTGGCGGATGTTACTTTTGATCCGTCAGGAAAAAGGAAACTTCGTCCTCCTCCGTATAATTGACCTTTTATAATTGTGCCTTGAGGATCTACTTGTGTATGACACTCTGCGCATCCCGAGGCATTGATCATATAAGCGCCATAAGCTACCTGATCAGAAGGATCAGGTTTCATTGTTGGAGTTGAATTGACAGGAATAGTTCGTAAGATAAAATTAACGGGGAAATCAGCTTCCGAATCCGGGATCTCGGATTCAACAGTAGGAAGGGATCTTATGTAGGAGATGATAGAATAGATGTCCTCAGGGTCCATTTTACTATAATAAGTGTAAGGCATCAATGGAAACATCGCCCGGCCATCATTGGTCACACCTGTCGTGATCACACGATAAAGCTCTCCGTCATTGTAATCTGAAATGCCATGTGGAGTGATGTTTTTTGCATAAAATACTCCGGGAAGACCAATGCTATGATCGAATCGATCTCCACCTGCACCTAAAGTACCGGGGGCAGGAGGTCCGGAAAACTGCGAAAAATCGCGTGTGGAATGGCAATCCATACAAACGGTGACATGATTGGCAAGGTAGGACCCGCGTGCAATCCGGTCTGGAGTGTATTCGATTTTAAGCTCTTCAGCCGGAGATACGTTTGGGAAGGCAAACTGTAAATAAGCTACAGCACCAACGATCAAAATGATCAGCCCGCCGAAGATGTATGAGACAATGCGAAAGAATTTTTTCATATATGCGTAAGTTAAGGTCTTGAAAAAGTTACGTTTTTTATAAAATATATTAAAGTAAGAAGGTACTGATCTTCTAATGATTTAAAAAGCCTCGCAAGAATAATCCTAAATGGAGATTATGTTTTTCTTTAAAAAGAGTTTTACTCGATGAAAACCAAAATTTCTGAATTAGCTTTCCAAACGAAAAAGAGTCTATTTAATCCCCAGAAACTAAAAACTACTAATATGAAAAAAGTCACCACCCTTCTTTTGGCTTTTATTCCCTTTCTGGCATTTGCTCAGGAAGAGACCGTCCTGAAAAGTCTTGAATCAAAAGCAGATTTCTATGGGGAAATTGCAAAGCAAATCTGGTCTAATCCGGAGTTGGGGTATTTGGAAACCAAAAGCTCCCTCTTGCTTCAGAACACTCTTACCAATGCAGGTTTTAAAGTAACTGCCGGAGTAGCTGAAATCCCAACAGCATTTATAGCAGAGTACGGTTCAGGCAAACCTGTGATTGGAATTATGGCAGAGTTTGATGCTTTGCCGGGAGTTTCCCAAAAAGCTGTTCCTTTCCGTGATCCTGTAGTTGAGGGTGGAGCTGGCCATGCTTGCGGCCACCATCTGTTTGGGACTGCATCGGTCGCTGCCGGAATTTCGGTGATGGAGTGGATGCAAGAAAACAATATCAAAGGTACTCTTCGAGTCTATGGTACTCCTGCCGAAGAAGGTGGAGGAGGGAAAGTCTATATAGCAAAGGCTGGTTTAATGGATGACGTAGATGCCATGCTGCATTGGCATCCAGGATCTGACAATGAGGCTGGAGCGACTTCCTCTTTGGCAAACATTTCAACAAAATTCCGATTCTACGGCGTGGCTTCACATGCAGCAGCAGCTCCGGAGCGAGGAAAATCAGCTCTTGATGCAGTTGAATCTATGAATTTTATGGTCAATTTGATGCGTGAACATGTACCCATGGAGACCCGGATGCATTATGTAATCACCCGTGGAGGTGAAGCTCCAAATGTAGTTCCTGCCTTCGCGGAATCTTACCATTATGTACGTCATCCTGAGGCAAGAGTGGTAAAGGAGATTTTCGAGCGTATGGTGCAAGCTGCCGAAGGCGCGGCATTAGGTACGCAAACTCGAATGGAATATGAGATTATCAATGGAGTGTACAACCTACTTCCAAATGAAACCCTTTCTCGAATCA
This sequence comes from Algoriphagus sp., assembly GCA_046597285.1. Taxonomy (GTDB): domain Bacteria; phylum Bacteroidota; class Bacteroidia; order Cytophagales; family Cyclobacteriaceae; genus Algoriphagus. The sequence continues at coordinate 1,671 of JBKJKX010000164.1, read as the reverse complement.
TGTTTAAAAACTTGGAGAAAGTAGGTGGGGTAAACTATAACGCCGATGAGAAAAAGTTTGCCGGGGAAATCATTAAAACGTTCCCTGAGGGCGTCATAGCTTCTCCGGAAGCTGCGGCAGTGATCACTCCTTTCGAAGTCAATGAAAAAGGTGCAGGTGGATCGACGGATGTTGGGGATGTGAGTTGGTTGGTGCCGACTGCAGGATTAGGAACAGCCACTTGGGTGCCTGGAACCTCTGCTCACACTTGGCAGGCAGTCGCTGCCGGAGGGACAAGTATCGGTCAAAAAGGTATGATGGTTGCTGCAAAAACTTTGACCCTTACCGCAATGGATATTTTCAAAGATCCGTCTGTAACAGTAAAAGCTAAAGCCGAGCTTGACCGTAGAAGAGGAGCTGGATTCAAGTATGAAGCCTTGACGGGAGTTCGGAAACCACCGCTAGACTATAGAAAATAGAAGTTGTTTTTTGACTTTTAATAAGTACAAATGCTCCCTTTCATTATAGAGAAAGGGAGCATTTCTATTTAATTCTTTCTAGTAGACAGAAGATAAATTTGAGGAGGGGAAAACATTTTAACCCACTAATCTGCTCATTTCTCCGCTGGAGGAGAAATCGATTTTTCGCAGGAATTTTGAAACTCAAAAGCTTATATTGACAGATTATTATTCTTGATAGAAGTCCATGAACAGAAGAAAATCGATCCAATTAATTGGAGGGTCTGCAATCGGGATTGCCGGTTTGGTGGTTGCCGATTGGAAATGGCAGATTGTTGATCAATTCACCCATAAAGGATTTTTCACCTTCAACGAGGAGCAGACGATCAGTGCAATTGCCGATACAATCATTCCCGGAGGACTTCCTCCAATCCTTCCAAATCCAGATTCCAAACCCATTGGCGCTTTGAGTACCGGCACAGATCAGTATTTGAAAAAGGTATTTGAGCATTGTTACGAAAAAGAAGATCAAGACTTAATCAAAGCCCAATTAATTGCATTGGAGAAAAGGGGTTTCCTTAAAGCCGAAAAGCAAGACCGTGAGAAGATGCTGATGGCACTTTCGGAATCTGAAAAAGAAGAAGAAAAGGAATTTTTTAAAGCCATGAAATCTGAGACGATCACTGGATTTATAACCGTAAAAGAAGTTATGGTGGACTATCGAAAATACCAAGTTGCGCCGGGATTCTATAACGGTTGCGCAGATGCAACCTCAATCGTTTAATCAAATGCTACAAGACTCTAAAGAAAAACGTACATACGACGCGATAGTGATCGGTTCGGGGGCATCAGGTGGCTGGGCCGCAAAAGAACTTTGCGATGCCGGACTCAAAACGCTCGTGTTGGATCGCGGTCGAATGGTTCGCCATATCGAAGATTATCCTACTGCTTCCAAAGCGCCGTGGGAATTTGAGTTTCGGGGAAATATTCCTGTTGAAAAACGTGCTGGTTTAGCTGATTGGTCTTGGAAAAGAGAAGAGACTGTGCAATGGGCCATGTCAGAAGATGAGCAACCAGTGATTTTTGAAAAGCCCTTTCGCTGGTGGAGAAGCTACCATGTGGGAGGAAAGTCTTTGCTTTGGGCAAGGGCAACTCAGCGTTGGTCGGACTTTGATTTTGAGGGCCCGGCTCGGGATGGTTTTGCAGTTGACTGGCCCATTCGGGCAAAAGATTT